>NZ_JBIVGS010000002.1:0-729014 GCF_044748785.1 Pseudomonas sp. NPDC089743
GGCGCATCATGCAGGGCTGGCTCCAGAAGGAAATCGGGAGCACAGCATCGGGCATCAGGTAAGCGCTTTGAATGTGGGGTTCATGGAGCACTTACAAAGCCGACAGCCACTGCATCGTCTTCACCGACAGCGTCGACACCCTGCCCGCCCTCGCGCCGCAGAGCGTCCCGTTCCACACCCAGAGCGTCACTGAAAAGCAGGACGGCATCACCCAGTGGAGCACCGGCTCGCAGCTGCTCAGCGGCAAGCTCAACTGGCGCAGTGTCGACTACCTGGCCCACAGCCAGCCCCGCGAAAGCGTGATGCCCGCGCTTGAAGCCGCTTCCGCCCCTGCCGCCTTGGAGCGCTACGAATACCAAGGCCAGTACAACTGGCAGAAGCAGGAGCGCGGCGACTGGCTGAGCCGCGTGCAGATCGAGCAGCGTGAATCCCAGGCCCGCCGCGTGCACGGCCAGGGCGGTGTGCGCCAGTTGCAGGCCGGGCGCTGGTTCGAGTTGACCCAGCACCCGCTGTACGAACGCAAGGCCGCCGAGGCCCGGCAATTCGTGCTGATCGAGGTGCAGTTCTTCGCCGAGAGCAACCTGCCCATGGTCCAGCAGCGCCGTGATGCGCCCGGCAGCCTGGCACCGTTGTTCAAATCGGTACGGCCGGCGCCTGACGATGGGCTGCTCGGCTCGAAGCTCAGCGAAGCCTCCTACGGCTTCTTCCTCAGCACCTTCGAAGGGCAGCTGCACAGCGCGCCGTACCGCAGTCCGTTCGAGCATGCCAAGCCGACCTTACCCGGCCCGCAGACCGCTGTGGTGGTCACCCCCAGCGGCCATGAAGTGTTCACCGACAGCCTCAACCGCCTGTGCGTGCGTTTCCACTGGGATCGCCTGAGCCAGGACGGTGAACTCTCCTCCTGCTGGCTGCGCATGCTGCAACCCAGCAGCGGTCCCGACTGGGGCAGCGTGCACGTGCCGCGGGCCGGTGAAGAAGTCGTCGTCACCTTCCTCGACAACGACATCGACCGCCCGCTGGTCATGGGCCAGGTCTATGGCGGCCACAAACCCGCCTGGCACTCCAGCGGCCTGATGAGCGGCTACAAGAGCAAGGAAGTCGGCGGCGGCGGCTTCAACCAGTGGGTGATGGACGACTCCACCGGCCAGGTGCGCACGCAGATGCGCTCCGACTGGATTGGCTGGGGAGACATAGAATCCTTTAATATTACAAGTGACGACCATTCAGGAAATATTGAACTCGATGCAGGTTTCAAATTCAGCTTCGGGCCCAAAATATCTCCGGGAGATGGAACCGTCCCTGTGGTCTCCTCTGCAAGCTGAAGAAACTTCCCACAAGTCAAGGCAGCTTTCGCCCACGGCAAGAATTCAACGTTACACCCCAATTTTTGCAGAGTGGGCGCGCACAACAACTCGCCTGGCTATGACCACCAGAGCGCCTATAACGATCCGGACGGTAGAACTTTATATGCAACACTGTACGGCATAGTGAGGATTTCTAAAAATGTACAAATCTAGGTATAAGTTTCAACCACGTATTATTTCTATTGGCTTTTTTTTAACAACTCTATTGACGAGCTTTAGTTCAGGAGCACAATCGATGAGCGATCAGACAACCAGATTTTTTTTTGGGAGATTCAGCTTTCAACTGCCTAGTGGAGAGCCCAAAATATGGTCCGCTTATAAAATAGGCGAAAAAAAAATCGAACTTATCAGTAAAAATGGGAAGCGGGAACTTGAGAGGCAAATTGGCACCACTGTTAGCGAAATAAATAAGCTTCACGAATCTGGATACGCGGCATATGATCAAACCGTCAGGCTTAATGGTGGGGGGGCTGTTGTGGTCTCTAAATCCACTGACTATACTTTTGATATTTTTTATCTAACCACAAAAAACACTCTATACAAGCAGCGTGTAGAGCTTATTGAATTGGATTCCTTTAATAGAGCCATGTCCGTTGTAAATGACATAAACTCTAGAATTCATTTTCGCCCACCGACTTCAAGCCCGCCTGCGGGAACGTTCGCCATAGAAGCTGGCTACTTGGATATTCCCGTTGACAAATACCCTGAGCAAGTATCTATAGGACTACCAATTACATCTAAACCTGGAATCCATTTGATATTTGACACGCAAGTCATCGGAGCGCCTGAAGAAGGACTTATTTCGCGTTATGAAAAGCGATCATCGGGAGTAATCAGGCCGCTTCTCAAGAGTGTTCTCTCACGTACTACACTCATGAGGAAGTCAAATAAAACAATTAGCGGACTGCCATTCGAAGAGTTACTTCTCAAGTCAAGAACTGATGGCAAAACTTTATACTCTTTCCGTCTGGAGTATCCCGGAACTCCGGAGTCCAGCCTAGCGCCCTATACAGTTTTAGAATTGAGCACTGTGGAAGGTGGCCCAGGCTTTAAAGATGATGACGAGGCTTTGCGCTTTTGGGATGAATTGGTTGCAACATTGGTGCGTATATGAATTGCACTCCCCCGCAGCCCTGGAACGCTACGAGTACCAGGGCCAGTACACCTGGCAGAAGCAAGAGCGCGGCGACTGGCTGAGCCGCGTGCAGATCGAACAGCGCGAATCCCAGGCCCCCCGCGTGCACGGTCAGGCCGGTGTGCGCCAGTTGCAGGCCGGGCGCTGGTTCGAGTTGACCCAGCACCCGCCGTACTAGTGCAAGCCCGCCGAAGGCCGGGAGCTTGGCAATCCTATTTAAATGGGTACGCCGCGCGCCAGACGATTCGCTGCTCGGCTCGAAACTGAGCGAACCCTCACGCAGCAATCACCCGTCCAAAAGTAGCAGCCCGATCATGAACAGCAGCTGGCCCCCCAAGGTCCAACTGAGCCATCTTGGGCGGCGCCCTAAAAGCCATACCAGGGCGTTCAGTACCAAGGTGATCACGTTGGTGAGCCAAAGGAACGTCAAAGCCCACATGAGGGAGGAGCTGCCAATGAGCATGGGTGCGTGGCCACCTGAGTCGAGTGCCACATACAGGGAAAACAGCGCGCCGACAACGGCGATACTGATGGAAGCGAAACCGATACGACCAGCCAAGCGAGATTGCATAAGCGTCATGTGCAGCACTGCCATTGAAAGTGGGTACAGTCTACTTAGAAGCGCCCTTTCCACAAACAAGAGCACGTATGCCCTTGGCAATGGAAATCCTGTTAACTTGAGCTTTTGACGTCGCCAAGGACCACCCCATGCCACCCCGCCACCCGACCCCGCCAGGCTTCATCCGCGTACGTGGCGCCCGTGAGCATAACCTCAAGAACATCGACGTCGACATCCCCCGGGACGCCTTGGTGGTTTTCACCGGCGTCTCTGGCTCCGGCAAGTCCTCGCTGGCCTTCTCCACCCTGTACGCCGAAGCCCAGCGCCGCTACTTCGAATCGGTGGCGCCCTATGCCCGGCGCCTGATCGACCAGGTCGGCGTGCCGGATGTCGACGCTATCGAGGGCCTGCCGCCAGCGGTGGCCCTGCAGCAGCAACGTGGCACCCCTAGCGCACGCTCGTCCGTGGGCAGCGTCACTACCCTTTCCAGCTCGATCCGCATGCTTTACTCGCGCGCCGGCAGCTACCCGGTGGGGCAGCCGATGCTGTATGCAGAGGACTTTTCGCCCAATACGCCCCAGGGCGCCTGCCCCGAATGCCATGGCCTGGGCCGGGTCTATGAGGTGACCGAGGCGACCATGGTCCCCGACCCGTCGCTAACCATCCGTGAGCGGGCGGTGGCAGCCTGGCCGATGGCCTGGCAGGGGCAGAACCTGCGCGACATCCTCGTGACCCTGGGCTATGACGTCGACATCCCCTGGCGTGAATTGCCCCAAGCGCAACGCGACTGGATCCTCTACACCGAAGAGACACCCACCGTCCCGGTGTATGCCGGCCTCACCCCGGCGCAGACCCGCGCCGCGCTCAAGCGCAAGCTCGAACCCAGCTACCAGGGCACCTTCAGCGGCGCCAGGCGCTATGTGATGCACACGTTCATGCATTCGCAGAGTGCGCAGATGCGCAAACGGGTCTCCCAGTTCATGCGCCCCAGCCCATGCCCGCTGTGCCAGGGCAAGCGCCTGAAGCGTGAGGCGCTGGCTGTAACCTTCGCCGGCCGTGACATCGGCGAGCTGTCGCGCCTGCCGCTGCAGGCACTGGCCGAGGTGCTGCGCACAGTGGCAGCGCCCGGTTACCTGGAGCAGCATGACGACACCCTGACCCTGGAAAAACGCCTGGCGGCCCAACGCATCGCCCACGAATTGCTGGAGCGCATCGCGCCGCTGATCGACCTGGGGCTCGGCTACCTGGCCCTGGAGCGCAGCACACCGACGCTGTCTTCGGGCGAATTGCAGCGCCTGCGCCTGGCTACCCAGCTCAACTCGCAACTGTTTGGCGTCATCTATGTGCTCGACGAGCCGTCGGCCGGGCTGCATCCGGCCGACAGCGAGGCGCTGTTCGAGGCGCTGCAGCAGCTGAAGCAGGCGGGTAACTCGGTGTACGTGGTGGAGCACGACCTGGACACCATGCGCCGGGCCGACTGGCTGATAGATGTCGGGCCGGCGGCGGGGGAACACGGCGGCCAGGTGCTTTACAGCGGCCCGCCACCAGGCCTCGCACAGGTCGCGGCGTCGCGCACCGGCGCCTACCTGTTCGCCGGCCAACAGCCGACGCGCCGCACGCCGCGCCGGGCGCAGGCCTGGTTGCGGCTTGAAGGCATTACCCGCAACAACCTGCGTGAGCTCAGTGTGCAATTTCCGTTGGGCTGTTTCACGGCGGTCACTGGCGTCTCTGGGTCGGGCAAGTCGAGCCTGGTCAGCCAGGCCTTGCTGGAGCTGGTGAGTACACACCTGGGCCATGCCGAACAGCTGTCCGAGCCCGAGGACCAGAGCCTGGAGGACGAGCCTGAACTGCCCAGCAGCGGGCGCGTGAGTGCGGGGCTGGAGCGCATCAAGCGGCTGGTGCAGGTCGACCAGAAACCCATCGGCCGCACGCCACGCTCCAACCTGGCCACCTACACCGGGCTGTTCGATCATGTGCGCAAGCTGTTCGCCGCAACCGAGCAGGCCAAGGCCCTTGGCTTCGATGCCGGGCGCTTCTCGTTCAACGTCGCCAAGGGGCGCTGCGCGACCTGCGAAGGCGAAGGCTTCGTCAGTGTCGAACTGCTGTTCATGCCCAGCGTCTATGCGCCCTGCCCGACCTGCCACGGCGCACGCTACAACCCGCAGACCCTGGCCGTGACATGGCAAGGCATGACCATCGCCCAGGTACTGCAATTGACAGTCGACCAGGCGCTTGAAGCCTTTACCGAACAGCCCCCGGCCCGGCGCTGCCTGCAGGTGCTGCAGGACATCGGCCTGGGCTACCTGCGGCTGGGCCAACCGGCCACCGAGCTGTCCGGCGGCGAGGCACAGCGGATCAAGCTGGCCACCGAACTGCAACGCACCGCCCGCGGCGCTACGCTGTATGTGCTGGATGAGCCCACCAACGGGCTGCACCCGCAGGACATCGATCGCCTGCTGGTTCAGCTGAACCGGCTGGTAGACGGCGGGCACAGTGTGGTGGTGGTCGAGCATGACATGCGCGTGGTCGCGCAGAGCGACTGGGTGATCGACATCGGGCCAGGGGCTGGGGATGCGGGCGGGACGGTGGTGGTGAGTGGTACGCCCGGGGATGTGGCGAGGTGTTCTGCAAGCCGCACAGCCGAGTTTCTGGCCAGAGCTCTTTAGTTTTTTAGACCTTTGGCTTTTTTGGCGCCTGCACTGGCCCTATCGCCGGCAAGCCGGCTCCCACTGGGGTCGCGCCAGCTTTTAGCAGTTGAGCAAGACAGTTGCGCCCAAAGGTACGTGGGTTGCTCCTCAAAAAAGGACAGGTTCGAGCTGCAGTATGAGCTCTGCACTGCTCGGGGCTGAGCCAGCACTGGCGCTGCTGGCGGCTTGCCGGCAGTAGGGCCTGTGGGTACAGTCTGCGCCATGGATAAATACACCCCTCACCAGTGGCTCCCGCACGAAAAGCCCAGCCTGCCCGGTTCCCCTTCCACGCCCCTGCATACACCGGCCAAACGCCTGGCCTTCGGCATGGTCGGGCTGCTGGTGGCGATCACCGGCGGCCTGGGCAGCGCGCTGGTCACCGCCAACCTGGTGTTTCTGCAAGGGGCCCTGGGCGCGACCACTGCGGAAATGGCCTGGTTACCCGCCGCCTATGTCATGACCAACGTGTCGATGAACCTGCTGCTGGTCAAGTTTCGCCAACAGTTCGGCCTGCGCGCCTTCACCGAAGTATTTCTGGTGCTTTACGCACTGGTCACTTTCGCCCACCTGTTCGTCAACGACCTCAACTCGGCCATCGCCGTGCGGGCCGCTCACGGCATGGTAGGGGCCGCGCTGAGTTCGCTGGGCCTGTACTACATGATCCAGGCGTTCCCCGCGCAGTGGCGGCTCAAGGCCATGGTGCTGGGCCTGGGCGCCTCGCAGCTGGCCCTGCCGCTGGCGCGGATTTTCTCCGAAGACCTGCTGCAAATCGCTGAATGGCGCGGCCTGTACCTGTTCGAACTGGGCCTGGCACTGGCCGCGCTCGGTTGCGTACTGCTGCTCAAGCTGCCCCCCGGCGACCGCTTCAAAACCTTCGAGCCGCTGGACTTTCTGACCTTTACCCTGATGGCCAGCGGCACCGCCCTGCTCTGCGCCGCCCTGTCGCTGGGGCGCATCGACTGGTGGCTGGAAGCGCCGTGGATAGGGGTCGCCCTGGCCGCGTCGATCGCTTTGGTGTTCAGCGGCCTGGCCATCGAGCACAACCGCCAGAACCCGCTACTGATGACGCGCTGGCTGGGCAGCGGCGCGATCATCCGCCTGGGCCTGTGCGTGATCCTGATTCGCATGGTCACCTCCGAGCAGTCCACCGGCGCCGTGGGGTTTCTGCAGGTGCTGAACATGGGCAGCGAACAGATGCGCACGCTGTACTGGGTGATGCTGTTCGGCGCAGTGGCGGGCCTGGCCACCAGCGCCCTGACCATCAGCCCCAACCACCTGGTGATCCCGCTGTTCATCTCGTTGCTCGCCATGGCCACCGGGGCGTTCATGGACAGCAGCTCGAGCAACCTCACACGGCCGGCGCAGATGTACCTCAGCCAGTTCCTGCTGGCCTTTGGCAGTACCTTCTTCCTCGGCCCGTCCATGGCCCTGGGCATCAGTCACGTGCGCGCCAACCCGCGCAACCTGGTGAGTTTCTCGGTGCTGTTCGGCATCTGCAACAACCTCGGAGGCCTGATCGGCGCCGCGCTGCTGGGGACCTTCCAGACCTGGCGCGAAAAATTCCACTCCAGCCACCTGGTCGACCGCTTGAGCTACCTCGAACCGCTGGTCAACGCCCGCGTGCAAAGCGGTGGCAGTGGTTATGCCGGTATCCTCGCCGACCCGGCGCTGCGCAGCGAGGCCGGCCTGCGCGTATTGGCCAACGCGGCCACGCGTGAGGCCAACGTCATGGCCTACAACGATGTGTTCATGCTGATCGGCAGCATCGCCATCCTCACCATGATCTGGATTTGCATCCGCGGTTCCTGGCTGTGGTACACAGCCCGCCAGGCCGCTTCACCCGATTCCTCCAGCGGTACTGCCAACCGATGACCGACCAAAACCGCACTACCACCACCACTGCGCTTGCTGAAACCCCGGAAGGCGCCACACCGCCCAGCGAACCCACCAGCCCGGTGCGCACGCGACGGGTGCGTATCCTGTCTTCGATCATGTTTGCCTGCGTGGCCCTGGCCGGCATCCTGCTGGTGCTCTATGCCTGGCGCCTGCCGCCGTTCGGCAGTGCCATCGAAAGTACCGAAAACGCCATGGTACGCGGCCAGGTCACCATCATCGGGCCGCAACTGAGCGGTTATGTGGTCGCTGTGCCTGTACATGACTTCCAGTTCGTCAAGGCCGGCGATTTGCTGGTGCAACTGGACGACCGCATCTACACACAACGCCTGGCCCAGGCCATCGCCCAATTGCAACAGGAGCAAGCGGCGCTGGCCAACAACCTGCAGCAGCGCAACAGCGCCGAAGCCACCATCGCCCAACGTCAGGCCGCCATCGGCGATGCCAAGGCCCAGGCGGACAAGGCCCGCGCCGACCTCAGCCGCAACCAGGCGCTGGTCAGCGATGGCTCGGTGTCGCGCCGCGACCTGGACGTCACCCAAGCCAGCCAGGCCGCTGCCGTCGCCACCCTGGCCCAGGCCAAAGCCGCGCTGGCCATCGCCCGGCAGGACCGCGAGACGGTCATCGTCAACCGCGCCGCACTGGAGGCCTCGGTGGAAAACGCCAAGGCAGCCGTGGAGCTGGCGCGCATCGATCTGGACAATACCCGGGTCACAGCCCCGCGCGATGGCCAACTGGGGCAGATCGGCACGCGCCTGGGTGCCTACGTCAACTCCGGCGCTCAACTGATGGCGCTGGTGCCCGATACCGTGTGGGTGATTGCCAACATGAAAGAAACCCAGATGGCCAATGTGCGTATCGGCCAGCCGGTGACCTTCACCGTCGACGCCCTCAACCACCTGAAGCTGCGGGGCCATGTGCAGCAGATTTCACCGGCCACAGGCTCCGAGTTCGCTTTACTGCAAGCCGACAACGCCACCGGCAACTTCGTCAAGATCGCCCAGCGAATACCCGTGCGCATTACCGTCGATGCCGACCAGCCAGCGGCCAGGCGTCTGAGCCCTGGAATGTCGGTGGTGGTGAGTATCGATACCCAGGATGAAAGATGACTGGACCGGCCCGCGGTGAATCTGAGAACTACGTCGAGATGCCGTCTTGCCACGATTGCGCCGCTCTAGCTCGTGGGTTCTAATTCTGACCCACCGGTTTTATCTTCGCCATCCAAGGACGCTTGATCATGTACAGGAAGCTCGTACCGCTGGCGCTGCTGGCCACTGTGGCTGGCTGCTCGGACACCACGGACACCCGCGAAACCCATTTCCAGAACGCCGCGCAAGCCTACCTCGACACCCAGTACCCCCACTGCTTCGTAGTCACTTCTTTCCCCGCCAAGACCAAGGATTTCGACACCACCGGCACCAACAAGGCGCTGCACGCGCTGGCGCAAGTCGGCGTGGTCAGCGAGAAGGAAATTTCCCGCACTGAAGTGCCGGAACGCCTGTGGCAGCCGGCACGCACCGACATCTATTACGCCTACGACCTTACCGATGAAGGCCGCAAGTACTACAAGGCTGACGCGCAGAAAACGCTCAACGGCAAAACCCGCGGCGGTTTGTGTTTCGGCAAGGCGCAGGTCACTGCGATCGAGCGCTTCACCGAACCGGGTGAGGTGATGGGCCAGACGATTTCCAATGTCACCTACGCCTACAAGATCACCGGCCTGCCGGCCTGGGCGGCGGACGACGAAGTGCAAGCGAACATTCCCACGCTGCATGAGGCCGTGGCCACCAACCAGGCGCCGGTCAAGGAAACAACAGCGATGGTGCTGACCGACAAGGGCTGGGTGCACGAGCGCTTGTTCGACAAGTGAGGTGCCTACCGGCCCCTTCGCGGGGCCGGTCCAGTCAAAGCCACCAGGCCAGCACCAGCGGCAACCAGGCAAACGACAACACGGTCGAGCACATCACCAGGTTGGCCACCTGCTCCGGCTCACGGTTGGCGCGCACCGCCATCAAGTAGTTGAACACCGCCACCGGCATGGCCGACTGCAGCATCAGCACCGCCCGCTCCATCTGCTCCAGCCCCAGCGCCATGCCCACTGCCCAACCCACACCCGCCCCCAGCACGATGCGCACGCCGCCCAGCACCAGGCCGCTGGCGATGTGCTGCGCGCGGATGCTCGCCAGCGACACGCCCAGGGTCAGCAGCATCAGCGGAATCGACATGCCACCGAGCAGGTCTGCCGTATTGGCCAGCCAGCGCGGCAGTTCGAAGTCCAGGAAGATGATCGGCATGGCCCCAGCCAGGCTGATGACGATGGGGTTGCGCAGCAGCGCCTTGAACGTGGCTGCCGTACCGGAGATGGCCATGCCAAGCGTGAACTGCACGATCGACAGGGTAAGGAAGAACGCTACCGCCAACGCCAGCCCATGCTCACCGAAGGCATACAGGCTGATGGGCAGGCCCATGTTGCCGGTGTTGGGGAACATGAACGCCGGCACCAGCACGCGCCAGTGATGGCCCGAGGCGCGGCACACCAGCCAGCCGCACACCGCCATCGCCAGGGTGCACAGCAGGCAGGCCATTGCCATGCTGGTGAAAGCTGCCGGGTCCAGTTCGGTACGGCTGAGGGTCGACAGCACCAGCGAAGGCGTGCCCACGGTCATGACCATGCGCGCGACGAATGCGGTGGGGTAATCCAGGCCTTTGCGGGCCCAGGCGTAGCCGATGCCGGCGACGATGAAGACCGGGGCCAGAACGGCGAACAGTGAAGCGAGCATGGGGTAAGCCTTCCTTGGAAAGGGTGCAGGGCGACATTATGCAGCAGGCGTCAAGGCCCTGCGGCTGATTTGCTGCTCTCTTGAATACCGGGTAAGGCTCAAAATGGCCCCCTTCCGACCTGCGGCGTCGCGTCGCAGCCCCTGGCCCCTTGGGTAAATCGTGCGCAGGCCGTAGAATCGCGCCTCCTTTTCGCCCGTCGCCTTGAACGGTGGCAACCGGCAGCAACGACAGAGTCCGTGCCTGACCACATGCCCGTCATGTGAAATAGGCTCAACCGACCCCGCCCGGCCCAGCGCTTCATGCTGCCAGCGGTTGAGTCTTGCCCAGGTCGCATCCAGCCCAGGCACACCCGTGCAACCTCGCGGCCCTCATTGGGCCTGTTTGGCGTGCGCGTTCGAAAAGGCGCTCTCTCACCGCCACTCCAACTTGAGGTTTGTATGTCTGCGCGTTTGCTGGCCATGGCGCTGGCGCCCCTGCTCGGGCTGTTCATCATTGCCCTGGGCAACGGTTTCATGTCTTCCCTGACTACCCTGCGCCTTGGCGCTGCCGGTGAATCGGCAACGATGATCGGTATCGTTTCGTCGAGCTACTTCCTGGGCCTGACCCTGGGCGCAATCTTCAACGACCGGCTGATCCTGCGCATCGGCCATATCCGCGCCTACTCCAGCTTCGCCGCGCTGATCGCCGCGACCATCCTGCTGCAGGGCCTTTTCTACGACACCACCTGGTGGTCGATCCTGCGCCTGATCAACGGCTGGGCTGCGGTGGGCGTGTTCCTGGTGATCGAGAGCTGGCTGCTGCTGGCGGGCGACGCGAAGATCCGCGGCCGGTTGCTGGCGCTGTACATGATTGCCTTCTACGGCGCCGGGGTGATTGCCCAGGCCGGTTTGGGCGAAATCACGCACCTGGGTGACAGCGCGCCGTTCATGCTGGCCGGCATGCTGGCCGCGTTGTCGGTGCTGCCGATCGTGATCCTGCCGCGGGTATCGCCGCTGCTGGACCAGGTCGAACCCTTGAAGCCACGCCAGTTGCTGGGTGTGGCGCCGTCCGGGCTGGTCGGCTGCTTCGGTTCGGGCGTGGCCATCGCCGGGATCTACGCCTTGCTGCCGCTGTACCTGCAGCGCATCGGCCTGGACGTGGGCGAAGTCGGCAACATGATGGCCTGGGTGATCCTGGGCGCCATGCTGTTGCAGTATCCGGTGGGGCGCTGGTCCGACCGCAAGGACCGCCAGGATGTGCTGATCGCCCTGGCAGCGCTGTGCGTGGTGCTGTCGCTGATCACCGTGTTCCTGCCCTCGCAGTCACCGCTACTGCCGGTGATGCTGTTCCTGCTCGGTGGTGGGGTGTTCGCGCTGTACCCGGTTGCGGTCAGCCATGCGGCCGACCGGGCCCCGTCCGATGCACTGGTGCCGATGATCCAGGGCCTGCTGCTGATCAACTCGCTGGGGTCGGCCATGGCCCCGCTGGCGATTTCGCCAGCCATGACCGAGTTTGGCGAGGCGGGGCTGTTCTGGGCCTTTGCCGTGGTCAACCTGGGCATGGTGTGCTTTTTCCTCTGGCGCCGGGGCAAACGCCCAGCGGCGGAGCACCCGGCACCGTTCACCGCCTCGACCACGTTCTCGCCGACTGGCGCAGAATTGCGCGTGACCGAAGACCTGAAGCAGGCAGCGCAGGAGCACCCGCCGCTGGAGCCAACAGAGGCTCCGGCCCCAGGCGTCAACGCCCACTGAAGCCAGGGGGCTGCCGGGCGGCCCGCAGGGTGACCGCCCGTCGCCCCAAGGGCACCCGGCCATCATTGGCCAGCCAAACGAATGACAGATCATCCGCACAGGAGATTCGCCATGATCCGCATTCGCCCCCTCCCCCTGCTTTTCACGCTCGCCCTGGGCCTTGGCTCGGCTACCAGTTTTGCTGCTTCCGATACCTCCAATACCAACACCGACGCCTATCCGAAAACCGACCAGCAAGGCGGCAAGACTGCCGGTGAAGGTAGCAGCGTCAACAGCCCCGGCAGCAGCCGGGACAACGACAGCGCCAACACTGGCGGCGATGCGGCCGATGGCGCCGCAGGCGGCTCCAACAGCACTGGCGAAGCGACGGGGTCTGGCGCTGGGCATACCGGCGGCACTGCCGAGGACCAGGACAGCCGCTGACGGCAGCCTGGGCTACACTGCGGCGAGTCGCCTTGCCAAGGAATCGCCATGAACCTCAAACCCTGGCTGCTCGCCGCGCTGATGCCCTGCACCGCCCTGGCTGCGGGCAGCGACTCCGGTGCGCTGTCGATCAGCTCATCGTCATTCACTGATGGTGGCGTCATCGCCCTGCAGCAGGTCGGGCCCGACCCGGCCTGCGGTGCGGGCGAGGAGCTTACGCCGCAGTTGAGCTGGATGAATTTGCCTGCCGGCACGCGCTCGCTGGCTTTGGTGATGTTCGACCCGGACGGCGGCAAGGGTATCGGGGTGGTGCATTGGGTCGCTTATAACATCGACCCTGAACTGGGTAGCCTCAAAGAAGGCAAGTACGCCTTGACCACCAAGGGTGTGACCGTGGGCCGTAATTCGCGCGGCACCCTCACCTACCGCGGGCCGTGCCCACCAGCCGGGGACAACCCGCACCACTATGCCTTGACCCTGATAGCCACGGACATACCCATCGGCATCTTGCCCGAGGGGCTGGATCGCAATGGCCTGATGGAGTTGCTGCAAGGGCATGCATTAGGTGCGCAGAGCCTGGTTGGCAAGTATGGACATTGAGGTTGAACGTACCGGCGTTGTCGCAGGCAACCCCGGAGGCCACCATGCCCTCACCTGAAGCAGCCCTGCGCCTTAGCTGGCAGCAAAACGCCCAGCGCTGGATCGAAGCCGTGCGCAGCGGGGCTATCGAAAGCCGGCGGCAAGTCACCGATCAAGCCATGCTGTTCGCGATACTGGGCCGCCAGCCTGAGCGCGCTCTGGACCTGGGGTGTGGTGAGGGGTGGCTGCTGCGCGCCTTGGCCGACCGCGGCATCGATGCCACCGGGGTGGATGGCGATGCCGCGCTGGTTGAGGCAGCACGCAAAGCAGGCTCGCCGAAGGTGCACCTGGCCAGCTACCAGCAACTGTGCGATGGCGCGGTCCAGATCGGTACGGGTTACGACCTGATCTGCAGCAACTTCGCCTTGTTGCATCAGGACATCATCCCGCTGCTGGTGGCGATCAACGCGCTGTTGGCCCCTGGTGGCGCACTGGTGATCCAGACGCTACACCCCTGGAGTGAGGCGCACGGGGATTACCAGGATGGCTGGCGTGAAGAGTCGTTTGCCGGGGTAGCCGGGAAGTGGCAACCCATGCCGTGGTATTTCCGCACCTTGGCCAGTTGGTTGAACGCGTTGGACATGGCAGGTTTCAAGGTGGTGAGCTTACAAGAGCCGCAACACCCACAAAGCACAGCGCCGCAGTCATTGTTACTGGTGGCTGATCGGGTGGGTTGACTCAGGACCAGGCATGCACAGCGAAGCAGGCTGCCATTCAGCAATCAAATACTGCGCATTCCAACATTTAATTTGTGGATGTGCAGCGCTGGCCCCTATGCTGTCCATGCATCCCCTGCACGCACCGGCCGGTGTGGTCCAAGGCATGGGGAGAGAACAACAAGTCGAGATCGTTCATGTCGAATCACTCCTACTTCGCCCCCCACGGTGGGCACCCGGCTCAAACCGAGCTGTTGACTGACCGTGCCATGTTCACCGAAGCCTACGCCGTGATCCCTAAAGGTGTGATGCGTGACATCGTCACCAGCCACCTGCCGTTCTGGGACAAGATGCGCATGTGGGTCATCGCACGCCCACTCACCGGCTTCGCCGAAACCTTCGCCCAGTACATCGTCGAAGTGGCCCCCGAAGGCGGCAGCGAGCGCCCAGAGCTGGACCCTAACGCCGAAGCCGTGGTATTCGTCGTCGAAGGCGAAATCGACATCACCGTCGAAGGCAAGCATCACACTCTGGGCCAGGGCGGCTACGCGTTCCTTGCCCCGGGCGCCGAGTGGAGCCTGCGCAACAACAGCAAATCCAACGTCACCTTCCACTGGCTGCGCAAGCACTACCAGAAGGTCGAAGGCCTGGACATCCCTGAGTCGTTCGTCACCCACCGCGACAACGCCACTGTCATCGAAATGCCGGGTACCGAAGGCCGCTGGGTCACTACCCGCTTCGTCGACATGGCCGACATGCGCCACGACATGCACGTCAACATCGTCACCTTCCAGCCCGGCGGCGTGATTCCGTTCGCTGAAACCCACGTCATGGAACATGGCCTGTACGTGCTGGAAGGCAAGGCGGTGTACCGCTTGAACCAAGACTGGGTCGAAGTGGAAGCGGGCGACTTCATGTGGCTGCGTGCATTCTGCCCGCAAGCCTGCTACGCCGGCGGCCCAGGCAAGTTCAGCTACCTGCTGTACAAAGACGTCAACCGTCACGTGCACCTGACCCTGAACCCAAAGCGTTAAGCCCTCGATGTTGTCGCAGAGCCCGCCACCTGGCGGGCTTTGTGTTTGCGGCACACAGGGTCAAGGCCTGCCGACGTCGCCCTGCACGCTTAGGGCAGCCTACTGAACCACCCCGCAAGCCACCCGCGCACCACCGCCACCGAGCTTCTCGGGGTGGTCGCTGTGGTTGTCGCCCCCTGCATGCACCATCAGCGCGTGCCCTTTGAAGTCCGACGCCTTCAGGCGTGGGGCCAGTACCGGGTAGGTGGCCTTGCCATCCGCGCCCACATACAGCGCCGGCAGGTCACCGCGGTGGCCGCTGTCGTCGTACGGGCCCTTGTGTGCATTGGTCGAGTCCGGATCCCAGTGGCCGCCCGCTGCACCTGCAGGCACAGGCTTGCCATTTTCCTCGGCAGGTGCGCATGAAGGCTTCTGGTGCAGGTGGAAGCCGTGGATACCCGGTGGCAAGTCTTTGAGGTCTGGGGTGAGCACGGCGCCGTACTTGCTCTGTTCGATGCTGACGGTGCCGATCGCTTTGCCTGGGCCATCCGGGGTGGCCAGTTGCAGTTCCACGGTCTGCGCAGCCTGGGCCAGGCCGGCCGTGGCCAGCAAGGCACTGAATACCACTGCTTTCATGATGTATCTCCATGGTTTGAGGTGAACGGTTACCCACCTAACAGGTGGGACTGCACAGGTTGGCAGGCATTCAATCCGGCCACAGAATGAAATACTTCCACCCAAAGCCATCAGCGCATCCTTCAGAGCCGAAACAAGCGTTTCATCCAACCCGCCAGCCACGCTAACCTGTGGCCGTTACCCGGCCACGGATCCCGCCCATGCTCCACCTCCTGCTGACCACGCTGGTTCCCATCATCCTGCTGATCGCCCTGGGCACATTCCTGCGCGTACGCGGTTTTCTTGCCGAGACCTTCTGGCCTGGTGCCGAACGCCTGAGCTACTACGTGCTGCTGCCATCGCTGTTCCTTCATGGCCTGGCGACCGCCAACCTCGAGGGTGTGCCGGTGCTGGGCATGGTCGGTGTGCTGATGCTCTCCACCGTGCTCGGCGCCGCGCTGCTGGTGCTGTATCAAGGTGCGGTGAACCACGATGGCGCAGACTTCACCTCGGTGTTTCAGGGTGGTGTGCGGTTCAACAACTATATTGGCGCTACCCTGGCCGCCGGGCTCTACGGCAGTGCGGGCATTGCCCTGGCAGCGGTGGCCAATGCCGCCATCGTGCCGTTGGTGAACCTGCTCTGCGTGCTGGTGTTCGCCCGCTTCAGCGCACGCCACAGCTCCCCGGCCACCGTGCTGCGGGCGATCTTCGCCAACCCGCTGATCGTTGGCTGTGCCGGCGGGCTGCTGCTGCGCGTCACGGGGTTGGGGCTACCCGCGGGCATCGAGCCAACGATCAAGGCGCTGGGCCAGGCCGCCCTGCCCCTGGGCCTTTTGTGTGTAGGCGCGGCACTGGGCGGCGCCAGCGTCGGCCAACAGGTGCGCCCGCTGCTGGCGGCGTCGACCTTCAAGTTCCTGGTCATGCCGCTGACCACCTGGGGCCTGTGCCGCCTGCTCGGCCTGAGTGGCCAGGCGGCGGTGGTGGCGGTGTTGTTCCAGGCATTGCCTACAGCATCGTCGTCCTATGTCATGGCGCGGCAAATGGGCGGCAACGCGCCGTTGATGGCGACCATCATCGCCTTGCAGACCGTAGCCGCCGCGGTAACCCTGCCTTTGGTGTTAATGCTTTCGCTCAATTGAATACGCTTGGCTAGACTGAGGATCAGCACACACCTCGGAACCTGCACCATGCGCCTATCGTGGATGGTAATCGGCTTCACCTCAGCCCTGCTCGCAGGCCCATTGAATGCTGCTGACACTGCCAAGGCCACCGTTGCCGAGGACAAAGCCGAGGTGCTTGAAGAGAAGGTGGTCGACGATGCGCCTGCACCGAAAAAAGCCGAAACCCTGACGCCCAGTGAAGTCAAGGCAGTCGACCCCGCAGGCCAGGCACCGCTGGACGACAGCATCACCTGCCTGGCACGCACGATCTACTGGGAAGCCAAAGGTGCCGATGAACAGGACATGAGCGCTGTGGCCAGCGTGGTGCTCAACCGCCTGGGCAAGGACGGTTTCCCCGACACCATCTGCGGTGTGGTCAAGCAAGGGGTGGAGAGCAAGTCTTGCCAGTTTTCCTGGTGGTGTGACGGGCGCGCCGACCAGGTCGAGGAGCCGCAACGCTACGACATCGCCAAAGAGATCGCGCGCAAAGCGCTCAACCAGCAGCTCAAGGACACCACCGGCGGCGCGCTGTACTTCCACGACCGCACCGTGCACCCCGACTGGGCCAAGGCCTACCGCAGGACCGCCCAGACAGGGCGCTTCTTGTTCTACAAACCCAACCAGGCGTTGGCACGCTGAGCCGGGTGATCGTCGCGCCCTGACGCCAACGAACGTTTACCCACGCCGTGCAGTCAAACTCAAGCCCCGACAATGCGTGGCAACTCATCGCACTTTTACGGCGGCCCGCGGTCTACCACCTCTTTTGCCGCCTGCAAGCCATTGCTGGTGTTTTCATTGCTTTGCACGACACCGGGCCAAAAGCCTTGGGCTTGTGTAGGATGAGCAGCGCATACCAAGACGCTGCCAGCCACAGGGAGATCCACATGCGCGTCCTGTCATCCGTTGCCGCCTTGTCGTTAAGCCTGGCCGTTTCGACTTCGAGCCTGGCTGCCAACGGCGAAGAAGCGCAACTGATCGATTCGATCAATGCCTACCGCAGCCAGGCCCAACCCTGCGGCGATGAAGCATCGCTTGAGCTGCCGCCGTTGAACAGCGACACCCGCCTGGCGCTGTCGCCCGAAGGTACGCGCGACCTCCAGCAGGCCATGACCCGCGCGGCCTACCCCATGGTCAACGTTCAGGCCATCAGCCTGTCCGGCCCGCGCGATGCGCGCGCCGCCATGCATGCCATCCAGGAAAGCTTCTGCCAGGTGGTGCTCGACCCACAATTCGTCGACATCGGCGTCAGCCAGGAAGGCCGTGACTGGCGCATCGTACTGGCGCGCCCATTGCTCAGCGGGCGCCTGGGCGACTGGCAGGCTGAGGGGCAAAAAGTCCTGCAGGCGATCAACACTGCGCGCAAGGCACCACGGCAATGCGGCGGCCAACCTTTTGCCCCGGCACCCGCGCTTGGCTGGAGCACTGTGCTGGCGGGGGTGGCGGCCAACCATACCAGGGCCATGGCCAACCAGAATTTCTTCGACCACATCGACCGCGACGGCCGCACCCCAGGTGATCGCGCTGAACTGGCCGGCTACCTGTACCAGCAGATAGGTGAGAACATCGCAGCCGGGCGCGACTCGGCGCAGAAGGTGGTGGATGGCTGGTTGGCCAGCCCCGGGCATTGCGCAACCTTGATGAACCCAGACTTCCGCGAAATGGGGGCCGCCTATGCCGTGGACCCAAAAAGCGATGCGGGCATCTATTGGACGGGGTTGTTCGGCACACCGCAGTGAGCCCTGTTAAGCAGCACCTACGCGTTGCGGCTGGCGAACGGTCGCTGGACTGAACAGCTGAACACACCGATAAGCAAAAGGCGCACGACATGGCTCTTGATACCTGGCTCATTTACCTGCTGGCAAGCATCGGCCTGTCGCTGACCCCAGGGCCGAACAGCTTGCTGGCACTGACCCATGGCGCGCTGTATGGCGCTCACCGCACCTTGTTCACCATCGTTGGCGGCGTGTTCGGCTTCAGTGCGCTGATCGCCCTGGCCATGTTCGGGCTGACGGCCCTGCTGCAAACGTCGGCGGCGCTGCTGACGGTGTTGAAGTGGGTCGGTGGCGCCTACCTGGTGTGGTTGGGGATCGCGCTCTGGCGCAGCCCGGCCTTGCACCTTGAGATGGACGCGCGAGCCGCGCAGTTGAGCAATGCCGGCCTGTTCCGCCAAGGCCTGCTGTCGGCCATGGCCAACCCCAAGGTACTGCTGTTCTATGGCGCGTTCCTGCCGCAGTTCATCGACCCCCAGCGCGGCTTGCTCATGCAGTTCCTGATCATGGCCGCCACCTTCGCCAGCGTGGAATTCATGGTCGAATACCTGCTGGCGCGGTTGGCGTTTCGTATCAGGCCCTGGCTGGCCAGAGGTGGCAAGGGTTTCAATCGCTGCTGTGGGGGGATGTTCGCGTTGATCGGGGTGGCACTGCCGCTGGGCCGCTAGGGCTCAACGGGCAGGTTCGCGGCGCTCCACCAGAAGGAACACCAGCAACGCCAGGCCCGGTAACGCAGCCCCCAGCACTGCCACACCCTGCCAGCCATAATCGGCAAACACCGCGCTGGCCGCTGCCGAACCCAATGCACCGCCGAGGAAAATGCTCGTCATGTACAGCGCATTGAGCCGTCCACGGCTGGCCGGGTCCAGCGCGTAGACCTCGCGCTGGCCGATGACCATGTTCATCTGCACGGCAAAATCCAGCAGTACCCCGGTCGTTGCCAGGCCGATGACGCTATAGCCCGGTGCGGTCAACCCCAGCAGCAACGCCACAGGCGCCAACACCAAGGCCAGCAGTGAAGCGGCGCGGGCATGGCCGGCATCAGCCAGGCGCCCGGCCAGTGGCGCGGCAATGGCCCCGACTGCACCCACCAGGGCAAACAGCGCGATCTGGCTTTGCGAAAGGCCATGCTCTGCCACCAGGAACAGCGGAACCGCCGTCCAGTACAGGCTGAACGACGCGAACATCAACGCTTGGTACAGCGAGCGCTGGCGCAACACCGGGTACTGTCGCAGCAGTGCGCTCAACGAGCGCATCAGTGCCGCGTAGCTGGCCTTGTGGTCGGGTACCCGGCGCGGCAGGGTCAGCACCAATAGCAAGATGATCGCCAGCATCAGGCCCGCAGCACCGATGAACACCATGCGCCAGCCGAAATGGTCAGCCACCAGGCTCGACAGCGGCCGCGCCAGCAGGATGCCCAGCAACAGGCCGCCCATGATGTTGCCGACCACACGCCCGCGCTGCTGTTCCGGTGCCAGGTGCGCTGCCAGCGGAATGAGCATCTGCACGGCGACCGAACTGAAACCGATCAGCAGCGCGTACCCCAGGAACAGCAGCCCCTGGCCAGCGCTGCTGGTCCCTGCCAACACCAGGCTGGCGCAAGCGAGCGCGGCGGTGAAGATCATCAGCCGGCGGTTTTCGACCAGATCGGCCAGCGGTACCAGCAGCAGCAGGCCCAGCGCATAACCCAACTGGGTCAATGAGACGATCAGGCTGGCGCGCTCTGCCGACAGCCCAAGGTCCGGGGCAATCAAACCGACAATCGGCTGGGCGTAATAGATATTGGCGACGATAGCACCGCAACAGAACGCCAGCAGGGTGATCAGGCCACGACTCAGTACTGGAGCTGTAGCCTGCGCAGCGGCTAGGGAGGGATTCATGCGAGGTTCCTCGGCATCAGTTGGAATATGCAGGGCACCTTAGCGGTAGATCCCCGGCAGGAGAATCCGGCCTGGGCGCAACGGGGCTTTGCACCCTGCGCAACGCCAGTGCCTCAGGGCACCAGCAGCTCCTCGCAGAACCTGACGAAGGCCTGCACGCGGCGCGAACCGCGATGGTTGGGCAGGTACAAGGCATTGATGCTGGCGTTGGCGGTGCCTGGGCTGACCTGCCAGGTATCGAACAGGCGTTGCAAGCGCCCGGCCGCGACATCCTCGCGCACCAGCCAGTCAGCCAGCAGCGCGATGCCGCTGCCGGCCAGCGCAGCTTCACGCAGCAGATCTGCGTTGGCGCTGCGCAGGGGGCCCCTGACATCCAGCTCCAGCACCTCATCGCCCAGCCGCAAGCGCCAAGGCCGCACCACCTGCCCATAGCTGAAGCGCAGGCAGGCGTGGTCGAGCAACTCACCGGGGTGCTGCAAGGGCTGGCGACCGGCCAGATAGTCAGGGCTTGCCACCAGCCAGCGCTCGAAGCGGCCCAGTTGCCGGCACACCAGTTCATCGCTGGGCGCAGGGTCGCCAAGCCTGATGGACACGTCGTAACGGCCGCCCAGCAGGTCATCGACCCGGTCACTCATGTCGATGTCCAGCTCCAGCGCGCGATGGCGCGCCAGAAACTGCCCCAGGTGTGGGGCAATCACCCGGCGGCCGAACTCAACCGGCAGGCACAAGCGCAGCACGCCCACCGGTTCCTCGCCCCGGTCGGCGACACTGGCATCGGCTTCATCCAGCGCGTCGAAGATTTCACGTGCACGGGCGTAGTAACGGGCACCTGCTTCAGTCAGGGTGACCTGGCGCGTGGAGCGGTTGAGCAAGGTGGCCCCCAGCGCCGACTCCAGCGCATCGACCAGCCGGGTGACCGACGAAGTGGCAACGCCAAGCTGGCGCGCTGCCGCGGAAAAGCCCTGGGCGTCGACGGTGGCAGCGAACATCTTCATTGCCAGAAGCTTGTCCATATGAGTCCTTTGGCGTTTTGTCTCAGAAAAGTCTTACATTCGAGATAGGTGGTCAAGAAGCGCGCCGCATTTCGAACCCGTCCATAGTGCAACACCTCCCCTACAGCGAGATCTGCCATGACACCTGCCAACGTCCTGACCCACCTCCCGCCGTGTGACCCTGGCGCACCGGAATGGGTCGATGACCTGCTGAAACGCCCGGGCCTGCGCATCGAACGTATCGTTTCCAGCGGCCAGTGCAGCCCACCCGGGTTCTGGTACGACCAGCCCGAAGGCGAATGGGTCGTGCTATTGAGCGGCAGCGCCGGCCTGCGCCTCGAGCACGAAGCCTACACACGGTTACTGGCGCCGGGAGATTGCCTGGACATCCCGGCCCATTGCCGCCATCGCGTGGAATGGACCGCCCAAGGCACGCATACCGTGTGGCTGGCCGTGTTCCATAGCAGTGAAAAACCCTGGCCGGCCTGCTGAGCGCGTTAGAATGGCCACACACATCCCTCGACGTCACGACCATGATCCAGTCCGATCTCGACCTGTTCGGCCCCCAGCCACAACGCTTGGCCAGCCACACCGTGCTGCTGCCCGGCTTTGCCCTTGCGCACGTCGAGCAATTGCTCGACGCCCTGCGCCCGGTGCTTCGCGCAGCCCCCTTCCGGCACATGCGTACGCCCGGCGGGCTGCACATGGCGGTGGCCTTGACCAACTGCGGCTCGCTGGGTTGGGTCAGCGACGCCCAGGGCTACCGATACAGCCCGACCGACCCCGTCAGCGGCGAGCCTTGGCCAGCCCTGCCTGAAGCGCTGCTTCAACTGGCCGGGCGCGCTGCGGCCGCGGCAGGCTTCGACGGGTTCGTGCCTGATGCCTGCCTGGTCAACCACTACCTGCCCGGCACCCGCCTGAGCCTGCACCAGGATCGCGATGAAGCGGACTTCGGCCAGCCAATCGTGTCGGTATCGCTGGGCTTGCCGGCAGTGTTCCTGCTGGGTGGTTTCCAGCGTTCGGACAAGACCAGCCGCATAGCGTTGAGCCATGGCGATGTGCTGGTCTGGGGCGGTGAGGATCGCTTGCGCTTTCATGGGGTATTGCCGATCAAGCCGGGCGTGCATCCGCGGATGGGCGAGCGGCGGATCAACCTGACGTTGCGCAAGGCGGGGTGATGCAGTCAAAAAGCCACCCGACATTTCTGCCAGTAGACGCGTGCCGTCCTGCTCCCGGTTAATTGTGCTGACGCCGCCACTCCCCGGGCGGCCTGGTTCAAGGGAGCGAACCCATGCGTGTGATGACAACCACCCTGCTACTGCTGACCCTCGTCGGGGCAACCCGCGTCATGGCGCTGGATCGCAATGAAGAGGCCTATGTCGATGCACCGCCCTCCACGTACCTGGTCTACTCCGTCACCTGGCAACCCACGTTCTGCATCATGCGGCCCTCGACAGCAGGGTGTGAACGGGCACCGCAACGCTTTCTCACCCACGGTATATGGCCCTACAGCGAAAGCATCGGCAAACTCACCAACCGTCACCCCCAATACTGCACCCAGTCCCCTGACTGCACCGACGGCGAGGCCTGTGCAATGAGCGCCGATAACATGAATGCAGTGCTTGCCAACAAAGCCCTGCGGGACATCGTTACCCGCGAGCCGATGGGCATGTTCGCGCATGAGTGGCGAAAACACGGTACCTGCTCAGGCAAGGGTATGCAGGCGTACTTTCAGGACTTCGTCGACTTGAGAAAAGTCGTGCGTTTTGACAATGACGCCTTCAATGCGATGGTAGGGCGCGCTACCGCGTTCTCAAAAGTTCGCGAGGCCTTCCCTGAGAACACGGCGTTCAGATGCTACCAGGATCCGCAGGGCAAACAGTACCTGCACGAGGTGTTCTACCTGGTCGACGACAACGGCACCCCATACACGGAAGAAAAAAACCTGCAGATCGGCGTTCAATGTGAAGCGAAGCAAACCTGGATCCCGGCGGGTGCCAAGCCTGCGTCCTGAAGCCAGGGGTCAGGTGGGTAAAGAAGCCAATCCCAAGGTACAGCGCGCTCGTGGCGCTGTACCTGTGAAGGTCGGGCCGGTGTGCATGGTCATTTCGCCTGCGACTGGCTCAGGTACTTGTCCACCTCAGCCTTGCCCTCCCCTGCATCCCCTGCCACCTGCCACAAGCGCCGCTCGATGCCTTGCGCCAGCAAATGCCCTACCGCCGACTCGATAGCTGACAGCACGCACAACTGCGCCGGTTCGTTGGTGGTGTAGCCCACTTCTGCCTCAAGCAGTTTCTTGAACTCGATGAACTTGAACACCCCAGCGCTACGCCCCACCGAGTAGATGGTCTTGCTGGTCATCACGTTGGCCAGTACCTGCCCGGTGCGCACGTCCACCGCCCGCAGGTTGACCGTGACCTGATCGACACGGTACTCGCGGGAGATATCGATGCCCAGGTAGCGCGCCCCTTCCCCGCCGCTGCGCACATTGGTGTCATAAGCGATGATGCCGCCTTCGAGCATCAGATTGGCCGCTTGCAGCGGCGGCAGCTCGGTCTGGATGTTCTCCGGTACGTCGGCCTTTTTCTGCGAGGCGCGGATGATCTTGCGTTCGGTCAGCAGGTTCTGCAGGCCTTCACGCTCCAGCACCACGAACCAGCCACTGGCATTGAGGGCATCCATCAGCATGCTCGCCGCCCCTTGGGTGACGCTGGTGGAGAACGAGCTGGCCGGGGTCGGCTTGTATTGCCCCGTCTGGTCACGGAAGCCGTACACCACCGCCATCAGCCGGCCCTTGGGGCGTGGCATGTTGATCAGGTCATAGTAGGTCGAAGCGCGCGGGGTCAGGGTCGGGCTCTCCGCGTCCTGTTCAGCCGACATCGGCTCGCGCAGGCTGCAACCTTGGAGGCCTTGCAGGGCGGCGAGGATCAGCAAAGTGCTCAGCAGACGTTTCATGGTGTTCTCTCCCCAGATAACAACCCTTCCCTCTCAGGGGTTCAGGCCGCTGACCTCAATGATCGAAATTTCGCCTGTGACGCGGTCGGTGACCTTGATGCTCAGGGCACCGGAGTCATCGATCACATCGATCAGGAAGGCATCGGTGGCCATGCTGCCGGTCTGGCCATTGCTGATGTTGTCCAGCAGCTGCGACAACATCCGCGACTCCAGCTGGTTGCTGAAGCGCTCCAGGGCCGAGGTGCCGCCAAAAGCGGAGGTGCGGTCCTTGAGGTCGGGGTCGTCATAGTCGTTCTGCGCCTGGGCGTTGTTCAGCAGCCAGGTGCCGTTGAGCGGGTTGCCGCCGAACGCCGGGTTGACCGGGGTATACACCAGTTCAGTGGCCTGGGCGGTAACGGCGCAGGCCACGAAACAAGCGGCGATGCAGTGGGGAATACGCGTGTTCATAGCTCGTCCCTCTCCAGATCAGTGGTGTCCTGGAGCAGGCGTTGCAGCTTGCGCTGAATGACCTCCTGCTTGACCAGGTCGGCGGCCGCGACGGCCTCTTCTTTCAATTGGGTGACGTTGGGTGGCAGAAAGCGGCGGTACAGCACGTCGCGCTCGAACTCCACCGTGATCAGGCTGCCCCAGCGGGCATCCGGGCGTTCGCGCACCACCAGGTTGAAATCCAGGCGGCTGGTGGCGCGCAGGCGGTCGGCGAAGTAGTAGTAAAAGTCGTGCCCGATGTGCGAGATGGTGTTATCGACGATGAAACCCTTCATCTCGTCTTCGGCATTGGCCCGCACCACATTGGGCACCCCGGCGGCCAACAGCAGGCCAAGGCTCAGGCAAAACACGTTCAGGCGTTTCATGGCGTGCCCCCCGGGCTGCTGTGGGTTTGTGCGTCAGTGGCGCTTTGGCTGAAGGCCTGCTCGGCGACGAACTGCCAGTCGCTGTAGCGCTCGAGGCCTTCGAAGCCAGACCACTGGGTGTCGAACCCACTGCGTTTGAACGCAGGGGCGTCGGAGCGGCTGTGCACACCCGTGATGCGCCCGTCGATCGAACGCAGCAGCCCCCATTCATCACTGCCGGTGACCGGGTCCGGGTACAGCCGGCGGATGTGCCGTTTCGGCTCGGGGAAGCGGTTGTCCTCCACCAGTTCGGCCAGCGCCTGCGGGTACTGCGCCAGGCCTGGCGAAGCGCGGTAGTAACTGCGCAAGGCCTGGGCGTACTGGCCCCCCACCCACAGCAACTGGCGCTCCTTTTCGCGCTGCGCCGCGCTGGCCCACAGCGTGCCGCTGGACGCCAAGGCCACGCTGCTGGCTGCGATCAGCAGCAATACACCCAGGTAGGTGAAGCCTTCGCAGGCCTTACCATTCAGCGAAGTGGCTGCCATCACGTGCCCTCCCTGTTGCACCGCTCTTGATGTCGGCCACGCCACCGGCCACGCCTTCAGGCGGCGGCAGCAGTTGCCAGGCATCACCGCGTTCGGTGATCGGGTCGACCGGGGTGTTGCGCAGGTAGCGCTGCTCGACCAGTTGCTCCAGCGAGTCCGGGTAGCGACCGGTGTCGCCGTAGTAGTGGTCCAACGCCTCGCGCAGTACCGCCAGGCTCTGGCGCAGGGCAGCTTCACGGGAGCTTTCCAGGCTGTTGAAGTAACGCGGCATGGCAATGGTCATCAGCGTGGCGATGATTGCCATCACCACCAGCAGTTCGATCAGCGTGAAACCTCGGCTGCGCTTCATGGCCGTCACCATTGCCCGTAGGGGATGTTGTTGAGGCCTTTGCCGCGGGCCTTGGAGTACACGTCGTAAACATCTTCGCCTTCCCGTGGGTCGTCCGGCCCGCTGTCATAGGCGCGCACGCCCCAGCCACCGCCGTCATCGTCCTTTGCCGCCACCAGCGGGTCGTGCGGGATGCGCCGCAGGAAGTAGAACTTGTTGCCCTTGGCGCTGCGCACATCGCGCACCCCGTCGACCAATACCTGCAGGTTTGGCGGGTAGCCACTGGCGTCCAGGCCTTTCTCGATGAAACCTGCGTCGAAGGCACGCTTGTAGGCATCGATGGCATCGCGGATCTGGTACAGCGCCTGACGCAATTGTTGCTCCTTGGTGCGGCGCACCACGGTTTCGGTCAGCGGTGCCGCCATGCTGGCGAGCAGCCCGAGCAATGCCAGGGTCAGCACCACCTCGATCAGGCTGAAGCCTTGCACGCGGCGTTTCATGGCCGTGGGCCCTTGCTGGCAGGCACCACCGCCATCTGGCTGTCGACAACCGGTGCATCGCCAGGCGCTTGGCCCGGCTCATCGGCCGGCAGCGCGCCGGCCGGCAACGGCTGGGCCAGTTGGCGCACCTGCATGCTCGATTCGGTACCGGTGGCGAACTCCATGTCCGAGGGGCTCTGGTAAGGCAGGTTGCGCACGATCCGCGGGGTGATCGCCAGTACCAGTTCGGACTTGCTCATGTCATCGCGGTTGCTGCCGAACAACCGGCCCAGGCCAGGGATATCGCCCAGCCCCGGGATCTTGTTGCCGCTGGAGGTCTTGTCGTTGCGCACCAGCCCCGCCAGCACCTGGGTTTCGCCGTCGTGCAGGCGCAGGCTGGTCTGGGCATTGCGGGTGTCGACCTGGACCGGGATGGTACCCTGGCGGGTAGGCTCCAGCGGGGTGGCGTTGCTGACCTCCAGCGCCACCTTGATCGCCACCTCGTTGTTCAGGTGCACGGTAGGCTGCACTTCAAGCTTCAGGCCGACATCCAGGTAGGTGACGCTTTCGGTGATCACCGGCCCTTGGGTGGAAGGGACCGAGGTGGCGCTGATGATCGGCACACGCTGGCCGATGTGGATGCGCGCCTGCTCGCGGTTGCTGACGCGGATCACCGGGCTGGCCAGGGTGTTGATGTCCTTGTCCTGGGCGTTGATCTTGGCCTGAGGCGCCGGCGAGATGCTGATACGCCCGGAGTTGATGCCGCGCAACTGGTCCAGCACGCTCACCGGGTTGCCCTCATCGCTGAGCACCCCGAAGGTATTGGGCCATTGCAGGCCAAGGTCGAGGATGCGCGAGCGGGCCACCTCCATCACCTCCACTTCCAGCACCACCTCAGGGTTGGACTGGTCCTGCGACTGCAGCAGCTTCTCGGCCATGCGCACGGCGTCGGGGGTGTCGCGCATGGTCAGGGTATTGAGGCGCTCGTCAACGAATACATCGCGGGTCTTGAGCATGGTCTTGACCATGTTCAGGGCGGTATTGGCATCGATGCTGGTCAGGTAGAAGGTGCGCATGACCAGTTCCTGGTAGTCCTTGGTCTTCTGCGGCGAGTCGGGGTAGACCAGCAAGGTGTTGTCGTTGACGATCTTCTGGCGCAGCTGGTTCTGCTCCAGCAACAGGGCGATGGCATCCTCGATACGCACCTCGCGCACGAAAATGGTGGCCTTCATGTCCGGGCGCAGGTCCTTGTCGAAGATGAAGTTGATGCCGGCCACCTGGGACAGCACTTCGAAAATGATCTTCAGCTCGGCGTCACGAAACTCCAGGGTCACCGGGCGTTCCAGCTTGCTGCGCAGTTGCGGGAAGGGCTGCGCCGTACGCGCCTGGACGTTCTCGATATCGCTGCGCAGCATGATGCCCTTCTGGTTTTGCGGGTCCAGGCGCAGGACTTCACGCATGTAGCGCTCGGCGCCGAACAGGTCGCCCTGGCGCAGCGCAGCCTGGCCCAGCGCCACGCGGTCATCGAGGGTGCGCATCAGTTCCAGCTGGCGGATGCCCTCCTGGGCGCGGCGGTTGTTCGGTTCCAGGGTGAGCACGCGGCCGTAACCCAGGCGCGCACTCGCAAAATCGTGGCGCATGCGGTCGCTGTCGGCCTGGCTCAGCAGCGCCTCGACCGCTTGCTGGCGGCCTTGGGCCAAGGCAATGTTCAGTTCGGTGTCGCGCGGGTCGTCGCGCAGCGCCTCTTCCAGGCGAGCGATACCGGCCTCGTACTGGCCTTCTTTCATCAGCGCCTGGCTGTCTTTGCGTACCGCGCTCGACCCGCAGCCGGCAATGGCCACGCAGAGCGCCAGCAGCATGAACGGAGCAGGCTTGCACAACTTCGATGGCTTCATGGTGCGCTCCCGACAGACAATGTCTGTGACTGGTGCAAAGGCAGGTAGACCAGGCCCAGCTCATTGGCCGAAACCCGATCGAGGCGGTAGGTGTCGTCAATCACATCGCCCTGGCGCACGACGTAGAGTTTTTCGCCGCTGCGCAAGAAGATCTGCAGGTCGTCGCGATCACCCAGGCGGCCGACGAACTGGAACGGCAGCGCCGGCGCTGCAGGGGCAGCGGCGACCACCGCGGTGGCGACCACAGGTTTTTCGGTGACAGTGGTCACGGCCTTGGGTTTGGTCCACTGCTGGCGCGGGAACAGGTCACGGGTGGCCTGTTGTGGCTTGGTCGCTGGTACGCTCGCCCCCTCGGCAACCGTTCGTGTGGGCGCCTGCTTGTCAGCGTTCAGGGCCACCTCGCTGTCCTCGCCGAACCAGTGCCCCGGCGCCCAGGCCAACGCACCGGCAAGCCCCAGAAACCCCACCCACACCACTGCACGCTGAGTGTTCATCACGACCTCGACAGGTAAAGGGTCATGCGCAGGCGGCCATTGAGCTCACTGTCGCCAATGCGCTTGCGCTGCAGCTCCATGTCTTCGAGCACCAGGGTCGGCAACTGGCCCAGCAGGCCGCGGACGAAACCGCGGATCTGCGGGTAGCTGCCGCGTACCGGCAGGACGATCTGGTAACGCGCCAGCTGGGTCTTGGGGTCGATACCCAGGGCGTACTCACCACGGGCCAGGCTGATGCGTTCGGCGCTGGCCAGGCGGTACAGGCGCTCGATCAGTTCGCTGGCTTCAGGTTGCCCTGGCAGTCGCTGACGCAGGCTGTCCAGCGCCTGTTGCTCTGGCTTGACGGCGATTTTCAGCTCGCCGCGCCGCACCCGTTCGACCTGGGCGCTGGCATCGGCCTCGCTGGCGCGCAGCTCGCGCAGGGCCTGCCACTGCGGCAGCACCCCGGCCAGCGCCAGGGCGACTGCCAGCACGGCCACTGCGGCGCCGGCCAGGCCGACCGGGCCGATACGGCGCAACTGCTCCTGCAGGATCAGGGGGCTTATCGAGTCAGGGGCGCGCATGGCCGGTCTCCCAGGTGGCAGTCAGGGTGAAGCGCACCGGGTGCTCGGGTTGGCCCGCCACCACCTCATGGTTGAGCAGCGAGACATCGCTGAGCTCGGTGCTCTGCTCCAGGCGGTGGTGGTATTGCAGCATCGCTTCCAGGTTACGGGCCTCGGCGGCAATGCGGACCTGGCCCTTGCGGGCATCAGGGGTCAGGCTGAGCAGGGCCACGTCCTCCTGGGGTTGCGCTTCAAGCATGGCGAACAGTTGCTGCCAGGGCCGTTGCAGTTGCTGGGAAACGCTACGCATCTGCGCCAGGCGTTCGGCCTGCTCGCGGCTGGCGGCGCTGCTCTGCGGGGCGGCCGTGGCCGAGCGGCGGCCCAGTTGCAGCTCCAGGCTGTGCAGCCGGGCCTCAAGGTGGACCTGCTCGGCTTGCAGGTGCTGTTGCAGCAGCACCAGCACGGCCACCACGGCGCCGCCCAAGGCCAGCAGTGACCAGGCCAGCGGGCTGCTGCGCCGGGGCTGAAATTCCAGGTCGAGGCGGCGCATGTCAGGCCACCGCCCGCCACATGGCGCACAGCGGGTCGGTTTCGCTGGCCGGCTGGCACAGCTGCACCGCCGCCAGTTGCGGCACGTCGCCCCGCCCAGGGGCATGCAGGTAGACCTGCGGCATGTGCTCGCCATACAGCTCGCACGTCCGCTCGATCAGCGCCTGCAGGGCTTGGTCGCTGTCGGCGCAGCCCTGGGTCAGCACCTGCTGCCAGGCACCACCGGCGGCCAGCAGCAGCACGCTGCGCCGTGGCTCGGCGAGGACAAACAGGAAATCCCCTGCCTGCAATTGCGCTGAGCAGCGGTTGTAGGCAGCCATCAGGTACGGCTGCACCGAGCGCAGGCGCAAGCGGTTGTCCTGGGCCAGTGCCTGCAGGCCCTGCAGCAATGCCTCGGGCAACGCCGTGGCGATACGCGCGGCACCGGCTGGCTCTGGCGAGAGGACGATGCGCCAGCCGTCGAGCGGCTGGGCGTAGAGGTTCTCGAAGCAGGCTTGGGCGTAGGCCTGCAGCTCGCGTGGATGGCTGATGGCAGCGCTCCATGGCACCAGGCAGAAGCGGCTGTAACGCGCCGACAGCAGCACCTGGCATTGGCCTGCGCGCACGGCATGCTCGCCCAGCAGCGCAGCCAGGGCCGGCAAGGCCGCTGCCCAGGCCGGTTCGCCGGCGTCACTGGTGAAGGCGCGGCTGCCCAGCCACTGATGCTGGTTGCCGTGCCAGCGGCCCACACCGACGCCTTCGGCGCCGAGCACGATGCAATAACGGGTAGAGGCATGATCACGCAATGAATGTGACACGGTTGATCTCCTCAAGCGTGGTACGGCCCTCGCGGACCAGGTCCAGGGCGGATGCGCGCAGCAGCCGCAGGCCGCGCTGGCAGGCCAGCGCCTTGATCTGCGCCAGTGGGCGACGTTCGACGATCATCTGCCGCAGGTCATCGTCCAGGTGCAGCAGTTCGGCGATGGCACTGCGGCCGCGGTAGCCACTGCCGCGGCACTGGCCACAGCCCGGGGCACGGACGAACGTCCAGCCCTGCACGGCGTCACGGGTAAGGCCAGAGGCGGCCAGGGTTTCGTCATCGGCCTCGCACGGCGTGCTGCAATGGGGGCAGGCCAGGCGGATCAGGCGTTGGGCCAGCACGGCGTTGAGGGCGGAGACGAAGCTGTAGGGGTCGACCTGCATCTGGCTGAAGCGGCCGATCACATCGAACACGTTGTTGGCGTGGATGGTGGTGAACACCAGGTGGCCGGTGAGTGCCGACTGCACGGCGATTTGCGCGGTGTCGGGGTCGCGTATTTCGCCGACCAGGATCTTGTCCGGGTCGTGGCGCAGGATCGAACGCAGGCCACGGGCGAAGGTCAGGCCTTTCTTCTCGTTGACCGGGATCTGCAGCACGCCGGGCAGTTGGTACTCGACCGGGTCTTCGATGGTGATGATCTTGTCCACCCCGTGGTTGATCTCGCTGATCATGGCGTACAGGGTGGTGGTCTTGCCGCTGCCGGTGGGGCCGGTGACCAGGATCATCCCGTAGGGCTCGGCGGCCAGGCGGCGCAGGGCGCGCAGGGTTTCATCGGCAAACCCCAGGGCCTGCAGCTGGACGCCGCTGACCCGGTCGGACAAATCCTGCTTGTCGAGCACCCGCAGCACGGCGTCTTCACCGAAGATGCTGGGCATGATCGACACCCGGAAATCGATCTGGCGTTCGCCTACGGCAACCTTGAAGCGGCCGTCCTGTGGCACGCGCTTCTCACCGATATCCAGCTCGGCCATGACCTTGATGCGCGAAATCACTTGGTCGGCGAAGGCGCTGCCACTGGCCTTGCCGGCCGCGTTGAGCACGCCGTCGATGCGGTATTTGATGGTCAGGCCCTGGCCGGTCATGCCCAGGTGGATATCGCTGGCATGCTGCTTGAGGGCGTCGTAAAGGGTTGAGTTGACCAGCTTGACCACCTTGCTCTGGTCTTCGCTGATGCTGGTCAGCGACAGCCGTTGCAGCGGGTCGCTTTCGCTGCTGGCTTCGGCGTCGTGATCCAGGGCATCGACGGCGTGAAAGCTTTCTTCGTGGCGGGCCAGGAACGTGGCCAGGTCGGCGGCGTGGGCCAGGTACAATGGCGCCCCTTGCAGCACATCGTCGATCCAGGCCAGGCGGGCGTGGTCGAAGGGGTCGGCGAACACACCCCGCAGTTCACCGCCCTGCTCTATCAGCACGAACTCGCGCTTCAGGCATTGGGCCAGGCTGATCTTGTCGAACCGGGGGCTGCTGGCCAACAGGCGCTGGCTGTCCAGCACCGGGTAATGCAATGTGCTGCCCAGGCGGCGGATGAAGGTGTCGGGGGTGTCGCAGGCGAGGCGCTCGAGGCAGTTGAGCAAGCGCTCGTCGCCAGCTTGCAAGCGGGCCTGGGCCAGCAGGTCGCGGGGGTATCCCGAGATTGGCAGAGGTTGTACTGCATCGGACATGGCCTGCGACTCCGCTCAGGGGGCGCGTCGCAGGCTCGGTGAGGGCTGCGGGCGCCGTTATTCCCCGGTGAGCAGTTGGTCGTCGTCGGGTCCAGGGGGCTTGGCGCCATTACGGCGGCGGTCGGCCAGTACCCAGCTACCATCGTACAACTGCAAGGGGAACGATTCGTTCCTGTTCTGGCGTCGTTCGACGAACCCTTCTGCCGGGTTGTCCGTGGCCCTGCGCCGGCGCTCGATGCCCATCAGGTCGAAGATCGGGCGCGCCAGTTCCGAGAGCGGGAACGGCTTGAACAGGACATGGGTCACGCCAAGTTCGGCGGCTCGCTCACGGACCTCGGCGGTCGGGTGGGCGGTGATGAGCACGAAGTGGCACTGCCTGTTCTTGCGCACGGTCTGCAGGACCTGAAAACCCTCCATATCGGGCAAGCGGTAATCCAGCACAATCACATCCGGTGCCAGGCGTTCAGCCAGGCCGATACCACTGGCACCGTCGTGGGCAACATGGACTTCCAGGCCTTGCGCCTGCAGGTACGCTTGCAGGTTTTGCGCAAGGGTCTGTTCGTCATCGACTACCAATACTCTGTTCACCAAGGTCGACTCCCAAGAACTGCCCGGTTCCCCGGTCTGCGAAGTGCGGCCTTGGGAAGGCTTGAGCAGGCTTCGTGCCAGGCATGAATAGTCATGTTGCACCACGTCAAGTTGTTGATTTTCAAAGCACCTTTGATAGCCCTACGAACAGGCCGAGGCCCGCTGCCCCACATCCGGGGCAGCTGATGGCACTTTGCCAAGCCGTTATTCCCCAGCTTTGGGGAAACGCCATCGCAGGCTTCAGTCAGCGATTTCCACTTTAGCGGATTCGCGCAAACGTTGGCGCGCCGCTTGCCGTGCCTGCGCCTGCAATTGGCTGATGAGCGAAGCCCTGGCCAGCACCAGGCCCTGTTCGCGTATGACCGAAGAATTATCACTTTGGTTCTGCGCTCCTTGCAGCCTCTGTTGGTTGGCCTGATAAAACGCTTCCACCTCGGCCTGGGTGGGTTCGGCTACCGCGCTGAGCTGGGCATACACCTGTTGCGCTGCCAGCTCCCGGTGCAGGTAGTCAGCGTATGCTGCGCGGTCGAACCCTGCATCTGCAAGCCGTCTTTCAAACAGCGCCGGGTCACCGAATGCTGCTTCCACTTCACCTAGCTGCGCCGACACCTGCTCATCGCTGATGGCGATGCCGCGGCGCTGGGCTTCTTGCCAAAGCAATTCCTTGTCGATCAGTTCATCCAGCGCCTGGCTACGCAGACGCTTGTACAGCGTGGGGTTACGGATGCTGGTCACAGCCCGCCCCTGTGCCTGCAGATATTCACTGAAATAGCGCTCCAGGCGCATCAGCCCGATGTCCACACCATTGACCCGCGCCGCCGGGCTATCGGCCCAGCCCGCCTTGGCGATCAGCAGCAACAGGCACAGCATCACGATACGCATGGCAACCTCCATTCATGGGCTGACCGGTACAGGCCGATAGGGAGCGACAGCGGTAAAGCGCGGCCCAGGCAGCGCCACCGCCACCACATGGGCACCTGCCAGGCCCTGGCGCTGGCCTGGCCCGAAACCCAGCGGCGGGGTCAGGCCGGTATCGACGTCATGCAAGCCCTCCAGCGCCGCGACCAGGCGTTCGCGGCTGGCATCACGGCCGATCTGCTTGAGGGCTTCGCCAAGCAGGCGCAGTGCGCACAGGGTGTTCACCTGCAACGAGGCCTGGCGTGGGTCCAGGCCTTGGCGCTGCTGCAGGCCGGCCAAGGTCGCCATGCCCTGTTCGGTCCAGTCGCTTGGCACGAACGGATAGGCCAGGAACACCCGCTGCGACCACTGCACCGGCAGCGCGGCGACGGCGCCGGCCACCTGGCTGGAGGTGGCGAACAGGTAGGGTTTTCGGCCTGCCGCTTGCAACGCCGCAGCCAGCTCGGCAAAGGCCTGGGCGCGGCCGACGAACACAATGCCCTGCCCCTGCACCGCCTGGCCACTGAAGGCCTCGATCGGCCCCGGCGCCCAACCCTGCTGCTGCAGGCGCTCGCGCACCTGTTCGGCCAGCATTGCCTGGTCATCGCCGGCATACACGACGCGCAAGCCATCTGGCGCCAGGCCCAGCGTTTCGCGGGCATGCACGGCCAGGCTCAGCAACTGCGTGGCAATGCCTGGCAAGGGGTCGAAGATGTGCGCGTTGCCGCCGCTACGCGGTGCACTGCCAACCAAGGGTACGCCGTGTTGTTCGAGCAGCAGGGCCAGGCGCGAGTCGAGCATCGGTGCCAGCGGGCTGATCAGCGCAAATACCCGCTGCTGCTCGAGCAACTGGTGCAGCGCATGCTCGGCACTTGCCGCGTCGCTGCCGGGGTCGACCACCACCAGCGCCAAGCGCCGGCCATGCACGCCGCCCTGTTGATTGAGTTGGGCCACCCCGTCTTCGAGCACCGCGCGCACCACATGCCCGGCCTCGGCCAACGGCCCGCTGGCGGGCAACAGGGTACCCAGGCGTAGCTCCCCTTCTTCCACGCCGGGGTCGCGCTCGTCAGCCAGGCGCTTGAGGTAGGCGGTGAGGTTGCGCTGGTCAGCCAGGGTGAGCTCGAAACGAGGCATGGCTGGGTCCAGGCGGTTGCCGGCGGGGTCCAGACCGTGCTGGATGGCGCGGGCCAGGCTGTTATCGGTGTAGGCGGGGTAGCTGCGGCCGTTGCTTTGGCGTGCACCTTGGCCCAGGGCCAGGCGCTGCCAGTCGAGGCTGGGCGGGCGCACCCCGCCTTCGGCGCGGCCACGGCCGTCATTGCCGTGGCAACTGGCACAGGGCAATACGCTAGCGGGGACGCTGATGTCGCTGGCACCTACCCGGGCCATCAACTGTGCATCGCTGCTGGATACGCCTTCGCGGTACAGGCGTTTACCGGCTTGCTCGTGGGCGGTGAGGTCCAGGGCAAGCGCCTGAACGCAGCAGGTCAGGCCTAGCGCCAAGCAAAGTGATCTCGCTGTGTTCATTCTGGCCTCATCGCCGGCAAGCCGGCTCCCACTGTGTTCTGCGCCGCTGCGCACAGGCTGTCAGTACATTCAGCGTCCGGCCAACGGCTGGGCCAGCAGCTTCATGCGCTGGGCGATCGCCGCTGGCGGTGCATCGGGGCGGATCTTGCTCCAGCGCTTGCCCGCCACGTCACCGGCTATCAGCTGGGTCGAGTGCTGCTCGGGGCTGGGCAGGAACTGGCCGATACGCCCCAGCACCAGGTCGACGCTGGCTTTGTCGCCGGTCAGGAACAGCCAGTTGGCGCTGTCCACCCCTTGTTTTTCAGCAAAGGCCTTGAGCGCAGCTGGGGTGTCGTTGAGCGGGTCGCTGCTGATGGACACGAAGGTCACTTGGCTGGCCAGCTCAGGGCCCATGGCCTCGCGCACCTCACGCAGTTTGCGGGTGATCAGCGGGCAGGCATCGGTGCAGTGGGTAAAGATGACGTTGAGCATCACCACCTTGTCTTTGAGCACATCGCTGTAGAAGCGCAACGCGCGGCCGTTCTGGTCCTGGAGCACGGTGTCGGTGAACCAGGTCTGCGCGTCGCGGGTGCCTTCGCCACTGGCCATCGCCGGTGGCGAAGGCTGAGGGCTGGGCGCGCTCGGTGCGTGGCCTTCATGGGCCAGGGCCACCGACGCGAAGATCCACAGGCAACCGGCCAGGGCCAGCCAGTCGAAGCTGCGCATGCCGATACGACAGGACGCTTGGCTGCTCACGGTTGCACCTCCTGGTGTTCGGCGATGGCCGTGCTCTTGGCATGCACCCGACGGGCGCTGAGGCGGTTGATTTCGTCGATCAGCACGGCCGGGTCGGTGAAGCCGTAATAACGCGTCCAGTGCCCGCTGTGCCCGTCACCCACCAGAATCAGCGGCGGGTGCTGGCTGAGGTCGGCACTGAAGCTGCCCAGGCCTTTGAGGGTCTCGGTGATGGCATAGGGCGAGCCGGTCAGCCAGCTCCAGCCTGGGCCATGCTGGAAGGCCTTGGCGTAACTCTGCAAGCGTTTGGAGTCGTCACGTTGTGGGTCCACGCTGATCGACACCAGGCGCACTTCCTCGCCTACCCGCCCCCCCAGTTGCTGCTGAACCTTGCCCATGATCGAAGACACCACCGGGCACACCGTGGTGCAACTGGTGTAAATGAAGCCCATCACCACCAGATGATCGCCGACCAGGTCCTTTTCCAGGCGCACCGGCATGCCATCCTGGTCAAGCAGTGAAACATCGGCGAAACGCACGCTGGCTTTCTCCTGATGTGCCGCTGGCGGCTGCGCATGCCCACTGTGGTCATGGCCCGCGTGGGCCAGGGCGAGTTGGCTGGCCATGGCCATGGAAAGTACGAGCAGCTTGCAAGAATGTCTGGCGTTCATTGCACATTCCTCACTTCAGTCTGGGAGGCGGTAGACGCTGCGGCCGGCAGGACACGCAGGCTGGTGTAGTTCTCTTCGGCAAACTTGTGCCCCAGCGATGGCGACTGCACATGCAGGTACCACGCGCCGGCTTCAGGCAGCATCAGTGCAGCCTGGTAAACCCCCTCGCCCACCTCTTCCAGGCGCAGATTGCGCGGCATCGATGACGGCGCCAGGAAGTAGCGCAGGGTCAGGTCGTCCAGGCCCACCCGCGGGCGGCCGTCGTCACCGAAGATGCGCACTTTGGCGGTGATGGCGCGGTGCTGCGCCATGGGCTGGTCGAGGCCGATGAACTCGGCATGCGCGCCCTTGCGCTTGGCCGCATCCGGCACGGCGGCCACGTCGGTGCTGAAACAGTGAATGATCTGCGGCTGGTTGAGCAGGAACGCCACGTCGAACTTGCCCGACGCTGGCATCTTCACCGTCGAGCCATACACCCCAGGGGCCAGTTCGCGCAGGCTGCGGTCGATGACGATGGCGGCGCGGGCCTGGTGGCCGCGGTTGTTGTAACCCGACATCGGTGCATTCATGCCTTCGGTATAGAAGTACGTGGTGTTGTCCACCGGGTTGACCACGAACACCGAATTGTCATCGCGTGACACCGACAACCCCTGGGCCAGCGGCAGGTCGCCGGCCTGGCGCGGCGCGGCGGGGCCGGCATCGAAACCCTGGACGATCGGCTGACGGCCTTCGCCCAGGCTGCTCAGGTTGATCATGCTGACCTTCGAAGACGCCAGGCCGCGCACGTAGGCATAAGCTTTGGTGAACGTCAGTTGGTACGGCTCGGCGGCCACCGGGATGCGGTGGATCAACCTGTCGGTACTGGCATCGATCACCAGGGCCTGGTTTTCCAAGGTGTTGAGGACGATGCCGTAACGGCCATCGCTGCTGAAGCGCATCGGCCCCAGGCCTTGCTCGGCCTGGACGGTATGGCGCAACTGATGGCTGCGGGCATCGTACACCCGCACCGTGCCCTCTGAACCATCGCTGACGTACACCGCCTGCGACAGCGCCGAGTAGGCCACAGCCAATGGATGCGGGCCGACTTCCAGGGTGTTCACCAAGCGCATCTCGGGGATGTCGATAATGCTCAGGGTGCCGCCGTCGCGGTTGCTGACGAAGGCGTAGCGCGAATCGGCGCTGAAAGCGATTTCGTGGTGCCCGGAGCCGGTGGCGAAGCTTTTCAGCATGCTGCGGCTGTGCACATCGATCACCGTCACCCCGCCCTTGGCCGGGTCATCACTGTTGTTGCCGACCCACAACCGGCGCTGGTCCGGCTGCAGGGCTACACGCAGCGGCATCTCGCCAGCCTCCAGGTTGGCCACACGGGTAAAGGTTTCGGTGTCGATCACCGCGACCTCGCCGCGCTCAGGTATCGACACGAATACCTGCTTGTCATCGGCGGTAGCTACCCAGTCCATGGGCCGCCCCGGCAGTTCGATGCGTGCCAGGGTGCTGGTGACACCGCCCACCGAGACGGTCGGGTCGATCACCGTCAGGCTGGCATCCTTGTTCAGCACCAGCAGGAAGTAACTGTTCAGATCCAGCAGCGGCCTGGCACCGATGCTGCTCTTGAGAAACAGCGCCACCCGGGCCTTGCAGCTCTGGTCACGGCTGCTTTCCTGCGGTGCCGCTTGTGCCGGGTCGATCCACGCCCCTGGCGCCATCCCCGACAGCGGTTGGCCGCTGGTCTGGTCGGTGACCTTGAAGCGGATATTGGCGAAGGCGCCTTCGCGCAACTCGCTCCCGGCCAGCGGCCGGGCCTCGAACTCCACGGTCACCCCATCCCGGCTGAGCCGGTGCAGCGCCTGCGGGTCGGCAGGCCCCTGCAGCAGCTCGCGCGGGTCGCACCAAAGCTCCTCGTAGGCCACGCCCAGGCCGATCAACGCCGCGCCCAGCAATACCCCCAGCACGGCGGGGCGGGTTTTCTTGTTATGCATGTTCGTACGCCCCTTTTCTTATTGTGCCGGCGCCGTTGCCGGCGGTGCGTCGTCGGTAACCCGCAGAATCCCCCACAGCCCCGATGTATTGCCGTAGGCGGCGTAGTCACGGAACAGGTAGTCGCCCGGTACGGCGTTGGCGCCCCCGGCGCTGGGCAACATGAAGCTGAAGTGCGCGGCGGGCAGCACGCTCTCCTGGGCACCGATGTACATCGACATCGGGTTGTAGCCAAAGCGTACCGAGCCGATACCAGGCTGCTTCATTGGATAGCCATCGAGGTCATTTTTCTCGGCCTGGAAGGCATGCAGCGGCCACAGGTGCCCATCGAGCTGGTAGGTGATGCCACGGCTGCCGCCACTGGGCATCACCACATGGCTGCGCACGGGTTGGCCGGGCTTGGCATAAAGCACCGGGGTTTGCGGGTCGCTACCCACCAGGGCATTGCTGTAGGCCATGTGCGCGTTCGGTACATCGCCGAACCCAAAACCATCGGCACGGCCGAACGGAGCGTCCGGTGCCAGGCCGAAGCGCAACCACAGCGGCTCGGTCTTGTAGTTGATGGCCATGTTGCCGTTGTCTTTCGGGTCACCCGGCACACCGTTGCCTTCGGTGGCGATACCCTCTACCGGGCGGCCGTCGGCCCAACGCATGTTCAGCGCCCGCTGCCAGACGGTGACGAAGTCACGGTAGTCTGGCTGGCCACTGACCTTGACCGTGGCTTGCGCCCGGCTGGCCGCGTCCTCGGTAAAGGTAGCGGTCTGCGGCAGGATGCTCATGGCACCGACCAGGCCTTTCTGCGGTTGCTTGATGACATCCGCCGGGGTCAGGTTGAGAGCGCCGAACTCGATTGCCGTGGTGCGGATGTTGTCCACCGTGCGGCCCAGTTGCAGCACCGGCTTGCCTTCGCGCTCCAGGTGCCCGGCATAGTACTGGTACACCCTGGTCGGGTAGGCACCGCTGTTACCGCTGCGCGGCGGTACGGTCTGCACCGGGTTGAGGCCGACGTTGACACCATCGGACTTGGTGATGTCATAGGCCAGCAGTTGGGCGTGCAGGCCGACGTGGCTGGAGGGCCGAATCAGGTTGTTGTTGAAGGCGGTGGAGCCTTCGCTGTCGTTGCGATCGCGCTTGACCACGTTCTGCATCACCGCCGTGCTGGGCAGGTCCGGCATCACCAGCGGCAGGCGGTTCTCCAGGGTGATGCTGATGCAGTCCCCGGCATTGGCGCGCAACACCAGAGGCTCGACCGGCACCCCAGCCTTGAGCTTGCCGGTGCTGGTATCCAGGTCGGCCTTGCGCACGTACAGCACGGCGGTCGGGTCGTGCAGGGGCGCGCTGTGCCCGCCCACGGTGAAGGTGGTGCCATCCTCCTCGTCGGTCACCGTCACCTGCGGGATGCTGGTGGTACGGCTGTTGAATACCAGGGTGCCGCCATTGGCCTTCAGCGGGCCGCCGACGTGCTGGCCGATACCGGCCGGGTCGCTGATGCTCACACCTTGGCGGTTTTCCAGGATGTCGTTGGCCAGCGCGGCGACCACTTCGTAGTTGCGCTTGACCGTTGGCCGGCTGCCGACGCCGCTGGGGTTGGCCGTGGTTCTCGGGCAGATACCATCGAAGTTGACGGTGTTGCGCATGGCTACCGGCTGCGGGTTGTTCGGCAGCGCGAACAAGTCGGCCCGTTGCGCGGTGTAGTTGCGCATGACGCCCCAGATGCCGTTCCAGTAGCCTTCCAGCGCCGCGTCCAGTGAATACAGGTAGTCACCATTGGTGGCTGCCGAGCTGGAGATCATCGATACCGGCGCCAGGAAGCCCAGTTGCTCGGAAATGCCGATCATCTGCGATGACTTCCATCCCGAGTTGGAGCTGCTGCCGTAGCCGGTGCCGTTCTGCAGCCATTTGACGCCGTGCATCGTGACGTTGTGCTCCTCCTCATAGCCGCCAGCGTGCATACGCAACCGCACGTTGTCGCCAGAGTAGGTACGCAGCATCGGGGTGAACGGGTCGCCTGGCTCGCTGCCTGCTGTATTGATGTGCGGTGGGAACAAGGTGGTGCCACCCGTGGGGCCAACCGCCGAGTTGATCGCCGAGGGGGCCAGGTTCATGGCCGGGATGGCTCGGTCGGTACGGCTCTGCAGGGCATACCCCAGGTCGCCCCCGAGGCCATCGGCCTGCATGCCGCGTTTGCCATCCGGCGCCACCTTGTTCGGGTCGAAGACGCGCAGGGCCAACGGCTCGTTGCGGTAGTTGACGACGAACATGCCCGGGTCATCCACCGAGATCGCCTGTGGGCATGGCCGGGTCGGGCAACCCGGGTTGAGGCCACCGCGTGATTCGACGATCGACTCCAGCAGGTTCGAGGCTTTCTGCCGCACGGGCGGGTTGATGGCGTAGCGGAAGCTGTCGGCCGAGGCTGGGTAGGCCTGGGCGTTGGGCACGCCATCGGGGCCGGCGCCCACATACACGCCTGCTTCATAGGCATGCTGGAAGTCGCTGTACTCGAGGAAGAACTCGCGGTAGCTATCGTTCTTGCCATCGCCGTCATTGTCGCCGGTATTGATCACCGCCTGCCACGAGGTCGGGCCACCGTCCTGGCGCAGTGCCGGGTTGTACAGCTGCTCGCCGGTTTCGGCGTGGTGCCAGGTAGAGCCGGCAGGCTCGGCCAGCACAGTGGCGTACAGGCCCAACTGCTGGTGGGTCGATGGGCCGAAGTGGTCATGGGTGAAGATGGTGCCCAGCCCCCGGTCGACGTTATGCACGTTGACCAGTGGGTCGGCGAACCAGCGCTGCATGGCCGTGCGCGCGCCCACCCAGTCGGCCCGGCCAAAGCGGCCGAAGTACGGGTGCGGCTTGGCCGTCGGGCAGGCTGCAGTGCCGTCGCGGCTGTCGCCCTCGGAACAGCCATTGAACGCACGGATGGCATGCACGCGCTCCACCACGCTGCCGGGCGAGAGGACACCGTCTTCGTAGTTCCAGCCGTTGGCCGAACCGTCGGCTGAGGTCAGGTCCCACTTGGGCAGGTGGATGTGCTGGCCGATCACATCGGTCGGTGTACGCACCTGGTAGTCGTCCATTTCATAGAACGCCGGGATCAGGTTGGTCTGCTGGTACATGGTGCAGTCGAAGGTGTTCATGCGCATCACCAGCGGCTCTGGCGGGCGCTGCTTGGTGATCACCGGCCAGGCGTCTTCCCACAGCGCAAGGATGCGCGTCTGCGGGAAGTGATAGCCGACCTTGTTGAACACCGCGTCGAACTGGATATTGGCCGCCTTGTAGATGCGAGGACGGTCGGCAGTGAACGTGGAGGCACCCCGGAAGCTGATGCTGCTCAGGGTTTCGCCGCTGTTGTATTCGCCCGTGGACGAGGCTTGGGTCAGACGTTTGCCGCGGTCATCCATGCACGGCTCGAAGAAGGGGGCGCCGGCGGTTGGCAGAGCACCATTGGTGCGAAACGCCTTGGCCACCGGCTGGCTGCCAGGGATCAGGGCAAAGCTTGGGTGCTCGGCCTTGGCGTGGAACTGCATGGCGGCCTGCTCGACCTCGGTGCCCTCCTCGGGCAGGTAGATCGGTTTGGCCTTTTCTACCACCTTGGAGAAATCGAGCTTGGTGGTGGTGGTCACGGCTTCGCCCCCAGCGGAGACGCCATCGAGCGCATGTCTGCCCAGGCCGCCGTCCCATCCGTCGACCTGGTTGCCGTCGAGGTTGGCCCACAGCGCTGCGCCGCTGTCCTTGAGCTGGCGAGCCATGGCCGGGTCGAGCATGTCCAGCGGCGGGGTCGGCGGACGCTGGCCGACGCTGCTTTCCATACCGCCGATCCAGAAGGGGTAGCCTGGGTTTTTCAGGGTGCCATCAGCGTTGCGGTTGGTTTCACTGCGGTCGACCAGTGCCAGCGAGCCTATAGCCTTGGCCGCGCCCGGCGCACTGCTGTGGTCGTCATCGCCATGCTCTGGGTCTTCGTGATCGTCGTCACCTTCGGCGACCAGCTCTTGAGCCAGCTTCGGCACGACCACCACCTTGCCCGGCATCGGCGCCATGGCTTTGCCTGGCAGTGGCACGATCGCCGGTATCGGCGTACCCGCGATGATTTCGCCGTCAGGCAGCGCACGTGCGCCGGCCGCCGGCTTGCCGCTGCGCAGGGCGAACGGCGTGTCATGGAAGCCATCCTGCCCCTGCCCGCTGACTTCCAGGCGGGTCCCCTCCTCGAACACATCGTGCACCCGCCACATGGCCCACATGCCTTGGGCGAAGTGCGGATAGAAGTGGCAATGGTAGATGGCATCGCCCGCCACACGGTTACGGTTGCCCGAGCCGCCGTTGGCTATCTCATAGGTGTACCCCACACCTGGGCCTATGCCCTGGGCATCGATGTAGTCGGAGTTGTCGTCATTGGGGTTGAACAGCCACTGGTGACCGTGCAGGTGGAAAATGTGCTGCTCATGGCCGTTGTGGGTGTTGCGGAACTTGGTGAAGTCGCCAATGTAGCTGTGGTGCACGTTGGACGGCTCGGATGGGTACAGCGCCATGCTGGCCTTGACGCCAGTGGCGCTGGCCGGTGGGGTATCGCCTGGGCGAATGTGTTCAAGGCCGACGTTGGCTGGCACGTCCACCAGGGTGCCGATATCACCCACGGTGTGGGCGCTGAGGAAGAACTCCTCGAAGGCGCAGGACAGGCAATCGTGCATCGGCCCGACACCCAAGCGGTTGGCAACGACTTCAGCACCCATGCCGCCCGAGCCGTAGTTGATCATGAAGGCGTCGCGCGCAGGCTCCAGCACGTGGCCCATGACAGGGTCAGCCCAGTAGGCGGGGAAGGCCTGAGTGGAGGCCACTTCATCGGCAAACTGCGAGGCGAAGTCGCGAAACGCTTCCAGCCGGTTGGGCAAGGCCGGGTTGCGCTTGTTGATGCTTTCCAGAGGGTAGGTGGAACGTGGGAAGCTACCGTCCGGGTTGGGCCCCATGACGATGGCATCGGTTTCACTGCTGAGGATTTCGTTGCCGTCGACCATCGCGATGATCGGCTTGCCCGCCTTGCCTTCGGCAATCCACGGCTCAACCTGAGGGTAGCGGGCCTCATAATCGACCACGGGCTGGCCGGTGGCGGCACGGCCGGTACTGGCCAGGCGCATCTCCTCTTCGCTCAGGGTGTTGCGGTAGGTGCGCCCACCTTTGGGCACCACGACCACTTGGCCAAACAGGCCATTGGCTACGTTGCCGGCGTTACCCTGGCCGCCGAACGTAGCGCCCTGGCTGGTGGCGGCGAAAGCACCTTCGCGTTCGGCATAAAGGGTGTAACTGCGGGTGGCGCCTGGGGCGATCAGGAAGTTGCCGTTGCGGCCGGTGTTGGCGGCAATGTCGCCGATGCTGTTGACCGCCTGCAGGCCATTGACCTGAAAGCCGACGTGGCGATCCGTGACCTGCTCGTCGACAACGAAGTTGTCGCCGCCCTCATCTTCCACCTCTGCGGCTTCTTCGCCTTCTTCGCCTTCTTCTTCCTCTACACCTTCGACCTCGTTTTCATCATGGTCGATACCGTGTTTATTGGGATTGGCCTGGTAAGCCAAGAGATTGGTCAGGTTGACCGTCAGGCAATCACCCGCGGCCACCCGCAGCACTATGGGGCGCGGGCGTTTGTCCGGGCGCAGGGTTACCTTGCCCGGCACTGCAGCGCCCCCCTTGCTCAGCGGTACCTGGTGTTCGTCCACCACATCCTGGCGCAGGGCGAACATCATGCCGTTGGCGTTTTGCGCACCAAGGCGGTTGAACATCAGCGGCTGGTCCAGGGCAATCACGTTGGCCACCAAGGTGCGCTGGCATTGCACAGCCGCTTCGCTGGTTGCTGTAACGCTCAGCAGGGCCAATACAAGTGATGTGAGGACGGGGCCTTTATTGGGGGTCGACATGCTGCACCTCCGGGACACAGAAACTGTGCAAGAGGGTCAGCAAGGTGTATGCCAGAAGAAAATTTTCTTTTAGATCAACGCCTTGGATTGGCAATTGAACCAGATTGGGGAGGATTCCCCGCTGCGATCCCCACATCAGGGGATGGTATTGGTGGTCATTGCGGGGGTGGCTCACCAGGCCATGGGTATTCACTGATAGCTGGGGGGCCGGCGTGAATGTCCTGTCAACAACCTTAGAAAATAATTGAACGTCCGCGCTCACCCGCTTTCAAGATGATGATTGAGACCAACTCCCTGGAGCCCCGCAACGATGAAGATGCCCGGCCGCGCCCCGAACGCCAATGTGCAACTCGATTATGTGCGCGACACGCTGTTTGGCCCGGTCGCCCTGAGCGTTGAATGCCAGTGCCAGCTCGCCGCGCTTAATTTACAGGGCCGCCCTGCCCTGCGCTTGCACATCTGCCCGCCGCTTCCGGACAAAGTCGAGCGCGCGCACAGTGTGGCTTTCGTGTGGGATGGCCGCAGTTACCACGGCGTCGTTCGTGACAAGGGCAAATGCGGCGATGGCGGGCTTAATCTACTGGTTGAATTGCAATGAAGCGGCGGTCAACCAACTTGAACTGGCAGGGGACTGACCTATATGTGCCACGGCCAGCCTCGGCTGACCTTGGCACACCGTGTGGTCAGGCAGTGGCCCTTAGCGACGCTGGCTGACGGTCGCGCAGCGCATGCAGCTGATCGACCAGTTTCACCACGTCACGGCAACTGTTCAGGTCCTGCAATGAGACCCCACTGAGCGTCACGCCCTGTTCCATGTTCTGCCCATGAGCCAAACGAATGGTCAGGCTGGTGCCGTCCAGGCAACTGACTTCACAGTGATCAGGCAGGCAGGCCTGTTCAATCATTTGCCTCATTTCCAGCATCGAAACGCCTATCAATGACATTGTCGCGACCCTCTCTTGAGTGGATGGCCTGTTTATTGGAATACGCCTTTGGCAGGCGCGGTGCCAATTGATAATGAGCATGCCAGGGCGGCCGTCCATGCGCCGCGGCAATAGTGATGCGGAGAATCATCTAGCACCTTAGTAAAAGAACGGGCACGCCCTGCTACCGTTCGATCCAATCATGGCACTTCACGACAGGCGGTCAGCGGTGCAAGGCCGGTCAGTGTGGCTCAGCCGCCATCTGGCCGAAGCGCCCGGCATGGAAATCATCGAAGGACTCGGCAATTTCCGCCTGGCTGTTCATCACGAATGGCCCGTAGCCCACGATCGGCTCGTCGATTGGCTCGCCGCTGAGCAGCAGCACACTTGCGCCAGCGCCTCGATGGCCACGTCTTCGCCCGCTCGCTCCAGCAATACCAGGCTGGCCGGCCCGGCGTCACGCTCACCATTGACCCGCACAGTGCCCCGCAGCACCACAAGTGCAGCATTGCGGCCAGCAGCGACTGGCAGTTGCAGCGCAGCACCTGCACCCAGGCGCATGTCCCAGACATCCATCGCGGTGAAGGTGCGCGCCGGGCCTGGGTGCCCTTGGTAGCTGCCGGCGATGACCCGCAGGCTGCCTGCCTGGCCCTGCAGCGGCACTTGCGGGATATCCGCTGCCAGTAGCGTCTGGTAACCGGCAGCGGCGCGTTTGTCCTGGGCAGGCAGGTTGACCCACAGCTGCACCATTTCCAGTGTGCCGCCACTGCGGCCGAACGCCGGGGAATGGAATTCCTCGTGGAGGATGCCGTTGGCGGCCGTCATCCATTGCACATCGCCAGGGCCAATCAGGCCGCCGGCGCCAGTCGAATCACGGTGCTCCAGTTCGCCCTGATAAACGATGGTCACCGTTTCGAAACCACGGTGAGGGTGCTGGCCTACGCCACGCCGGGCACTGGTGGGGGTGAAGGCACGCGGGCCGGCATAATCGAGCAGCAGGAACGGGCTGATCTGGCTGGCCAGGTTGTCGTAGGTGAACAGGCTGCGCACCGGGAAGCCATCCCCCACCCAGTGGGTGTGGGGGCTGCGGTGAATACCCAGGATCTTTTTCATGAGAAGTCTCCTCTCTAAGGCTAAGTTAACCTTACCAATGAGACCAATCGGCCGGTAGCCCGCGCAAATGGCATGCATCGTCCCAGCGATGGAACAGTGATTCAGCCCTGCAGGTATTCCAGTACCTGCTGCGTTGCCATGCCGGGGTCTTCCTGCATGAAACAATGGCCTCCGGCGACCTGGCAGGCTTCGACACTGGGGTTGATCGACGCCAGCCGCTGCACCGAACGTGGCACGAAGGGATAGGTCTGCTCGCCATACAGCACCCGGGTGGGCGTTTGGATGGCGGCAAGATGCGCCCACATGCGCGTGGGGAACGAACTGAAAATTTCCACTTCTCGGCTCGGCCGGCACTTGAGCACCACGCCTTCACCGCACTCACCGATGGCATGTTCGATGTAGGCCTGCAGCGCGGCATCGCTCCAGCCCTTGAAGATGCCCCGCCCCTGCAGCGAAGCCAGTGCCGCTTCGCGGTCGGGCCAATGGCTGCGGCGGTTGGCGGCCTTGCGTGCCAGGGCGTGCCGGCGGTGCAGCCCCATCAGCGCGGCAGCCCCCATGACCCCGATCATGCGCCGGCTGAACAATACCGGGTCGAGCAATACGGCGCGCTCGAACAACGCAGGCCTGCTGGCCAGGATGAGCCCCGTGAGCACGCCGCCAAAACTGTGCCCCAGTGCATAGCGAGGTACCTCGCCGTACTCGCCACGGCCTGCTTCGAAAGCCTCAACCGCCAACTCAGCCGTGCGGTTCCAACCGCGGAACACACCGCCATGGTCACTGTCGCCATGCCCCTGCACATCACTGAGCCACAGGTCGAAGTGCTCGCCCAGACGCGCCAGCATCGGCTGGTAGGCCAGGCAGCAAAAGCCATTGCCGTGCAAAAAGTGCAGCAGCGGCTTGCCGCTGGCCGGCGAGCGCCAGCCGCGCAAGGTGAAACCTTCGGAGCATTGGTGAGACCAGGGGATCAACTGCATGGGTGTGCCGTACTCGACGCGTTACGAAAACGCCGATTCTACAAACAGCAGCGGGTAAAGCGATATCACCAGCAGCAAGGCCATCAGGACATTGAACAGCATCAGCCAGCGCGGGTTCTGCAGCAGGTTACGCAGCGCACTGCCAAACATCACCCACACGCCGACGCTGGGCAGGTTGACCAAGGCGAACACAGCCGCGATGACGATCACGTTCATCACATAGCCCTGGGCCGGTGTGTAGGTGGTGATCGCCCCTACCGCCATGACCCACGCTTTGGGGTTGACCCACTGGAACGCTGCAGCCCCCCAGAAGCCAAGTGGCTTGCGGGCATTGGGCGAATTGGTGCTCAGCGGGCCGGAAGTGGCGATCTTCCACGCCAGGTAGAGCAAATAGGCAGCGCCCACGTAACGCAGCACGGTGTACAACGCAGGCCAGGCCTTGAACACCTCGCCCAGGCCCAGGCCAACGGCCAGCACCAGGACCATGAAGCCGATGCTGATGCCCAGGGCATGAGGGATGGAGCGCCGCACGCCAAAGTTCACCCCTGATGCCAACAGCATGGTGTTGTTGGGGCCCGGGGTGATGGAGGAAACGAAGGCAAACAGCACAAAGGCCATCAGCAGGTCGAAAGAGGCAAGCATGGCAGGCGTTCCAGAATCGTTATGAGTGGTGTCACACTACGGCAGTCGCCTTCCGCGCGACCGGTACAGTTACATTAAATTACGCAGATACACATGACTGTATCGATGAAACACCCTGCATTTCAAGGAAGCCCAGCATGAGCCTTACCATTCGCCCCGCAGTACGCACTGACGCCGCGCAGATTCTTGCTTTCATCACCGAACTGGCCGATTACGAGCGGGCACGCCACGAAGTCATCGCCACACTCGCCGATATCGAGCACAGCCTGTTCGATGAAGGCAGCACGGTGCACAGCCTGATCTGCGAGCGCGATGGCCAGGCAGTGGGCTTCGCCGTGTATTTCTATAGCTATTCGACCTGGCTGGGGCGCAACGGTATTTACCTGGAAGACCTATACATCACGCCAGAACAGCGCGGCGGTGGCGCAGGCCGCGACCTGCTGCGGCACATTGCCCGCGAAGCCGTGGAGAACCGCTGCGGGCGGTTGGAGTGGAGCGTGCTGGACTGGAATGAGCCGGCGATCGGGTTCTACAAATCGCTGGGGGCCGAGCCGCAGGATGAGTGGGTGCGGTACCGGTTGGATGGGGACAAGCTGCTGCAGTTTGCCCGGGGTTGACCGGTAGCCCGGATGCCCTTGCCGGTTGGTCGGTCGCTGGCAGTGCCGGCGACGGGGCCGGTATTGCCTACATCGATTTCCCGCCCGTCACGCGCTGCTGCGCACCCGCTGCATCACCATCCCCACCAACACCACATTGACCAAGGCCAACAGGCACAAGGTCACCAGCACCCCCATCGCGCCGAAGTGCTCGAACAGGTAGCCCCCCACCACGGGCGTCAACGCCTGCCCGATCAGCGAAGGCCGCGACATGCGCCCCATCAACAGCACGTATTGCGCGGGCGGCATCATCGCCAAGGGTAACAGCCCGCGCACGATCGCCCGCAAGCCATTACCGCAACCGAACACCAGCAGGCCCACGGCCGTGGCCGCCGGGACCAGCGTCACCAGCAGCAGGCCGACCAGCACCAGGCTGACCCAGGCCAGCGCCGTCCAGATCGGATGGCGTTGGCCGGCCAGAATCTGCAACACCCTGGAGGCCACCTGGCTGGGGCCGAGCATCGCCGCCAGGCCGATGGCCACAGGCAACGAATGCCCAAGGCCCTGGAGCACGGCCACCAGTTGCACCGCAATGGCGGTCATGATGATCGCGCCAATGGCGAACATACCGGTCAACAGCAGGTAAAGCTGGCGATCGACCCCAATCGCGGTGCCTTGGCCCTGCGCCCTGCGTACCTCCACCCGCCCTCCGGCCGGCAACACCCGCCAATACAGCGGCGCCACCACCAACAGCAGCACCAGCGCATAGCAACCGCACGTGGTGCGCCAGCCCAGGTGTTCGATGGCCAGGGCCACGGTGGGCCAGGACAGGGTCGAGGCGAAGCCGGCGATCAGCGTGATCCCCGTGATGGCTTTGCCCGCACCCTCGCCATACAAACCGCCAAGGGTGGCGAACAGTGCCTCGTACAGCCCCATTGCCATACCCACCCCGATCACCACCCAAGCCAGCAAGAACAGCGCCAGGCTCTGGCTGGTGGCCATGATCAGCAAGCCCACCGCGACCACCGCGCCGCTGGCGGCCATCTGTGGACGGCCACCGAAGCGTGCGATCAGGCGGCTGGACAGCGGGGCGCACAGCGCCGAGACCATCAAGCTCAGCGATAGCGCACCGTACACCCACTGGCTGGGCCATCCCGTATCGTGGTTGATCGGCTCGGCCATCACCGCCATGAGGAAGAACGAACCGCCCCACACCAGGATTTGCAGAACGCCCAGGCAGACGATGCCAAGGGGCCCGGGGAGTTGGGGGGAGCTGTTCACGGTCGGGCCTTGGGTCACATGCGGGGAGAGATTAGAACGGGCACCCTACCATGCTCGCCATTGATGAAATATCCCGACATATCATTGCGCGTGATATTAACCTTCGCTGCGTTCGATTCGTGCGTCACGCGCAAGGCACTCACACTCCGCCCACTACTAATACTTTGGCGGAGTTCTCCATGGACCACTCACTCAAACCCCTGCGCTTTCCCCTCGCTGCCCTGGCAGTGGTGGTGCTCAGCGCTTGTGGCCGCACCCCAGATGCCGTGCAGGCTCCCGCCGCGCCCAAGGTCACCGTCGCCAAGGTGATCGAGCAGCCGATCAACGAATGGGACGAATTCACTGGCCGCCTCGAAGCACCGGAAACCGTCGAAGTACGCCCGCGCGTGTCCGGCCAGATCGACCTGGTGGCCTTCACCGAAGGCGCCAAGGTCAAGAAAGGCGACCTGCTGTTCCAGATCGACCCCCGCCCGTTCCAGGCTGAAGTGCGCCGCCTCGAAGCCCAGTTACAGCAGGCCAAGGCCACCGCCGTGCGCAGCGCCAACGAAGCCCGCCGCGGCGAGCGCCTGCGTGACAGCAACGCCATCTCCGCCGAGCTTGCCGAATCGCGCAGCAGCGCAGCCGCTGAGGCCCGCGCCGGTGTCGATGCGATCCAGGCTCAGCTCGACCTGGCACGCCTGAACCTGAGCTTCACCCGCGTCACCGCGCCAATCAGTGGCCGCGTCAGCCGCGCCCAGTACACCGCCGGCAACATCGTTACCGCCGATGTCACGCCACTGACCAGCGTGGTCTCCACCGACAAGGTCTATGCCTACTTCGATGCCGACGAGCGCGTGTACCTCAAGTACACCCAGCTGGCGCGTGAAGGCCAGCGCGGCCAGGCCACCCCGGTCTACCTCGGCCTGACCAACGAAACCGGCAACCCGCACCTGGGCCACATGAACTTCGTCGACAACCAGGTCAACCCGCGCACCGGCACCATCCGTGGCCGTGCCGTGTTCGACAACCGCGACGGCCAGTTCACCCCTGGCCTGTATGCCCGCCTGAAGCTGGTGGGCAGCGCCCAGTACGACGCTGTGCTGATCAACGATGAGGCGGTGGGCACCGACCTTGGCAAGAAGTTCGTGCTGGTCATGGACAAGGACAACAAGGCCAACTACCGCGCCGTTGAATTGGGGCCCAAGCTCGAAGGCCTGCGTATCGTGCGCAGCGGCCTGGACAAGGACGACCGCATCGTGGTCAGAGGCCTGCAGCGGGTGCGCCCCGGCTCGCCAGTCACCCCCCAGGAAACACCGATGGCCAGCGAACAGACCCTCGCTGCCCTCGCCCAGCAGCGCCAGGCGCTGGAGGCCAGCAACCCGGCGCCAAAGGTGGCCGGCACCAATGCAAAAGTCGCCGGCGCCCAAGCGCCGCGCGGTTAAGGGACAACACCGATGAACTTCTCCAAATTCTTCATTACCCGGCCAATCTTCGCCGCGGTGCTGTCGCTGGTACTGCTGATCGCGGGCTCTATCTCGCTGTTCCAGCTGCCAATCAGTGAATACCCCGAAGTGGTGCCGCCTACCGTGGTGGTGCGCGCCAACTTCCCGGGCGCCAACCCCAAAGTGATCGGCGAAACCGTCGCCGCACCGCTGGAGCAGGCCATCACCGGTGTCGAGAACATGTTGTACATGTCCTCGCAGTCCACCGCCGACGGCAAGCTCACCCTGACCATCACCTTCGCCCTGGGCACCGACCTGGACAACGCGCAGGTACAGGTACAGAACCGTGTCACGCGCACCCAGCCCAAGCTGCCGGAAGAAGTGACCCGCATCGGTATCACCGTCGACAAAGCCTCGCCCGACCTGACCATGGTGGTGCACCTGACCTCGCCGGACAACCGCTACGACATGCTCTACCTGTCCAACTACGCCATCCTCAACATCAAGGACGAACTGGCACGCCTGGGCGGCGTGGGTGATGTGCAACTGTTCGGCATGGGCGACTACTCGCTGCGGGTGTGGCTCGACCCGAACAAGACGGCTTCGCGCAACCTGACCGCCGGCGACGTGGTCGCCGCCATCCGCGAGCAGAACCGCCAGGTGGCGGCAGGCCAACTGGGCGCCCCGCCCGCCCCCGGCTCGACCAGCTTCCAGTTGTCGATCAACACCCAGGGCCGGCTGGTCAACGAGGAAGAGTTCGAGAACATCATCATCCGCGCCGGTGCCGATGGCGAAATCACCCGCTTGAAGGACATCGCCCGGGTCGAGCTCGGCTCCAGCCAGTACGCCCTGCGCTCGTTGCTGAACAACCAGCCCGCAGTGGCCCTTCCGATCTTCCAGCGCCCTGGCTCCAACGCCATCGAGATCTCCGATGAAGTGCGGGCGAAGATGGCCGAGCTGAAGAAAAATTTCCCAGAAGGCATGGACTACAGCATCGTCTATGACCCGACCATCTTCGTGCGCGGCTCCATCGAAGCGGTGGTGCACACCCTGTTCGAAGCGCTGGTGCTGGTGGTGCTGGTGGTGATCCTGTTCCTGCAGACCTGGCGCGCCTCGATCATCCCGCTGCTGGCTGTGCCGGTGTCGCTGATCGGTACCTTCGCCGTGATGCACCTGTTCGGCTTTTCGCTCAACGCCTTGTCGCTGTTCGGCCTGGTATTGGCCATCGGTATCGTGGTGGACGACGCCATCGTCGTGGTGGAGAACGTCGAACGCAACATCGGGCTGGGCCTCAAACCGCTGGAAGCCACGCAAAAGGCGATGGGTGAAGTGACCGGGCCGATCATCGCCACCGCCCTGGTACTGTGTGCAGTGTTCGTGCCCGCCGCATTCATCTCCGGCCTTACCGGGCAGTTCTACAAACAGTTCGCCCTGACCATTGCCATCTCGACCGTGATTTCGGCGTTCAACTCGCTGACCCTGTCACCGGCCCTGGCCGCAGTGCTGCTCAAAGAGCACCACGCACCCAAGGACCGTTTCTCGCGGTTGCTGGAAAAACTGCTGGGCAGCTGGCTGTTCTCCCCGTTCAACCGCTTCTTCGACCGCGCCAGCCACAGTTACGTCGGTGGCGTGCGCCGGGTCATCCGCTCCAGCGGCATCGCCCTGTTCGTCTATGCCGGCCTGATGGGCCTGACTTACCTCGGCTTCTCGTCCACCCCGACCGGCTTCGTACCGGCCCAGGACAAGCAGTACCTGGTAGCCTTCGCCCAGTTGCCTGATGCCGCCAGCCTCGACCGCACCGAGGCGGTGATCAAGCGCATGAGCGAAATCGCCTTGAAGCAACCTGGCGTGGCCGACTCGGTAGCCTTCCCGGGCCTGTCGATCAACGGCTTCACCAACAGCCCCAACAGCGGCATCGTGTTCACCCCGCTCAAGCCGTTCGATGAGCGCAAGGACCCGAGCCAGTCGGCCGCTGCCATCGCTGCAGCCCTCAACGCCCAGTTCGCCGACATCCAGGATGCCTACATCGCGATCTTCCCCCCACCGCCGGTACAAGGCCTGGGCACCATCGGCGGCTTCCGTCTGCAGATCGAAGACCGCGGCAACCTGGGCTACGAAGCGCTGTACAAGGAAACCCAGAACATCATCGCCAAGAGCCACAACGTGCCGGAGCTGGCAGGCCTGTTCACCAGTTACCAGGTCAACGTGCCCCAGGTCGATGCAGCCATCGACCGGGAAAAGGCCAAGACCCACGGCGTGGCGATCACCGATATCTTCGACACCCTGCAGGTTTACCTGGGCTCGCTGTACACCAACGACTTCAACCGCTTTGGCCGCACCTACCAGGTCAACGTCCAGGCTGAGCAGCAGTTCCGCCTCGATGCCGAGCAGATCGGCCAGCTGAAGGTGCGCAACAACCTGGGCGAAATGATCCCGCTGGCGACCTTCCTGAAGGTCAGCGACACCTCCGGGCCAGATCGGGTGATGCACTACAACGGTTTCATCACCGCGGAAATCAACGGTGCGGCAGCCCCGGGCTACAGTTCCGGCCAGGCTGAAGCCGCGATCGAAAAACTGCTCAACGAGGAACTGCCCAACGGCATGACCTTCGAGTGGACCGACCTGACCTATCAGCAGATCCTCTCCGGCAACACCGCACTGTTGGTGTTCCCGCTGTGCGTGCTGCTGGCGTTCCTGGTGCTGGCGGCCCAGTACGAAAGCTGGAGCCTGCCACTGGCGGTGATCCTGATCGTGCCGATGACCCTGCTGTCAGCGATCACCGGGGTGATCGTGTCCGGTGGCGACAACAACATCTTCACCCAGATCGGCCTGATCGTACTGGTGGGCCTGGCCTGCAAGAACGCCATCCTGATCGTCGAGTTCGCCAAGGACGAGCAAGCCAAGGGGCTCGACCCACTGGCTGCGGTGCTGGAAGCCTGCCGCCTGCGCCTGCGGCCGATCCTGATGACCTCGATCGCATTCATCATGGGCGTGGTGCCGCTGGTGTTCTCCTCCGGGGCCGGCTCGGAGATGCGCCATGCGATGGGTGTCGCGGTGTTCTCGGGGATGATCGGCGTGACGGTGTTCGGCCTGTTCCTGACCCCGGTGTTCTTCTTCCTGATTCGCCGTTTCGTCGAACGTCGCCAGGCGCGCAAGGCCGAACGCGTTCAATCGCTGGAGAACCACGCATGAAGCTGCTCAAACCCCTGATCCCGAGCCTGCTGGCCCTGGCCCTCGCGGCCTGCGCGGTAGGCCCGGACTACAAAGCGCCAGCCACTGAGCCTGCGCGTATGGCCAGCGACGTGCCGGCCAAGGCCTTCGACCGTAGCCGCTTCGAGAGCGTGTGGTGGAAGCAGTTCGATGACCCGGTACTGAACCAGTTGGTGCAGGCTTCGCTGGACGGCAACCGCGACCTGCGCGTGGCCTTTGCCCGGCTCAAGTCGGCACGGGCGATCCGCGATGACGCCGCGAACGACCCGTTGCCAGTGGTTACCAGCCGCGCCAGCAGTGAGATCGGCAAGGGCCAGGTGCCCGGCCAGACCGATCAGCGGGTCAACAGCGAGCGTTACGACCTGGGCCTGGACATGGCCTGGGAGCTCGACCTGTTCGGCCGTATTCAACGCCAGATCGAGGCCAGCGACGCGCAGGCCGCGGCCGCCGAGGCCGACCTGCAACAGTTGCAGGTCAGCCTGATCGCCGAACTGGTCGACGCCTATGGCCAGCTGCGCGGTGCACAACTGCGCGAGAAGATCGCCGTGGCCAACCTCAAGACCCAGCAGGCGTCGCGCAGCATCACCGTGACCCTGCGTGACGCCGGGGTCGGCAACGAGCTTGACGTGGTACGCGCCGATGCCCGCCTGGCCGGCGTCGAAGCCACCGTGCCACAACTGCAGGCCGAGCAGGCACGGGCGCGTCATCGCATTGCCACCCTGCTCGGCCAACGCCCGGACGCCCTGAGCGTGGACCTCTCGCCCAAGGCCTTGCCGGCCATCGCCAAGGCACTGCCGGTGGGCGATCCGGGTGAGCTGCTGCGCCGCCGCCCGGATATCCGCAGTGCCGAGCGCCAACTGGCCGCTGCCACTGCCAATGTGGGCGTGGCCACTGCCGACCTGTTCCCGCGGGTGAGCCTGAGCGGCTTTTTGGGCTTTACCGCGGCGCGCGGTTCGCAGATCGGTTCGTCGGCCGCCAACGCTTGGGGGCTGGGGCCAAGCATCACGTGGGCGGCGTTCGATCTGGGCAGCGTACGGGCCCGCCTGCGCGGTGCCAAGGCCGATGCCGAAGGCGCCTTGGCCAACTATGAACAACAGGTATTGCTGGCCTTGGAAGAGTCGGCCAACGCCTTCAGCGACTATGACAAGACCCAACAGCGGCTGCTGTCGCTGATGCGCCAGAGCGAGGCCAGCCGCAAGGCGGCTGACCTGGCCTCAGTGCGCTACCGCGAAGGTACGGTGGATTATCTGGTGCTGCTCGATGCCGAGCGTGAGCGGCTGAGCGCCGAAGATGCACAGGCGCAGGGCGAGGTTGACCTGTATCGCGGCATTGTTTCGATCTACAAGGCGCTGGGTGGCGGCTGGCAACCGGAAACGGTGGCCAGCGCGCGCTGAGTCCTCTCTCTTCAACGACTCCTTTGGTTGGTTCCTCCCCCAACCGTTTGCCCCGCTGGCCTTGGCTTGCGGGGCTTTTTTTGCCAGGTTTGCAGGCCGCTTTCGGCGCGGCCAGGCGCATGCTCCGATTGCCGTGGCGCCCTTGCAGCCCAGGTCAATCTGCCCCAAGCTTCCACTTCCTCCGCCATGGCCCCATCCGATGCCCACACGCCGCCGCTACCTGATCGCTGTGTTTCTGCTGATTCTGGTATCAGTCGGCATCGCTTACCTGCGCCGGGAAACCCCGCCAGCACAACCGACTTTACCGCCGCACAGCTACGCCAAGGCCCTGCGCCAGGCGCATGATGGCCTACCGGGCGCCGCCCGCATGCTCTACCAGCAACTGCAGCGCAACGACCTGGCGCCGATCCGGCGCGCCGCCCTGTATGCCGAGCTGCCCAATTACCCCTCGCCGCAAGCGCTGAAACTGGCCCGCATGGGCCTGGAAAACGATGAGCCCTTGGTTCGTCGTGCAGCGATCGCCAGCATCCGCCGCCTGCTGCCTGCCGCACAACGCAGCCTGGTGCTTGGCCCACTGCTCGATGATGCCGAGCAAAGCGTTCGCTTTGCCGCCGTCGATGCCTTGCTTGGCCTGGACCCTGACGCCATAGGCCTGTACTTCGGCCCACTGCAGGCGGCGCTGGAGCAGTACCAGCAAACGATGGAACAGCAGCCCCAGGATGCTGCAGCCCAGGTCCACTTGGCACGCCTGTACCTGCACGAGAATGACTACACCGGGGCCGCGTCCGCCCTGCAACGCAGCCTGGCGTCCAACCCCGACAACCTCGAGGCCCTGGCGACCCAGGTCCGCTTGCTCGAACGTCAAGGCCAACATGACCAGTCCCGGCAGGTGCTGGCCCAGGCGCTGGCGCTGCGGCCGGATTCGGCCTTCCTGCAACACGAACTGGGCCGCTGGCTGATCCGCCATGGCCAGCGCGAGTTCGCCCTGCTCGCGTTGTCCCGCGCAGTCGAACTGGAGCCGGACAATGCCGACTATCGCTATAACCTGGCAGTGACCCTGCACGACCTGGAACAGTCCGACGCAGCGCAAAAGCAGCTTGAAACCCTGCTCAACCGGCAACCGGCCAATCGCCGGGCGCGGGTGCTTCTGATTCAATACTGGAAAGAAACAGGGCAGTTGCAGAACGTTCAGGTGCTGCTTGCCGAACTGGAGCGGCAAAACCCGGACGATCCGTTTCTGCAACAAGGGCTCTAGATGCGTTGAACCCCAAGCGATTGCCAGTGGTCCAGTGGGTATCGGACCACTCACGGCTTGGCCAGACATGGCAGCCCCCAAGGAGAATCGCATTGGCCAGGTCGCTGTCGCTGGACGAACGTGCCTTGATTCTGGCACCCAGGCAACTTGCCACGCACGCCTCGACGTTTCTGACGAGCGCTGGCATCGAGTGCTTGTGTTCGCGTGACATGACCCACCTGCAAGATGGGCTGGGCAGTGGCGCGGGCTTGGTGGTCATCGACGAACACATGCTCAACGGCAGCCAAAGCGGCGTGTTGCAGGCTTTCATCGACCATCAACCGCCCTGGTCGGACCTGCCCATCGTAATGCTCACGCAAAGCCCGCAGAACTCAACCAGCCCTTGCACGCCCGCCGACCATCCACTGGGCAACCTGACCCTGCTGGCCGTTCCGTTCGAAAACGAACAGCTACTGGCGCTGATCCAGGTGGCGCTGCGTCACCGTCGCCGCCAGTATCTGGCGCGCGACCAGTTACTGGACCTGGAGCAACGCCTGAAAGCGCAAAGCGAGGCCCTGCAGAGCGCCGAGCAAGCGCGGCACCAGACCCGCAAGATGGACGCCATCGGGCAATTGGCCGGCGGTGTGGCACACGATTTCAATAACTTGCTGACCAGCATCGGGGGCAGTTTCGAACTGATCGACAGGCGGGTGAAACAGGGCAGCACCAAGGGGCTTGAAAGCCTGCTGCACAGGGGGCAGGAGGCCGTTTCGCGCGCAGCACGCCTCACGCATCGTCTGTTGGCGTTTTCCTCCCGGCAGTCGCTGCATAGCCGTCGCATCGACCTTCGGGCACTGCTGCAGCCGCAGCGGCTGGAGGCCGTGCTGCAGCCGGGGGTGAAACTGCAACTGACAGTACCGGACGACACCTGGCCGGTGGCCGGCGACGACACACAATTGCAAGAAGCGCTGGACAACCTGCTACACAACGCCTGCGAGGCGATGCCCAACGGCGGCACGGTATTTGTCGAAGCCAGCAATCGAAAGGTCACCGCGCAACCGTTCGCCGATGGCAGCCTGGCGGCGGGCGACTATACCTGCCTGAGCGTTACCGACGAAGGCCAAGGCATGTCGCAGAGCACACTCGAACATGCCTTCGAGCCGTTCTTCAGCACCAAGCCGGTGGGCCAAGGTATCGGCCTGGGCCTTTCGATGGTCTACGGGTTCAGCAAACAGTCCCATGGGCATGTGGTACTGCATAGCCATATCGGCCAGGGCTGCCGTGTGGACCTTTACCTGCCGCGCCACCTGGAGCAGGAACAAGCGCAGGCCCCCGCAGCGCCCCCTCCTTCACGGCGCAACGGCCGCACGGTACTGGTGGTCGAGGATGACCCGGATGTGCGCCAGCTTTTGTGTCAAACCCTTCAGGAACAGGGCTTCCCGTGCCGCAGTGCCTGCAATGCCAGTGAGGCCCTGCAAGTACTGCGTTCCTCCGAGGCGATCGACCTGCTGGTCAGTGACGTCGGCCTGCCAGGCATGAACGGCCGGCAATTGGCAGAAATCGCCCGTACCCTGCACCCGCATCTGCCCATATTGTTCATCACTGGCTACACCGAAACGGCAATGGCACGGGAGGGTTTTCTCGGCGCAGGCATGCAACTGATGTGCAAACCCTTCGAACTGGCACAATTGCATGCCCGAGTGAAACAGATTTTCGGTGAGGGCTGAGGGCCTCAGTCGTCCAGCAACAACAGCGCCTGGTTGGCCAAGGTCGACAATTCGAAGGGCTTGATCAACAGCGCCGTGCCTGGCACGTCCAGTATGTGCGGCTCCAGCGGCTGATCCACATAGCCGGTAATGAACAGGATCTTCTGGTCAGGGGTGATGGCGCGCATGGCTCTGGCCATCTGGCGACCACTGAAGCCTTCAGGCAGCCCGATATCGGTGATGACCAGCTCGTACGGGCCCTTGTGACGAAAACACTCCAGCGCGGAATTGGCGTCTGTCACATCACTGACGGTAAAACCCCGCTCGCGCAGATACTCGGCCATGACTGCACGCAGGCTGTGCTCGTCGTCGACCAACAACACCCGCTGCCCGCTTGCCCGTGACGCCTGCGGTACTGGCACAGCAGGGGCTTGCGGTATCGCTTCCAGGCATCGCGGGAACAGCATGCAGACTTTCGTACCTTGGTCAGGTGACGATTCGATCCACACGTAACCGCCTGATTGCCCGACGAAGCCATGCACCATCGCCAGCCCCATCCCAGAGCCACGCCCAATCGGTTTGCTGGTAAAGAACGGCTCAAAGGCCCTGGCTACATCTTCGGCCGGCATACCGTGGCCATCGTCGATCACCTGCAGCCCCAGGTAGTCCCCCGGCGGGAGCCCTCCTTCTTCAGGAAACGCCGTGGCCAACCGTGTGTTGATCGTGCGAATCGCAACATTGCCCCGGCCCAGGCAGGCTTCACGAGCATTGGCGCACAGATTGATCAGGGTGGTTTCCAGTTGGCCGGCATCCAGGCACACAGTCCATGGCTCGACATCCATCTGCCACGACAAAGACACCTCAGCCCCAAGCACATGGCGCAACATCGGCTCCAGGGTGGTCAGTTGGCCATTCACGTTCAAAGGTGCCGGGGCAAGGGGCTGATGGCGGGAGAACGCCAGCAGGCGGTGGGTAAGGCTCATGGCCCGCTGCACCGAATCGCGCGCCATCTCCACGTAGCCTTCGATAGCCTCCGTCCGGCCTTGGCTCAGACGCCGTTGCAGCAACTCCAGGCTGCCGCCGATTCCTGACAACAGGTTGTTCATCTCGTGGGCCATGCCGCCAGCCACTTGACCGACAGCTTCCAGCCTTTGGGTGTTGCGCAACAGTATCTGGGACTGGCGCATGGCCTCTTCACGGTCGGCTGTAATGTCCCGCCCCACGGCAGTCAGCACCGAACCGTCGAAGCTGCCACTCCAGTGGAACCAGCGGTAATGCCCGTCGACATGGCGCACGCGTGTTTCAAGCTCTGCAGGCCCTGTACCGTTGACGAAATCGATTGCAGCTGCCTCGACTTCTTCCCTGTCGGCCGGATGAACCAAGTCCAGGATCGACAAGCCCTGTATCTGAAGCTCGCTCCAGCCCAGGGCGCGATGCCAGGCCGGGTTTGCCCCGATCATCATGAGGTCCAGGCTCACCGTGATCATGACATCACGTGACAGGCGCCAGATGTAATCACGGTCAGCAATGTATCGCGCTATCTGCCGCTCGAATGACTGCGCCTGTTCGCGCCACCTGTCATGCACTGCAGCGCTGGCAGAGCTCTGGATCACCGTATGCAGCATGCCGACTACTTCATAGTGCTCGTCACGAATCGGCGCATAGCTGAACACGAACCACCCCTGGGCTCCCGTCTTTGCGCATGTGATCTGATGAGGCTGATCCTCGACAAAACTGGTTGTACCTTCCAGCGCCTTGAACACCCACCGGCCGATATCGTCCCACACGCCCTTCCACAACGCATCGAAACGCATGCCCAGCGCCTGGTCCCGGTCACCGATCAGTGCCACGTAAGCATCGTTATGAGCAATGTTCATGTTCGGCCCCCAGACCACTGCACTGGGGAATGACGACGTCAGCATCATGTCGATTGCAATGCGCAAGGTGGCATCCCAGTGCGGCAAAGGCCCAAGGTCCGTATCCCGCCAATCGAACTGCACGATCTTCTCTCGCATGCCAGCCGCCGACTGTGGAGGGGTAGACAATGCCATGCCACGCGGCGAGATATCGCAAGGTGTACTGTTATCGGCCAAAACGTGGGTTCCACCGTTGCTCAAGGTTCAAGGACGTGCTCCTGCATCATCGACTCCATGGTCAAGCGCTGCAATAGGCCGTATGCGGGTTGCAGGGATTTTGACAGCGATGCACCGCCAGTGTTTCCAACGCCAGCTATGCTTTATTGGCTTCCCGCGCCATGTGCTGGCTTCCCCGTTCGATTACAGGCAGGAGTGCCGTGATGAGCAAGAAAATTCTGGTGGTACTGACCAATACCGCCAAATATCCGACCCTTAATCGCGCAACCGGTTTATGGCTGGGTGAAGCTGTGCATTTTGTAGACGCGGTTCAGCAAGCAGGTCATACAGTGGACTACGTTAGCCCCAGCGGCGGATACGTGCCAATCGATCCGCACAGCTTGCAGATGGCCCCCGAGCTGGATTGGCGCTACTACACCGACAAGGCATTCATGAACCGCCTGGGCGCCTCGCTAAGCCCCGGCCAGGTCATGGCAGAGGAATACTGTGCCATGTACTACACCGGCGGCCATGGTGTGATGTGGGACTTCCCTGACGACCCGCAATTGCAGGCGCTGGCGCGCAGGATCTACGAGAACAACGGCGTGGTGGCCGCCGTGTGCCATGGCGTCGCAGGGCTGCTGAACATCAAGCTCAGTGACAACAAGTTGCTGCTCAAGGACCGCCAGGTCACCGGATTCTCCAATACCGAAGAAAAGCTTGCCGAGCTAGAGGAGGTGGTGCCTTTCCTCACCGAAAACGAACTGGTCGCACGGGGGGGCAGTTACAGCAAACATGATGATCCCTGGAAGCCCTTCGTGGTCTGTGACGGCCGCCTGATCACAGGGCAAAACCCCGCCTCGACGCATTCACTGGCAGAGAAAGTGCTTCAGGCGCTCAAGCCGTAACCATTCTTACGCGCCAACCGCGCGAATCCTCACTCAAACACGGTTGGGGATTACAGTGGCGACTACGCAGAAAACATAGGCTCTCCGGTCAATTGTCCATCTCGGACAATTCGAACCAGGAGGGCTGCAGTCCTATGTCGAAATTCAAGGTTCTCGGTCGCAGCATGATGGCGCTGCTGCTGACACTGGCGATCAGTTTGATACCCGTTGCGTCAGGCTTGATGGTGATGATCTACCAGCACGATAACAAGCTCAAAGAGACGGCTCGCGTATCGTTGAAGGAAGCCATTTTTTCCATTGATCTGTCCCTCAACCGCTTGCACGACGCGGCCTTGGCGGCAATGCCACTGGCGGGCAGTGCTTGCGAGACAGCCAGGACGCACTTGCTGAAACAAATTCAGGATGTTCGATACCTGCGAGCGCTGGCATTGGCTGTCGATGGCCGTACGTACTGTGACACGCTGGTTCCGCCGAGTGCACAAAACCGGTTTTCGCCTGACCTTGAGGCTCCGGTGCAACTGATCTTCGACTCGCCCGCAGCGCCCAATGAAGTGCTTGTGGCCTACCAGCTTCGTGATGAAAATCTGAGTGTGATCGCATCAACCTCCGGCTTGGAACTGCGCAACGAACTGCGCGCATTTCAAACCGGGCTGGTGTTGCTCCTGGAGTTCGGGGATTTTTACATCTGGGCCGATGGCGACAGCCGGGACCCTACCCGCCCCTCGCAGTCCGAGTTTTCAATGACCGGGACATCGGACAAGTACGGCTACACCGTGAAAGTCGGCTACCCCGACGGCTTTGCCGCTGATGAACGGCGCCATATGCTGATGCAGATGCTGCCATCGCTTACGTTGATCGGCATCATTACAGGGTCGATCGTCTACTGGGGGCTGTTCAGGCAGTGGCGTAAAGCGGAACGTACCGCCGCCCCAAAAAAGTGACGGCGGTACACTTCAGTTATTGAACGTCGAGCACGCCCCGGCGAACCTGGTCGCGCTCGATCGACTCGAACAGCGCCTTGAAGTTGCCTTCGCCAAACCCGTCATCACCTTTGCGCTGGATGAACTCGAAGAACACCGGCCCGAGCAGGGTTTCAGAGAAGATCTGCAGCAGCAGGCGCTTATCGCCGGCCTCGGAGGCGCCGTCGAGCAGAATGCCGCGAGCCTGCAATTGGTCGACTGGCTCACCGTGCCCTGGCAGGCGCTCCTCGAGCATTTCGTAATAGGTCTGCGGCGGCGCAGTCATGAAGCGCATGCCGTAGCCCTTGAGTGCATCCCAGGTCTTGAGCAGGTCATCGGTAAGGAAGGCGACATGCTGGATGCCCTCACCGTTGAACTGCATCAGGAACTCTTCGATCTGCCCCGCCCCTTTGGACGACTCCTCATTGAGCGGGATGCGGATCATGCCATCCGGAGCGGTCATGGCCTTGGAGGTCAGGCCGGTGTACTCGCCCTTGATGTCGAAGTAGCGGATTTCGCGGAAGTTGAAGAGCTTCTCGTAGAAGCCGGCCCAGTAAGCCATGCGGCCGCGATACACGTTATGAGTCAGGTGGTCGATGATCTTCAGGCCTGCGCCGGCCGGGTTGCGGTCCACGCCTTCGATGAAGTTGAAGTCGATGTCATAGATCGAGCTGCCCTCTTCGAAGCGGTCGATCAGGTACAGGGGGGCGCCGCCGATGCCTTTGATCGCCGGCAGGCGCAGTTCCATCGGGCCGGTTTCGATCTCGACGGGCTGGGCGCCCAGTTCCAGGGCACGGGCGTAGGCTTCATGAGCGTTGCGCACGCGGAACGCCATGCCACACACGGACGGCCCATGCTCGGCTGCAAAGTAGGAGGCGATGCTTTTCGGCTCATTGTTGAGAATCAGGTTGATGCCACCTTGCCGATACAGGTGCACGTCCTTGGAGCGGTGTGTGGCGACCTTGGTGAAACCGAGCATCTGGAAGACGGGCTCAAGAACGCCTGGGGTTGGCGACGCCAGTTCAATGAATTCAAAGCCCATCAGGCCCATAGGGTTGTCGAAGATATCAGCCATGTTCGTGTCCTCATCTGCAGCGAAAATTATTGTGTGCCGGGGATGTGGTACGAAAATGGCGGCGAGCAGGGGATGCCGCGCACGCTTCTGGCGAGGAAGTCACCAATGATCAGCTTGAACCCTTGGTTTGTCATATAGTCCCATTCTCGGTGGGGATGATCCTTCAGTGATGAAAGACCTTATTGTTGTAATCGTAAACCGATTCTACAGTGCGTAAATTTCTTTGTCGCGCATTTGTTCTCCGGCTGCGACGACAAACGGCTATCCTCAGTCATTTCAAGTCAAGAATACGCCAACATGCCCCTGCGCAGTAAAAGACCCGCCCGCTGGAGCTGGCGCACCCTCCTCCCATGGGGCGTTGGCATCTTGCCCCTGGCGTTCGGCCTGATCGTGATGCACTGGCAAATCGAGCGCGAACTGCGCGCCAGCAGCCAGGCCACCACACGGCAAGTGGTCGAACAGGTCGAGCATATTCTCGACAGCCTTTCCGGTGCCGCTCAGACGCTGCTGCCATTGGCGGGCAGCCCGTGCGCGCAAGCCGAACTGGCCTTGCGCAAAGAGGTGACGCGCAACGCCTTCGTGCGCTCGACCAACCTGTTCCGGCAAGACACGCTGTACTGCACCTCGCTGTTCGGCGAATTCGACGAGCCGGTGGCCCCCCGCGACTACAGCGATGGAAAGCTGTGGCTGATGGACGGCAACTCCGTGACACCGGGGCACCCATTGCTGGTGTATCGGGCCAGTGACGGCGACCGAGGCGCCATCACCACTGTCGATGGCGACCATTTGCTGACCGCGCTGCGCCTTATCGGCCCCAGCGAGGCACTGCACTTGCGTGTCGGCACGGCGTGGATGGGCAAGGATGGCGTGGTGCATCAAGGCCTGCCACCCCCTGCAGCCATTGGCGACGTGACACTCGGGTCGACGCACTACCCTTTCAGCGTCCACGGCGGTTACACCGCCGACAAACGCAGCGAATTACTGCGCAGCCGCTACCCGGCACTGCTCAGCTTGCTGCTGTTGCTCGGTGTTGCAGCCGGTTGCACCTGCCGCTGGCAAATCCGCCGCGCCAACTCACCCCGCGCCGAACTGCGCCGTGCGCTGGAAGCCGACGAGTTCCTGCCGTTTTTCCAGCCGGTGGTGCGCAAGGGCGACTACCGCTGGGCTGGCGCCGAAGTGCTGATGCGCTGGGACCACCCGCAAGAAGGCCTGGTGCGCCCCGACCTGTTCATTCCCTATGCCGAACACAGCGGTCAGATCGTCGACATGACCCGGGCATTGATGCAGCACACTGCGCAAAGCCTGGCGCCTTACGCAGCATTGCTGGAAGACGGCTTCCACATCGGCATCAACATCACGGCCGATCACTGCCGTGACCTGGCCCTGATCGACGACTGCCGCACGTTCCTCGGGCACTTCCCCCCCGGGCGGGTGGTGCTGACGCTGGAGCTGACTGAGCGCAAACTGATCGAGGCCAGCGCAGTGACCCTCGAACTGTTCGAACAGCTCCATGAGATGGGCGTGATGATCGCACTGGACGACTTCGGCACAGGCCAGTCCAGTCTCAATTATCTGCGCCAGTTCAAGGTCGACTACCTGAAGATCGACCAGAGCTTCGTGGCAATGATCGGCGGTGATGCGCTGTCACAGCATATCCTCGACAGCATCATCGAACTTTCGGGGAAGCTGGGCCTGGGCATCGTTGCCGAAGGCGTGGAAACCGAAGTGCAGCGCGACTATCTGGCCCGGTATGACGTGGACTTTCAGCAGGGCTATCTGTTCGCCAGGCCAATGCCGGCAGCGCAATTTCTCCAGGCGCTGGCCACGCGACCAGGCGTGCCGCGGTTGCCGCATGACGCGGCCCCTGAGATCATGCGCGGCTGATCCCACCGCCCACCCCGCTATTCGAGGCATTCGTGTCAAAAGGCATTCTCTGTTCGGTCATGGCCTCCTGCCTGTTCGCCGTGATGTACTTCTATACCTCCCTGCTCACTCCGCTCGATGGCGAAGAGATCTTTGGCTGGCGCACGCTGCTGACGCTGCCCTGCCTGACACTGTTCATGCTGGCCAGCAAAGACTGGAAACGGGTCGGTGACTTGCTCGCGCGCGTGCGCCAGACCCCAGCGCTGCTGCTGGGCATGGTGGGCACCTCATGGCTGATGGGCGTGCAACTGTGGCTGTTCCTCTGGGCGCCCCTGCACGGGCGTAGCCTTGAGGTGTCGATGGGCTACTTCCTGCTGCCGCTGGCGATGGTGCTGACGGGCCGCCTGGTGTACGGCGAACGCCCGTCACGCCTGCAAAAAGTGGCGGTGGCCTGCGCTGCGCTGGGCGTGGCGCACGAGCTTTACCAGCACGGCAGCTTCGCCTGGGAAACCATGCTGGTGATGATCGGCTACCCCGTCTACTTCGTGCTGCGCCGGCGCTGCCGCACCGACCACCTGGGCGGCTTGTGGTGCGACATGTGCCTGTTGCTGCCCTGGGCCCTGTACTTCGTCAGCCAAGGCCCGCTGTCCAGTGCTGACCTGGTTGCACATCCTGGCCTGTACGGTCTGATTCCACTGCTTGGCGCGATCAGTGCCTCAGCCCTGATCGCCTACGTGCTGGCCAGCCGACTGCTGCCGTTCAGCCTGTTCGGCCTGCTCAGCTATGTCGAACCGGTGCTGCTGGTGGGCGTAGCGCTGCTGCTGGGCGAGACGATCGGCCCGGATCAGTGGCTGACTTACCTGCCGATCTGGGCCGCGGTCCTGGTGCTGGTGCTTGAGGGTTTCAAGCACCTGCTGCGCCAACGTCGCCGTTCGGTTTAAGGCGCACCTGGCGCACCCGCCGTTCTTCCACCGCCACCACCGTCATGCTCCAGCCGTTCCAGGCCAGGTGGTCACCGACCACCGGCAGGCGGTCGAGCAGGCTCATCACCAGGCCGGCAAGGGTCTGGTAATCTTCGGTCGCACGCGCGCTGAAGCCGGTGCGCGCCTGCACCTGGCTGAGGTTCAGCGCGCCGCTGACGACGAAGCCATCAGCGTCCTCGACGATCGCCGGGCCTTCCACCTCGCTGGCATCCGGCAGCTCACCGGCGATCGACTCGAGAATGTCGGTCATGGTCAGCAGGCCGGTGAAGTCACCGAATTCGTTCACCACGAAGGCGATGTGCGTGGACTGGCTGCGCATCTGCTCCAGCGCGTTGAGGATGCTGAAGCTTTCCAGCAGATTCAACGGCGCCCGGGCCATGCGCTCAAGGTCTGGCTGGTTGCCAGAGAGCAGCTCTTTGAGCAGTTCTTTCTTGTGTACAAAGCCCAGCGGCTCGTCGATGCGGCCGTCACGGATCAGCGGCAGGCGCGAGTAAGGTGAGTTGGCCAACGCCTCGGTAATCGTCGCCGCAGGCTGCGCCAGGTCGAGGACGTCGACTTCGGTACGGGCAGTCATCACCGTGCGGATCGGCCGCTCGGCCAGGTTCAGCACACCACTGATCATCACCCGTTCACGGCGGTCGAACAGCACATGTTCCTCACCGCCCGCGACCAGGTCAGCGATCTCCTCACCGACCTCGTCAGCCTCCACCCTGCGCCCGCCGAGCAGGCGCAGCACAGCGTGGGCGGTACGCTCACGCAGTGGCCGGTGCTGCTGCAGGCTACGCTTGCGGCGAGCACGGGCCAGCTGGTTGAACAGCTCGATCAGGATCGAGAAACCAATGGCCGCATACAGATAGCCTTTGGGGATATGGAAGCCCAGGCCTTCGGCGGTCAGGCTGAAGCCGATCATCATCAAGAAGCCCAGGCACAGCATGATCACCGTCGGGTGAGCGTTGACGAAGCGGGTCAGCGGCTTGCTAGCAACGATCATGATGCCGATCGAGAAGATCACCGCGATCATCATCACCGACAGGTGTTCGACCATACCCACTGCAGTGATCACCGCGTCGAGCGAGAATACGGCGTCGAGCACCACGATCTGCGCCACGATGGGCCAGAACGCGGCATGGCGCACCGCGCCACTGGCTTGGGTGACATGGCCTTCGAGGCGTTCATGCAACTCCATGGTGGCCTTGAACAGCAGGAACACACCGCCGAACAGCATGATCAGGTCACGGCCGGAGAAGCTCTTGCCGAACACCTCGAACAACGGCGCGGTCAGGGTGACCATCCACGAGATACTGGCCAGCAGGCCCAGGCGCATGATCAGCGCCAGGCTCAGACCGATCACCCGCGCGCGATCGCGCTGATGCGGCGGCAGTTTGTCGGCCAGGATGGCGATGAACACCAGGTTGTCGATACCCAGCACCAGCTCGAGGACGATAAGCGTCAACAGGCCCAGCCAGGCCGTGGGGTCGGCTAGCCATTCCATTAGCGGGTACTCACGAAAGAAGCGTCACGAAGACGGGTGAAGGATGGCCAGGACGGCCGAAAACTGGGGGGTTCCGCGAAGGTGCTCATGGGGACCTGGATAGAAGATAGGGAAAATAATCCTACAAGAGCGAAACATCATTCTGATAGCGCCAAACTATTACAAAACCTGTACGTGGTTTGAGGGACTTTTCTTCAATATCCCGATTTCCCTTTTGCGCAGCATGGGAAGCTTCCCCTCCATATGGACATTTACGATGAGCCTGTACCTCTCAATGGCTGCGTTCGCGCTGGCAGCATCGATATCCCCCGGCCCGGTAAACATCGTCGCCCTTGGCAGCGGAGCATGTCACGGCCTGCGCGCCAGCCTCGCCCATGTGGCCGGGGCGACGTTGGGATTTTGCCTGCTGCTAGTACTGGTGGGCCTCGGTTTGCACGCCCTGTTGACGCGCTGGCCTTTGCTAGGCGTGGCGCTGCATTGGGGCGGCGTGGCGTTCCTGCTGTACCTGGCGTGGAAGCTGGCCAGTGATGACGGCCAGTTGGGAGGTGAGCGCCACCAACGCGCCCCTTCGGCCTGGGAGGGTGCAGCCATGCAGTGGCTGAACCCCAAGGCCTGGCTGGCGGCGGTGGCGGGCGTGGCAGCGTATACCGGTGGCGAGCAGCAGATGCTGTGGCTGTTCACCTGGATCTATGGACCAGTCTGTTTCGTTTCAGTGGCAAGTTGGGCTTGGGCAGGCAGTATGATTCAGCGTTACTTGCGCAAGCCGCACTACGTGCAGAGGTTCAATCGATGCTTGGCAATACTGCTGGTGTTCAGTGCGCTGTATCTACTCGTTTGACGCTCGCTGAGCCGGCCCTTTCTGCCTTGCGATAATGCCCGGGCGTCGCCGCCAAATGTTGCTTGAACGCCCGCTGTAGATGGGCCTGATCGGCAAACCCTGCCTCCAGTGCCACTTCGGCAATCGCCCGCCCCGTGCGCAGTTGCGCGCGGGCATACTGCACGCGCTGATCAAGCAGGTAGCCATGCGGGGTAAGACCGAAACGCTCGCCGAAGGCACGGATCAGATAAGAGCGGGACAAACGGCTGGCAGCACAGATGTCCTCCAGGGTCAGCGGGTCAGTGCGGTGGGCCCGGATGAATGCAGCTGCCGCCTCCAACTGCGGGTGGTGGGCTTGCGTTCTGCCGGCAGCAGCCTGCAGGTGGTTTGGTAGCACACTGAAAAAACGCGCCAGCCGGGCCTCCCGGTCATCCAGGTTGCCGTCGAACAGGTCGGCAAACATTTGCAGCCCGGCACTGTACAGTGCCGGCGAGGTACTCCAGGTTTGCGCTGGCAACTTGAAACCGATGCCCTCCAGCCACGGCATGTCCACGAACAGCATAAGGTACGACCACCCCTGCCCTGCAATCGGATTGCACGCGTGCACCACGCCAGGGTTCATCAGCACTGTGGTGCCAGCGACCACTTCGACATGGCTGCCTCTACTCAGGAAGGTGCTACGCCCCCCGGTGATCACGCCGATCGAAAAACTCTCATGGGAATGGGCGGCGTAGCACACTTGACGCCCATCCCCAACGCGCCTTGCTTCTACGAAGGGCAACGCCGAATCCCGCCAGAACCGCGACACCTCGATCATCGCCTCGCCCTCGTCTGCTGCTGTACCCGGTCCTGTGCCGAGCCGTCAAAACCGGCGCGATAAGAGCTACTTTTGTGCCCGGCTCGCCATGATACACACCTGTTCAAGGAGTGTTCAGCCGCTCCTTCAATGCACGTTCAGCTCAAGGCATCACCGGCGGCACATACTGCAAGGTCGTCCCCAACGCCCAGAGCAACACCAGCACCAGCGGCACATGCACCAGCAGTTGCACGAACGAAAAGCCGATCAGGTCACGCGCTTTCAGGCCCAGAACCCCGAGCAGCGGCAGCATGTAAAACGGATTGATCAGGTTCGGCAGCGCCTCGGCGGCGTTGTAGATCTGGACTGCCCAGCCCAGGTGATACTGCAGGTCATTGGCCACCAACATGACGTAGGGCGCTTCGATGATCCACTTGCCACCCCCCGAGGGGATGAAGAACCCCAGCACCGCTGAGTACACGCCCATGAGCACGGCATAGGTGTCATGGGTGGCGATCTGGGTGAAGAACAACGAGATGTGGTGGGCCAGGGTCTGCTCGTCGACACCCTTCACCTGGGTGAGGATGGCGGCGATCGAGCCGTACAGCGGGAACTGGATCAACACCCCGGTGGTGGTCGGCACCGCACGCGCCACGGCGTCCAGGAAGCTGCGTGGGCGCCAGTGCAGCAAAGCGCCAAGCATGATGAACAGCAGGTTGTAGGTATTGAGCCCGGAGATTGCGGTAATGGCAGGCTTGGTGGCGAACTCTTGGTACAGCCAGCCGCCAGCCAGCGCCACCATCAGCAGGATCAGGATCGGGCTGTATTCCAGCCATTCACCCGGGCGCGTGCGCTGGGGTGCGGGCGGTGCGGTGAAGCTGGGGTCGACGCCGCAGTCTTCGGCACTGCGCGCACTGTTCGGGCCAGGTGCGGTGGCGTAGGCGATCACCAACGAGACGATGACCAGCGCGGCCAGCAATACCCCGGACTGCCAGAGGAAGATGGTCTCGGTGAATGGGATGACGCCGGTTATCGACAAAATGGACGGCGGCAGGCTGGCCGGGTTGGCCTGCAACTGCGCCGCTGAAGACGACAGCCCCAGGGCCCAGACGGCCCCCAGGCCAAGGTACGCAGCAGCACCGGCGGCGCGGTAGTCCATCTTCAGGTCACTGCGCCGTGCCAGCGCGCGCACCAGCAGGCCACCGAACACCAGGGACAGGCCCCAGTTGAGCAAGGATGCCAGCATCGAGATCAGCGCCACCCAGCACACCGCCGAACGGCCGTTCTTCGGCACCCGCGCCAGGCGATCGATCAGCCGAGCGGCTGGGGGCGAGCTGGCCACCACATAACCGCCGATGACCACGAAGGCCATTTGCATGGTGAACGGGATCAAGCTCCAGAAGCCATCGCCAAAGGCCTTGGCGGTATCGGTAGGTTTGGCGCCCATGGCCATGGCGCCAAGGCATACCAGCACCACTGCCAGGGCGGCGAACACCCAGGAATCGGGGAACCAGCGCTCGGCCCAGTTGGAGCAACGCAGGGCAAATCGAGCGGAGCGGCTGTCTTGGATTTCAGCGGCCACGGTAACTTCCTTTTTATTGGTTTTATGGGGTGTAACGTTTCAGGCACAACGCACAAAACCCTGTGGCAGTAGCGCCACCGTCGAAAGCGTTGGTGCATTCACCAGCGCATTCGCCGTTGCCGCCACTGCCACAGGGCTGGGGAGGTGTATCAGAAGGACATTTCCTTCACATCATCCGGCACGATCAGCTTGCCGGCGGTTTTCGCGACGATTTCTTCGACGCTCACCCCCGGTGCGGTTTCGCGCAGGATGAAGGCACCGTTTTCGATCTCCAGGTACGCCAAGTCAGTGAGCACCTTGCGGATGCAGCCGGCGCCGGTCAGCGGCAGGCTGCAGCGTGGCAGCAGCTTGGATTCGCCGTCTTTCGAGGCGTGAGTCATGGTGACGATGATGTTCTCGGCCCCGGCGACCAGGTCCATCGCGCCGCCCATACCCTTGACCAGCTTGCCCGGGATCATCCACGAGGCGATATTGCCCTCGACATCCACTTCGAAGGCGCCGAGCACAGTGAGGTCGACATGGCCGCCACGGATCATGGCGAACGATTGTGCCGAATCGAAGATCGAGGCGCCGCGACGGGCGGTGACGGTCTGCTTGCCGGCATTGATCATGTCGGCGTCGATCGTGCTCTCGGTAGGGAATTCGCCCATCCCCAACAGGCCATTTTCCGACTGCAGCATCACATCCATGTCAGCAGGGACGTAGTTGGCCACCAGGGTGGGGATGCCGATGCCGAGGTTGACGTAGAAGCCGTCCTGCAGTTCGCGTGCGACGCGTTGTGCCATCTGTTCGCGGGTCAGTGCCATGGTGAAAGTCTCTTTATTGTTCTGGAGGACGGCGCTCAGGCCTTGACGGTGCGCTTTTCGATGCGTTTTTCGAAGGTGCCGACGATGACCCGGTCGACGAAGATGCCAGGGGTGTGGATCTCGCTGGGCAGCAGCACGCCTGGCTCGACGATTTCTTCGACTTCGACCACGGTGATCTTGCCGGCGGTGGCGGCCAGCGGGTTGAAGTTTTGCGCGGTGTTGCGGTACACCACGTTGCCGTAGTGGTCGGCCTTCCAGCCTTTGACGATGGCGAAGTCACCGGTGATCGATTCTTCCAGGATGTAGTTGCGGCCCTTGAACTCGCGCACTTCCTTGCCCTCGGCAACTGGCGTGCCGTAGCCGGTTGCGGTGAAGAAGGCCGGGATGCCGGCGCCGCCAGCGCGCATTTTTTCGGCCAGGGTGCCTTGCGGGGTCAGTTCCACTTCCAGCTCGCCACTGAGCAACTGGCGCTCGAATTCGGCATTCTCGCCGACGTAGGAGGCAATCATCTTGCGGATCTGCCGCTCTTCCAGCAGTACGCCCAGGCCAAAGCCATCGACGCCGCAGTTGTTGGAAACCACGGTGAGGCCCTTGACGCCACGGCGCTTGATTTCGGCAATGAGGTTTTCCGGGATGCCGCACAGGCCGAAGCCGCCGGCCAGTACCGTCATGTCGTCGGTCAGGCCTTCGAGGGCCTGTTCATAGGTTGCTACGCGCTTGTCCAGTCCGGCCATGCTGATCCGCCTTTTGTAGTTGTTGACCGACGAGGCTGTCGGTGAGCGTGTGCAGGCATCTTCACCGCTGGCGACTGATTTGTTAATTTTGTTTTCGTCATCGATTGATAACTTTTTCAAAACAGCCTGTGAGCCCGCCATGAACGTCAAGCAACTGCGCGCCTTCGTCGCCGTGGCCAAGTACCAGAGTTTTGCCCAGGCCGGCGAACACCTGCATGTCTCGCAACCGGCGCTGAGCCTTACCATCAAGGCACTGGAGGACAACCTGGGTGGCGCCCTGCTCACCCGAACCACGCGCAGCGTCAGCCTGACCGCTGAAGGTGAGGTCCTGCTGCCACTGGCCCGGCGCCTGCTGGCCGACTGGGACGACACCGAGGAGATGCTGCGCCAGCGTTTTACCCTGCAATTGGGGCGGGTGTCGGTGGCGGCCATGCCGGCGTTTGCCGGCAACCTGCTGCCCTACTCACTCAAGGTGTTTCGCCAGCGTTACCCTAAGGTCAACGTCACGGTGCACGATGTGATCAACGAGCAGGTTCTGGAACTGGTGCGCCACCGCCGCGTCGAACTGGGCATCGGCTTCGAACCGGAAAACACCGACGGCCTGCGCTTCCACCCGCTGTACCTGGACCGTTTCGTTGCCGTGGTGCCCACCGACTCCCCGTTGTCAGAGCTGGCCGAAGTCAGCTGGGCGCAGCTGCTGGGCGAAGATTTCATCGCCCTGCAGCGCCCTTCGGCGGTGCGCCTGCTGCTGGAGCAGAACGTGGCGGCACTGCACGGCAAGCTGGCGGTGGCGTTTGAAAGCCACCAGCTCTCGACCATTGGCCGCATGGTCGCCAGTGGGCTGGGCGTGAGCGCGGTGCCGGCGCTGTGCATCAACCAGATGCAGGAGCTCGGCGCGCGTTGCATTACCCTGGTACAGCCCACTGTCGAACGGCGGATCGGCGTAATCGCCTTGAGCGACCATAAACTGTCCACTGCAGCGCAGGCGCTGCTTGAGGTACTGCTTTCCCATACCCAGATTCCGGAGGTGACATGCGTTACATGAAACTGGCAGGTTGCAACGTGCCGGCCATCGGCCAGGGCACCTGGTACATGGGCGAAGACCCGGCACGCAGGGCTGCTGAGGTTGCCGCCCTGCAACACGGCATCGATCTGGGTATGAACCTGATCGACACCGCCGAAATGTATGCCGAAGGTGGCGCCGAAGAAGTGGTCGGCCAGGCTATCGCCGGGCGGCGCGATCAAGTCTTTTTGGTCAGCAAGGTGTACCCGCACAATGCCAGCCGGCGCGGTGTACCCGCTGCCTGTGAACGCAGCCTCGCTCGCTTGGGCACCGATGTCATCGACTTGTACCTGCTGCACTGGCGCGGCCAGTACCCGCTGGAAGAAACCGTCGAGGCGTTCGAACGCTTGCGCGAACAGGGCAAGATTCGCCGCTGGGGTGTTTCCAACTTCGATGTCGACGACCTGATCGAGCTGGACCGCCCTGACTGCGGCACCAACCAGGTGCTGTACAACCCCGTGCAGCGTGGCATCGAGTTCGACCTGCTGCCCTGGAGCCGGCAACACGGGCTACCGACCATGGCCTACTGCCCATTGGCCCAGGCCGGCAAGCTGCTGCAGCACCCGTTACTGCACGAGATTGCCGAGCGCCATGGGGCCACCCCGGCGCAGGTCTGCCTGGCCTGGGTGACGCGCGAGGACGGTGTCATCGCGATCCCCAAGGCGGTGTCGCCGGAGCACGTCAGGTTGAATGCGGCAGCCGCAGGCTTGACCTTGACCAGCGAGGACTTGCAAGCCATTGACCGGGCATTCCCGGCGCCAACACGCAAGCAGCACCTGGCAATGGTTTGACAGCTCGGCAACAACGGCGACTGGGCTGCTGTGCAGCCCGTTCGCCGGTCGAATCAATGAAAGTCCCGGCTGCGCACGTCCAGCCCCTGCAGCAACACGCTGACATCCTCCAGCCGCCGTGCAATCAGGTGCCGCACCCCGTCCTGCTGTTCCAGGCGGCCATTCACCTTGAGCAATCGAGACCCCACCAGCGCACGCCGCTGCCGCTCGGCCAGCTCGCGCCAGACCACCACATTGACCATGCCGAATTCATCCTCAAGGGTCACGAAGGTCACCCCGCTGGCGGTCTGCGGCCGTTGCCGCCCCACCACCAGGCCGGTCACGGCGACTGCATCGCCATGCTCAACGCCCGCCAACTCATGCGAGCTGCGACAGCCCAGCGCCCGCAGACGCGGGCGCAACAAGGTCAGCGGGTGAGGCCCCAGCGTGGTTCCCAAGGTGGCGTAGTCGGCCACCAGGTCTTCGCCCACGCTAGGCACAGGCAAGGCCACCGCGGCTTCGGGCGTTGCCTGCAGCTCGGCGAACAGGGGCAGTTGCGGCTGCACCGCCGCGACCTGCCAGCGCGCCTGGTAGCGGTCACGAGCCAAGGCGCGTAACGCACCGGCATCGGCCAACCGGGCGCGGGCTCTGCTGTCGAGGCCGGCACGCAAGCACAGGTCCTCGACATCCCGCCACGGCCTGAGCGCCCGCGCCGCTTCGAGCCGGCGAGCATCGGCTTCGGCGAAACCGCGGATTTGCCGCAACCCCAGGCGGATGGCAAGGACACCCTCGGCAACCGCTTCCAGCGTGCAATCCCACTGGCTGTGGGCGACATCCACCGGCCGTACCTCGATCCCCTGGCGGCGTGCCTCCTGTAACAGTTGGTCGGGGCTGTAGAAGCCCATCGGCCAGCTATTGACCAGCGCACAGGTGAAAATCGCCGGTTCATGGCATTTGAGCCAACTGCTGGCATAGCACAGCAAGGCGAAACTGGCGGCGTGCGACTCCGGGAAGCCATAACTGCCAAAGCCCTTGATCTGTTCGAATATGCGCTCGGCAAACGCCAGGTCGTAGCCGTTGCGCAGCATGCCTTGCACAAGCCGTTCGCGGTGTGGTTCCAGGCCGCCATGGCGCTTCCAGGCCGCCATGCTGCGGCGTAACTGGTCGGCCTCGCCCGGGCTGTAGTCTGCGGCCACCATGGCCAGCTCCATCACCTGCTCCTGAAACAGCGGCACGCCCAAGGTACGCTCGAAGACTTCCTTGAGCTTGGGCGATGGGTAGGTCACCGGCTCCTGCTTCAAACGCCTACGCAAGTAGGGGTGCACCATGTCGCCCTGAATCGGCCCCGGGCGCACGATCGCGACTTCGATCACCAGGTCATAGAAGGTGCTGGGCTTGAGCCGTGGCAGCATGGCCATCTGAGCGCGTGATTCGATCTGGAACACGCCCATGGTCTCGGCGCGGCTGATCATCGCATAGGTGGCCGGGTCTTCGGGGGGGATCGTCGCCAGGGTCAGGTGCCGCCCCCGGTGCCGCTGCAGCAGGTCGAAACAGCGGCGCAAGGCACTGAGCATACCCAGGGCGAGCACATCGACCTTGAGCAGGCCGACCATGTCCAGATCGTCCTTGTCCCACTGGATGACCGTGCGCTCAGCCATGGCGGCGTTCTCGACCGGCACCAGGTGGTCCAGCGGTTGCTCGGAAATGACGAAACCGCCTGGGTGCTGAGACAGATGGCGGGGGAAGCCTATCAGTTGCCCGGCCAGCACCAGAATGCGCCGCAACGAGGGGCTGCCGGGTTCGAAGCCGGCCTCGGCCAGGCGTTGCTCGTCCGGGATGCGGTCGGTCCAGCGGCCACAGCACTTGGCCAGGGCATCGACCTGGTCGGCAGGCAACCCCAGCACACGGGCGACATCACGCACCGCGCCGGCAGCATGATAGGTATTGACCACCGCAGTGAGCGCTGCGCGGTGCCGGCCATAACGGCGGAAAACGTACTGGATCACTTCTTCGCGACGGTCGTGCTCGAAGTCGACGTCGATGTCCGGTGGCTCGTTGCGCTCGCGTGACAGGAAACGTTCGAACAGCAGCCGGTGCTTCATTGGGTCGAGCTCGGTGATGCCGAGCACGAAACACACCACAGAGTTGGCCGCCGAACCGCGGCCCTGGCAAAGGATGTGCTGGCTGCGGGCAAAGGCGACGATATCGTGCACAGTCAAAAAGTAGCTTTCGTAGCCAAGCTCAGCGATCAGCGCCAGCTCCTTGGCCAGCACCTCGCGCACCTTGTCGCTTGCCCCCGCCGGCCAGCGATGGGCCAGCCCACGCTCGCACAGCTGGCGCAACCAACTGGCCGCGGTTTGCCCTTCGGGCACCAGCTCACGCGGGTACTGGTAGCGCAATTGGCCCAGGTCGAACTGACAGCGTTCGGCAATGCAGAGCGTTTCGCTCAGCAGGTCGGCCGGATAGAGTTCGGCCAGTTGCTCCAGCGTGCGCAGGTGACGCTCGCCGTTGGCAAACAGATACCGCCCTGCCTGGGCGACGGTGCAACGCTGGCCGATAGCGGTCATGCAATCCTGCAAGGCCCGCCGGCCGCGGACATGCATGTGTACGTCACCACAGGCCACGGCGCGAATGCCCAGTTGCCCGGCCAGGCCACGCAGCTGGGCCAGGCGGCGCTCGTCATCACTGCCACGGTGCAGGTGCACACCCAGCCACAGGCGCTCGCCGAACACGCCCTGCAACCATCGACCGGTTGCCAGGTCGCTGGAGTCCTCGGCAAGCCATAACGCCAGCAACCCTTGATGCAGCTCGCGCAGGTCGTCATGCAACAACTGATAGTCGCCCTTCTCCGCTCGCCGACGCGCACGGGTGATCAAGGCGCACAGGTTCTGGTAACCACCCAGGTCCTGGACCAGCAACACCAGCTTCGGGCCATCGTGCACGCGCACTTCACTGCCGACTATCAAGCGGATCTGCTGCGCTTTGGCAGCCTGCCAGGCACGCACGATGCCGGCCAGGGTGCACTCATCGGTAATCGCCAGGGCCTGGTAACCCTGCTCCCGCGCTCGGCGCAGCAGTTCTTCGGCGCTGGATGCGCCGCGCTGGAAGCTGAAGTTGGACAGGCAATGCAGTTCGGCGTAACCCGGCGCGCTCATGCGAACCAGCCTTGCAGCCACAGGGCTCCGGGCTGGGCCAGGTCGCGATAGGCCCAGCCGCGCAGGCCTTCACGCGTTTCGATGCGGTAATAGTCGCGGCGCACATCACCGCCATCCCACCAGCCCGACTCGATACGCTCAGCCTGCCCCAGCAACCTGTGAACGCTGGGGTCCAGTGCCAGTGGCTGGGGCAACAACCAGCCTGGGCGGCTCCCGGGCAAGGTGGGCAGGCTGCCCTGCCCGCCATACTCGGCGGCCTGCCAGGCACATTCGGGGCGGTGGTCGGCTTCAGCGCGCAGGCCCGTGACCGCGTCGTCGCCCAGCCGGGCACGCAAGCGCTCACGCAGTTGCTCCCAGGGTTGGGCCTGCTGGGCCCGTGGGTCGAACAACGCGTGGTGCTGGGGCACGAAAGCCGGCAAGTCATCGGCCACCAGGCGCAGATTACGCACCGGTGCCGGGATGCGCAGCGGCTCCAGGCGCCCGCGCGCCAGTTCGAAGAGCATTGCCGCATCACGTTCTGCCGCCAGCAGGCCGACCTGCAGTGGCGTGTCCGGCCCCTCGGCGTGCTCCAGGTACAGGCTGAACCGCTGTACACCGCAGTCCCGCCCGGCCAGGAAGGCGGCCAGGTCGTTGAGCATGCGCCGCAACGGGAACAGCAACGCCTGGTGCGATTCCACGTCGAAGTTGAGCTCCAGCCGCGTTTCGAAGCGGTCCGGCGGTTGATAGAAGCTCAAGCCAAGCGTACGCAGCCCCAGCAGCTGGTCCAGGTGCAACTGGACCTGGGCACCGAAGCGTCTGGCCAGGGCATCACGCGGCAAGGCCAATACCTGGTCAAGCTGATGCAGCCCCATGCTGGCGAACGCTTCAGCGGCGTCCTGTGGCAACCCCACCCGCGCAATGGGCATGCGCGCCAGCGCCGCGCGGGTTGCTTGCGGGCAGCTCAACGCCAAGCCGTCATGACCATTGGCAAGCATGCGCGCCGCCACCGGGTTGGTGGCCAGGACAATCCGCTGACGCAGCCCGAGGGCTGCGAGCTCTTCGCGCAGACGCGCCTCGAACACGGGCCAGGGGCCAAACAGTTGCAGGCTGGAGCCCACTTCCAGCAACACGGCACGCGGGTAATGCAAGCTGACCTGGGCACTGAAGCGGTACGCCCAGGCCGCCAGCAATTGCTGCAGTTGCTCGATGCGCGCCGCGTCTGCTTCAACGCAGGTGAAACCGTCGGCCAAGGCGCGGGCGGCGGTGAGGGTTAGCCCAGCACGCAGACCGAGCGCTGCCGCAGCAGGGTTCACCGCTTGCAACACACGCCGTTGTGCCGGCCCGCCGATCAGCACCAGTGGCGCATCGGCGTCATCACGTTCACGCAGGATCGAGTCCAGCGCCAATTGCGGCAGTAGGATGCAGGCCCAGAGCATGTTGCATCACCCCTGCCAGGCACAGGGGATGGCTGCAGCCGGCGGTAAACCACCGCGGCACTTGAGCACACGCCATTGCGCGGGCCGCGCGTCGATGGCGATGCGCACCGCGGCCGGGGATGGATTGTGCGCAGCCTGCTGCGGCCGGCAGGCAAAAGCCAGCGCCTGCCCGGTTTCTGCCGCCACCTGCAGGCGGCGCAACGCACGGTCATCGGCTCGCTCCGGCCAGCACAGTACTGCGGCGCAACTGCCAGAACGCAGGCACTGCTCGGCAGCCCAGAGGGCATCAGCCTGCTGGGCATCGACCTGGACCAGCCAGCGCAAGTCCACCCCGGCCGCTTGCCATGCCGGTGCGTAAGGGATAAAGGGAGGCGCCACCAGCACCACTCGCCCGCCATCGGCGGTCAGCCGGGCCAATGAGGGCCACAACAGTTGCAGTTCGCCACACCCAGGGCTGGCCAACAGCAACTCGCTCAGCGCAGCCGCGGGCCAGCCCCCCTCGGGCAGCCGTTGATCAAGCGCCGCATGGCCGGTGGGCTGCAACCCGGCCGGCCGGACCCGCGCCTGCCGGCCGCGCCAGACCTGGCGCTGGTCCAGCAAGCGGTCAAGGTCGACCACCGCGCCCATCAGTCGCGCCTCAACAGGCCGCAGAACACGCCTTCGATGAAGAATTCGCGCTCAGGCCCGACATCGATCGGCGCATAGGCAGGGTTGCGAGGCAGCAGCCGATAGCCGCCGGGTTGGCGTTGCAGGCGTTTGATGGTGACCTCGCCGTCGAGGCGGGCGACCACGATCTGGCCATCGCGGGCCTCACCTTGCTGGCGAATACCCACCAGGTCACCGTCGAAGATGCCGTCATCGATCATCGAGTCGCCGCGCACCTTGAGCAGGTAGTCCGGTGTACGCCGGAACAGGCTGGGGTCAATCAGCAACTGCTCGTGAATGCCCAGGTCGGGGCCGATCGGCGCGCCTGCAGCCACCTGGCCGAGCACGGGCACTTCGAGAATTTCCGGGCGGCGCAAGCGTGCGGCCAGGCGGATGCCACGTGCCTGATTGGGCGTGACGTCGATGTAGCCGGCCTGGCACAGGGCAGTGATGTGCTTGCGCGCAACACTGCGGGAGGCGAAGCCGAAACGCTGGGCGATGTCGGCAAGGCTCGGCGGCTGGCCATGATCGGTGATGCGTTCACGGATGAAGTCGAGGATTGCGCGGCGTTTGGGGGTAAGATTGTCCATGGAGCACATTTGTACTCTTTTCAGCGAAGACTGAACAGCCCCCTTCGTCGCTGGGTTTGGTTATGATGCCCCGACGTGTGTTTTCTACTGCCTAGATGCCTGATGCTGACTGCACTGCTGTTCGACCTCGACGGAACCCTCACCGACACCGACACCCTGCATTTGCAGGCTTTCCGTCAGTTGTTGCGCGACCATGATGGCCGTGAGCTGACCCAGGCCCAGTTCGATGCCCAGATCAGCGGCCGGGCCAATGGGCCCTTGTTCGCCGAGCTGTTCCCAAACGCCGGCGCGCAGGAATGCCTGGCGCTGGCTGATCGCAAAGAAGCGCTGTTCCGCGAGCTGGCCCCTGCCCTTGAACCCATGCCGGGGCTGCTGCGCCTGCTGGACTATGCCCGGGCACGCTGTATCGGCATGTGCGTGGTGACCAACGCACCGCGGCTCAATGCCGAGCACATGCTCACTGCCATGGGCCTTGGCGCACACTTCGAGCATGTGCTGGTGGCCGAGGAGCTGGCACGGCCCAAGCCTGACCCGTTGCCGTACTTGACCGGCTTGCAGCGCCTGGGGGCAACGGCCAGGGAGGCGCTGGCGTTCGAGGATTCGTTGCCAGGCGTGAAAGCGGCGAGCGGCGCCGGGATCTTTACCGTGGGGGTTGCCACGACACAGACGGCAGAACGGCTGATGGCTGCGGGGGCCAGGCTTGTGGTGGATGATTTTGACGATCCGCGGTTGTGGGAGGTGATAGAAGCGATGCAGTGCAGCGCTTGAGCCTCATGGTGTGACGGGGCTTGCCGGGCCCTGACCACTCGTCGCGAGCACAGGGCCTGCTGTCGATCTCCTCCCTGCCCGCTCGACCACACTTGAACCCCACGTGTGGAGTCATCCCCATGAACCCTCAAAAGCCCGACATCGTCTCGCGCAGCCAATGGTTGGCCGCCCGCCGTCAGCTATGGCTGCATGAAAAAGCCTTTACCCACCAGCGCGACGAACTGGCCGCCGCCCGCCGCGCCCTGCCCTGGGTCAAACTGGAACAGCCCTACCGTTTTCAAGGCCCGCACGGCGAGCTGAGTTTAGGCGACCTGTTCGCCGGGCGCAGTCAGTTGCTGGTCTACCACTTCATGTTCGCCGAAGGCTGGAGCGAAGGCTGCGCCGGCTGCTCGTTCCTCGCCGACCATTTCGACGGCGCCAACCTGCACCTGGCGCATCACGATGTTTCGCTGGTCGCCGTTTCGCGTGCGCCCCGCGCTGAGTTCCAGGCATTTGCCCAGCGCATGGGCTGGCGCTTTCCCTGGTACTCGTCAAACGGCAGCAGTTTCAATGAAGATTTCGGCGTCAGTGTCGCCACTGACGGCAACAGCCACTACAACTACGAACCCTACACCGGCAACGAAAGCGAGCTGCCTGGGTTGAGCGCCTTCTACCGGGACCAGGACGGCAGCGTCTTTCATACCTACTCAACCTATGCGCGCGGGCTCGACATCCTGGTCAATACCTACAATTTCCTCGACATTGCGCCATTGGGGCGCAACGAGGAAGGCACCATGGACTGGGTGCGGCATCACGATCGCTACGAAAGCCAGCCCGGCAAACCGCATTGCTGCCATGACTGAACAGGCCACAGCGCCGCCTGCGCCATGGCTGAGCCAGCCGGGCGGCGCAATGGCAGCAGTTCGGCAGAATACGGCCATACTTGAGCCCGTCGCCCTCGCATTACAGGCCCCCCATGCTCAAGCGCTTGCCCATGTTCCACCTACGCACCCTGGTCGTTGGCATTGTCGTGCTGGCGTGCCTGGCAACCTTGTGCAACACCCTAGCTGTCGCCTACCGGGTACAGCACCGCGCCTTGGTCGACCTGGAGCTCAAGGCCAACCAAGCCTATGCGAGCAAACTGGCATCGGATATCGACGAGTTCCTGCGCTCGGCCCGCAACCACCTGTCCTACAGTGCCGGGCAACTGGGCGGCGGCCTGGACGACCTGGCCGCGCTGCAAAGTGAAGCCGAGCGGCTGCAGGTGCAGGACAAGGACTTCAACTCCATCGTCATCGTCAACGCCCAAGGCCAGGTGCTGGTGGCGCATCCGGACATAGAACAGGTCACCAGCCACCAGCAGCACTCCAGCGAAATCCGCCAAGCCATGCAAGCCCGTCAGCCGTGGGTCAGTTCCGCCTACACCTCGCGCGGGGGCGACCTGGTGATCTTCGTTTCGCAACCGATCTTTGCCGCCGATGGCCGCTACCTGGGCATTGTCGGCGGTTCGGTGTTTCTCAAGAAAGAAAGCGCATTGCATACGTTGATCGGCCTGCACTACCAACAGGACGGCACCTTCGCCTTCGTCGCCGACGCCGACCTACGCCTGCTGCACCACCCCGAGCATGCGCGCATTGGCACCCAGATCAGCAACAGCCCAACGATCAGCGCGGCGCTGCGTGGCCAGACAGGCACCCTCGAAGTGCCCAACTCTGCCGGCGTTCCCATGCTGGCAGGCTTTGCCCCGGTGCCTGAAACGCACTGGGCAGTGGTGGTGCAGACACCGCGGGACCTGGCCCTGGCGCCCCTGGGCGAAATGACCCGCAAGGTGCTGCTCTATATCCTGCCGGTCAGCATCATCGGCTTGCTGTTGATGCTCTGGATGACCTACCGCCTGACCTTGCCGTTACGCCAACTGGCACACAGCGCCAGCCACCTGTCCGCCACCCAGACCGGCGATCAGCTGCGCCGTATCGACGCGTGGTACGTGGAGGTCGCAGCCATCCGCCGCGCCTTGCTGACAGGCGAGCAATTGCTGCAGGAAAAATTCGGCAAGCTGCGCCAACAGGCTCAGAGTGATGCCCTGACCGGCCTTGCCAACCGGCGTGCCATGCAACTGACGCTGGACGCCTTGATGCAAAGCCCAAGAGCATTCGCCGTGCTGGCCCTGGACATCGACCATTTCAAACAGGTCAACGATAACTTTGGCCACGATGCGGGCGATGAGGTGCTCAAACACCTCGCCGAGCTGTTGCGCCATAATTCACGCCACGACGACCTGCCCTGCCGGGTCGGCGGTGAGGAATTCACCATGCTGCTGCCGGACACTGGCCTGGCCGATGCCCGGCGCATTGCCGAACGCATACGCGCCGCGGTCGAACAGGCCGATGCACCGCATGTGGGCAAGCTCAGCGTGTCGATTGGCGTGGCCTGCCGCCGGCCCGATACGCATCAGGCCGACAGCGTGCTCAAGCAAGCCGACGAGCAGTTGTACAAAGCCAAACACAACGGCCGCAACCGCGTCGAAGTGCTTGACCTCAGCCCCTCACCCCCAGCATCCCCCGCTCGACGATGAAGTCGATCACCGCCTGCAGGCCCTCGCCTTTCTTCAGGTTGCTGAACGTCCACGGGCGCTCCGGGCGCATACGCTGGGTATCACGCTCCATCACCTCCAGCGAGGCACCGACGTAAGGCGCGAGGTCGGTCTTGTTGATCACCAGAAAATCGGACTTGGTGATGCCAGGCCCGCCCTTGCGCGGGATTTTTTCGCCTTCGGCCACATCGATCACGTAGATGGTCAGGTCGGCCAGCTCAGGGCTGAAGGTGGCGCTGAGGTTGTCGCCACCGCTTTCCACGAAGATGACTTCAAGGTTGCCGAACTTGCGCGCCAACGCTTCCACGGCAGCCAGGTTCATCGAGGCATCCTCGCGGATGGCGGTGTGCGGGCAGCCACCGGTTTCGACGCCGACGATGCGCTCGGGCTCCAGCGCGCCGGCCTCGGTAAGGATGCGCTGGTCTTCCTTGGTGTAGATATCGTTGGTGACCACGGCGATCTGGTAGTGGTCGCGCATGGCTTTGCACAAGCATTCGAGCAGCGCGGTCTTGCCAGAGCCGACCGGGCCGCCGACACCGACGCGCAGGGGTTGCTGATAGCTTTGCATTAAGGCAGTCCTCAGGAACGGAATAAACGGGTGTATTGGGTTTCGTGACGCGATGATGCAATGGCCAGCAGCGGCAAGCCGCCACCGAGCTGGTCGTCACCAAGCGCCAGGGCTTGGTCGATGATGCCGGGCAATGTCTCACCCAGGTCGCGCAGCAGGGTCTGGGCCGCCTGCTGGCCGAACGGCACCAGTTTGACCCCAGCCATGACCGCGCCCTCCAACCAGGCGAAGGCATGCCCAAGGGCAAGCTGGCGCAACGGGATCGACCAGTGCACGGCCAGCCAGGCCATGCCGCCCAACTGGCTGAGTTCCAGGCTTGGGCGCCAGGCCGGGGCCTGGCCCAACTGCCAACCATCGAGCAAGCGCGCCAGCGCCGCGCCCCGCTGCTGCTCTTCAAGGCGCAGCTCGGCGGTTTCGCGGTTGGCCAGCAGAAAGCGGCTCCAGCGCGCAAACGCGCCAGCATCATCGGCCTGGCACGCGTGGTACAGGCGCGCCAGGACCGGCCAGTCCAGGTAAGCGAGGGTGTCGTGCATCTGCTCGCACTGCCAGGCGCTGAAGCTTTTGATGTCTCGCACCCACCCCGCCTCAACGGCCCACTCAAGGCCTTGCGAGTAGGTGAAGCCCCCCACCGGCAAGCCGGGGCTGGCCAGCTGCAGCAGGCGCAGCAATGCCAGGTCGCTGTTCATCAACCGGCCAGCACCACTGCGGCGCCGGCAAGCATGCCGCCACCAAAGGCTTTCTGCAGCGCGCTATGGCGGCGCAGCAGGCAACCGACAGCGAAGCCCACGACCAGCAGCAAGCCGCTGACGGTGACGAAACCGGCGCTGAACAGCCAGAAGGCGCTGGGCGTGGCCTCAACGCCATGGGCCCAGCCATGGAACAGGGCAAACACAGGCATGGCCAGCGCCAGCAGCAACTGGCGGCTAGGCAGCAGTACGGCGACGCCTGCCACCAGCACCGACACGGCGATCATGGTCTCCATGCCCAGCACATCACCGAACAGATGGCCACACACGGCGCCGACGAACATCGCCGCCAAGGTTGCCAGCGGCAAGGCCAGGTTGCGTCGGGTCAAGGCCGCCAGCACACCGGTACCCAACAGCATCAACAGGTGATCGAGGCCGGTCAGCGGATGCAACAGGCCATCGTGCAGCGGATTGCTGTCATGGCCCGGGTGGGCGAAGGCCGGCAGAGCAACCAGCAGCAGCGCAAGGGCAAGCGTTTTTTTCATTGTGAGCTCCAAGGTTCAGGAATGGGCTGGCAGGCGCACGAAGGGGTGATCGTGCCCATGGCTATGGCTGTGGCTATGCGGCGCGCTTTGGTAGGCCCCGGCTTCCGGCTCGAACGGTGCCTGTTCGGCCTCGACCGTCAGGCCCAGGCCGCGCAGCATGTCGTCAAGCACGTGGTCGTGCTGGTAACGCAGCAGGCCCGGCTCGATCTGCAGGGGGACGTGACGGTTGCCCAGGTGGTACGCGGCACGCGCCAGCAGGTGCGGGTCGTTGCAACGCACGGTCGATACTGCCTCGGGCGCTGCGAGCACCTGCACCACCTGGCTGCCCGCGGCATCGGCCAGCAGCTCGCCACCGCGCAGCAGGTGGCCGCGCTCAAGCATCAGGCCCGCCTCCCGGCCATCGTCGAGGGCAACCCGCAAGCGGCTCTTGATACGGCTATCGACGTCCAGGGTAACGGTGCCGGTGATAGTGTCGGATGCATCGATCCGGCGGGTCAGGACAATCATCTTCGCTCCTTCAGAACAGGAAATAACGCTGGGCCAGCGGCAGTTCGCTGGCCGGCTCGCACACCAGCAGTTCGCCGTCGGCGCGTACCTGGTAGGTCTGCGAATCGACTTCGATCACCGGTTGCAACGTGTTGTGGACCATGTCGGCCTTGCGTACCTGGCGGCAGCCGTGGGCCACGCCGATCAGGCTCTGCAAGCCCAGTTCCTGGGCCAGGCCACGGTCCATGGCGGCCTGGGGCAGGAAGGTCATGCGCGTGGCATGGCGGGCAGCACCGAGCGCCCCGAACATGGGCCGGTAATGCACCGGCTGTGGGGTCGGAATCGAACCGTTGATGTCGCCCATGGGCGCGGTGACGATCATCCCGCCCTTGATGACCAGTGCCGGCTTGACCGCGAAGAAGGCCGGCGACCACAGCACCAGATCAGCCAGCTTGGCCACCTCCACCGACCCCACCTCATGGGCGATGCCATGGGTCAGCGCCGGGTTGAGGGTGTATTTGGCGATGTAGCGCTTGACCCGGAAGTTGTCGCTGTAGCTGCTGTCCGGTGCCAGAGGCCCGCGGCGCACCTTCATCTGGTGGGCGACCTGCCAGGTGCGCAGCACCACCTCACCGACGCGGCCCATGGCCTGGGAGTCGGACGAGGTCATGGCGAACGCGCCCATGTCATGCAGGATGTCTTCGGCGGCGATGGTTTCGCGGCGGATGCGTGACTCGGCGAACGCCACGTCCTCGGCGATGCTCGGGTCCAGGTGGTGGCAGACCATCAGCATGTCGAGGTGTTCATCGACGGTGTTGACCGTATAAGGCAGGGTCGGGTTGGTCGAGGATGGCAGCACGTTGGCCTGCCCTGCCGCACGGATGATGTCGGGTGCATGGCCGCCGCCGGCCCCTTCGGTGTGGAAGGTATGGATGGTGCGGTCACCGATGGCGGCCAGGGTGTCTTCGATGCAGCCGGATTCATTGAGGGTGTCGGTGTGAATCGCCACCTGGATGTCCATTTCCTCGGCAACGCCCAGGCAGCAGTCGATGGCGGCCGGGGTAGAGCCCCAGTCCTCGTGCAACTTCAGGCCCACCGCACCCGCCGCGATCTGCTCGCGCAGCGCGTCAGGACGCGAGGCATTGCCCTTGCCCAGCAGGCCGATGTTGATCGGCAGGCTGTCGGCCGCCTGGAGCATGCGCGCCAGGTACCAGGGCCCCGGGGTGCAGGTGGTGGCATTGGTACCGGTGGCCGGCCCGGTGCCACCGCCGATGAACGTGGTGACGCCACTGGTCAGCGCTTCTTCCACCTGCTGAGGGCAGATGAAGTGAATGTGCGAATCGATGCCCCCGGCGGTGACGATCTTGCCTTCGGCCGCGATCACTTCGGTGCCTGGGCCCACTGGCACGGTCACGCCCGGCTGCACGTCAGGGTTGCCGGCCTTGCCGATGGCAGCGATACGCCCGTGCTTGACGCCGATATCGGCCTTGACGATACCCCAATGATCGATGATCAAGGCGTTGGTCAACACCAGGTCCATGGCCTGGGCAGCAAGCATCTGGCCCTGGCCCATGCCGTCGCGGATGACCTTGCCACCCCCGAACTTGACCTCTTCGCCGTAAACCGTGAAGTCCTTCTCCACCTCCACCCACAGCGCAGTGTCGGCCAGCCGTACACGGTCGCCGACAGTAGGGCCGAACATGTCGGCATAGGCCCGACGTGAAATACGGCTCATGCCTGGCCCTCCAGTGCGCCCATCACTTTGCCTTGAAAGCCATACACCTCGCGCTTGCCGGCGTAGGCGACCAGTTGCACGGTACGCGCCTGGCCCGGTTCGAAGCGCACGGCAGTGCCGGCCGGAATGTCGAGACGAAAGCCGCGGCTAGGCTCGCGGTCGAACACCAGGGCGTCGTTGACTTCGTAGAAATGGTAATGCGAGCCCACCTGCACCGGCCGGTCGCCATGATTGGCCACGTTGACACTGACCGTTTCGCGGCCGGCGTTGAGTTCGATGTCGCCGGCGGCGACCTGGATTTCACCTGGGATCATGCTGGGCTCCTCGGCCAGGTCAGACGATGGGGTCATGCACGGTCACCAGCTTGGTGCCGTCAGGGAAGGTGGCTTCGACCTGCACGTCATGGAGCATCTCGGGCACACCGTCCATGACGTGCTCGCGGCCGATCACTTCCCGGCCCAGGCTCATCAGCTCGGCTACCGTGCGGCCATCACGGGCGCCTTCGAGCACTGCGGCGCTGATCAGCGCCACCGCCTCGGGGTAGTTGAGCTTCAGGCCACGGGCCAGGCGCCGTTCCGCCAACAGCGCGGCAGTGAACAGCAGCAGTTTGTCTTTCTCTCTCGGGGTCAGCTCCATGGCGCTCTCTCAAGTGGCCCAGATGCGCGGCGGGCACGCCGGCAGGCCGAGGACGGCCGGCCGCAGGACGTGCCAGAGGCGCTGCAGGGTGTGTTGCAGATGTTGGTTGTCGTGGTCCAGCAGGCGAATCACCAGCAGCGAACCGAGCAAGGTGGCGCCGCCTGGCGTTTTCAGTTCATCGAGCAGAGGCCGCACCGTTTCCAGCACGGCTGGATCTGCCGGGTACGCGCAGAAGGTGGCGAGCAAGGGGTGCCCGCCGAGCTTGTCGAGTTGGCCCCCGGTGATGCGCAGGCGCTCGCTCAAGCCAGGGTCGTCGGGCACCTCGATGCTAAGACGGCTGTCCAGCGCGCCCTGAGCGAAACGCTCGCCCATCACCGGTCGGCCCAGGCAGAGCGTCTCCCAGGCCAGCAGGCGAGCACCGGGCTCGAGGGTGAAGCGGCTGTCGAGGCTGGCCCGTGCGCCGGAAAAGAAAATGCTGTCCTGGGGCAGCCACTCCAGGGTGCTGCCCGCTTGCAGATGAAAACGTTGGGTCAGCCATGCGGTGGGGCCGATACTTCGATAAAACTTGCTGGCGCCGGGCATGGTCAGCAATGCATGGCTGCCAGGCTCTAGCTGAAGATCCAGTTCCAGGCGATCACCGGCAACGATGCCCCCTGGCGGATGCAGCACATAGACGTGGCACGGCGCACCTTCCGGGTAGAACGGCCGCTGCACCAAAAGCGGGCCAAAATGACGACGCGCACCAAGGCGGGTCACGCCAGCACGCTCGACAAAGCGCAACTGCAGGTAGGCGCTCCATCCTGCATCATGTTCAGATTTTTCGACACGCTCGGCCAGCAACATCCTATAGCCCCTGATTTTCACGGCCTCATGGCCGTTGCGAGCACCAGCGCCGCGCACTGACGTGCTGCAGGCCTGACCACTCGATCAAATTCGATTGGCTGGGATATAGCAGTTTGCGGGCCAACTACGCAGGTGAAGCCACATGAAACATAATGCGCAAGGCTCTGGCGTGGGGCATGCCCGCTCATGGCGCACGACACGAGGGCACGCATCAGCCCTGTTTCGGTGCTCGAATCAGCCGGGGTGTTTCCCCGCGAACAGGACAGCCCGCCGCCACAATCGGTAGACTGGCAACCCAGTCACATACCGTCCACGGCCAAGGAACCGCCATGCCTCTCGCCCCTGCCATCCCCATCCTGCGTATTTTCTCGGTCGAAAAGGCCAAGGAGTTCTACCTCGACTTCCTCGGCTTCACCCTGGACTGGGAGCACCGCTTCAGCCCGGACCTGCCTTTGTATGCGCAAATTCATCGCGACGGCCTGATCCTGCACCTGAGCGAGCACCACGGCGACGCGTGCCCAGGCTCGACGGTGTTTGCCCGCACCGACGAACTGCTGGCACTGCAACGTGAACTGCAGGACAAGCAGTACGGCTATGCCCGTCCACAGGCCGAGCGCGTCGATTGGGGCCTGCAGATGCAGATACGCGACCCGTTCGGCAACCTGCTGCGTTTCTGCCAGCAGATCGATGACGAGGCTGCGCCATGAAAGCATTGGGCAAACGCGAACTGGCCCGCCTTGAGCGTGAACTGGTGGCATGCCTGACCGACGCATGCGAAACGGCCAAGGCACAGATCGTCGGGTTCAGCTGGCTGACCCATCGCCTGGACCCTGAACAGTTCCCTGCGAGCTTGCGCATCACCTGGGTCTTCGAGCGCGAGGTCGACAAGGCCGCAGCGCTGGCGGGTGATGCCAAGGCTCGCATGCTCAAGCTGACAGCCCAGGCGCTGGACGAAGCAGGTGTAGCGCTGGATCACCCGGCATGGCATGTGCGCTTTGACAGCGAAGAGGCGTGTGAGCGAAGCCATGGCGGGGATTGGAACAGGCGGCTCGGTGCTGCGCGCTAGCGCTGGAGGCAGTCACATGGCGCAATGCTGGCCCTGATCGGCCCCAAGGACACCGCGAATCCATCGCCAGCCCCGCGCCTCCAATTCGTGACTGGGCGTTCCCGATCAGCGGCGGATGTATTATCGTGGCGAGGTGCGCATATAACAGCAGCCCGAGCGATCGGGCACTTGCAAGACAATCGAGGGTGTCATGAGTAACGAAAGCATTAACTGGGACAAGCTGGGTTTCGACTACATCAAGACCGACAAGCGCTACCTGTCCGTATGGCGCAACGGTGAGTGGGACAAAGGCACCCTGACCGAAGACAATGTGCTGCACATCAGTGAAGGCTCCACTGCCCTGCACTATGGCCAGCAGTGCTTCGAAGGCCTGAAGGCCTACCGCTGCAAAGACGGCTCGATCAACCTGTTCCGCCCTGACCAGAACGCCGCCCGCATGCAGCGCAGCTGCGCTCGCCTGCTGATGCCGCAGGTGCCGACCGATGTGTTCATCGAGGCCTGCAAGCAAGTGGTCAAGGCCAACGAGAAATTCGTCCCGCCACACGGCAAGGGTGCCCTGTACCTGCGCCCGTTCGTGATCGGCACCGGCGATAACATCGGCGTGCGCACCGCCCCCGAGTTCATCTTCTCGGTATTCGCCATCCCGGTTGGCTCGTACTTCAAAGGCGGCATGAAGCCGCACAACTTCCAGATTTCCAGCTTCGACCGCGCCGCGCCACAGGGCACCGGCGCCGCCAAGGTCGGCGGCAACTATGCAGCCAGCCTGCAGCCAGGTGCTGAAGCCAAGAAAGCCAACTTCGCCGACGCCATCTACCTCGATCCGCTGACCCACACCAAGATCGAGGAAGTCGGTTCGGCCAACTTCTTCGGCATCACCGCCAACAATGAATTCATCACCCCGAAATCGGCCTCGGTACTGCCAGGTATCACCCGCCTGTCGCTGATGGAACTGGCGTCCTCGCGCCTGGGCCTGACCGTGATCGAAGGCGATGTCGAAATCAACAAGCTCGACCGCTTCATCGAAGCGGGTGCCTGCGGTACCGCCGCAGTGATCACCCCGATCGGTGGCATCGAGTACAACGGCAAGCTGCACGTGTTCCACGACCTGGAAAAAGTCGGCCCGGTCACCCAGAAGCTCTATAACGAGCTGACCGGCATTCAGAGTGGCGACGTCGAAGCACCGGCTGGCTGGATCGTCAAGGTCGCCTGAGCCTTCGCACCACGCTGAACCGCAGGGCATGCCAGGCGCTGGCATGCCCTTTTTTCTGCCTGACAGGACCGGCCTCATCGCTGGCAGGCCGCCTCCCCCGCAGTTGCGTCGACTTTTGCCACTCTGCAGCCAGATGAATTTTTCTTAAATTCCCGGCAGTCTATTCTTTGGCACAATCAAGCCTCCACTAGACGCCCAGGAACCAGCATGCCACGCGTACTGACCATCGAAGACGACGCCGTCACCGGCCAGGAAATCGTCGCCGAACTCACCAGCCACGGTCTGGAAGTGGATTGGGCAGACAATGGCCGTGAAGGCCTGGCCAAAGCCATCGGCGGCGGCTATGACCTGATCACCCTGGACCGCATGCTGCCTGAGGTCGATGGCCTGACCATCGTCACCACCCTGCGCAACCTTAAAATCGCAACGCCAATCCTGATGATCAGCGCACTGTCCGACGTCGATGAGCGTGTGCGAGGCTTGCGTGCCGGTGGCGACGACTACCTGACCAAGCCGTTCGCCTCCGACGAGATGGCTGCACGGGTGGAAGTGCTGCTGCGGCGCAACAGCGTGCCGATGACCCAGACCCGACTGCAGGTCGCCGACCTGCAACTGGACCTGATCAGCCATGAGGCCCGCCGCGGCGACCAGACGCTCAACCTGTTGCCCACCGAGTACAAACTGCTGGAGTACCTGATGCGCCACAGCGGCCAGGTGATCACGCGGATGATGATCTTCGAGGAAGTCTGGGGCTACCACTTCGACCCTGGCACCAACCTGATCGATGTGCATATCGGCCGCCTGCGCAAGAAGATCGATTCCCCCGGGCAAGCGCCGCTGATCCGTACCGTACGGGGCTCCGGCTATGCCATTGCTGAACCCAACTAAGGGCTGGAGCTCCTCGACCAGCCGCCTGCTGGCGTTGTACAGCTTCCTCTTCGTGGCCTGGAGCAGCATCCTCATGGGGGTGCTGTATTTCGAGGTGTCCAGCTACCTGAACAAGCTTACCCGCCACTCCATGCTGCAGCGCCAGCACCTGTTCGCACACATGAGCGGCAAGCAGCTGGACGACGCCCTGATCGCCAGCCAGGCATTCGAGGAGCGCGCCTTCGATGCCTACGGCCTGTTCGACGCCCAGCTCAACCCGATTGGCGGGCGCATCCGTGCTATCCCGCCGGAACTGCGCCTGGACGGCAAGGTGCATGAACTCGAGCGCTGCCTGGACGCCGATGACCCGCACATGCCGCGTGACAGTTGCGATGCGGTGGCAATCAAGGTTCAGGACGGCCGCTGGCTGGTACTGCTGCGCGACAACGGCTCGTTGTTCGTGGTGACACGCATCATCCTGCACGCCTTGCTATGGGGCATATCGCTGACACTCATCCCTGGCTTCGCTGGCTGGTACATGCTGCGGCGCAGGCCTTTGAAACGCATTCGCGCGATACAGGCGCAGGCAGAGCTGATCGTCGCCGGCGACCTCACCCACCGCCTGCCACTGTCGGCCCGGCGCGACGAACTGGACATGCTGGCAGCCATCGTCAACGCCATGCTTGACCGGATCGAACGGCTGATGCACGAGGTCAAGGGCGTGTGCGACAACATTGCCCACGACCTGCGCACACCGCTCACCCGCCTGCGAGCGCAGCTGTACCGCATCCGCCAGCAGAGCGGTTTGGACTCAGCGCAAGCCGAAGCACTGGACCAGGCCATCGGCGAAACCGATACCCTGATGGCACGTTTTCGTGGCCTGTTGCGCATCAGTGAGCTGGAGGATCGCCAGCGCCGCGCCGGCTTCATTGAGCTGAACCCCCGTGAGTTGCTGGTGGAATTGCACGATTTCTACCTGCCCCTGGCTGAAGATGGCGGTATCCGCCTGCAGCTGCAGCAGCCTGAGCACCTGGCGGCGCTGCATGGGGACCGTGAGTTGCTGTTCGAAGCGCTGGCCAACCTGGTGGGCAATGCCATCAAGTTCACGCCAGAAGGTGGCCGGGTAGCCATTACCGCGACGCAGGACGAGGCAGGCGTGCATATCGCTATCGAGGACAGCGGACCTGGGATTCCGGAACAAGAGCGCACTGCAGTGCTGAAGCGGTTCTATCGCAGCGATGAAGGCCACCGCCACCCGGGGTTCGGGCTCGGTTTGTCGATCGTTGCGGCGATCGTCGACTTGCACGGGTTTGGGCTGGAGGTGGGTGACAGTGAGCTGGGCGGGGCCAAGCTGGTCTTGCATTGCCCGTTGCCGGGGTTGCCGAGGTAAAAGCGGGGACTACTGTGCAGCCCATCGCCGGCAAGCCCACCACGACAGCACAACCGTCAAGCCCTAGGCAATCCCTGAGGGCTTGTTCGGCTCTCACACCACCACGCAACCTTCAAACCCTGCGCAGTACCTGTGAGCTTGTTCGGCTCTCACCACCACGCAACCTTCAAGCCCTGCGCAATACCTGTGGGAGCCGGCTTGCCGGCGATGGGGCCGCTAAGCGGCCCCCGTTAATCAGTCAGCCAGACGCCAGGTAGTGCCACCCTTGCCGTCTTCCAGCACCACGCCCATGGCGCTCAGCTGGTCACGGATCCGGTCGGACTCTGCCCAGTTCTTGTCGGCACGCGCCTGCAGACGCGCCTGGATCAGCGCCTCCACTTCAGCCGCATCGACCTTGCCCTCAGCACCTGCACGCAGGAAGTCATCGGCCTCCAGCTGCAGCACACCCAGCACATCACCCAGCTCGCGCAGGCGACCGGCCAGGCCAGCAGCCGCATCCGGGTCGCTGTCGCGCAGGCGGTTGATCTCGCGCACCAGGTCGAACAGCACGGCACAGGCTTCGGGGGTGTTGAAGTCGTCGTTCATCGCCACGCTGAAGCGCTCGACGAATTCCTCGCCACCCTTGGCTGCCACACGCGGCAAACCCCGCAGTGCGTGATAGAAGCGCTCCAAGGCACCTTTGGCATCACGCAGGCTGTCTTCGGAGTAGTTGATGGCACTGCGGTAGTGACTGGCCACCAGCAGGTAGCGCACCACCTCCGGGTGGTATACGTCGAGCACGTCACGGATGGTGAAGAAGTTGTTCAATGACTTGGACATCTTCTCGCCATTGATGCGGATCATGCCGCAATGCATCCAGGCATTGGCGTACTGCTTGCCGGTCGCCGCTTCGCTCTGGGCGATTTCGTTCTCGTGGTGCGGGAACTCCAGGTCGCTGCCGCCACCGTGGATGTCGAAGCTCTCGCCCAGGCAGCAGGTGGACATCACCGAGCACTCGATGTGCCAGCCCGGACGGCCCGGTCCCCACGGCGAATCCCAGTACGGCTCGCCCGGCTTGACGCCCTTCCACAGGACGAAGTCGAGCGGGTCCTGCTTGGCCTCATCGACCTCGATGCGGGCACCGATGCGCAGGTCCTCGATCTTCTTGCGCGACAGCTTGCCGTAGCCGACGAACTTGCCGACCCGGTAGTACACGTCGCCATTGCCGGGCGCGTAGGCGTAGCCCTTGTCGATCAAGGTCTGGATCATCGCGTGCATGCCGGCGATATGGTCGGTGGCACGCGGTTCCTGGTCCGGTTTGAGGATGTTCAGGCGCCGTTCGTCCTCGTGCATCGCATCGATCATGCGGGCTGTGAGCGCGTCGAAGGTTTCGCCGTTCTCGTTGGCCCGGTTGATGATCTTGTCATCGATGTCGGTGATGTTGCGCACATAGGTCAGCTCATAGCCGCTCTTGCGCAGCCAACGGGTGACCAGGTCGAAGGCCACCATGCTGCGGCCATGGCCCAGGTGGCAGTAGTCGTACACGGTCATGCCGCACACGTACATACGCACCTTGTTGCCATCGAGCGGCTTGAAGACTTCCTTGGTTTTGCTCAGCGTGTTGTAGATGGTAAGCACGGCGGTTCCTTAGCTGCCCCAGGAGTCACGCAGGGTGACGGTGCGGTTGAACACCGGGCGGCCCGGCTGGCTGTCCTTGAGGTCGGCGCAGAAGTAGCCTTCGCGCTCGAACTGGAAGCGGTCTTCAGGCTGCGCCTGGCCCAGCGACGGCTCGGCACGGCAGCCGGTCAGCACCTGCAGCGAGCCCGGGTTGATGTTGTCGAGGAAGCTGGCGCCCTCCTCGGCCTTCTCTGGGTTCGGCGAGCGGAACAGGCGGTCGTACAGGCGCACTTCGCATTCGACACTGGCGTCTGCCGGCACCCAGTGGATCACGCCCTTGACCTTGCGGCCCTCGGGGTTCTTGCCCAGGGTATCCGGGTCGTAGGAGCAGCGCAGCTCGACGATGTTGCCATCGGCGTCCTTGACCGCTTCGTCGGCGCGGATCACGTAGCTGCCACGCAGGCGGACTTCACCGGCCGGCTCCAGGCGCTTGTAACCCTTTGGCGGCTCTTCCATGAAATCGTCGCGGTCGATGTACAGCTCGCGAGCGAAGGGCAGCACGCGCACGCCCATGTCTTCCTTGGGGTGGCGCGGCAGTTCAAGCTGCTCGACCTGGCCTTCAGGGTAGTTGGTGATGACCACTTTGAGCGGGCGCAGCACGCACATGGCGCGTGGCGCGGTGCGGTCGAGGTCGTCACGGATGCTGAATTCGAGCATCGACATGTCGACGACGCCGTCGGAGCGGTTGGTACCGACCATCTCGCAGAAGTTGCGGATCGAGGCCGGGGTGTAACCGCGACGGCGGAAGCCCGACAGGGTGGACATGCGCGGGTCGTCCCAGCCGCTGACGTGTTTCTCGTCGACCAGCTGCTTGAGCTTGCGCTTGGAGGTGATGGTGTAGTTGAGGTTCAGGCGGCTGAACTCATACTGACGCGGGTGCGCCGGTACCGGCAGGTTGTCAAGGAACCAGTCGTACAGCGGCCGATGGCCTTCGAACTCCAGGGTGCAGATCGAGTGGGTGATGCCTTCAATGGCATCGGACTGACCATGGGTGAAGTCGTAGTTGGGGTAGATGCACCACTTGTCACCGGTCTGGTGGTGGTGGGCATGACGGATGCGGTACAGGATCGGGTCGCGCAGGTTCATGTTCGGCGAGGCCATGTCGATCTTGGCCCGCAGCACGCGCTCGCCATCCTTGAACTCGCCAGCCTTCATGCGGGCGAACAGGTCGAGGTTCTCTTCGACGCTGCGCTCACGGAACGGGCTGTTCTGGCCAGGCTCGGTCAGGCTGCCACGGTAGGCCTTGGCCTGATCAGGGGTCAGGTCGCAGACATAGGCCTTGCCACGCTTGATCAGTTCAACGGCCCAATCGTGCAGTTGGTCGAAGTAGTTCGAGGCATAACGCACCTCGCCGGCCCAGTCGAAGCCCAGCCATTTGACGTCGCGCTGGATGGCATCGATGTACTCCTGGTCTTCCTTGGCCGGGTTGGTGTCGTCGAAGCGCAGGTGACAGACGCCGCCGAACTCCTTGGCCAGGCCGAAGTTGACGCAGATCGACTTGGCATGGCCAATGTGCAGGTAGCCATTGGGCTCCGGCGGAAAACGGGTGACGATGCTGCTGTGCTTGCCCGAGTCCAGGTCGGCCTGGATGATCGGCCGCAGGAAGTTCGCAGGGACGGCGGGGGCGCCTTTGGCAGCGGCGTTGGGCGCGTTGTCGGCAGTGGGCTTGCTCATAGGATCCTTGAATGCACGTGTCCGGCCTGGGTAGGCCGATTGAATCAAAGGGCCTATCATAGCCGAAGCAGTCAAGCTGCTGACAGCCAGGCTCGGACAAACTGCCGTGATTTATCGCAGCTTTTTGTCGCGGCCTGGCAAAATGGCCAGTGCGCGCCATGTGTCGCGGTCGCCCGATCCTGCGTCAGGTGACTACAGGCGCACTGCGCACCCTAATTCCCGAATGCCTTGAAAGAGCGAATTCCAGCATGTCCAAAGTCAAACTGACCACCAACCACGGCGTTATCGTCCTGCAACTGGACGCCGAAAAGGCGCCGCTCACCACGGCAAACTTCGTTCAGTACGTCAAGGACGGTCACTACGACGGCACCGTGTTCCACCGTGTGATCAAGGGTTTCATGATCCAGGGCGGCGGCTTCGAGCCAGGCATGAGCCAGAAGAAGACCCGCGCCAGCATCCAGAACGAAGCTGACAACGGCCTGAAGAACACCAAGTACAGCATCGCCATGGCCCGCACCATGGACCCGCACTCGGCCTCGGCCCAGTTCTTCATCAACGCCTCCGACAACGACTTCCTCAACCACAGCGGCAAGAACACCCAGGGCTGGGGCTACGCGGTGTTCGGCGAAGTGACCGAAGGCCGTGAAATCGTCGACGCCATCGAAAAGGTCGCCACCGGTTCCAACGCTGGCCACCAGGACGTACCTAAAGACGACGTGATCATCGAGAAAGCCGAGATCGTTGAGTGATACTGCTGATCTCTGATCTGCATCTGCAAGAAGAACGCCCGGACATCACCCGGGCGTTTCTTGATCTGCTCGACGGCCGCGCACGCCACGCCGATGCGCTGTACATCCTCGGCGACTTCTTCGAAGCCTGGATCGGCGACGATGCCATGACGCCCTTTCAGCAGTCGATCTGCCAGGCCCTGCGCCGGCTGAGCGACAGCGGCACGGCCGTCTACCTGATGCACGGCAACCGCGACTTTTTGATTGGCGAGGGCTTCTGCCAAGCGGCCGGCTGCACCTTGCTGACCGACCCCAGCGTGATCAGCCTTGGCGGCGAGCAGGTTTTGCTGATGCATGGCGACACCCTATGCACCCGCGACATCGGCTACATGAAAATGCGCCGCTATCTGCGCAACCCGTTGAGCCTGTGGGTTCTACGGCACTTGCCGCTTGCCACCCGGCAGAAGCTGGCGCGCAAGCTGCGTAGCGAAAGCCGTGCCCAGACGCGCATGAAAGCCACCGACATTGTCGATGTCACAGCCGAAGAAGTGCCAGCGGTGATGGCGGCGCACGGTGTGAAAACGCTGGTGCATGGCCACACACACCGGCCGGCGATCCACAAGCTGGTGGTGAACGGGGAACCGGCCCGGCGCATCGTGCTGGGCGATTGGGACCGTCGCGGCTGGACCCTGCAGGTCGATGCGCAGGGCTTTCAGTTGGAACCCTTCGAGTTTTCCTGAAGCTGATGGCTTGGCCATACCGGCCTGATCGCCGGCAAGCCGGCGCTACAAATACGCTGTGGCGAACCTGTAGATGCCGGCTTGCCGGCGATCAGACTGGTACTGGTTTGCGACTCAAGGCCGGCTCGCCACCGCCGCCTTGTCACCCTCGCTGATCACATACTGCCGATACTCAGGGTCAGCCTTGATTTGCGCCTCGGTGAACGGAATGGGCGCCAACTGCTTGGCCGAGAAGGCCTTGGTCTGGTCGCTCGAATGTGCCGAAGCGGCTTCGCTGGATTGCGAGAAGGCCAACAGCCCCCGCGCCTGCGGCCCATCCTCGGTGAAACTGACCAGTTGCAGGTAACTGGTGCCACTGACCACCAAGCGCTTGCCCGGCCCATGCGGGATGCTGTAGATCGCGTTGTACACCCCCATCGCCTGCGCGCCGCCAGGTACCGGCGTGCCATCGGCCGCCTGCTGGATCTGCCCCCAACGGCTGCCTTCAGCAACCCCGGCTTTGGCGACCTGCTGCAGGGAGGCCAGCGCCGCTTCGCGCAGCAACTTGCGCACCGCGGCCTGCTCCACTGCCAAGCCGCGGGGGGTGTGTTGCGGGTCTGCCGGATCAAACGCCACCCGCCAGCTTTGCGGATGCCTGGCCATGTGTTCGACGATGTTCTGGAAATGCACCAGGCCAATCCCACTGTCAAGGTCAGCCTTGCCATCCCAGCTTGCCAGGCTCGTACATAACGCCTGCAAATCAGCCTCAGCGCCTTTGCACCATTGCAGCAAGTCTGGGAGCACCAGGCTGGCCAGGTAGACCTCGTCATCCATCACCATACGCTGCAGGTCATCCACACCCAGCTTGGCCTTGCCTTGCAGGCGCTCGAGCGCGAAGCGCCCGCGCATACCCAATGGCTGGTCGCTGCGGCTGATCAGCGGTGAGTACCCGGTCAATGGCTGGGCGGGGTTGGTCATCCACGCCGGGTCGTTGGAGCTCTGCACGAAATCGTTGCGCGCAAGGCTGGGCAACAGACGCGGCGGGAAGATGCCAGGCTGCGCCGCCTGGGCATCGACCTTCCACTGGCAGGCGCTGCGTGAGCCATCGAGCACTACCAGCGGGCCTTGCGCCGCCGGGTTGCTGCACTGGCTGAGCAACTGCTGGTCCACGTAGGGCACCACCGACTGGTTAAGGTAGAGCGCCTTACCGCCCGAATCGACAGCCAAGGTGTTGACCCAGGGTATGCCTTGCAACTGCTCGATCGAGCCCTGCAGTGCCGCCAGGCTATCGGCACGGTTGATGCGATACCACTGCTGCAGCACACGGGTATTGTCCAGATTGGCGTCACGCAGGCTGTAGGCCGTTTTGCTGTCCCAGTCCAGGCGGCCTGGCCACTGCACCACGGGCCCGAATTTCGAGCTGTAGACCTGGCGCTCCACCTGGCTCAGCGTGCCATCTTCAGCCTTGACCGTGACACTCACAGCCTGCTGGGTCAGGGGCAAGGACTTGCCATCGAACAGGTAGCGCGTCGGGTCTTGCGGGTCCAGTTGCAGTTTATAGAGCGTGAAGTGCTTGGAAGTATCGACCGTATGAGTCCAGGCCAGATGACGGTTGAAACCAATGTTCACTACTGGCAAACCAGGCAGTGCGGCCCCCATCACGTCCAGCTGGCCTGGGATGGACAGCTGCATCTGGTAGAAGCGCATCCCGCCCATCCAGGGGAAATGCGGGTTGGCCAGCAACAGGCCGCGGCCATTGGCCGAACGCTCTGCGCCCACGGCAACGGCATTGCTGCCCCGCTCCGAAGCGAAGCGCTGTTGCTGGGCCAGTGCCTCGCCGAACGTGTGCGCTGCCTGCTGGCTGGTCAACTGTGGCGGTTGGGCACCCGCCAACGCTTCGGCGAATTGCCCCAACCCGCCCTCCGCCAGCAGACGGCGGGTCAGCTTGATCAGGTCCAGGCTGGTGATCGGCCGCAACCACTGGCCATCCCCGCATTCTGCCGGCAGCCCTTGGCTACGGCGCTCGGCCAGGGCGCGGTTGAAACCACTGGCATAGCCTTCCAGCAAATCGCGCACCTCAGAGGGTTGGGCCTGGAGGAAGCTGTTGACCGCGGTCGGCGTATTGAGCCAGGTGAAGAACAGGTCGCTGGCCAGGTTATCGCGCTGCTCGAGGGTTTTGCCCTGCGCGCCAAAAAAGCGCGAGCGTTCACCGTTGACCGTCAGCACTTCATTGGCCAGCAGGCATAGGTTGTCTTGGCCATAGGCATAACCGATGCCGTAACCCAGACCGCGCTCATCCTTGGCCACGATATGCGGCACGCCGAAACTGGTGCGCCGGATTTGCGCAGTGGCATCGCTACTGGCCGCTTGCGCCTGCGCGGCGAGGCTTGAGGCAACCAACGCGGCCGCAAGGCCAACGCAGGTCATGGGTCTTGAAATTGAGAGCACGGGCACTCCTGGGCTTCTGGGATCATTCCCAATCAGACGAACACCCAGATGAAAATTTTACGCAGCAGGCGTGTCAGATTCGTCTTCATGACACAGGCAGCGATTTTTTTTGCGCAAAAGCTGCAGTTTCTCCGCGCTCATTCGTCCTAGTAAGTGAGGCACCCATATTTTGGGACAGTCCACGAAAAGGAGCATTCACATGTACAACCCGCAACCTTCACTTCAGCCCGGGCGAACCCCGGCCGAGGCGGCCAATGGACAGGACGCCTGCGGGGAAGAGCGTGTCGGCAACGAACAGATCCGCGAGTTGCTGCGCACCTATGGGCTGCGTACCAGCCTGATCCGTCTCAAAGTGATCGATGCCCTGCACAGCGCCGGCCGCGCCGGGCGCAGCATTGGCGTGCGCGGGGTGCACGCGCACCTGGAACAACTGGATATTCCGCTGTCGTTTCTGAGTGTGCGGGAGGTGCTCAAGCGACTGTGCGCAGAGGGCGTGATCCACTTGGGCAACGACAAGTGCTACAGCCTCAACCCGCAAGCGCGCGCCATGCTCGAGCAGCCCTCTTCGCGCTGAGCGCAAGGCCGGCCATCGCTGGCCGGCCGGCAAGGGTCAGGGCTTGACCTTGCGCCGCAGAATCCCGTTGATCACGACCACCACGACTGCAATGGCGATGGCCAGCATCTGGAAGGTCTGTTCACTGATGGTGCCCTGTTTCTGCAGGTGCGACAGGCCCAGCATGAGGCCCAGCACCACCAGGATGATCAGAATCGAATATTTGAGGCGCTGCACGTGTGTCATCGATAGTTCCTTGCAACATCGGGGGCAAATGGCTCGCAACGAGCCGGCGCCATGATACAACGCCCGTGGCTTTTGGCGCTGCATTTCCTGCTTAGCGCGGCCCCTCAAGCCTGAAAGCATTGGCCTCCCTACCCCCAAGTTGGAGGCTCCATGCTCAAGCCCGCCCTGCTCATTCTGTTGTTACTCCCCGCTCTGCCCACCCACGCGCTGGATGTCCGCCAGATACCGCCTGAACGATTGCTCGAACTGGGCCGCGAACTGGCGGCCCACGCCGGCAGCAGTCAATGGCAGCAGTTATGGCAGCGAACGAGGGCGGCCGGGCACCTGAACGCCGAGCCTGGCCACGCCCATTTCACCCTCGAGCAGCCGCAGCTGCCCAAGCTCGCCTACGAAACCTTGGCCAACGCCGGGCAGGTCGAAGCCGTAGGCGAGACCCTGGCGCTCTACCGCAGGTCCTTCCCCGATAAGGTACTGGGCCGGCACGACAAACAATCGCTCAGTGCACTCTGCCTCGTGGTGGATTGGCGCAGCCTGCCTCAAACCATGGCCAGTCGGCCCCACGCCTACCTCGCCAACGTGAGCTTGATGCATGTTTACCCCTGCGTTGAGGGTACTGGCACCCAGTTGCCTCACGGAAAAGCGCCCCCCTGAGTATCAACGCCTGTAGGGCAACGCCAGAGCGATGTCCTACAACGCGCGAAATCGTTGCCTTCAAATCCTGCACCTTGAGGCTACAACAGCTGGACCACTTGGCGCCTAGCGACAGTCTTCGTCACTCACTGACAATCCGCTCATGCCAGCGACAGAGCGCCGATGCTAATCGCCGACACGTCATTGCGGCATATCCAAGCATCGCGCCCCATCAACCGCGAGGGAGCCACATATGGAATTGCAAGATCTCACAGCCATAGACATCAGCCAGCTACCGCATTCGCTGCAGTCCCTGATCGAGTGTATCGGCATCGAAAACGCCTACCAGCTCACCTGTGCCTTTGGCGGCAGACCCAAGTACATCCCCAAGCACCGCGAGCGAACCAAGCTCGCCGAGATACTCCCGGGTGAGGCCCTCGACGCCCTGATCAAGCGCTTTGCCGGTGTGGCGCTGGAGATTCCCAAGCCAGACCACTTCCTGCGGCAATTGCGCAACCTGCAAATCCAGAAAGAAAGCGCCGAGGGCCTGTCACGCAGCCTCTTGGCCGACAAGTACGGCCTGAGCCTGCGCCAGATCGGCAATATCCGTCGCCAGGAGCCTTGCACGCGCTGACGACACCCACCCGGCCGCACTGACGGCCGTCTTTGCAGCACCCATTAAAAAGAGAATCGAGCTATGTCCATCGACAACAGCCTAATCGGATCGGTCATCAATGCCTTGCCCATGGACCGGATGATCGCCGGGCCACTACAAGCCATGGTTCAGGCGCAGGTCACTGCGAGCAAGTCCTATGCGGACTTCCTCATGCAGGTCTGCGTACAGGATGGCAAAGCGGTTGCCATCCAGTTCGACTATGACGAGACCATCGTCAACGAACAGGGCGAATACAAAGGTGTCGTCAACAAGTCCATGAAGGTGCCGCTGCTGGCGGCCATCACCCACCCCAACATTGTCATTGAAGAAGGAACGGTCGACTTCGAACTGACCATCAGCCAAGCGGCTGAGGATTTCAGTGAGTCCAGCAAAAGTGGCGAAGTGGCTGGGTCACTCGGCTGGGGCCCTTTCAAGCTGGACATGAAGGGCAGCATCAGCCACAAGTCCACGCAGACCCGCAAGACCGATACCCGCGCCCGCTACGCATTCAATACCACCTTACGCCGCCAGGACCCGCCAGAGGCCGTGATGAGAGTCATCGATTTTCTCACCGATGCCGCCACCAAACCAACGGTGGTACCTAACTCGACCCTGCAGAGCACCGATACGATTTCCGATGCCGACGTACTGAAGGGCGATACAGCGAACACCCCCTCCCCAAGTCCCAGCACGCCCTGACGCTTAGCCCTGTCTCAAAATGTCCGCCTCGCTGAGCACAGCGGGGCTCCCGTGTACCAAGGAGACAAGTGAGTGGACAATCACCCTGCCCCCATGACCGCTATCGACCTGCGGGATATCACCCGTGGCCTGCAGGAGGCCGCAGCGGCCACCAATAGCCTGATTGCCCAGCAGTACATCAATCTGTTCGACCACTTCTTCGACATCGACCCCCAGGCGCTCGGGGCACCTATGAAGGCCAAGATGGTCGAGGTCGCCATGGACGACCAGCATGTGATACGCGTGCCGTTGTTCGCCCTGGTATCACCCAAGGGGCTGGCCTTGGAGCGCATGCAAGTCGACCTCTCGGTGCGCGTCAACGGCACGGAGGCGCTGCGCGCGATGCAGGCCAACGCTGAGGCCGGCGGCGCAGCGGCATTCAAGGTCACGATCGGCGCCCAGGGCCGCCAGGGCGAAACGCGAGACCCGGACGAGGTGCAGATCCGCATGCAGTTTCAGGCCAGCGACCCCCCCGAAGCGCTAAACCGCCTGATCGAGGAATACACCAAACTGATCAACCCTACCCGCAAGCCACCCGCTGCGCCCGGCCCTGATACCAACGAGTTCATCGAGGCCGCCACCGTGCGTTGATGGCGCCCTTCAGAAGTCGCGCTTATAGAAAATATCCAGCGAACTGGCCAGGCCGCTCGCCGCCTCAAGGTAAACCCTCTTGCTCAGTTTGTAGCGCAACGCAATGGTATTGGCCGGCTCGAACACCCCTACCCCATATCGCAGGCTCAGCTTCTCGGTCAGGTTGCCGCTGGCCACCACACTGGTGGTATTGCCCGAGCCCTCGGTGTCCAGCTGGAAGTCGTCAATCCCCAGGCTGGACGCGATGCTGCCGGTAACCCCTGCGCTGCCCGCCAGGCCCAGGCCCAGGGCCGCCTCGGCCAACATGTTGTTGTCCTCGCCCGACGTGCCCAGCGGGCGGCCCAGCACCAGGTAGGACAGCGCCTGTTCCTGGCTCATCGCCGGTTCCGAGAACACTTGGGTAGTAGGCTGCTCGGCACTCCCGCTCAGGCGGATACCGGCGATCACGTCATCGACTTGGCGGATGGCCTCGATGTCCAGGTAGGGCTGGTCGATGGGCCCGGCGAACAGCAAGCGCGCTCGGCGGATGGTCAGGCGCTGACCATAGGCGCGGTAACGTCCGTCAGCCAGGCTCAACTCACCACGGGTGTCCATGTTATCGCCGATGTGTACATGGCCGAGCAAGTTGGCGGTAAGCCCAAACCCGCTGAACGACAGTTTGTCCTGCCCCACTTCGACATCTATGTCCATGGCCATCGCTATCGGCGTTTTGCCTTCCTCGGTCTGGTGGCCGACGATGACCGTGTCGTCGGATACCTTCACGGTCGATGGCGGCAGCTCGCGCACCGTGATCTTGCCCTTGGGCACCTGCACCTTGCCGGACACCGCCAGTTTGTCGTCGATCAGGCGCAGGTTCAAATCGGGCGCGACTTCAAGCGTTGCATAGGGTTCTACGGTCACCGGCAACTGCTGGCCCTGCAGGCGCAGGTTCATGCCCAGGGCCTGGCCCCAGGTCAGGTCGCCGCTCAGCCGGCCACGGCCCGCCTCGCCACTGCGCCAGCCACCGTTCAGCTGAACCTGCTCGCCAGCGATCAAGGCTTGCAGCGACAGGTCCTGCATGCTGACGGGCAACTCAGCACCACTGACCTCGCCACCACTGAGCATCAGGTTGCCGTTGAGTTGGGGCGCCAGCAAGGTGCCGGACAACTGGCCACTGCCATTCAATTGGCCTGCCAGCCGCTCGACCATCGGTACGAAAGGCCGGGCAACCGACAGGTCCAGGCCGGCGAGGCGGAAGTCACCCGACAATGGCTTGTCCTTGCCCAGCGGGTCGAGACGGGCGTTCAGGCGCAACTCGCCAAGGCGCTCGCCACGGAAATTCAGCTGCGTATCGATGCGCCGAGGCGCCAGGGTGCTGTCCAGGCGCAGCGCCTGGTAAGGGAAGTCGATCCAGCGCCCATTGTCCCGCACCCTCAGCGTGCCGCCGCTGGCATCGACGCGCACGGTCCCCTTGGGGCCGCTGGCCGGGATGTCCAGATTGACGTCAGCGTTGAGCAGCCCCTGCCAGGCGAAATCCTTCGGCAACCATTGAGCCAGGCTGTCCAGCGGGAACTGTTTGAGGTGATAACGCAGGCGCGGCTCCGGTGCCAGGCGTTGGTCCTCGCCACACAGGCTGGCCTGACCGGAGCGCCAGCAGTGGGCGCCGAAGTCCAGTTGGCCGCTGGCCAGGCGCTGCAGGCGAGCCGGCGCCTGCAATTGCCAGTCCTGGCCACCGGCCTGGACTCTGCCGCTGGCCAGCCGCCCACGCCAGTCGCCCTTGCTCAACTGGCCGTCGAGCCCCAGGTCAAGCTTCAGCAGCGGGCCATCGAGCCCCAGGGTCAGGGCTTGCTGGCGGATATCGCCCTTGCCGTTGGCCTGCAAGGTGCCCAGCACCGTATCGCCCAGGCGGATGCCACTGGCCTTGAGATCGACCAGCCCACGCTGGGCGTTGTCCAGGCGTGCACTGAGGTCAAGACGCTGGATACGGTTCTGCTCCTGCGCCACCTGCTGGCCTTGCAGGGTCAGGGTACCTTGGGGAGCGCTGAGCGTGCCGCTGGCATCCAGCCGCCCTTTTACCTGGCCTTGCAGCCCGGGCCACAGTTGCCCGAGCCGGGGCAGGTCGAGGTCGACACGCCCGGCCAGGCGCTGTTGCAGGCTGCCACTGCCGTTGATGCGGTTGTCGCCCAACTGCACGGCCAGCGTACCGAGGGTCCAGCGCTGGCCGGCGCCTTCGGCCTGTACCTTGAGCATTGCCGGCTGGCCACGCAGGCGCCCCTTCAGGTCAAGCTGGGCATCGAGGCTGAGCTGCTCACCCTTCATTTCACCTTTGCTGCGCAACGGGCCGGCCAAGGTGCCGGGCAGTTCGGCGAGCCAGTAGGCAGGGTCGAGTGCCGACAGTTGCAGGTCAACGTCCCAGGCCAAGGTATCGGCAAAGCGCACCGCGACACTGCCGGCAGCTTTGCCTTGCCCGGCAGTCAGGGCCAACTGCGGCAGGCGCACCTGGCCAAGGTCACCCTCGAAGGGGCTGGCCAGGGTAAAGGCCCCAGCCGGGCCGTCGAGGTCGCCATTGAAAGTCCCCTGGTAACTGCCATCGCGGTATTGCACATGCGCGTTCAAGCGCTTGAGCGTGACCTCTGGCGGCGTGTCCAATGGGTACAAACGCAGCCAAGGGAAATCCTGCCAATCGAGCTGGGCATTGGCCGCCAGGCCTTGCTGCCAGTCGGCGCTGGCCTGCAGCTTCAGGTGCTGGGCGTCGCTTGCAGCAAGGTCCAACGCCTGGATGTGCGCCCCTTTGGCATCTACCTTGCCGTTGAGCAGCAAGGCGATCGGTGCCTGTTCGGCCGGCAGGCTGGCGCTACCAGACACCTGATACCCCTTGAGCAGATCGCCCTCGGCGTCGAGCTTGAGCTGGTTGAGCTGCAGCGTATCCGGTAGCGTCTGCGCGGGCTTGAAGGCATCGGAGCGCAGTTGCAACCTGGCTGGCAAGTGCTCGGCCAGTGCCTGCAACTCACCGGTCAGACGCGCGTTGAGATAGCCGCTGCTGGTCGCATCCAGTTCGAGGGTTTTCTGCAACTCGCCCTTGGCGGTAAGTGCCAGTTGCCAGGCCTGCCCTTGCACGGCTGGCAGTTGCACCTGCCCCTGCAGTTGCACCGGCCAGTCACCCTCGGGCTGCAGATCGCCCTGCACATTCACGTGCAGGTCGTCGCGCTGCAGTTGCAGGCTGTCGATCTTCAGCCCTGTGGCAGTCCAGTGCGCCGCCAGGTGCAGATCGCCGAGCAGGTCGCTGCCATCGAGGCGCACCTGGCCAACCTTGACATCCCCCAGCTCGATGGCCACCGGCAGCCGCAAAACCGGTAACTGCAGCGGCCCGCTGTCGGCAGGTTGATCGCTCGGCGCGAATACCATGTCGATCCGCTGGGCATGCAGTTGATCGATGCACAGCGTTGCCCGCAACAAACAGCCGGGCGTCCAGTTCAGCAGCGGAGCTTGCACGTCGACGCGGTTGCCGCCGTCAACCCAGGTCAACTGGCTCGCCTGCCAGCGGCCTGCAAGGTGCCCTTGGAAATCACTGACCTGCAAACCTGGCACGCGCCCGAGTACCCAACGGCTGCCACCTTCGGTGGCCAGTAATGCCCCCAGCGCCAGAACAACCAGCAACACGCTGCCGAGCAGGCCCAGCAGAATGAATTTGAACACACGCATCACAGCTCTGGCCCCATGGAGAAATGCAGGCGGATACCACCGTCGTCATCGAGGGCCTTGGCCAGGTCGAGGCGCAATGGCCCGACCGGCGAAACCCAGCGCACGCCGAAACCGACCCCGGTCTTGAGGCTCGGCAGCTCCAGCGTGTTGAACGAATTACCCTGGTCGACGAATGTCGCCACACGCCACTTCTCGGTCAGCGAATACTGGTATTCGACGCTGCCAGCGAGCAGATAACGGCCACCGATACGGTCGCCGTCGCTATTCTTAGGCGACAGCGTCTGATAGTCGTAGCCGCGCACGCTCTGATCGCCACCGGCGAAGAAGCGCAGCGAGGGCGGGATGTTGTTCTTGTAACCGTTGGTGGCGCTGCCTCCAAACTGCAACCTGCCGAGCAAGCGGTGGTTGTGCCCGAGCGTGGTCAGGCCCTTGAGCAGTACGTTGCCATGCAACAGGTTGGTGTCGGACACCAGCCCTTCCTTGGCCACCTGGGTATCGAATTGCAGGCGGTAGCCGTTGTGCGGGTCAATGCGGTTGTCGCTGCGCAAGTAAGAGAAACTAACGCCCGGCATGAGCAGGTTGCTCAGGCCTGAATCGTCGCCAAGGCGATACTCTTCACGCTGGTACTTGAGCGAGATCACGCGCTGCCAGCCACTGGGCAGCTTGCTGTGCCATTCGGGCCCCACGGTCAGCAGCTTGCTGAGTGTGTCTGTGCCGGCGATCTCTTCATTCTGATAGCCGCCAGCGAAACGCAACTTGTCGGTCAGGGGTGGGTCAAGAGGCACGTCGTACCACAGCCCGACGTTTTGCCGGGGGGCAGAAAGCTCTGTCTCCCAGCCGTAGCTATGGCCTTGGGCGTTGACCCAGTGGCGCGTCCAATTGGCTTTGCCGCGCGGCCCGACATCCGTCGAAAAGCCCAGACCAAGGCCCATGGTCCGCGGCTTGCGGGTATCGAGGCGTACGTCTACAGGAATTTGCTCGGCCACCGCGGCAGTGGGCGCGGCATCGACCCTTACACCTTCGAAGTAACCGCTGGACTGCAGGTCATTGTTCAGTTCCGCGATCAACTCGGAGTCGTAGGGCGTGCCTGGTTTGAACGACACCATCCGCTGCAGCAGGTCTTCGTCCAGCGGGGTATCGCCACTGAACCTGACCGCCCCCAAGCGATAGCGTGGGCCGCTCTGATACACCAGTTCGATATCGGCCACCCCGGCCTGCGGGTCGACGGCCAGGCGCTGGCGGGTGAAATGCCCGCTGAAGAAGCCGTAGCGTGAGGCCTGGTTCTGGATCAGCCGCTTGGCATCCTCGTAATGCCCATGGTTGAGTTGCTCACCAGCGCGCAGGGCTTTGCTGTCAGGTACGCGAATCGCCTTCATCTCGCTGGCAGGCCCCTCGATGCGCACGGTCACGTTGCGCAGGCGCACAGGCTCGCCCGGTTCGATATGAAGGATCAGCTTCGCAGGTTCGTCAGCCCTGGCAGAAGGCCTGACCTCGCTATCGATCTGCGCCTGGTAGTAACCCAGCGCTTGCGCCGCTTTTCGCGCCTGCTCCTGAGCCCCGCGACTGAAGCGCAACAGCGCCTCTTCATCGCGGTCCCCAAGGGTACCTACATAGCCTTCGACATTGGCTTTGAGCGCCTTGTTGGCAGGTTTTACCTGCACCAGCAATTCGCTCTGCCCCCATGCTGTGAAACTGGCAACCCAGAAAACCAGGCCCCAAGTCAGTCTTCCTGAATACGTCATGCGGCGCATGCTACCAGAGCCAGGCGCTCAAGGGAGCCGCCTGGCAAGCTTTCAAGCAGTCGGGGAAACTGAAGGTACCGGACAGGGATGAAAAAACACCCGTTCACGGATTGGCCCTACAGCCACCTCGCCAATCTCCTGATACCCCTGGCGCTCATAGAACGGTAGGTAATGCTCGTTACCCGAATCCAGCACCACGCCTTGAGTGTTGGGGTCTTCTGCACACCAGTCGTGCACGGCTTGTAACAATTGTTCGCCGTAGTGCTGACCGCGAAACGCCGGATGCACACCCAGAAGCGGCAACATGTGAACCTGCGGTGTTGGCAGGCAGCCGACCAGCGCTGCCTGGTACTCCATGTAACGTCGCGTGCAGCGTTGCCCGGTGCCCAGCAGCATGCGCAGGCGCCAGGCCCAGCTGTCGGCCACGCCCAGGCGGCGCTGCGGCGGCACGATCAGTGCCAATGCGATCAGGCGGTCATCCAGCAACAGGCCAATGGCCGGCAACTGCAGGTAGAAATGCTGACGAACCCACTCGCGCACCATCACGCGCAACCGTCGTTCGTAGCCAGGGCGCTGGGCCTCGAAGATGTAGGCGAAGGTGGGCTCGTTCAGATAAGCGTTGTACAGCAGTGAGCGGGCCTCACGGCTGTAGCCATCATCGAGTGTGCAGACGCGAGCCTGGGCGGCGGTGGCTTCGGGCATTGCGGGCAGACCTCCTGGAGTGGGCATACAGTGCCTTGGAGGAGCCCGGCGGCGCATCGTTCCCCCCGTGAGTGCACGTTAGCAGCGCCTCGGCGAAGCCGCCACGCTGGTGATCAGGGGCGATGTCGGCTAGCATCCGGCCTTTTACCGGGATTGTCTTTCCATGAAGATCGTCTGTTTCAACATCAACGGCCTGCGGGCCCGCCCGCACCAGCTGGCGGCCCTGATCGAAAAGCACCAGCCGGACGTGATCGGCCTGCAGGAAACCAAGGTCAGCGACGATCAGTTTCCCTTGGCCGACGTTCAGGCCTTGGGCTATCACGTGCACTACCACGGGCAAAAAGGCCACTACGGCGTTGCCCTGCTTTCGCGCCAGGCGCCGCTGAGCCTGTTCAAAGGCTTCGCCACGGACGAAGAAGACGCGCAGCGCCGTTTCATCTGGGGTACGTTCGCTGATGCCAATGGCACACCGATCACCATCATGAATGGTTACTTCCCGCAGGGCGAAAGCCGCGACCACCCCACCAAATTCCCGGCCAAGCAGCGTTTCTACAGCGACCTGCAGGCGTTGCTGGAGGGGCAGTTCAAGCACGACCAGCCCGTGCTGGTGATGGGCGACATGAACATCTCGCCCCAGGACTGCGACATCGGTATCGGCCCTGACAACGCCAAGCGCTGGTTGAAAACAGGCAAGTGCAGCTTCCTCCCCGAGGAGCGCGAGTGGATGGAGCGCCTCAAGGGCTGGGGGCTGGTGGACAGTTTCCGCCACCTGCATCCCGAGGTAACGGACCGCTTCAGTTGGTTCGACTACCGTAGCCGCGGCTTCGAGGACGACCCCAAGCGTGGCCTGCGCATCGACCTGATCATGGCTTCGCAGCACCTGGTGCCGCGGATCAAGGCAGCGGGCGTGGACTATGAGCTGCGCGCGATGGAAAAACCCTCCGACCATGCGCCGATCTGGCTGGAGTTGAGCTGACCGGCTTGGCGCGATGCGGGCGATTCTTTTAGTGGGAGCCGGCTTGCCGGCGATGAGGCCCGCCCTGCCAGCGACCGACTAACCGGCAAGACCAACGAGTTTCCGGGCCAACCGCTCTCACAGAAGTTGCGTCAACTTCCAGAAATTGGGTAAGGCTGTTACTCCAGCGCACACGTTGCTCAATGGCCCGTGACCGGGCTTACCCAACCCTAAAGGCCCGAACGCAAGGCCTCCCCCACCCCGGCCCCGCGCACATCATCCGCCGCACTGACCAAGGCAAAGTTGTAGGCCCCATGCGACCAGTACCTCGCCTCCAGTTGGCCATCGACACGCTGCCCTTGCGGCATGCGTTCGAAACGCTCGCCAGGTGAGCGCAGGAACAGGCTGATGCGCTGCCCTTGGCGGTCCTGGAACACCAGCAACGCCGCAGGCCCCTGCTCATTGCTCAACAATCGTGCCCCCACAGGCTGGAACCCGTAACCGGTCAAGTCAGGCAATTGCCCCACCCTGCTGAAATGCCTGCCCAGCCAGTCGCGCAACTGCGTGGGGTCACTGGCCTGGATATCCAGCGCCTCACTGCCGGCGAACAAACGATGCGCCTGGACCGCATCGGCCATGGGCAACGCGCTCCCTGCCAACGTGACCTGCCGCGCCTGCCAACCACCTACCCCGCCCACGCCCAGGGCCAGCAGCAGCACTGCAGCCGACGCCAGGCGCCGCTGGCGCCGTTGACGCACACGCCGTTGCAAGTGGCCGAGATCCAACTGCGCCGCCCCGGGTTGATCACCGAAACCGGCCAGGGCCGTGCGCAAGCGCCGAGCATCGTTGCGCCAGGCTTCGATACGTGCTGCTTGCTGAGGGTTGGCCGCCAGCCAGGCCTGCACCTCGGCACGCCGCGTCGGCTCGAGTCGGTCATCAACGTAGGCATGCAACTCGTCTTCGCTGGGTATCAGGCGCGTCATTTCAGTCTCCGCAGAGCCGGGGGCTGGGGGTTGCCCTCGGTCAGTTCACGCAGGGCGGCACGGGCACGTGACAGGCGCGACATCACCGTGCCGATGGGGATGCCGAGTGTCTGGGCCGCCTCTTTGTAGCTCAGCCCTTCGACACTCACCAACAGCAGCAAGGCACGCTGCTCGGTCGATAGCCGGGCGAAGGCTTGCAGGTCGGCCTGGGCCAGAACGATGCTTTCGATGTTGCCGCCGAGTGCTTCGCTTTCCTGTTCCGCCCGGCCGAACCACGATAACCAGCGGTTGTGCAGGCGCTCACGGCGTTTACCGTCAAGAAACAGCCGGTAAAGAATGGTGAACAACCAGGCACGCAGCGCATCGGCATCACGTTGCTGGGTGCTGCGGCTAAGGGCTCGCTCCACCGTGGCCTGCACCAGGTCGTCGGCGCTGCCCGGTTCGCGGCTCAGCCACAAGGCAAAGCGGCGCAGGCGCTGCAGCAACTCGCGCCACTGCTGTTCGTCCAGGTCGTGCATGGCAAGGTACCGGCTCGGGGGTGGTCAGTGTATGGGGCAGACGCGCCGCCACAAAATATATTCCCACCCATGGAATAAATATTTCCCAGCCCCGTCGTACCGGCATCTTCACTGAACCGGATGAACACCATGAACTCACCCTTGCACGGCCCGGACAAGGCCCTGCGCCTGGCCGGCATTGGCGCCGTGATGCTGGCCTTGGGCGCAGGCTTTGCCTACGCCGCAGGCTGGATCGGCGGGCCAGAGCTGACCCCGCAACGCATCATCGACACCTTCGAAGCCCAGGCCGGCCACTACCCCGGCTATCGCAAGAACCACGCCAAAGGCCTGTGCGTGAGCGGCTATTTCCAGCCCAGCGGCCAGGCCGCCGCGCTGTCGACAGCACGCGCGTTCACCCAGGATCGCGTACCGGTCATTGGCCGTTTCGCCATCGGTGGCGCCAACCCCTTCGCCCCCGATACCGGCGTCCCGGTGCGCAGCCTGGCCATTGAGCTGAGCACCGACGACGGCCAGGTCTGGCGCACTGGGATGAACAATCCGCCCGTGCTGGCGATCAGCACGCCACAAGGGTTTTACGACCAGGTGCTGGCCAACGCGCCCGACCCTGCTACCGGCAAGCCGGGCCCGGCAAAGCAGCAGGCCTTCTTTGCCGCCCACCCGGAAAGCGCCGCCTTCCGCCAATGGGCCGCAAGCTACAAACCCAGCGACAGTTTTGCCAACACCCAGTATCACAGCATCAATGCTTTCCGCCTGATCGATGCCAGTGGCGCTGCGCATCCAGTGCGTTGGCAACTGGAGCCGCAAACGCCTTTTGCGGCCTTGCCCGGCAAGGTCGACGACAAGCAATTCCTGCAGCATGACCTGCAGCAACGCCTGAACCAGGGCCCGTTGCGTTGGAACCTGCGCCTGGTATTGGCCGACCCCGGCGATGCGCAGGACGACCCGGCCCAGCCCTGGCCCCCCGAGCGGCGCAGCGTCGATGCCGGCACCCTGGTCATCGAACAGGTGGATGCACCGGAGCAAGGCGCTTGCCGTGACGTGAATTTCGACCCGCTGATCCTGCCCAGCGGCATCCAGCCCTCCAATGACCCGATCCTCGCTGCCCGTTCGGCGGCCTACTCGGAATCCTTCAACCGCCGCAGCCGCGAAGCCCTCGGCGCAGGAGCCCGCCCATGAAACCTGAAGCCTTCCACCCCCTGGCCCGCCTGGTGCATTGGCTGATGGCGGTTCTGATCATCGCCATGCTGTTCATTGGCGTGAGCATGGTGGGCGACCTCTCGTTGCGCCACCCGCTGCTGGTAGAGTTGCACAAGGCCACGGGCCTGGCCCTGCTGCTTCTGGTGATCGTGCGTATCGGCCTGCGCCTGAGCCTGCCCCACCCCCCTCTGCCACAGGAGCTGCCCGCGCTGCAGCGGGTCGCTGCAGGCGCATCCCACCTGTTGCTCTACGCGTTGATGCTGGCAATGCCGCTGTTGGGTTGGGCCATGCTCTCGGCAGGCGGGTACCCTCGCCCACTGCAACTGCCCCCGATCGCCCCGCACGACCTGCAACTGTACGCAATACTGCGCCAGGCGCATGGCTGGGCCGGCTACCTGCTTTTCGCTACGGTGCTGGTGCACCTGGGCGCCGCGCTGATGCATGCGCTGGTGCGCCGGGACGGGGTATTGCGTAGCATGTGGCCAGGGCCGCTGCGCCGCAGTGACTGACGGCAGGTGGTGCATGGGCAGCCCCGACAACCGATGAATGTTCTCATCCATTTGCACGCCGTCTGCCCAACTGCCCTGGAATGCCCGATGAATGTCGCGAAGGACCCTGCCATCCTGACCCCCGCCAACACACTGGACACGCGCCCGTTGCTGCTGGCCAACATGGCCTGCACCATGGCGATGATGGCCTTCGTCGCCTTGATCGGGCCCATCGCCCGCCTGCTCGGCATGGCCACCTGGCAAGCCGGCGCAGCGGTGACCGTATCGGGTGTGGTCTGGGTGCTGCTGGCCCGCCCATGGGGGCGCGCAGCTGATCGACTGGGCCGCCGTCGCATCCTGTTGCTGGGCAGTGCTGGCTTCACGCTGGCGTACTGGCTGCTGTGCCTGTTCGTCGAAGGCGCTTTGCGCTGGCTGCCAGGGGCTACCTTGGCGTTCGTCGGCCTGATGCTCGCGCGCGGCTGTATCGGCGCCTTCTACGCGGCCATTCCGGTGGGCTGCAATGCGCTGATCGCCGACCATGTCGGGCCACAACAGCGCGCCCGGGCCATGGCATCGCTGGGGGCAGCGAATGCTGTAGGGCTGGTATTGGGGCCGGCGCTGGCAGCCTTGCTGGCACGGCACAGCTTGAGCCTGCCCTTTCATGTGATGTCGCTGCTGCCTGCCAGCGCGTTTCTGGTCCTGCTGTTCAAACTCAAGCCGCAACCCCTCGCACATCGCCATACGCCCAGTCCGGTGCACCTGAGCGACCCGCGCCTGCGCCGGCCGCTGCTGGTGGCCTTCACCGCGATGCTCAGCGTGACGGTGTCGCAGATCATCGTCGGCTTCTTCGCCCTTGACCGCCTGCAACTGGGGCCGGCAGAGGCCGCCCAGGCCGCCGGCATCGCCCTGACCACCGTCGGGGTGGCACTGATCCTGTCACAGGTGATCCTGCGCCAGCTGGAGTGGCCACCGCTGAAGATGATCCGCGTCGGCGCCAGCGTTTCGGCACTGGGCTTCGCCGCCGGCTCGCTGGCTACCACGGCCCCATGGCTATGGGGGTGCTATTTTGTCGCCGCCGCCGGCATGGGCTTTGTTTTCCCGGCGTTCTCGGCACTCGCCGCCAATGCCATGAACGCCGCAGAACAGGGCGCCACTGCCGGCTCCATCGGTGCCGCTCAAGGCATGGGGGCGGTGATCGGCCCGCTGGCCGGGACACTGATCTACGCCCTCGACCCGCGCCTGCCCTTCCTGGTCGTGGCTGTGCTGTTGCTGCTGGTCGGGCTGTGGCCGATGCCGCGCGCGCGGGCCTGACAAGCACAGCGCGCGCGCGTGCAGAGTGTGTTTTAATGCGCCAATTATTTTTAACACCTCTGATTACAAGGCGGCTATGGACACGGGGACACGACTCAAACTGGTGCGTGAACGCAACAACCTTTCCCAACGCGAACTGGCCCGCCGCAGCGGGCTGACCAACTCGACCATCTCGCAGATCGAGCAAAACCGCGTCAGCCCGTCGGTCAGTTCCCTGAAGAAACTGCTCGAAGGCATCCCCATGACCTTGGCAGAGTTCTTCAGCTTCGACGAGCCGGTACGAGAAGAGCGCTTCGTGTTTCGCGCCAGCGAGCAGCCTGACCTGGGTCGCAATGGCCTGCGCATGCTGCTGGTCGGTGCCAGCGTCGAGGCACGGCAGATGCGCATGCTGCGTGAGTTGTATGCGCCAGGCGCCGATTCGGGTGAACCGATCGTGCATGCCGAAGGCGAGGAATGCGGGCTGGTCACACGAGGGACCGTGGAATTGTGGGTCGATGGCCAGGTCAGCGTTCTCAACTCTGGCGATGGTTACTACATCCCCACCACCCTGCCGCACAGCTTCAAGAACATTGGTCAGGACGAAGCGGAGATCATCAGCGCCAACACGCCGGCCAACTTCTGACTCAAGGGCCAATGGCCCGGGCTGTTCGCGTGTGACGCTGCGAACAGCCCGCTGCGCTCAACGCTTCAGTGCATCGGCCACGAAATCCAGACGATCCTGGCCAAAGTACATCTGCCCGTCGACAAAACAGGTCGGTGCGCCAAACACCCCTCGCTCCACAGCCTCCTCTGTCGTCTGTTTCAATGCGGCCTTCACCTCTGCGTCGCCAATCAGCACCTGAAATTCAGCGGCGCTAAACCCCGCATCTGCCAGCACCTGCTCCAATACGGCGGCATCCCCCAGGTTGCGCCGTTGAACCCATAACCCGTTGAACAGCGCCGCCAGCAAGGTTTCGAAGCGTTCCGGGGCGCGCAGCTGCGTGCCTACCAGGCCGCGCATCAAAGCCAAGGTGTTGATGGGGAAGCCAGGCGGGAGCCCGAACGGCACCCCATAGCGCGCGGCGAACCGCCCCAGGTCGGTGAACATGTATCGCCCCTTGGCGGGGATCATCGCAGGCGACGCGTTGCCTGTAGCCTGGAACACACCGCCAAGCAACATCGGCCGGTACTGCAACGTTGCGCCATGGCGGGCGCACAGTGCCGGTAGCTGGGTCCAGGCCAGATAGCTGGCGGGGCTACCCAGGTCGAAGAAAAACTCCACAGTCTTGCTCATGCAACGCACTCCTTTTGAGGGTAGGCCTTACCAGCGCTCCATCCACGGGCGCAGGTCGAGTTCGAAGGTCCAGGCGTCGCGGGGCTGCGCGTGCAGGAACCAGTAGTTGTCGGCGATGTGCACCGGATCCAGAACACCGTCCTGATCCTTGAGGGCGTAAAGGTCGGGGAAACTGTCGCGGATGAACGCGGTGTCGATGCCGCCATCCACTACCACATGGGCAACGTGGATATTGCGCGGCCCTAACTCACGCGCCATGCTTTGCGCCAAGGCCCGCAGGCCATGCTTGGCACCGGCAAAGGCTGCAAACCCGGCTGCGCCCCGGGTGCCAGCGGTGGCACCAGTGAAAAGGATTGTGCCGCGCTCACGCACGACCATGCGCCTGGCCACCGCCTGGGCGGTCAGAAAGCCTGCGAAGCAGGCCATTTCCCAGATCTTGAAGTATTTGCGCGGTGTTTCGTCAAGGATGCTGCAGGGCACATTGGCGCCGATATTGAAAACAAAGGCTTCGATCGGGCCAATGTCGCGCTCGATGGTCTCGACCAGCTCAGCGACCTCGTCTTCCTTGCGCGCATCGGAGGCGAAACCCCGTGCCTGACCGCCTGCAGCGCGGATCTCGTCCACCAGCGGTTGCAGCTTGTCGGCCTGGCGCCGAGTGACGCAGGCGAAATACCCCTCACGGGCAAACCGCTTGGCGATTTCGCCGCCAGTGGCATCCCCCGCACCGACCACCAGCACCACTTTTCGTTGTTCTGCCATGCGTGCCTCCATTGATGAACGGTCGTTTAGTAAACGAACGCTATGTTATGATCACCGCCATCGTCAAGCCGCGCGTGAGGCTTTCAAGTGCGCTACTCAACCGACCACAAGCAACAAACCCGTGACAAGCTGCTTGCCAGCAGCGGCGCCCTGGCCAAACGTGGTGGTTTTGCCAGCACTGGCGTGGCCGGGCTGATGAAGGCCATCGGCCTGACCGGCGGTGCCTTCTACAACCACTTCCCGTCCAAGGACGACTTGTTTACCGAAGTGGTCCGCCAGGAGCTGTGCAACAGCCCGCTGGCACGCCTGGCCAACCAAGGCGCCAGCCGCGAGCGCTTGGCGCGCTGCCTGCAGCAGTACCTGAGCCTGGCGCATCTGCACAATGCCGAGGGCGGCTGCCCGCTGCCGCCGCTGGGGGTGGAAATCGCCCGCGCTGAACGGCCGGTACGTGAAGAAGCCGAGCACTGGCTGGTGAGCCTGCACAGTGCATGGAGCCAGACACTGGAGGATGAAGCCTTGGCCTGGGTACTGATCAGCCAATGTGTCGGGGCGCTGGTGGTCGGGCGGATGCTGGCTAGCGAGACGGTTCAAAGCCAAGTTCTAGAGGCCAGCCGAAGCCACGTCGAAAGGGCTCTGAATGAGAGCGGCTAGCCTGCTGTGCGCCCTGTTGCTGAGCACGGCGACCTCTGCCGAACAGGTGTGCCCACCGGGGCAGTACCCAGTCTGCCTGATGGGCTGCTTCTGTGCGCCGATCGACCCCGGCCAGGTGCTCAAGGACGTCGAGGTCATGGCCGCCAGTAGCCTGGCCTTCGGCTTGCGCCAGGCGCGCGATGAGGCAACCGCCAGCGGCAGTGAACCGATCCCCTTGCACATACGGGCCCAGCTCGAAGGCTGGTATGACTTCGCCGTGCTCGATGCCGCGCGCTTTCGGGTTGGCGACGAGCAGCAGATCAGCGCTGCCAATGCCCTGCTGCAGAACCCGGATGTGAACGCGGTAACGCTGATCGACACGATCATCTTCCGCCATGCCCGCGATGCCGAGGACAACGTGGCCCTGTGGGCGCATGAACTCAAGCATGTGCAGCAGTATCAGGAACTGGGGGTAGAGGAATTCGCCCGGCGCTATACGCGCAACTACCAGGCGCTGGAAGAGCCCGCCTACAAGGTCGAGGCCGAGGTCAGCAAAGCCTTGCGTCAGCGCAGTTCGGGGCAGGCGCGTTAGTCGATACCGGCCTGGTCCGAGCCAGGCCCACGCAGGCCGGTATCGATGACTCATCACGAGGAAGCTGCAGCCGCCTCGCCTTCCTCCACTCGGCTTGCATACCGCTGCGCCAGCACCGCACACACCATCAACTGAATCTGATGGAACAGCATCAGCGGCAAGATCATGGCCCCGATGCCACTGCCCACGAACAGCACCTGCGCCATTGGCACCCCCGTAGCCAGGCTTTTCTTGGACCCTGCAAACAGAATGGTGATGCGGTCTTCAAGGCTGAACCCCAGCACCTTGCCCAGCAGGCGCGTACCGAACAGCACCACCGCCAGCAAGATCCCGCACACGGCGAACAAGCCTGCAAGATGCTGTGGCGATACGGTGTGCCACAAGCCAGTCACCACCGCCTCACTGAACGCGGTGTAGACCACCAGCAGGATCGAACTCTGATCGACCAGTTTGAGCCAGCGCGCATTGCGCTTGACCCAGGCCCCGATCCAGCGGCGCGCGATCTGCCCGGCGACGAAGGGTACCAACAGTTGCAGGGTGATTTTCAGCACGGCGTCCAGCCCCGAACCGGTTTCCCCTCCGGCCCCCAGCAACAGCATCACCAGCAGCGGTGTCAGGAAGATCCCGATCAGGCTGGAGGCCGCTGCACTGCAAATGGCTGCCGGCACGTTGCCGCGGGCCAACGACGTGAAGGCAATCGCCGACTGCACGGTGGCCGGCAAAGCGCACAGGTAGAGCACGCCCAGATACAACTCGTTGCCCACCAGTGGCACGAACAGTGGCTTGAACGCCAGGCCAAGCAATGGGAACAGCACGAAGGTGCAAGAGAACACCAACAAGTGCAGGCGCCAGTGCCCCGCCCCGGCGATAATCGCCTCACGTGACAGTTTGGCACCGTGAAGGAAGAACAGCAGACCGATGGCCAGGTTGGTCAACCAACCGAAATACACCGCGCCATCGCCGGAACAGGGCAGCACGGTGGCGATCAGCACCACCCCGAGCAGGGCCAGGGTGAAGTTGTCGAACAACATGCGCAAATGTCTCATAACAGTTTCCATCTTGTCGTTGTGCAAGGGCAGACGATAAGGTTTCGGGCTTTATTCCGCTAACGCCGGAACCCCCATCGGTGTCGCTGAACGGACACAGCCTGAAAGGATCTTCGTATGCACTTCGCTTCCCTGACTGCCGCCGCCGCGCTGGCCTTGATTGCCGCCCCTGCAAACGCAGCCGATCCGCTGCAGGCTCAGGTGGACGCCATCATCCACCCACTGATGCAGGAGCAGGACATCGCCGGCATGGCCGTAGGGCTGTACGTCGACGGCAAAGCGCACTACTTCAGCTACGGCGTGGCCAGCAAGGCCGACGACAGGGCTGTCACCGCCGATACGCTGTTCGAGATCGGTTCCTTGAGCAAAACCTACACCGCCACCCTTGCCGCACTGGCCAGCGCCGAAGGCAAGCTCGATCTCGACGCCCCGGCCCAACGCTACCAGCCAGCGCTTGCCGGCACGGCGCTGGGCAAGGCCAGTGTGCTCGAACTGGGGGCTTACAGCGCCGCCTGCCTGCCCCTGCAGTTCCCTGACACTGTGCAGACTGACGCGCAAGCGCTGGAGTTCTTCCGAACCTGGAAGCCCAGTGCCGCACACGGCACCCAACGCTGCTATTCGAACCCCAGCCTTGGGCTGTTCGGTGACCTGGCGGCACGCGCGCAGCAGCAGCCATTCGCTGAACTGATGCGCAAAAGCCTGTTGCCGCAAATGGGCCTGAAGCATACCTACCTTCAGGTACCTGCCAGCGCGCAGGGCCTCTATGCCCAAGGGTATGACGCGCAAAACCGGGCGGTGCACGTCAACCCGGGCCCGTATGCCGATCAGGCCTATGCAATCAAGACCAGCGCCAGCGACCTGCTGCGCTACGTGCGGCTGCACATGCAGCCAGCCGAGCTATCGCCTGCGTTGAGAAACGCGGCAGCCATCACCCAGTCGGGTTATTTCCAGGTCGGCGCAATGACCCAAGGCCTGGGATGGGAACGCTACCCCTACCCCACAGCGCTCGATACGCTGGTCGATGGCAACAGCTCACGGATGGTTCGGGAGCCTCAGCCCACGCAACGTCTTACCCCGACGCGCCCCGCCCTGCCCCAGGCCTGGTACAACAAGACCGGTTCCACAAGCGGTTTTGGTGCCTATGCCGCGTTCATTCCGGCCGAAGGCAAGGCCATCGTGCTTCTCGCAAACCGTAATTATCCCAACGAAGAACGTGTGCGTGCAGCCTACCGGATCCTCTCCCGTATTGGCCGCTGACAGACACCCAGGCAGGATTGTCAGACAAGATGTAGTGATCAAAAATATTCACTACAAAACGGTTGACGCCATTCATCGCGCTTGGGCATGATGAAGCCGTCTCCCCGATCGGGAGCGGTGGCAAGGGTGTTCCAGATGGCCTGCGCGGTAACGCAGGCCATCCGTGGAGAGGGAACTGTCCAAAAGGCAGCGTGAGAAAGCCCCTGTTGCGATGCTGCTGTAGCAGCCTAGGTAGTGCGCTACATGCTGTAGCGCCAACTGTGAAAATCACCAACAAAAACGGGTAATGGGGGCTTTATGATGAACTTGAACAACAATCCCACAATTGACCAACTGGCCCAGCTGTTCGCCATGCGCAAGGACAGCCTCGACGACCACTTGCTGTGGGTCAGCCAAACCGGCGAAGTGCGCCTCGACCGCCTGCCGCCGAATACCGTAGAAGATGAATTCGAAGAGCACCTGCCCAGCATGCGTGCCCGCTTCAAGGTCTACCGCCGTGGCCAGGGCTACGTCGGCAAGAAGGCTGCCGCCGACACCGAGTTCGTTGGCCGCGTGCTGCAGACCCTGCAACAAGAATGGCCCGCCGCCCGTGAGCGGCAGGCAGTCAAGGTGATCGAGCCGCTCAACTGACCCTTCATTGAGTTGCCGCACCACTTTCTGAGCCCGGCCCGCATAGGCCGGGCTTTTTCATGCCTGCCGACGTTGCTGCTGCGGCAACGCCAATGCGCCGGTCGCCAGCGCCCTGGCCCGCTCCACGCCCCATACCAAGGCACGTGTCATGGTCTCACCCGGGCGTGCCGGGTAGTACTCTTCCAGCAACGCTTTGCCACCCTGGCCGTACAGCCCCAGGAACAGCTGCGTGGCGCCCAGCCGAGACAGGCGTACCTGCACATCGATGGTGGTGCCATCGCTCAACGCTTCATCGTGGCTGCGGCAGTGCAATTGTGCGTCGGCCCACTGCCAGTAAGTTTCTTCCCTGACCCGCATACAGCGGTGCTCCTTTGCTGAGATCCCCTGGCAGAAGACCACAGCGGCATCGATTCGGCGAGCACAACCGAGCGTTACCATGAGCAAGGTCAAACAACGCATAAAAAAACCCCGCGGTAGGTGCGGGGTTATGTGAACGGGGTCACTTTCTCGGCGCGACCCTCGGCGTGAAGCGGCCCTTTTTGCTGCGCTGCAGATGTGCCGGTTGCAGCTGCTCCGAATCATCCAGTGTCATGTGGGCAAAGCCCAGCCGAAACGCTGCCTGACCGCAGCGCACCTGGCTGTTGATGGGGAACGCATCGTTCATGTCTTCGAAAAAGGACTCGCTCATGCCCTGTCTCCATTTCAGTGGCGACCGCGTCGGCAAAGGAAGGGTTTTGCCTGAAAAACGCAGCCTGTGAAAGTGAGACTAGCCGGTCATTTAAGGACTGCCCGGGCAAAACGCCGGGACCCGACCAGTGGCACAATGCCTTTATTTCAGGCGCACAGCGGTGCCCGTGGCGAACACTACGACCATGCCGCCTTGCACTGAGGGCATGCTGATTTCGAAATCCACACCCACCACTGCATCGGCTTGCAACTGCCGTGCCCGGGCTTTCAGCTCCTCGGTCGCCTGCTCGCGGGCAAGGCGTAGCGCGCCCTCCAGCGTCTGTGAACGGCCGCCGAAGAAGTCGCGAAAGCGTGCAAAGAAATCGCGCACGAAGTTGATGCCTTGCACCGATTCGGAGCTGACTACGCCAAGGTACTCAGCGATTGGCCGGCCTTCGAGCTGGCTGGTGGTGGAGATGATCATGGGGGCTCCGGTGGCGTGACAAAGAGCCCGAGTCTAACAAAGCAGCGGCCCTTCGGGTTTACCCGCGAGGGCCGATGGCTCTACACAACGGCTATTGAGCGCTGGCGGCCCGTAACCGCTGGCCAAGCTTGGGTCCGAACACATTGACCAGCAACCCGAGCATCACCAGCAGCGCCCCCCACCCCTGCACCGCCGTGAGCCGCTCCCCCAGCAGCCAGGCGGACGAACTCAAGCCGATTACCGGCACCAGCAACGAGAACGGCGCAACTTTGCCCGCCGGGTGCCGCGACAGCAGGGTGCTCCACAGGCTGTAGCCGAGCATGGTGGCTACGAACGCCAGGTAAGCCAGCGCCAGCACCGAGCTCCAGCCGATATTGGCCAACGCATGGCCGATGCGTTCCGGCCCTTCCAGCCACCACGACAAGGCCAGGAACGGCAGCGGCGGGATCAGCCCGCCCCATATCACCAGCGCAACCAGGTCGACCGAGCCAAAACGCCTTGTGATGATGTTGCCCATGCCCCACATGGCGCCTGCACACAGGGTAAGCAGTAGCGCCACCATTGGCACGTGGCCACTGTCCTCGCTGCCGATCAACGCCAGCCCGCTGGCTGCCACCAGCAAACCCAGCAGGCTCGCCAGGCGCAAGCGCTCCCCTAGAAACAGCGCGGCAAAGCCGAGGGTGAAGAAAGCCTGGGACTGCAACACCAGTGACGCCAGGCCTGGCGGCATGCCGCTGTACATGGCCTGGAACAGGAAAGCGAACTGGCCCAGGGAGATCGTGGCGCCATAGGCGATCAGCCAGCGCCATGGCAAATTAGGCCGTTTGACCAGCAGGATCGCCGGGAACGCAACCAGCAGAAAGCGCAGCGCCCCCAACAACATCGGCGGCAGACCATCAAGGCCTACCTTGATGACCACGAAATTGACTCCCCAGGCGACGATCACCACCAGGGCAATCAGCAGGTCCTTGAGCGGCATTGCAGCTTCCTTCTTCAGGCGTACTAGACATATTTGGTTACAGCATAAAGCCATTTGCCCAGCCTGGACCGGCACAGTTAGGCTTCGGCCTTACGCAACAGTACAGATAATCGGTATCCGGCCTGGGCATTCACCCCGCCGCGAAGTCCCTGTAACGTTGCCCTGCGCGAGCAGTTGATGCCCTGGAAGGCCGTTGCGTTACCCTAATAGTCAAGCGCCACTTTTCGTTGAATCAGGCCAAACCATGACCGATATCGCAGGGCAACTTGAGCCTCCCCTGTTACCCGTCGACCAGCCTCGGGTGGTGGTGTTCGTTGCCTACCCCGCCATGGGCCTGCTCGACCTCAGCGGTGCGCAAACCGTGTTCTGGGCAGCCACCAAGGCCATGGCCGAGCGCGGCCTACCCGGCTACCGCCTGCATACCGCCAGCCTCGAAGGGGGTCTGCAGCCAACCGCCGAAGGCCTGGTGGTGGCCACCGAGCGCCTGGATGACGCCATGGCCCAAGCCGTCGACACGCTGATCGTACCCGGCGCCCCGGACATCATCCGCAGCCTTCCCGAGCACGGCCCGCTGGTGGCCTGGCTGCGCCGCGCCAGCCTGCACGCCAGGCGCACGGCGTCGGTCTGCAGCGGGACTTTCCTGCTGGCCAGCGCCGGCCTGCTCGACGGCCGCCGCGCTGCCACCCACTGGGCCATGTGCGAGGTGCTGCGCCGTGACTTCCCGGCCGTGCAGGTGGACCATGAATCGATCTTCGTTCAGCAAGGCACCGTGTGGACCTCGGCGGGCGTGAGCGCAGGGATCGACCTGGCACTGGCGCTGGTCGAACTCGACTGTGGCCGCGACGTCGCGATGCAGGTGGCGCGCGAACTGGTGGTGTTTCTCAAGCGCCCGGGCGGGCAGGCGCAGTTCAGCGAACTGCTCAAGCTGCAAGGCCAGGACTGCACGGAGTTCGAAGCCCTGCACCTGTGGATCAATGAGCACTTGGGCGACCCGCGCCTGAGCGTCGAGCGCCTGGCCGAACAGGCGCACATGAGCCTGCGCAATTTCACCCGGGTATACAAACTCAAGACCGGCCGTACACCGGCCAAGGCGATCGAGGTCTTGCGCCTGGAAGCGGCCCGGCGCCAGCTGGAAAATACCGATGCACACATCGAGCAAGTCGCCCGCCTTTGCGGCTTCGGTAGTGAGGAACGCATGCGCCTGGCCTTCCAGCGCCACCTGGCCGTCACTCCGCGCGACTACCGTGCGCGCTTCGCCCGCAGCGTACCGCTGGCCGAAATTCAGGGTTCTTTGGCCTAGGGCTGACGGTTCATCGCCCGTAGCATCGTTGATCGCAAACAAGAACTACCTTGTTTGATTCGTACCTTCCAGGAGCACAACGATGAAAAACATCCTGATCATTGGCGCAGGTTTCGCCGGCCTTTGGAGCGCCCTGAGCGCCATCCGCCAACTCGACCTGCATGGCCGTACGGATGTCGAGGTGACGCTGCTCGCGCCGCAGCCCGAATTGCATGTGCGCCCACGGTTCTACGAGCCCGAGGTGCACACCATGGCTGCGCCGTTGCAGGCGTTGTTCGAGGCAGTGAGTGTACGTTTCGTGCAGGGCACGGCGTTCCACATCGATGAAGCTGTAAAACGTGTGAGCTACCGCACGCAAAGTGGTACCGAATGCAGTTTGCCCTACGACCGCCTGATCATGGCCTGTGGCAGCGTACTCAACCGGCCGGACATGGTCGGGATCGAACATGTGTTCGACGTCGACACGATCGACAGCGCCGCACGTCTTGAGACCCACCTCAAATCCCTGGCCAGCCTGCCCGACACCCCGGCACGCAATACCGTGGTGGTTGCGGGGGGCGGCTTCACCGGCATCGAGACCGCCACCGAGCTGCCATCGCGCTTGCGCAGCATCCTTGGCGAGCAGGCACGGCTGCGTGTGGTGGTGGTCGACCGCGGCGTGAAGATCGGTGCAGCCTTGGGTGACGGCATTCGCCCCGCCATCGAACAGGCGTGCGAGTCACTGGGTATCGAATGGATCTGCGCAGCCTCAGTGGCCTCGGTCGACCCCGAGGGGGTATTGCTCGACAACGGCCAGCGCATCGAGGCCAGTACGGTGATCTGGACCGTGGGGTTCAAGGCCAACCCGTTGACCGAGCAGATCAGCGGTGAACGTGACCGCCAGGGCCGCCTGCACGTGGATGGCAACCTCAAGGTCAAAGGCAATGATGCGGTGTACGCCGCCGGTGACGTGGCCTACGCCGCCTGCGATGAGGCAGGCAATTATGCGGTGATGTCCTGCCAGCATGCCATCCCGCTCGGGCGTTACGCAGGCAACAACGCCGTGGCCGAGCTGATTGGTGTGGCGCCAATGCCCTACAGCCAGCCCAAGTACGTGACCTGCCTCGACCTGGGAGCCTGGGGTGCGGTGTACACCGAAGGCTGGGAGCGCAAGGTTTCGCCGCCGACAGACAAGGCCGAAGCCAAGGTGCTGAAATCGCAGATCAACTCGATCTGGATCTACCCGCCGGCAGCCGAGGACCGCCAGGCGGCACTGGCAGCGGCAGACCCGACCATCCCAGTGGCCTGAGCCGGCACGCAGGGCCCAGGCTTGGGCCCTTTTCCTTCAGCCGCGCAGCGCCGCCTCGATGGCGGCCACATCGATCTTGCCCATGCCCATCATCGCCTCGAAGGCCCGCTTTGCTGCCGCCCTGTCCGGGTTGCCAATGGCCTCGATCAGCACCCTTGGGCAGATCTGCCAGGATATCCCCCACTTGTCCTTGCACCAGCCGCAGGCGCTCTCTTGCCCACCATTGCTGACGATGGCGTGCCACAGTCGATCGGTCTCGGCCTGGTCCTCAGTGCTGACCTGGAACGAAAACGCCTCTGAGTGGCTGAATGCCTTGCCGCCATTGAGCCCCACGCAAGGGATGCCCATGACGGTGAACTCGACCGTGATCACATCACCCGCCTTGCCTGAGGGGTAGTCGCTCGGTGCCTGGTGCACCGCGATCACCTCGCTGTCGGGAAACGTACTGGCGTAGAAGTGCGCAGCGTCCTGCGCGTCGTGATCGAACCACAGGCAAATCGTGTTCTTGGCAGTCATGGCATGGCTCCATGGATAGGCCGGAAACGTTCAGTGTAGCCCTTGGGTAAGGTACGACGATGGGCAGAGCGCACCCTTGAACGCAGCGCGTCAAGCGCAAGGATTGCCGATCTCCGAGTAAATCAGAAACGCCCTACACGTAGCGGAGAATTATCCAGCCTTTGCGCGCTTCACTTATCCATTCGGCAAGCACGATCATCCTCAAAGCGGGCTATTACCGACTTTTCAGGGAGATTCAGGTTTGTCGGACTTCCAAGCAAAGCTGCAGCACCTTAGCGCTGAACAGGTCGAGGCGCTGTACAGCGAATACATCAGCGGTGAGAAGATTGCACACCTGCTCGAGCGCTACGCCATCGACGTAGCTCCCAGCAGCCTGATCAAGGCTTTTCCACCCCTTCCCTGCGCCGCCCTGCGTTGTCCCTACTGCAAAACCAGCCTGTTCGAGCGGCGCAAAAGCCGCACGGCGTCCAGCTGCCACGACAACATGGCATTCTGCAAAACCTGCGACCACCGCCATTACTTCCCCGGGCATACGAAGTGGCGCCGTGTTTGCGCGTGCCAGCCGTGCCTGGCGGCGCGTCAGCAAGCCAGGCTTGAGCTGCAAGCACAGCAGCGCCAACGCATCAGGGAACACTGGTCACTGGCCAGACGCCAGCCGATACCTCTGCGCAGCCTTTCGATAACCCGCAAGCTGCAACTGTTGGCGCTGCTCGAGGTGCGGATGGACAAACAACACGAGCGGCTGCTTCCGGCCGAGCACCCCACTGGTGAGGAACTTGTCAGCCCTTCGAAGGCCATGGATGCAAGCCTGCTGCAGGCTTTGCAAGAGGACCTGATTCTGCTGGTCGACCCGGATTCGCCACCGGCATCGTTCAGCAATGACCCAACACCCAAGGCGTGGCGTGACAAAGTGTACTGGGTGGTGAATGTAAGCCTGCACGGGCACCAACGTGCGGGCCTGAAGCCGTTGCGTCGCGCGCTGCTTGACCTGTTGGGCGCAGGCCCCCGGCCCGAGTGGCGCGAGCAGCTCAGCGAGGCAATCACGGCCCTATCGATTGAACACGTGTGTGCCTGCATTGCGTCGCGCTGTGCAGCGCATGGCCTGCCTTTCGAACCCCGGGAAAAGGCCACGCAGGCTGCCGCGCAATTGCTCGGAATGCTGCCAGTGGCGTCTGCCCTGTCGTTGGTCGACGACGCGGTGCACAGCGCGCTTACCTACATAGCGCGCAGCCATGTCACGCCGCATCACGCCAGCAGCACGATTCCCGCCAACATGCTGGCGGGGGCTGAGCGGGCCGTGAGGGAGCAGTGGCAGTTCGGCCCGTGCAGCTACGCCAGCAGCGCTTACAGCCGCGTGCTGTTCGACGTACTGCTGCGACAGGACGACCACGGCCTGCGGCGCAGGATTGCCGAGTACATCGAGGAGCTCCCCCGTCGTGGCGCATGACGGCAGCCACTTCAAGGCTGTTGCCAGGCACATGACGCCCTCGCGTACAGGCCGCTTGCGACACGCAAAGCAGCCTGTTCGCCGCGAGCGCTCTAGCTCGCCTTTTGCAACATCCTGCAGACAATTCCCACACCCAGCAGTGAACCTGCCTTCAAAAATGAGGTCTTTCGCTGACGGTCAACTCACCGACCGGTTCGCCGGCCCAACTGACGCGCAAACGTCACCGGGCCTATTTTTCCTGATGCAGCGAAGACCCAACATGCCTGAATCCCGCCCAGCCTCCCTCGCCCTCCCTGCCCTGCGCGGCAGCTTGATCGCCGCCCTCGTGGCGCTTGCCGCCCCCGCGCATGCCCAAGAGCCGGCCAGCGATGCGCGCTGGGTCAGCGACAGCCTGAGCACCTATGTACGCAGCGGCCCTACCGACGGGCACCGCATCGTCGGCACACTCAAATCCGGACAGAAGCTGACCCTGATCGGCACCCAGGGCAACTACAGCCAGGTGCGCGGGCAGAACGGCGACGTGGTGTGGATCCTCTCCAGCGACCTGCAATCGGTCCCGGGCCAAGGCGAGCGTTTGCCTGAACTTGACGCACAAGTGGCGCAGTTGTCCGAGCAACTGAAAACCATCGACGACAGCTGGAAGAACCGCGTGCAGGGCATGCAGGAAACCCTCGACTCGCGCAAGAAACTGGCCGACGAACTGCAAGCACGCAACCAGGCATTGAACGAACAGCTCGATCAGGCCCAGTCGAACCTACGCGACGCGCAGGCGCGCCTGGGCGATGAGAACAAGCAAGTCATGATGCGCTACATGGTCTACGGCGGCAGCATTGCCGGCGCGGGCCTGCTGGCGGGGCTGATCTTGCCGGCGCTGACCCGCGGCCGCAAGAAGAACGACCGCTGGTTCTGAGGCCTGTCCGGCCAGGCGCCGGGTTGCCAGTACCGGCCTTGTACCGGCCGCCAGCTACTGGCGCAACCGCTCCAGCGCCTGCAGCACGTACCCCGTCGCCCGCTCGACCTCGCCGTCCCGGCAGGCAATCCCTAGTTGCCGCCACAACCCAGGGCGCAGCGGCCGGCGCGCAATGCGCCGGTCCAGCTCGGCCATCTCGCCTTCCTGGGGCAGCAAGGTAGCGCCATAACCGGCCCCCACCAGGCTTTTGATCGCGTCGTTGTAGTTCAACTCGATCCGCGGCTCAGGATACAGCCCGGCGGCAGCGAACCACTCTGCGGTCACCCGCGAAAGCTGGGTGCTGCTGTCATTGAGAATCAGCGCTCGCTGCCCCAGCCAGGCCGGGGTGACCCGAGCAGGCGGCTGCCAGTCTGCCGGCACGTAGGCCAGGATCGGGTCGCGCCGCCAGGCGGTGACCTTGATGCCCTTGCCCGCTACCTGCGGCAAGGCCACCAGGCCGATATCCAGGGCGCCTTCGCGCAGGCGCACCAGCGAAGCCTGGGAGGTCAGGACCTGCACCTGCACATCGATACCGGGATGTGCCACCCGCAGGTGCTCCAATGCCTGCGGTAACAGGTGGGCAATGGCGCCGGTCGAGGCGCCCAGGCGCACCCGTCCTGCCAGCCCTTCGACCTGGCGCCGCACTTCATCCAGAGCAAGATCGGCATCGGCCAACAGCCGGCGGGCGCGTACCAGCAGGGTTTCGCCAATGGCGGTGGGGCGTACCTGGTTACGGTTGCGGGTCAACAGCGGCGCCCCGACCCGCGCCTCGAGTTCGGCCACGTGCAGGCTGATGGTAGGCGGCGCCAGGTTGAGCTGACGCGCGGCCTCGGCGAAAGACCCCAGGTCGGTGATGACCACAAGGGTGCGGAGGCGATCGAGGCTGATTTCACGCATGGGCTGGGCCGCTTCTGAATGACTTTCGTTCAGAAACTATGAAGGTCTGCATCATGATATTCAAATTTTCTTTACCACGGCGACAGGCGAGCATAGGCCATCTTTCATGTGACCGGACCCGACCATGCGTACCCCAATTGTCTTTATCGACGGCGACCAAGGCACCACCGGCCTGCAGATCCATGCCCGCCTGCAAGGGCGCACCGATGTGCAACTGCTGACCCTGCCCGAGGCAGAACGCAAGCACCCACAACGGCGCAGCGACGCCATCAACAGCGCCGACATCGCCCTGCTCTGCCTACCCGACGACGCTGCGCGCGAGGCCGTGTCGGCCATCCGCAACCCAGCGCTGCGGGTGATCGATGCAAGCTCCGCGCATCGCACCACCCCCGGCTGGGTCTACGGGCTGCCTGAACTGGACGAACGGCAGGCCGAGCGCATTGCCCTGGCCAAGCGGGTCAGCAACCCCGGCTGCTACCCCACTGGCGCCATCGCCCTGCTGCGCCCGCTGGTGCAGGCCGGCCTGTTGCCCGCCGACTACCCGCTGAGCATCCATGCCATTTCCGGCTATTCCGGCGGTGGCCGTGCGGCGGTCGAGCGCCATGAGCAGCCCGGGGCTCAGCGCGCGCCGACGTTGCAGATGTACGGCCTGGAGCTTGCGCACAAGCACGTGCCGGAAATCCAGCTGCACGCCGGCCTGGCAGCCCGGCCGGTGTTCTTGCCTGGCTACGCGGCCTATCGCCAGGGCATCGTGCTGAGCATCCCGCTGCAGTTGCGCCTGTTGCCAGGGCAGATCCGCGCCGAGCACTTGCAGGCCTGCCTTGAACAGCACTACCAGGGCGCACGCCATGTGACCGTCGCACCCCTGCACCAGCAGGGGCCGGCCTCACCGCTGGACCCTGAGGCATTGAACGACAGCAACGATTTGCGCCTGAGCGTGTACGCCAACCCCGAACACGGCCAGGTACTGCTCACGGCAGTGTTCGACAACCTGGGCAAGGGCGCCTCGGGTGCGGCGGTGCAAAACCTCGAGCTGATGCTTGCCGCGCTGCAGGCCCAAGGCTGACAGGTAAAAAAGGGGGTAGACTGTGCGTCCCGCATCAACCGGTGCGGGGCGATTCAACAGCCGCCGGAGCCCGTCCACCGATGTTCATTCTGAGCCGCCTTGACAGCGTGCCGCCCGAATCTTTCCAGAATCAGATCCGTGACCTGGTGATCCACCATGTCGGCGAACTGAGCAGCGTCGCCATTCGTGCCGACAATCCGTTGTACCCGCTGTACCAGTACGGCGTCGGCATGGAGGTGCATCAGTACCTGCAGGCCATGGACGGCACTCGCGGCCTGGCCGTGCAGCTGACCCTGGCGCTGGACGCCGAAGCCCCCGACCAGATGCTCGGTTTCGCCCTGACGTTGCCGGCCCAGGACACTCCGCAGGCCTGTGCAGTGGCCTTTCTCGCCGTTGTGCCCGGGCATCGCCGCCACGGTATCGGCCGCGCCTTGTTGGCCGATGTGCAGGCGCGCTTTGCCAGCGTCGAACTGAACGCGTTTGCCAACCAGGTGCCTTGGTTCGAAGCGCGGGGCATGCAGGTGGTAGCCGCCAGCGGGCCGCAAGTGTTGATGAGCAGCACCGGCCAGGCCAGCGGCGCGCTGATCGGCCGGCTTGATATCGCGCCGATTTACCAGGCCACTGAAGTGCACCAGATCCACACCTACCTGCTCAATCAGCAGGGTGAAGATGCGATGATCGAAGCCGAGCAACAGCGCGATGAGTGGTTGGATGAGCTGACCGAACAGGCTCGCGCCTGTGTGCAGCAACGCAAGACGGTGCATTGACCCCCGGGCCTCATCGCAGGCCCCGAGAACGGTCTGAACCAGCACTTGAGCTTGGCCTGGCTCACCGGACTGTCCCCCCGCCCCCGCACCGCTCCCCTCTCCGCGCACTGCGCGCCGCTCGCCTGCCCAACAAGACATGGGCCGATACCCTGGCAACGAGGCCATGGCCGGCCTATCTGGCGAGCGGCCATTTGCGTCAAAAGCCAGAGCCTGCCCTTCGCCCGGAATACTATTGCCCCATTGATTCCGGCGGTTTAACCACGTTTTCCTGACAGATCCGTCAATAAATGACGGATTTACCAGCAAATGACGTTAGATTGAATGCCTGGTCAATAATGATGGCAATGTGGCACTATTCTGAAAAACAAGAATCAGAGGTGAGTCCCATCACTATATTGCAGCACATTGGGAGCATGGCACCGTCGGTGAGCGGGGTTTGCCCATGGTCCTGATTGCGCACCACCGTCAAGGAACATTCCATGCAGTTACGGAATATGAAGATCGGCATTCGCGCTGCCAGCGTATTTGCTCTGTTGGGCGCCCTGGTCCTGTTCATGGGCCTTATAGCCCTCTATGAAACCCGGCAGATGGACGAGGCTACGGACGAAATCCGCATCACCTGGATGCCTGCCGTGGTCGCCCTCGGTGACATCAGCACCAACCTCGGCCGCGCTCGCGCTATCACCATGCGCGCTGCGCTGGATGACAGCCCCACTGAGCGCATGCGCAACATCGAATTGCTCAAAGGCATCAATGAGCAACTCGACAAGGGCCTGAAGGACTATGAGGCCACCATCATCGCCGCCGATGATCGTGCCCTGTTCAACGCATTGATCGCGGCCCATCAACAGTATTTCGGCCTGCAGGCCCAGGTACTCAAAGACATCGCCGCCGGCCGAATGGCTGAGGCCAGGCAACAGATCAGCGGCCCACTCACGCAGTATGCTGACACCATGATGAAAGCCCTGTCGGCGTTGACCACCTACAACAGCACCGGCGCCGAACAGGCCTCCCAGCGCAGCAGTGACGTGGCCGACGAAGCCTTTGCGGCCATTATCGGTTCTCTGCTGGTAATCATGATTGCCCTGGTGGCCATTGCCACCGTGCTCACCCGCAGCATCGTCGTGCCGTTGGCAGATGCCGTGGCCGTGGCCGAACGTGTCGCCACGGGCGACCTGACGCGGGAAATCACGGTTACCGGTCGCGACGAGCCAGCCTTGCTGCTGCGCGCCCTGAGCCGCATGCAGGCCAGCCTGCGCGATACCATTCGCAAGATCGCGGCCTCGTCCGACCAGCTGGCCTCGGCCTCGGAAGAGCTGCACACGGTTACCGAAGATACCAGCCGTGGCCTGCACCAACAGAGCGCGGAGATCGACCAGGCGGCCACCGCCGTCAACCAGATGACTGCCGCCGTGGAAGAAGTGGCGAACAACGCGGTGAGCACTGCCGATGCGTCCCAGGGCGCCGACCGCAGCACGCGCGATGGCCGCGATCAGGTCAACCAGGCGCTGGTCTCGATCCAGCACCTGGTCGATGACGTGACCGGCACCTCTGCCGAAATCGAGCAGTTGGCCAGCAATGCCAACGAGATCAGCCGCGTGCTCGATGTGATTGGCTCGATTGCCGGGCAGACCAACCTGCTGGCTCTCAACGCCGCCATCGAAGCCGCCCGCGCCGGTGAGGCGGGCCGTGGTTTTGCCGTGGTCGCCGATGAAGTGCGCGCCCTGGCCCACCGCACCCAGCAGTCCACCGCCGAAATCGAACAGATGATTGCCGGGATTCAGAACGGTACCGAGCGGGCGGTCACGGCCATGCACAGCAGCCAGGGGCGTGCCACCGGTACGCTGGAAGTGGCACAAGGTGCCGGGCAGGCGCTGGAAGTGATTGCCGAGGCGATCGCGTCGATCAACCAGCGCAACCTGGTGATCGCCAGCGCTTCGGAAGAACAGGCACAAGTGGCGCGGGAAGTGGACCGCAATCTGGTGAACATCCGCGACCTGGCGATGCAGACATCGGCGGGCGCCAACCAGACCAGCGCGGCGGCACAGGACTTGTCGCGGTTGGCGGTGGACCTGAATGGCATGGTGGCGCAGTTCAAGGTTTGATCGGATAGAGCCGGGGCTGCGTTGCAGCCCCTGTTACAGCAACCGCAATCTCTCAGTCGTTGACACTCACAACCCGCCCCGCCTGCTCGGCAGCCTTGCCGCGCGTCGCCAGGCAGTAATACAGCGGCACCGTCACGATCAGGCCGAACAGCCAGGACAGGTCTGCGCCCTCCACGATGTTGGAATAGGGCCCTACATAAAGCGACGTGTTGGCGAACGGCAACTGCACCAGAATCCCGCATGCATAGGCAATGATCGCGTGGGGGTTGAAGCGCCCGTAAATCCCGCCATCGGCGCGGAAGATCGAGGCGATGTCGTACTCGCCTTTCTTGATCAGGTAAAAGTCGATCAGGTTGATCGAAGCCCACGGCACCAGCACCAGCAACAGCGCCAGGATCAGCCCGATGAAGTGACCGATGAAGTCTGCCGAGGCATTCAGGGCAACCATCCCGCACGCCACCAGAATCATCGCAGCCAGCATTACCCGCACTTTGATGCTAGGCGTCCATTGGGCGAAGAACGTCTGGATGGCCGTGACGATCGACAGCACCGCGCCGTACAGGTTGAGGGCGTTGTGGCTGATGATGTTGAGCAGGAACAGCACCATCAGTATCGGGCCCAGCCAGCCGGTGGCCTGCTTGACCGCGTCCATCGCGTCGGTGCCTTGGGGCACGCACAGCACTGCCACTGCACCGAAGCTGAAGCACAGTATGGTGCCCAGGGTGGCGCCGAAATACGTCGCCCAGAACGGCTTGGCGATACCGACCTCTTTGGGCAGGTAGCGCGAGTAGTCGGAAGTGTACGGCGAGAAACTGATCTGCCAGATGGTGCCCAGCGAGACGGTGGCGATGAAGCCGGACAGGTTGAACGCGCCCCGGCTGAAGAAGTCGGCCGGCAACTCTTGGGTGAACATCATGATGAAACCGGCCAGCAACGCCGAACCCATCACCCAGGTGCCGATGCGGTTGAGGCTATGAATGAAGCGGTAGCCGATGACACCGATCGCCGTGGCGCTCAGGGCACCGATGACGATCGCCGTAGGCATCGGCACGCTCGGCGCAATGCCGTGGATCGACTTGCCTGCCAATACGATGTTGGAAATGAAGAAGCCAACATAGATCAATGCCGTGAAGAACACGATCAGTAGGGCACCATAACGCCCGAACTGGCCGCGGCTCTGCACCATCTGTGGAATGCCCAGCTGCGGTCCCTGCGCAGAGGCCAGGGCGATGACCACCCCGCCGATCAGATGGCCCAACACGATGGCGATCAGGCCCCACAACAGGTTCAGGTGGAACACCTGGACCACCATGGCGCCGGTGACGATGGGCAGTGGCGCGATGTTGGTACTGAACCAGAGGGTGAACAGGTCGCGGGCCTTCCCGTGGCGCTCGGCAGGTGGAACGTAATCGACCGTGTGATTCTCGACAAACTGGTGTTGCGATGACGGTTGGGACATGGTTTTCAGCTCGAAAGGTCGTTTTTATCTTTGTAAGGAAACCGCGTCTAGGCGGCCTCTCAGCTGCGGACCATATTATGGTATTCCAAGCTTTTGACAACACTGATTCGGTTTAAAAAAGCCCGACTGATCCGGTTCAGCACTCTCGGCCAGGCCTTCATGATTGGAGCAAAGCCCCATTTCATGCGGCTTTTAGCCATTCATCGTGTTTTACCCAGCCCTGAAAATTCCGCTTGCAAAACGAGTATTACGGTATACCATCAGACACATCAACGATAAAAAGCGGCTCACCGCTACCCCCTTTCGAGGTACACGCCATGATCGACGCAACCGTCTACAAGAACGTCCTGGGCTCCTTCCCCTCAGGCGTCACCGTCATCACCACACTGGACGACGACGGCTCGATCGTCGGCCTGACCGCCAGCGCCTTTTCCTCCCTGTCGATGGATCCGCCGCTGGTGCTGTTCTGCCCCAACTACAGTTCCGATTCCTACCCGGTATTGATCAAGAACAAGCGCTTTGCCATTCACCTGCTCTCTGGCGAACAGCAAGCTGAAGCCTACGCCTTCGCCAAGAAAGGCAAGGACAAGGCTGCGGGCATCGAGTGGACCCTGAGCGAACTGGGCAACCCGGTGCTGGCAGGGGCCACTGCGGTGATCGAATGCGAGTTGTGGCGTGAATATGAAGGTGGCGACCACGCGATCATGGTCGGCAAGGTGCACAACCTGATCGTTCCCGAGCAGGCACCACGGCCGATGGTCTACTGCCGCGGCAAAATGGCCAGCCTGCCCGCCTTCGCCTGAGGCGCCTGACGTTATTACTGACGCCTGGCACGCCAGGCGAGACTTTCAAGCTGCGAGGAATGCCCCATGAAATTTTCGTTGTTCGTACACATGGAACGTTGGGATGAACAGGTCAGCCACCGCCAGCTGTTCGAGGACCTCACCGAACTGACCCTGATGGCCGAAAACGGCGGTTTCAGCACCGTATGGATCGGCGAACACCACGCCATGGAATACACCATTTCGCCCAGCCCGATGCCGCTGCTGGCCTACCTGGCCGCGCGCACCGAAAAGATCCGTCTGGGCGCCGGCACCATCATTGCGCCTTTCTGGAACCCGATCCGCGTGGCCGGCGAGTGCGCCCTGCTCGACGTGATCAGCAACGGTCGCATGGAAGTGGGCCTGGCCCGCGGCGCCTACCAGTTCGAGTTCGACCGCATGGCCAATGGCATGCCGGCCACCGACGGCGGCAAGGCCCTGCGCGAAATGGTGCCGGCGGTACGCAAACTGTGGGAAGGCGACTACGCCCATGAAGGCGAGGTCTACAATTTCCCGACCTCCACCAGCGTGCCCAAGCCGGTGCAGCATGGCATGCCGCCGATGTGGATCGCTGCGCGCGACCCGGACTCACACAACTTTGCGGTGAAAAACGGTTGCAACGTGATGGTCACCCCGTTGATGAAGGGTGATGAAGAAGTACTGGACCTGAAAAACAAGTTCCAGGCTGCGCTGGACAACAACCCCGAGGTACCGCGCCCGCAACTGATGGTGCTGCGCCACACCCACGTGCACAGCCCGTCGGAGCCCGAGGGCTGGAAAGTCGGCGCCCAGGCCATCTCGCGCTTCTACCGCACCTTCGATGCCTGGTTTGGCAACAAGACGGTCCCGGTCAACGGCTTCCTGGAGCCGAGCCCGGAGTCGAAGTTCGCCGAGGTGCCGGCCTTCGCGTTGGAAAACATCCGCAAGAACACCATGATCGGTACGCCGGAAGAAATCATCGCGCGCATCAAGTACTACCAGGAACTGGGCGTCGACGAGTTCAGCTTCTGGTGCGACAACAGCCTGCCCCACGCCGAGAAGAAGAAGTCACTCGAGCTGTTCATCAAGGAAGTGGTGCCGGCGTTCGCCTGAATTTCCCTTACCTGAAAGCGTTGCTGGATTAGCCCGCTTCCCGAGGCCGCCATGGCCCTCGGGCGCGGGCGTTTTTTTAGCTGCAAGCTGCAAGTTGCAAGCTTCAAGCTTCAAGCTTCAAGCTTCAAGCTTCAAGCTTCAAGCTTCAAGCTTCAAGCTTCAAGCTTCAAGCTTCAAGCTTCAAGCAACAGCGTACGTGCTCGGCCGTGAGCTCGGCGCTTGCAGCTTGCAGCTTGCGGCTTGCGGCTTGCGGCTTGCCGCTTGCCGCCGCCTTTCGTCTCCTGCTTGGAGAAATTTTCAGCGGGCTCTTGCACAACAAATATTATGGTATACCATCAGACAACAAGAGCTGATAACCCTCACCAGGAGCCCCTCATGAGTTTCGAAATCCGCAAGATCGTCACCTACTCCGAAGAGACCCGCATCGAAGGCGGCAAGGCCACCGACAAGCCGGTGACCATGGTCGGCCTGGCCGTGGTGATCAAGAACCCATGGGCCGGCCGCGGCTTCGTTGAAGACCTCAAGCCGGAAATCCGCGCCAACTGCTCCGAGCTGGGTGCGCTGATGGTCGAGCGCCTCACCGCTGCCATTGGCGGTGCCGACAAGATCGAAGCCTACGGTAAAGCTGCCGTGGTCGGCGCCGATGGCGAGATCGAACACGCTTCGGCGGTGATCCACACCCTGCGCTTCGGCAACCACTACCGCGAAGCTGTACAAGCCAAGAGCTACCTGAGCTTCACCAACAAGCGCGGCGGCCCCGGCACCTCGATCCAGATCCCGATGATGCAGAAAGACGACGAAGGCCTGCGCTCGCACTACATCACCCTGGAAATGCAGATCGAAGACGCCCCGCGTGCCGACGAAATCGTCGTGGTACTGGGCGCGGCCGACGGCGGCCGCCTGCACCCGCGCATCGGCAACCGTTACATCGACCTGGAAGAACTGGCAGCCGAAAAAGCCAACGCTCAATAACAACAACCAAGACGGGCCGGGGCGTGGCGTGCTTACCCGCCGCGCCCGACCTTCAAGGAGCGCCCTCCATGATTCAGCCTGTCGCTGAACGTACACCGGCCGGGACCAGTTACCTGGCCCAAGGCCAGGGCCAACCCGTGGTGCTGATCCACGGCGTGGGCCTGAACAAGGAAATGTGGGGCGGGCAGTTCGTGGGCCTGGCCAACGACTACCGCGTCATTGCCTACGACATGCTCGGCCATGGCCAGAGCGCACTGCCTGCCGCCGATACCGGCCTGGAAGGCTACGCCGACCAGCTGGCAGAACTGCTCGACCATCTGCAGATCGCCCAGGCGACCGTGATCGGCTTCTCCATGGGTGGCCTGGTCGCACGCGCCTTTGCCCTGAACTACCCGCAGCGTTTGTCTGCGCTGGTGGTGCTCAACAGCGTGTTCAACCGCAGCCCGGAACAGAGCGCCGGCGTCATCGCACGCGCAGCCCAGGCGGCCCAGCAAGGCCCCGACGCCAACGTCGACGCCGCGCTCGACCGCTGGTTCAGCCGGGAGTACAAGGCAGCCAACCCGGCGCAGGTCGCCGCGATTCGCCAGGTGCTGGCGAGCAACGACCCGCAGGGCTACCACACCACTTACTCGCTGTTCGCCACCCAGGACATGTACCGCGCCGCTGATCTGGGCAGCATCCAGGTACCGACACTGATCGCCACCGGCGAACTCGACACGGGCTCCACCCCGGCCATGACCCGCCAGCTCGCTGCCAGCATACCTGGCGCGCAAAGTGTGGTCCTCGCCGAGCAACGTCATATGATGCCGGTGGAGGCCCCCCGTGAAGTCAACAAGATGCTGCTGGATTTCCTCAGCCAGGCCCGCACCCTCACCGAATCCGCCAAGGGGATTGTTGCATGACCCTCGTTCGTTTCCAGATGTGCATCGACGGCCAATGGCTCGATGCCCAGAGCGGCAAGACCTTCGATAGCCTCAACCCGGCCACCGCCCAGCCCTGGGCGCAACTGCCCGACGCTGATGAAGCCGATGTGGAGCTGGCCGTTCAGGCTGCCCAGCGTGCGTTCGACAGCAAAGCCTGGCGCAGCATCACCGCCACCGCGCGGGGCAAGCTCCTGCGCAAGCTGGGTGACCTGATCGCCGAAAACAAAGAACACCTGGCTCAGCTGGAAAGCCGTGACAACGGCAAGCTGATCCGCGAAACCCGGGGCCAGGTCGGCTACCTGCCAGAGTTCTTCCATTACACCGCGGGCCTCGCCGACAAGCTCGAGGGCGGCACCCTGCCGCTGGACAAGCCGGACCTGTTCGCCTACACCGTGCACGAGCCGATCGGCGTGGTGGCCGGGATCATCCCGTGGAACAGCCCCCTGTACCTCACCGCGATCAAACTGGCGCCCGCCCTGGCCGCTGGCAACACCATCGTGCTCAAGCCTTCCGAGCATGCCTCGGCGACCATCCTCGAGCTGGCGCGCCTGGCCCTGGAAGCGGGCTTCCCTGCCGGCGTGGTCAATGTGGTCACCGGCTACGGCCCCAGCACCGGCGCGGCACTGACGCGCCACCCGCTGGTGCGCAAGATCGCCTTCACCGGCGGCGCCGCCACCGCTCGCCACGTGGTGCGCAGCAGCGCCGAGAACTTCGCCAAGCTGTCGCTTGAGCTGGGCGGCAAGTCGCCGAACATCATTTTCGCCGACGCTGACCTGGACAGTGCCATCAACGGCGCAGTGGCCGGCATCTACGCGGCCTCCGGGCAAAGCTGCGTGGCAGGTTCGCGCCTGCTGGTGCAGGACGAAATCTTCGACGAATTCGTCGCCCGCCTGATCGAGCGGGCCAAGCGCATCCGCATCGGTAACCCCCAGGACGACGCCAGCGAAATGGGCCCGATGGCCACTGCCCAGCAACTGGCCGTGGTCGAAAGCCTGGTTGCTGCGGCCAAGGCCGAAGGCGCCACGCTGCACATGGGCGGCAAACGTGCCGACGTCGAGGGCGAAGGCTGGTTCTACGAACCGACGCTGTTCGAGTGCGACAGCAACTCGATGACCATCATGCAGGAAGAAGTGTTCGGCCCGGTCGCCGCGGTCATCCGCTTCAAGACCGAGGAAGAGGCCCTTGCCATCGCCAACGACTCGCAGTTCGGCCTCGCTGCCGGCATCTGGACGCGCGACCTGGGCCGCGCCCACCGCCTGGCCCGTGACGTGCGTTCGGGGATCATCTGGGTCAATACGTACCGCGCCGTGTCGGCCATGGCGCCGATCGGCGGTTTCAAGAACAGCGGCTACGGCCGTGAAAGCGGCATCGATTCGGTGCTGGCCTATACCGAGCTGAAGACCGTGTGGATCAACCTGTCCACCGCGCCGATGCCCGACCCGTTTGTGATGCGCTAAGAGGTAATACACGATGATCGAACCAGGCATCTACAAAGACGTGATGGGCTCCTTCCCGTCAGGGGTCACGGTGGTCACCACGCTGGACGCCGACGGCGGCATTGTCGGCATCACCGCCAGCGCATTCAGTGCGCTGTCGATCGACCCGGCGCTGGTGCTGTTCTGCCCCAACTACGCCTCTGACACTTACCCGATCCTGCGCGACAGCAAGCAGTTCGCGATCCACCTGCTGTCCGCCGAGCAGACTGCCGAGGCTTACGCCTTCGCCGGCAAGGGCAAGGACAAGGCCAAAGGCATCGAGTGGCACCTGAGCGAGCTGGGCAACCCGTTGCTGAGCAAGGCCACGGCGATCATCGAGTGCGAGTTGTGGCGCGAGTATGACGGCGGCGATCACGCGATCATCGTCGGCGCGGTGAAGAACCTGGTGCTGCCCGCCGACCCGGTGACCCCGATGGTCTACCACAAAGGCAAACTGGGCGCCCTGCCCCCGCTGGGCTGATGCCCTCGGGGCCGCAAAGCGGCTCCGACAGTTCTTTTTTCAGGGGCCGCGCGACCCTCTCACCCTTGGTTGCGGCCCCTCTTTTGATTCGGAGCCAGACGATGAGCAACGAAAAGTACGAAAAAGGCTTGCAGATCCGTACCCAGGTGCTGGGCGAGGACTACGTGAACCGCTCGATCCAGAACGCCGACGACTTCACCAAGCCTTTGCAGGAGCTGGTTACCGAGTACTGCTGGGGCCACGTCTGGGGCCGCGATGGCTTGTCGCTCAAAGAGCGCAGCATGATAAACTTGGCCATGATTTCCGCGCTCAACCGGCCCCACGAGCTCAAGCTCCATATTCGCGGCGCCTTGCGTAATGGCCTGAGCCGTGAACAGATTCGCGAGATCCTGCTCCAGGTCGGCATTTATTGCGGCGTACCCGCGGCGGTGGACAGTTTCCGCCTGGCCCGCGAAGCGTTCGCCGAAGCCGATGCGGAGTCAACCCGTTAACAACGGGCTGTTCGAACCACTGCAGGGAGCACCTCGGTTCGGGGTGTTCCGCGATGTTGGCGAAACAGCCTCATAAAGAGCGCACCTGATGAAACGCCAGCCACTCGACGACAGCTTCAAGGTCAACCGCAACCCCGTAACACTGCGTGAAATCGTGCTCGACAAGCTGCGCGGCGCGATCATGAATTTCCACCTGCTCCCCGGCGATCGCCTGGTCGAGCGCGACCTCTGCGACCGCCTTGGTGTCAGCCGTACCTCGGTGCGTGAAGCCCTGCGTCACCTGGAGTCCGAAGGCCTGGTGGAATTCGCCGATGCCAAGGGGCCACGCGTGGCCATCATCACCCTGGAAGACGCCCGCGATATCTACGAGCTGCGCTGTGTACTCGAAGGCCTGATCGTGCAGCTGTTCACCCTCAATGCCAAAGCCAAGGACATCCGGGCCCTGGAACGGGCGCTGGAGGTCAACCGCGAGGCACTCGAGGAAGGCGAGCTGCAGCAGGTGCTGGACTCTGTCCAAGGCTTCTACGAGGTGCTGCTCGAAGGCTCCGGCAACCAGGTCGCAGCGCAGCAGCTGCGCCAGTTGCAGGCGCGCATCAGCTACCTGCGCGCCACCTCGGTGTCGCAGCAGAACCGCCGCGGCGCCAGCAACCTTGAAATGGAAAAGATCGTCGACGCCATCAAGAGTGGCGACCCGCTGGTGGCCCACCAGGCCTCGGTCGACCATGTGCGCGCCGCCGCCAAGGTGGCCCTGGACTACCTGCGCCAGAAGCAGGACGACAACACCAAGGTGCGCGACATGGTCGAGCCTCTGGCCCTCAAGGAACCCCGCATCGAACCCCGCATAGGCCGCTGACCATGCCCAACGCCCCGCGCTACTGCCCGCACTGCACCACAGAACTGGCCCGGGGCGTTCCCCATGGCGACACCCATGAGCGCCTGCACTGTACCGGGTGCGGCTATGTCCACTACATCAACCCGAAGATCATCGCCGGCTGCATCATCGAACGCGATGGCAAGTACCTGCTGTGCCAGCGGGCGATCCCGCCGCGCCCCGGCACCTGGACGCTGCCGGCCGGGTTCATGGAAGCGGGCGAAACCACCGAGCAGGCAGCGCTGCGTGAGGTGTGGGAAGAAAGCGGCGTGCGTGCCGAAATCGTCTCGCCCTACTCGATCTTCAGCGTGCCGACAATCAGCGAGGTGTACATCATCTTTCGCGCGATCGCCACCGAGGAGACCGGCCAGTACGGGCCAGAAACGCTGGCCTACACGTTCTTCGAACCCGACCAGATCCCTTGGGACGAGATCTACTATCCGGCGATACGGCAGATTCTCGAGCGTTACATCCTCGAGCGGCAGGCTGGGGTGTATGGGATCTACATGGGCAATGACGACACCGGCAAGGTGCACTTCATTCGTTGACCTCGCTGCGGCCTGATCACCGACATAGACAGCATAAAGCCCTCGCCAATCGGTTATGCTCGGTGCACCCTTGGCATCCCCGGCAAAAGGATGGGCGGAGCACACATGGCTAAATGGCTGGACGGCGGCGGGCTGATGGCCGAGCGCATTCGCAATCACGACTGGACCACGACCTCCCTGGGCCCGATCGAGACCTGGCCTGACGTACTCAAGACCACCGTGGCCCTGTGCCTGGCCTCGCGCTTTCCTCAGGCGATTCTCTGGGGCCCCGACCTGCTTACCCTGCACAACGACGCGTTCTTGCCAATCCTTGGCAAAAAACCCGGTGCGCTGGGCAAGCCGTTTCGCGAAGTGTGGCAAGAAGCCTGGGCCGACATCTCGGCCATGGCCGAACGCGCCCTGGGCGGCGAAGCCATCTATATCGAAGACTTCCCGCTGACCATCGACCGCAACGGCGGCCCGGAGCGTGCTTACTTCACCTTCTGCTACAGCCCCATTCGTGACCAGAACGGCGAAGTGGTGGGCATGCTCGACACGGTCACCGAGACGACCAGCAGTGTGGTCACCAACCAGCGGCTGGCATTTCTTGACGACCTGGGGCGGGCCGTGGCGAATGCCACCGATCCGGACCGGGTAATGGCCATCACCACCGGCATGCTGGTGGAGCACCTGCAGCTGTCCAGTTGCGCCTATGCCGTGATGGATGCCGACCAAGATGGCTTCACGATCTGCGGCGACGCTGTCGCCCCCGGTTCCCCACGGCTGTTGGGCCAGTACCGCCTGGCTGACTTCGGCCGCCTGGCGGTCAACCAACTGCGCAACGGCCTGCCGCTGGTGATCAACGACAACCTGAACGAGTTGGCCAGTGACGAAGCTGCCACCTTCCAGGCCATCGGCATTACCGCCACCATCTGCATGCCATTGGTCAAGGACGGCCGACTCACCGCGCTGATGGCCATCCACGATAAAATGCCACGGCGGTGGACGGGCTACGAACAGGCGCTGATCGGGGAAGTGACAGAGCGTTGCTGGGCGCATATCCAGCGGGTCCAGTCCCACGCCGAAGTGCGGGAGGCGCTGGCTGCGCTCGAATCGCTCAACGCCACCCTGGAACACCGCGTCGAAGAACGCACTACCCAACTGCTGCATACCGAGGCCGTGCTCCGCCAGGCCCAGAAGCTCGAAGCCATTGGCCAGCTGACCGGTGGCGTCGCCCATGACTTCAACAACCTGCTCACCATCATCCGCTCGTCGCTGCACTTCCTGCAGCGCCCCAACCTCGAGCCAAGCCGCCGCGAACGCTACCTCAAGACCATGGCCGACACTGTCGACCGCGGCGCCAAGCTGACAGGCCAGTTGCTGGCCTTTGCCCGCCGTCAGGCATTGAGCCCCCAGCTATTCGAAGCCGGGGCGCGCCTGCAGGCCATGGCCGACATGCTCGATACCGCCACGGGGGCGCGGATCCAGGTAGCACTGGAGTTGCCGCCGACGCCATGCCACATCCGCGCCGACCTCAGCCAACTGGAAACCGCGGTGATCAACCTGATGCTCAATGGCCGTGATGCCATGGCCGGCGAAGGCACCTTGCATTTGCGCCTGCTGCCCAACCAACGCATGCCTGGCCTGCGCGACCAGCAGGCACAAGACGGGCCGTTCGCCGCCATCTCAGTGGTGGACAGCGGTGCTGGCATCCCGGATGAACTGCTCGAGCGCATCTTCGACCCGTTCTTCACCACCAAGGCACCCGGGGAAGGCACGGGGCTCGGGCTATCGCAGGTGTTCGGTTTTGCCAAGCAATCCGGGGGGGATGTGGAGGTTGCCAGCGTCCCGGGCCAGGGGACGACCTTTACCCTGTACCTGCCGCAAGAGGAACCGCCTGCCGAGTACGCCGATAGGGCCGCCGAGTTCAGCGCCCCTCAGGTGAACGGTGCGCGGCGGCGGATACTGGTGGTGGAAGACAACCCCGATCTGGGCAATTTCACCGCGCAGATCCTCGAAGACCACGGGTACCGAATCTGCTGGGTGAACTCAGCGGAACACGCCCTGGTGGAGCTGGCAGGGCCGGCAGGCGACTTCGATGCGGTATTTTCCGATGTGGTCATGCCCGGTATGGGCGGCCTGGCCCTGGCCCGCGAGCTACGCCGCCAGCGCCCGCAATTGCCGGTGATCCTCACCTCCGGCTACAGCGACGCGATTGCCGAAGGCGGCCACGAAGGGTTCACCTTTCTGGCAAAGCCGTACTCGGCCGAGCAAGTATGCCAGTTGCTTGGCAAGGTGCTGGCGCCTTGAAGACCGTCAAGGCCTGCCGGTAAGCAGGCGCGCCACACTCTGCGCCAGTTCTGCGCGCCGATACGGCTTGCGCAACACCTCGAAGCCCTTGAGTTCGCGCGGTGTCAGGTTGGCATAGCCGGTTATGATCAGCACGGGCAGGTCAGCCTGGCGCTCGCGCATCCGTTGAGCGAACCGCACCCCGGTCATATCCGCCATGACATGATCGGTCACCAGAACATCAGGCCACCAGCCCTTTTCTACCAACTGCCACGCTGCAGCGGCACTGGCCGCTTCGGTCACCTGATAACCCAGGTCGCGCAACTGCAAGGCTGTGGCATGGCGCACGATCTCTTCGTCGTCCACCAGCAGCACGCGACGCGCAGGGTCTGCCAGCGGCACCTCTGCCCGTTCACTGTCACGACACACCGCAACCCCATCGCTGCTCGGCAGCCACAACGTGGCAACCGTACCCTGCCCTTGCTGCGAGCGTATCTCGAAGCCGCCACCGGACTGTACGGCCAGCCCCTGAACCATCGGCAGGCCAAGGCCGGTGCCCTTGCCGACGCCTTTGCTGGAGTAGAACGGTTCGACGCAACGGCGCAACTGATCTTCATCCATGCCGCTGCCACTGTCGCGAACCTGCAGCCACACCATCCGTCCCGCCGCCAGAGCCGCTGGCCTTTCGGGGCCCTCGCCCTCAAGCCCGGCGCAGATGCTCAGGGCGCCACCTTCGAGCATGGCGTCGCGTGCGTTGACCGCCAGGTTCAGCAGCGCCAGCTCAAGTTGATGAGGGTCTACGACCACCGCAGGCAAAGCCGGGTCAATCTGCACGCTCACCGCGATGGTCGGCCCCAGTGATCGGGCCAGCATCTCGTGCATGTCCTCTACCAGAGCGGCCAGCGAAACTGCCTGGGGCTTGAGGGTTTGCCGACGGGCGAAGCTGAGCAAGCGCGCGACCAGATTGCGTGCCCGTTCGGCAGCCTGCAGCCCCCCATCGATCAGGCGCGGGGCACGGTCGGACTGTGGGTGCCGGCGCAGCAGTTCGAAAGAGCCGATGATAGGCGTGAGCATGTTGTTCAAGTCATGGGCAATACCGCCAGTCAGTTGCCCGATCATTTCCAGCTTATGCGCTTCGTGCAACTGCAGCATCGCGGCCTCACGCTGGGCGAGTGCCGCCGTGACGCGCTCCTCCAGGCTGTCGTTGAGCAGGTGCAGCGCGCGTTCTGCGCGGGCATGGGTGATGGCCGCCCAGCCTTGCTTGGCCGTCTCCTCCACCAAGCGGCATTCCTCTTCAAGCCACTGGCGCGGGCCATGACAATGCACGCCGAGCATGGCTTCCAGGCGACCGCCACGCAGCACCGGCACATGCAGCGTCGAGCACAGGCCGCTCAGAGGTGACGTTGCACTGTCATACGCTTGCTGCACCACCTGGCCTGCCGCCAGTTGCTCATGCAGCGCCGCGCCGTAGCGCGCGTAGCGGTGTTGCCCGACCAGCGATGGGACGCCATCAGCCCAGTCGTGCGCAACCTTGAACCCTACGCCGTCGCCCTGATCCTCAGCGAAACAGACCTGCGTCGCACCCAGGTGCTCAGCCAGGCGGCTCACCACGTAGGCTTCGATGCGATCGGCTTCACCCAGCCCAGGCAACGTGCGGCTCAACTCCAGCAAAAACGCCTGATTCTGCTGCAAGCGTACCCGCTCGGTGGTCTCGGTGACCAGGCACAGCACCCCGCCGACACTGCCATCGGCCTCACGCACTGCGGAATACGACACGTCGAAGTACACCGTTTCGCCCGATCCGTGGCGCTCTATATAAAAGGGGCGATCCTTGGCCGAAAAGGTCTGGCCAGTCTCTCGCACGCCACGCAGCAACGGTTCGAGGTCATGCCACAGTTCGCGCCAGTATTCCTGGGCTGGGCGCCCTAAAGCGTGGGGATGCTTGCTGCCAATGGTCGGCGCGTAGGCGTCGTTGTAAAGCGCTGCAAAAGCCTCCCCCCAGAACAGCACGAACTGGGCCTGGGCCGGCAATAACGTGGCCATCACCGCCTGCAGGTGGGGCGACCATGATTGCGGCGGGCCGAGCGGTGAATCGCTCCAGTCCATCGTCTGCAGCCGTGTGCCGATGGCACCGCCATTGAGCAGAAAGTGCGGTAGCGGCTTTGGGGTTTCGTGTCGTTGAAGCGGTTTCATCTCTGGGAAGTCCCGGGCACATTGCCATCCATCTGAAGATAAGAGATGTGCAATAAACAGTTCGTTCCCCGCTACTCGCCGTTAGTCACTGGCCCCTCAGCCGAATTGCCCCACCATCAACCCCAGCGCCACCAGGATCATCGCCGCTCCCGATAACCGCCCCACCCTCTTCGCCGCCTCCGGCCGGGTACTCAGGACGGCTTTGGCGCCATAACCTACCAGCAGATAGATCACCAGCGAGCTGCACAGATGGACCAGCCCCAGCAGCAGGATCTGTACAGAAACCGGCCAACTCGACTGAGGGTCCGTGAATTGCGGCAGCAAGGCCAGGAACAACAGGAATACCTTGGGGTTGAGCCCGCTCACGCAAAAGCCTCTGAACGCCCAGCGCGAGCCGCTATCGCTTGAATCACTCGGCCCTCCTTGTGGCACCGCCGGGCTCAGCAACAGGTTGCCGCCCAGCCAGAGCAGGTAGGTGCAACCCGCCAAGGTCAGCAACAACAACGCCTGCGGGTTCCCGACAACCAGGCTCCCCACGCCAGCCGCAACGATCAGGGTTGCCAGAAAATGGCCGGACAGCATGCCGGCCACCGCTGGCATCACCCAGCGCCCGCGCATGCCGGCCGAGATAGCGTAAGCCCAGTCTGCACCGGGGGTGATCACGAACAGCAATGACACGGCCCAGAACGCCGCCAGCACATTGATTGACACTTCAGACTTCCTTCACTGGATTTGGAGTGAAGAAAGCGTACGGATTCCAACGGGGCATTATCTTTCGTATATTCCCTTTCAACGCCTCATTAGTGGAAGATTTTTCCCCGTGGACAGGACAGACCGCAAGATACTTGCCGAGCTGCAAAAAGATGGTCGTTTGTCGGTTACCGAGTTGGCCGATCGCGTGGGGCTGAGCCTGTCACCTTGCCATCGGCGGCTAAAAGCGCTGGAGGAATCAGGGGCGATCCTCGGTTACCACGCACGCCTGGCACCCAGCGCGTTGGGGCTGAACTTCGCCGCGCTGGTGTTCGTCACGTTGCGCGAAGTCACCCGTCAGCCAGTGGCGGATTTTGAGGCGGCTCTGGGCGAAATACCGCAGATCGTCGAGGCGCAGCGGCTGTTCGGTGATCCGGACTACCTGCTGCATATCGTGGCAAAAGACCTGCCGGCCTTTCAGAAACTGTATGACGAACAACTGACCAGCATCCCCAACGTCAAGCGCTTGAGTTCGACCCTGGTGATGAAAGAGGTGATTCAGGACCGGATACTGCCGATGTAACCGGGCGCACTGCAATCGGGCAGTTCGCACCAACACCGCCCACCCGTATGCACGCATACCTGCCCGAACCGGCCAAGCCCGCGCCTTCCAGCCCGGTGGCGCGCTCTTTGCTACCACTGGCCTCTTAACCTTTTGTCAGCCTTAGGTTTTTTAAGGCTTATGGGCACATATTTACTAATTTCTCCTTCCCCCCGCTCCCCGCATCATCGCTCCAACAAGAACGCGTCGCCCTTCGCCGGCACGCACCCGGGCAGCACCCGATGCCCCACCTTGCCTTGGAGTCAGTCATGACCAGTGCAGCCAATTCGGCACCCCTCATAGAAAAACACACGATCGGCTACGTGCCGCCACAAGACCGCCATGGAAAGGTAAGGGATCTGTTCACGCTGTGGTTCGGCGGCAACATCGCGCCGCTGCCCATCGTCACCGGCGCGCTCGGCGTGCAGCTGTTTCACCTGAACCTGCTGTGGGGCATCGTCGCCATTCTGGTCGGCCACCTGGTCGGCGGCGTGTTGATGGCACTGCACTCAGCGCAGGGCCCGCAAATGGGCATCCCACAGATGATCCAGAGCCGCGCCCAGTTCGGCTCGCTCGGGGCACTGCTGGTGGTGGTGATCGCCGGGGTGATGTACATCGGCTTTTTCGCCTCCAACATCGTCCTGGCCGGCAAATCGCTGCATGGCGTGGTAGACAGCGTGCCGGTACCGGTGGGTATCGTCATCGGCGCGCTGGGCTCGGGAATCATCGGCATCATCGGCTATCGCTTCATCCACGTGCTCAACCGCATCGGCACCTGGGTCCTGGGCATCGGCATCGTGGTCGGCTTCGGCTACATCTTCAGCCACGTGCAGAGCGACGATTTCCTGACCCGCGGCGGCTTCAACCTGGCCGGCTGGCTGGCCACCGTGTCGCTGGCGGCGCTGTGGCAGATCGCCTTCGCCCCGTACGTGTCGGACTACTCGCGATACCTGCCGGCTGACGTGAAGGTATCTTCGACCTTCTGGACCACCTACTTGGGGTCGGCGCTGGGCTCGAGCCTGTCGTTCATCTTCGGCGCCGTAGCGGTGCTGGCGATCCCCGCCGGCATGGACACCATGGATGCGGTCAAGCTCGCCACCGGCACCCTCGGCCCGATCATGCTGGTGCTGTTCCTGCTCAGCGTGATCAGCCACAACGCGCTCAACCTCTACGGCGCAGTGCTGTCGATCATCACCCTGATCCAGACCTTCGCCTACCGCTGGATCCCCACCGCCAAGAGCCGTGCGGTACTGTCGCTGATCGTGCTGGCGGCCTGCTGCGTAGTGGCAGTGTTTGCCTCAGCGGACTTCATCGGCCACTTCGTCGACATGGTGCTGGTGTTGCTGGTGGTGCTGGTGCCGTGGACTGCGATCAACCTGATCGACTTCTATGTGATTCACAAGGGCGACTACGACATCCAGTCGATCTTCAAGGTCGATGGCGGTATCTACGGGCGCTACAACCCGCAGGCGCTGGCCGCCTATGCCGTGGGTATCGTGGTGCAGATCCCGTTCATGAACACGCCGCTCTACGTGGGGCCGATCTCCGAGCACATCAACGGCGCCGACCTGTCCTGGCTGGTGGGCCTGCTGATCACTTCGCCGCTGTACTGGTGGCTGGCGAGCCGCGACAGTGCCTATCGCCGTCGCCAGACCAGCGCCAAGCTCGCCGCCGCTGCCTGACCCGGCAGAGGGCGCAGGGCGTGGCACGATCACAATCGCCTGGAAACGGGCGGTTGTGGCAGCCTCAGGGCGCCGCCAGCCACTGCGCAGTGATGCTGTCGTAGCTGCCGTTGGCCACGCTCAGGTGCAACCACTGGTCGACGTAGCCTTTCCAGGCCACATCATCGCGAGGCAGCAGGAAGGCTTTTTCGCTGTACTGCATGGCGCGCTCCGGGTTGACCGCGCACAACCCGGGTTTGAGCTTCTGCTGATAACGGGCTTCGCTGGCGTCAGTGATCATCACATCGGCCTTGCCCGACAGCAGCTCGTCGAAAATCGTCACGTTATCGTGCAGGCGTACGCTCGCCTGGCCCAGATGCGCCCGTGCGAACGCCTCGTTGGTGCCACCAGCGGGTTCGATCACCCTGACCTGGGGCTGGTTGATTTGCGCCACGGTCTGATAACGCTGCACATCGGCGCAGCGTACCAGCGGGATCTTGCCGTCGACGCCCAGTGACTCGCTGAAAAATGCCTTCCTCTGCCGCTCCAGTGACACCGAAATGCCCCCGACTGCAATGTCACAGCCTTGGCCCAGGAAGTCCGGCATCAGGGTTTTCCAGGTGGTGGGGACCCACTGAATGTTCACATCGAGGCTCTTGGCCAGGGACTGTGCCATGGCAATGTCGATGCCTTCATAGCTGCCGTCCGCACGCAGGGAAGAATAGGGCTTGTAGTCGCCCGTCGTGCAGACCTTGAGCGTACCGCGCTGAAGCACCTCATCGAGGCGCGAAACGGGGGGCGCGGCCAGGGCCGTGCCGGTCATGGCTGCCAGCAGGCAGAAGGTCAAGGGTGCTTTCATGCGGTCAGGTCCTTGTGAGCAGGGTTGATTAAGGTCATCTGCGCCTCGCGCCCCAAACAGATACACCAGGTGCCTGGCTTTCGTGAAGATATCTTCACATTCCTTGTATCTGGCCTGCGCGGCCAATAGCATCAACGCAAATCCGAATCATTAACATCATGGGTAGTTCGATGTATCTGTGCGATTTGCCGCATCAGCAAAAAGCGTTCGTCACCGAGGTTCTGAAGGCGGACACCTCTGATTGCCTCAGCCAGCGCCTGCAGGATATCGGATTTGTCCCCGGTGAACCTGTAACGGTAGTGGCGCGCGCACCGTGGGGAGCAGACCCCATTCTGGTACAGGTTGCCGGCACCCGCTTCGCGCTGCGCCGCAATGAAGCCATGCGCATCGTGGTGGAGGTCGCCGTCTGATGTCCGGGACCCGCTTAGCCTTGGTCGGCAACCCGAATTGCGGAAAGACAGCCCTGTTCAACGTGCTCACCGGTGCGCGGCAAAAGGTGGCGAATTATGCTGGCGCGACGGTCGAGCGCAAAGAGGGCGTGCTTCGCACAGCGTCAGGCCGAGCCTGCCGGGTTCTCGATTTGCCGGGCACCTACAGCCTGTCTGCCGTAAGCGACGATGAACGGGTGACACTGCGCGTGCTTCAGGGCGACTACCCCGGCGAGGCTCGCCCCGATTTGCTGCTGTGCGTCGTAGACGCCACCAACCTGCGTTTGCACCTGCGTTTCGTCCTTGAAGTCCAACGTTACGGCATCCCCATCATCCTGGTCTTGAACATGGCCGATGCTGCGCGCAAGCGCGGTATATGCATCGACACCCGCAAGCTCTCAGCGGCGCTGAATGCGCCTGTCGTGCAAACCATCGCCGTTCGTCGCGACGGGGCTGACGAGCTGCTCAAGGCGCTCGATGCACCCTGCGAACACCAGGTTGCAGCGGTACCGATGGAAGAGGACCTGCACACCCGGGTTCGTCAGATTCTCGCCACTTGCGTGGTAACCCCGCAGGTGGGGGATACACGCGTAGATGCCATTGACCGATGGCTGATCCACCCCCTGGTGGGCCCTTTAGTGCTGTTGACGGTCATGCTGGTGGTTTTTCAAAGCGTCTACCTGGTGGGTAAACCCATCACTGACGCCATCGCTGACGGTTTCGACATGCTGGCAACGCTGACCCGTACCCTTCTACCTGCCGGCCCGCTACAAGGGTTGCTGTGCGACGGGTTGATCGGTGGCCTGGGCACCGTGTTGGGTTTCATGCCGCAAATTCTGGTGCTGTTCTTCTGTATTTTCGTTTTGGAGGAGTCCGGTTATCTGCCCCGCGCAGCGTTCATACTCGATCGACTGATGCGAGGGGTGGGCCTGTCGGGCCGCTCGTTCATCCCTTTGCTGTCGAGCTTTGCCTGCGCCATCCCGGGCATCATCGGGGCACGCAGCATCAGCGACCGTTACGACCGGCTCACAACCATACTGGTAGCGCCGCTGATGACTTGCTCGGCACGCTTGCCGGTGTATGCCCTTCTGATAGGCGCGGTGATACCCGACAAGACCATAGCCGGGGTGCTCGGCTTGCAGGGGCTGGTACTGCTTGCGCTGTATGTGCTGGGGATCGTCGGCGCCATGGCCGTAGGCTGGGTATGCAAGCGCCTGAGGCCCACGGCCATGGCGCAACCGCTGCTACTGATGGAGCTGCCGGCCTACAGGATGCCCTGCGCAAGGGACCTGGCCCAGAGACTGTGGGAGCGTGGTTATCTGTTTCTGAAGAAACTCACCGGGGTGATCCTGGCCCTCACCGTCATCATGTGGTTCATCTCGACATTCCCAGCGCCCCCCGCCGGTGCAGCCGGAGCCGCTATCGATTACAGCGTGGCGGGCTATCTGGGCAAAGCCCTGCAGCCGCTTTTTGCTCCGCTGGGTTTCAACTGGCAGATTACCCTGGCACTGATCCCGGCTTTCGCAGCCAGGGAAACGGCGGTGGCAACGCTGGCGACGGTGTATTCAGTGGCCAGCGCCGAGGATGTGTCGTCGCTTGGCCACGTGTTGTCGGCACAGATCTCGATGGCCAGCGCGCTGTCGCTGATGGTCTGGTTCGCATTCGCGCCTCAATGCATGTCGACCTTGGCGGTGATCCGCAAGGAGACTGCCAGCTGGCGGCAGGTGGGTTTGGCGTTTGGCTACATGTTCGTTGTGGCGTACGTCATGGCGTGGCTGACCTACAGCATCGTTCGGGCCGCCTCATGAGCCTCCTGGTGCAGTACGCCATCGTAGCGCTCGTGCTGCTCGGCTGCGCGCGCAGCCTGTGGCGCCGTTTGAGATCGTCGGCAACCGGTGGTTGCGCAAGTGACGCGTGTGGCAGCTGCTCTGCAGGGTGTCAGCCAGCGCAAAGGATACCGGCTGAAAATCTGCCAACGCCGAGCAAGGGTAGCTCCGACCAAGCGCCGTGACGGGCAGGCCTTCTATCACCCTGGGCGGCGCAGGCTGCTCAGGGTTTGTGTCGTGCTCCGCTGGCCATCGAGTGAAACGTGCGGGGCCTGAACACTATGAGCCCTCCGGCAGCAAGCTACGGTCGAACATGAACGGCCGATCACCTTGTGGCGTATATTGATACAACTGCTGCGGCCTGCCGAGCCGCGGCTGATTCTTCTCCGCCGTATCGCGCACCCATGCCAGCTCGCGCAGTCGCTCCAGGCGCTTGCGCAGCGAGGTGTTGTTCACGGCCTGGCCGAGGTACGCCTGCATCGCCACAATGCATCGATATCAGCAGGTTGAGATCGAACGGCAGCAGCAGCTTGCGGCCCAACACGCTGTCCAGGTCAAAAACGCCAACTGGCCCCAGCCCCGCCACCATCAGGTGAATTATATGGCCAGCCTACCGAGGAGAGCCCCATGAAAATCGCCAGTTTCGATGTCGACGCGCAAAACGGCTTCACCGCCAATGCCCCACAGGAATTGCCGGTGCCCGAAGGCAATGAAATTGCCGCCGACCTCAATGCAATGGCCCGACGCGCCGACCTGCGCCTGGGCAGCAAGGACGCGCACCCAGCCAATGCTGCGTGGGTGGTCACAGAACCTGGGCAAATGTTGCAACCCCTGGCGCTGGCCAATGCCGACCTGACCTGGGTCAGCCACTGCGTGCCAGGTACGCCGGGCTTCGAACTGTTGCCCGGCCTGCCCGCCCCCATCGATTACGACTACTTCGTGTGGAAAGGCGTCGAACCCGACCTGCATCCCTACGGTGCCTGCTACCACGACCTGGCCGAGCGGCGCTCCACAGGTGTCATCGAATACCTCAAAGTGCAGCAGGTTGGTGCAGTGATCGTCGGTGGCCTGGCCCTGGACTACTGCGTCAAGACCACCGCCCGGCAGCTACGCCAGGCAGGCTTTCAGGTGCTGCTGTACCTGCCGGCCTGCCGCGCCCTCACCCAGGAAGGCGCCATTACCGCCTGCGGCGCACTGGCTGCAGACGGCGTCATCCTCTGCGGCGACGAGGCCGCGCTCGACCATCAGCTCTCTCTGATCAAGGACGCCCGCCCATGAGTGAAAGCGTTTCCGGCCCAACCTTGGTGGCACGTGCCTTCAGCGCTTAGGTTTATGATCAGCCCACCCCATGTGGGATACCCGGCAACCCGATTGGTCAGTGATCCGCCTATTCGCCTAATGTTGAGATTGTGTACACCACTGCCTCAGCAGGTCGGCAAAAAAAGTGGCCGCCTCTGACAAAGGCCGGTCTGTCGGGGACGTTAGCCCGATCGGAGCTCGAAGAAGCGTGCTGTTGAAGGGTAGCTGCTTGACCAGCCCCATGCGCAGATCCAGATCGACCACACCCCGCTGAACGAACCAGACTCCATCATAATCCTGCACGTACACGCGCGAGAATGTCTCACTCAGAGACTCCTGTATTCGAAAACCCTCTACCCCACCTTTAGAGAGTAGAAAATTGTCTACGCTGATACGCACCAAGGTTCCGTGCGGGGATACGACGAGCGTGAAAGGACGCAGATCATCAAGGTCAAGATGGCGACGCTGCGTGAGCGGATGGCCGTTGCGTACCACAAGCACCAGATCTTCTTCGTAGAGTGCCTCGAACACTACACCCACCATGTCCCGTCCGATCAAGCGCCCAACGATCAAATCGAGCTCACGCGTGCGCAACTTGCCCACCAGGTAATCATAAATGCCGGAAGCTACCTGCACCCGAATGTGCGGGTATCGCTGACGCATCTGCTCTACGACGGGTGCAAGCATGTAACCCGCTGCAGTCGGTAATGCACCAACTTTCAGAATCTGTGGTGCTTGAGGCGCATCTTTCACGTCCTCCAAAGCCAGCCTGAAGCTGGCCATGGTCTGAGACGCATGTTTGCCGAAGGCCTCACCCGCCTGCGTCAGTTGTATGCCTTTACGCCCACGCACCAGCAATTGGGCATCGAGTGCCTGCTCAAGCTCCTTGATGCTTTTAGATACTGCCGACAACGTGATGTGAAGAAGCTCGGAAGCCGTCACAAGGCTGCCAGAGCTGACGACCGCGAGGAACACCTTGAAGTGACGCAGGCTGATGGAGGATGGCTTCATACAATAACTCCCTTATCAACCTGCAGGTTAATGAAAGGTGGCTTTTATATCAATTTAATCAACCAGGGGTTTGAGCTAGCATCGATTCACTCCATCAGTTCAGGGTGTGATAAAGGTGCTGTTCAAATGACACAACAAAAAAGGCCGCGCCTAGGCGTCTCTAGCGCTTCGTTACCCAACCTTCTTCCAGAGCAGCTCGTGGAGCATTTAGCGCGAGAAGGCTATCAAGGCGTGGAATGGCGGGTGGCGAATATTGATGGCCTGGATAGCGGGCGGCCATGGGACGCACGAAGCAATAATCGCTGCACAGTGGCGCCTACCCTCAAGGCAGTGGATCGTATTTACCGTCACTGCCAGTCGCATGGACTGGACATTTTCGGCCTTAGTCCTTACCTGGAGGTTGGCGATAGTGAAAATGCTCGCCTGCTGATCGACCTCGCGGCGCAAGCGGGTCAAGCACGGCTCCGACTCTGGGCGCCTGGTTACCAGAATCAGCGGTACGCCGTGAGCTATTCCAAGATGCGCCACTTCCTGGATGCCATTGTGCCGCTCGCCGAAAAAGCTGGCATTCAGCTCGCGCTTGAAGTCCACCAGCGAACCATATGCTCAAGCCCTTCGCTTGCGATGCGAGTCGCTGAGCACTATCCCACGCAGCAGCTAGGAATAATTTACGACCTCGGCAACCTGGCAATCGAGGGGCGAGAGGATGTGCAACTGTCCCTCGATCTGATGGGCGATCACCTCGCCCACGTGCAGGTCAAGAATGTCGCATACGTCCCGCAGGCCCCGGGCGAGGGCTGGAGCTGGGAATGGTGTCCGCCGGATGAGGGGGTTCTGCCACTTCGATCCATGCTGAAAACGCTCCAGGAAAATGGCTTCGACGATTGGATTTCGATTGAGGACTTTGACTCGAGCCGTACCGACGTATCGAAACTGTCCCGAAACCGGGATCTGGTGCGTAGCTACATGAAAATGACCACCGTCGCTTCCGACACAAGCCTTGAGGTACCGTGCCCATGAATACGACAAATGAAAATCGCCGGGTTGCACTCGTTACCGGCGCTGCTGGAGAACTGGGGCGCGCGATCTGCGTTCGTTTAGCCAAAGATGGGTTGAACATTGCCGCAGTCGATATCGACTTGGAAACGACTCAAGGCTTTCTCAAACAGCTTCAACTGGCGCCGGGCCAATCTGCAGTTGCAGTCCAGGCTGATCTTGGCATCCCCTCCTCGATCAGTGAGATGGTAAACCAGGCGGGTCAGAAGTTCGGTCGCATCGATGTCGTGGTCAACAACGCCGCCGTCAACCATCGAGGCTCTGTTTACGACTTTGATGTAGCGAAGTGGGATCACATGATGGCCGTGAACCTTCGCGCTCCAGCCCTGATCTGCCAGCACGTCGCACCTTACTGGCAGCGCCAAGCCAGTGGTCGGGTAATCAACATGGTTTCGCGGTGCTGGGTCGCAGGCGGCCCTCCAGCTTATGTGGCATGCAAGGCTGGCTTGGTAGGCCTGACACGATCGTTGGCCCGTGAATTGGCTGAACACAACGTCACGGTGAATGCCATCGCACCCGGCCTCATACCTTCCGCTTTCACACTGGATGGACGCGATGCCGAGAGCTTTGAGCGTATGGCGCAAGGATCAATCAGCAATACACCGCTGGGGCGCCTGGCCACGCCAGAAGACATCGCTGGAACAACTTCATATCTGGCATCCGAAGACGCCGCATTCGTGACAGCCGAAGTCATCCATGTCTGCGGTGGGAGCCAGCTCGCGCCATTTGGCAGTCGCTGAGTTACCTAAGTTTCCTAAAAAGACAATTACAATAAAGGTGTCACCATGCATTCAGAAGCCACACGCCATCGGCGCATGGCCCAAAGGGCTGCCTTCGGCAGCTTCCTGGGAAGCGTCGTCGAGTATTACGATTTCTTTATTTACGGCTCTGCCGCAGCCCTGGTTTTCAGTACCCTGTTCTTCCCCTCCAACGATCCTATGGCGGGAACCCTTGCTGCACTTGCCACCTTTGGGGTTGGCTACATAGCGCGCCCGATCGGCGCATTGGTTTGCGGGCACCTGGGCGACAAATGGGGCCGCAAGCAAGTGCTGATGATGACACTGCTGTTGATGGGCATCGCCACGTTTACCATTGGCCTTTTGCCTACCTATGCAACAGTCGGCGCGTGGGCCCCCGCTTTACTGGTATTCTGTCGATTGCTGCAAGGGTTCTCTGCAGGTGGCGAGCAAGTGGGTGCGAGCTTGCTGACGATGGAACATGCTCCGGGTAAAAGTAAGGGGTTTTACACCAGCTGGTTGATCAATGGCGCCTCTATGGGGTCAATTCTCGCCACCTCGGTTTTCATTCCTTTATCCATGTTAAGTGAAGAGCAGCTTCTGAGCTGGGGATGGCGCGTTCCGTTCTTGCTCAGCGCAGTCATGGTCGTGATCACCTGGATCATCCGCCGGGGCGTCGAAGAAAGCCCCGAATTCAAAGCGAGCAAGCCAGCAAATGACCTTCCGCCAGTCGTCGATCTCATGCGCAACGAACGTCGCGCTTTCTTCACTGTTTTTTGCTGCGCATTGATCTGCTCGGTTTCCTCCCTTGTGATGATTTTCGGCCTGTCCTGGGCCACCAACAACCAGGGGATCGACCGCCCGTCGATGCTTTCTGCAATTGCAGCGAGCCAAGCAGTAGCCTTGATCTGCCAGCCTTTGTTCGGTTTGCTGGGAGACCGAATTGGGCGCAAGACAATTTTTACGGTTGGCGCATTCGCTTGTAGTGCGGGGGTGTTCTTCTTCCTGTGGTCAATCACCACCGCAAGCATCGGTCTGATCATTTTCAGCACCATTGTACTGAAGTCCGTGCTTTACAGCGCCCCCAACGCTCTGTGGCCATCATTCTACGCAGAGATGTTCAGCATTCGGGTGCGCTACACCGGCGTCGGCCTGGCGACCCAACTGAGCTTCATCGTTGCCGGCTTCTCGCCAAGTCTGTGCTACGCGCTGATGTCCAACGGCGACGATTGGGTTCCGGTGGCATGCTTCATAGGAGGTCTCGCTTTGATAGCGGCAATCGCAGCCCTGTCGTCAAGGCCTGCCGTGCTTGCTGATTCAGTTCCAACCCACCACCTGCAACCGCAATCGCAGCACTGACCTAAAGGTGCTGGACTGCCAGCACCTCCTTCGTGAGAGAAAACCCCATGCAGTTCGCTATTATCGCATATGACTTCGACGATGCCTTGGAGCGCCGCATCCAGAGCCGAGACGATCACGTGGAACGGCTGAAGGCGTTGGCCGTTCAGGGCCAGCTCGTGAGCGCGGGCGCTCTGCTCGACAACGCTGGCAAGATGATTGGCTCTAACGTCCATCTGACATTTGAGACGCGCGCAAGCCTGGATCAGTGGCTGGCCTCTGAGCCCTACATGGAGAATCGTGTATGGGAGGATGTTCAAGTACGCGAAATCAAGCTTTTGTCCATCTGATACGGTAAGGGCAATATCAGTGTGCGCACCTATAAACCGGAGCGCGTACCGATTAGCTCCTTGCCTACGGACTTCGCCAACATTGAGGGTAGCGGCATAAAGCTACCCTCAAACTATTACTATATACCGTTCGGAGTAAGGATTCGGATCGCGCTATCGAAACACAGCGGTGACGGCCCGCCTCGAGAACGACCTGGAACGGCGCGTCGTCGATCTCAAGTGGCCAGAATACACCACCTCAGCTCTCAATGAGCGCTCAAGCGATTCAGAAACTGAATTAGTCGCAGGATTTTTTTCAATAGCTGCACGCGGCTCAGCAGGATATTGTCTCAGAGCTCGCGTCAGGCCTTCTGTAGCGCTGGTAAAGGACACTGTAAAAATGGCTAGACGCTTGAAGAACATTGACCTGGACCGTATCGGGATTGATAGACTGCATGAGAGCCACAGCTTCGAACAAGCGTAATCTTTCCTACGCCGACCTGAATCTGAACCCTGGTAAGCGGGAGGCCAGCTGCCTTCATACGCGCATCGTTATGAAGGCCACACCGTTCAGGCTTCTCTCTCTTTTGCTTAGCAACGCCAATAAGATTGTCAGCCGTCAAACTATATTTGAGGATGTATGGGGCTTCAATTTCGACCCGGGTACGAAACGCATTGAGGTGCAGCTCAATTATCTGCGTAACGTTTTGCGATCGTTGAACTCATCGACCGTGATCGAAACCCACCGTGGTAAAGGTCTCAGACTTCACCAGCGCGCCAACAATCACGAACCGTCCGAGATAACGTAGATAACGAGGCCAACAAAGGCGGTGAGGGTCCCACTATATCCGCTGCTCGCCCGACCCCGACCAGCTGTAACCGCCATGCTGCCGAATCATGAGCCCACTGCGTTGGCTAGGTTGAACACTGCATGAGCGATTTTCGGCAGTATCAGACATGAAGTCCATGGGAGCGAACTCGCCAATGCCCTTCGCGAAGCTGCCAAGAGCCATGGCGGCTTTCGTTCTAGCCGAAGCCGTTTTTCAGCACCGAGAGATGCGGCCTTTCCTGGAGTACGCCGATGTTGAGAGCTTTGATCAGCAGCTTCGCTCCGATAGCGTCACCCTCGCCGGTGACTCATCGATGAGCATAATGGTCGCGTAGGCATCGATATGCACAGCGCACGGAGGTGTTCTAACTGAAGGTTTTTGGTAAAAGAAAATGTACTGACCAGCGTTCACAACAGGCGTCGCGTCGTGACGCCATCTGCTTGAGCTGAACTCACCTGAATTGAATTGAGAACCTACCAAACACCTCTTCAATCAGCGAGTGCTCAAGATACCGGGCAATGGCGTCAGCGCGTGGTGTAGCGTGCAACCGCTTTCCTCTGCGAACAAACAGTTCATCACCAAAAAAATCTCTCAGATCACTGAGCGTATTGCTAATAGCAGGTTGGGTGACACTGAGCGTAGCTGCCGCATCGCTCGCGCTGCTCGAACGATGAACGGCGATAAATACGACTAATTTATTCAGATCAAGACAGCGCAGGCGCGCGGGGTCAAAGTCGGTATAAACACCTGGCATTTAGCTCACCCTTTGCAGGCCGCAATATGACGACAACATGCACTCAAGGGCATGCGTTCATTGAAGGCTACAGGCGTCACGCCGGCAAAACAATAACCGATTATGGACTCCAATTCCATAATGTTTGGAATCGCAAGATGGTTATCGACAATGATGAACACCGTATATTGTTCCGATCAGCGTGTCGAAGCGCTCCATCGAGAGACCCCATAATGAGCAAGCTTTTTACACCCTTCCCCTTATCAGGCCTCAACTTGAAGAACCGCGTCGTCATGGCCCCCATGACGCGCGCACGCGCTGAAACGACGGTTCCCGATGAGCTGACCGTGTTGTACTACCAGCAACGCGCTGGTGCGGGGCTGATCATCACCGAAGGTGTACCCGTTTCGATGCAAGGTCGTGGTTACCTGTTCAACCCTGGCTTGTATATGCAAGAACAAGTCGAAGGATGGAAAAGGGTCAACGCAGCCGTCCACCAGGCAGAGGGGTGCATTTTCGCCCAGTTGTGGCATGTGGGCCGTGTTTCACACACCAGCTTGCAACCTAGCGGCGAAGCGCCTGTCTCCTCCAGCGCGAAGCTGGCAGCTAATTCCAATGCGTACGCTTACGATGAAAACCATCAGCCAGGCCCTGTCCAGGCCAGTAAGCCGCGTGCCTTGTCCGTCGCGGAAATTGCTGGCATCAAAGCTGATTTCGTCCGTGCCGCAGCGAGGGCTATGGAAGCAGGCTTCGACGGTATTGAAATACATGGAGCCAATGGCTACCTGTTCGAGCAGTTCATCAATCCAACCGTAAACGATCGTACTGATGACTCTGCGAGTTTCGTTGGTGGCCGGTACCAGAACGACAGCTTGTCATTTACGCTTTACGCCGGACAACTTGAAGATGCCTGGCACCAGTACTACGCCAACACGAAATACACCTATGCAATCGACCCAGGCAGGCGCCTTGCATTAGACTTTAACATCTACCGCACTTTGGATTACGGGCGGAGCGTTGCCGGCCCCATCAACAACACGTCATGGTCACTTTCAACCGCATATGCTACCGGGGCCCATACTTTTTCCCTGACCCATCAGCAGATCAACGGTGATGAACCCCTGGACTGGATCGGCTTCGGCACCATGGGTGGAACCATAACAATCGGTAACGCCGTTCAATATGCCACCTTCACCGAAGCAAATGAACGCTCTTGGCAGCTACGCTATGACTATGACTTCGCAGCACTAGGAATACCGGGATTGTCATTTATAGCAAGGTACGTCAGGGGGGACAACATGGACAATGCTCACAGCACTAATCCCTACTATACCGCGCGGCATATCTACGACGCTGACAAAAACAATAAGCACTGGGAGCGGGACTTCGACATCCGCTATGTGATTCAGTCTGGCCCTGCTAAAGAGATGTCCTTCCGACTCAGGCAGTCGACTCATCGCGCGACGGGTGGCTATCGCTACGTCGACATCGACGAGATGAGATTGATTACAGAGCTTCCCATCAACGTCTTCTGAGAAATCGACGAAAACGGACATCGTGAGGACCTGGTAATTCACCGAACCACGCAGAGAATGCTCGCATACCGAGATGCGCCGCTGGCCCCTAGGGACTGCATCCAAGGTAAGGCCGCACACCATTAAGCGCCCATCCCCGGCATAACACCTCAAACGTAATCTCTATGGCGATCTCAAGCCCAAGTGTTTAGCCTTACCCCTGGCTGACCTAAATGTCGCTGACAAGACTGAGCGTGACTGCGTAAAACCTCAACCGGGCGATCAGCGCCTGCTCAATATCCAGTTGATGGCCGCAAGAGCCTGCCGTTCAGCACAAAAGACCAAACGCCGCGAACGTGTCGGGGCGCTTGGTCTAGGGCCTGTCAGCGCGTTTTACCCTTGACTGCCAGGCGCCGTAACGACCAAGTCGTCATCAGCCTACCGACTTCAACTGTGGACGTCCTTCCAGGCGCTCCAGCATGGTCGAGCAGTACCAGTCATCGAACTGGCAGACACCATTTTCTGCGTTTTCGGAGAAAGGACCCGGCTCGTACGCCGGAGACGAGACCCCGGCAAAGGTCCCCTCAACCAGGCGACGATCCTGGTCGTTGGTCGCCAGCCAGACCTTGGTGAGGCGATCCAGATCGTAATCTACACCTTCGACAGCAGACGCTGGCACCAGCCACTTGGTCGTCACCAAGGTTTCACCCGGACCGATTGGCAGAACACGGAAGCTCAATGCATGGTCACCGAGAAAGTGGTTCCAGGTCGATGGGTAATTGAAATACAGCAGGGCACCAATATCTGGTTCGCCGCTCTTGTCGAGACGCCCGGCCACAGCAGGTTTGCCGTCCATTGTATAACTGACAGCGCCGGCGGAGAGCGGAATCCGAGTCATGCGGAAACGGCCCTGTGGATCCATGTTCAGCCGGCTCGGCATGCCCGCCGCCTCGCAACGATCCCAGTGGGCTACCAGTTCCGGATCATCATTGCCACCTACGCCCGCGACCGACAGGTTCTCCACGAAGGAATTGAGCAACTCAGGATGAGTGCCATCACAGTGATAGCACTCACGGTTGTTCTCAAATACCAGTTTCCAGTTGCCTTTTTCGATGAGATTGGATTCGAACGCAACCTTGGCATTTTCTAGAAAGTGAGGAGCAATGAACGGTGAAACCGCTGTACGGAAACTAGAGAAGTCCGGTGCATTCTCTGCCACACACACGTAGATGTAAGTATGGACGATCTCCACATGCACAGGCTTGAGGTTATATTGGGTACGGTCGAACTCAGGGCCCATATTACCAGCGTAAATCAAATTACCATCGAGTTCGAACGTCCACTTGTGGTACGGGCAAACAAGTTTGGCCACCTTGCCAGTTGCATGCTCGCAGACCTTCGCTCCCCGGTGCCGACACGCGTTGTGGAAAGCTCGAACCTCTCCATCCTTGCCCCGTACAACGGCGACCGGGTAGTCGCCGATTTGTAGGGTGAAGTACTGACCTGCCTTTGGAATTTCAAAGGTATGGCCAGCGAAGACCCAGTCTTTATGCCAGATGTGCTCCAGATCCTGTCGATATACTTCAGGGTCGAAATACAGCTCACGAGGCAGGACATGCCGAGGCTTGCGCTGTTGTATCAGGCCAATGACGGATTCGTTGCTATTCATGATTATCCTCCATGCGTCGTGCCGATATCGACGGGCACAACTGACTAAAACATTATTCTTGTAAATAGCCGTATGGTAGCGTGGCTAATAGGCGAAAAACTTATTCAACGAAGGCGTGACCTGGCGTCAAGCTTTTGCAAAGGGTAGGTCAACGCCCCGCAACCGCTCAAGCTACATTTTCAATGCCGAATTGATAATCACAGGTTATGAGTTTCACCTTTGGCTTTCCAGGAGGAGAATTTAGACATCATCCAATCTTTAACACGCCCACAAGCATTCCCTGCAATAGCGTTCTCACGACAGGCCAAGTAATGAAGACTATTGCGTAACGTCACCCGGTCTTTGACCGGCTGTACAAGCCGACCACTTTCAACCATATGCCCGACTAACTGATCCCAACCCAACGCCACGCCTTGGCCTGAGAGGGCCATGCTGATAATAAGGTTATAGTCGTTCGCATGAAAAAGCGGCGGACTCCCCGCGCTTCGCTCATCAATATCTACGTTTTTAAAAGCAAGCCATACGCTCCAATCAACGTGTTCTGCCACACCCGACCGGCCATAAGGGCTCAGGTCCAGAAGCTCTGAGCTGCGCAACCCTTCCAACGTCGTAATCCCGGGATTGCGGTCCAAGTATTCAGGAGAACAGACCGGGTAAATGATGTCATGGCACAGCGGGTGTAACGAATACCCCTCACCCACATCAATGAATTTTGAAATGATGATATCTGGCTCGATGCCAGGCTCTCGCGCGTGAAAATTCTGGGTCGTGATGAGATTGAGTTCTATATCCGGATTTTTGGCACGAAAGTCTTTGATGTGATTCGAAAGCCAAAGTGCTGAAAACGCGGGGGAACAGGCCACTGTCAAAACGTGTTTATCGATAGGCGCATTTTTGATCCGTTCCGCAGCCTGAGCGATGTTTACAAAAGAAATCTTTGAAGCATCGAAAAACACGGCCCCTGCAGGCGTAAGCTCCACCGTTCGCCCCACACGAACGAACAAAGGAGCGTTGAGGTACTCCTCTAGCTCCCGGATCTGTCGGCTGATGGCCGCCTGAGATACACACAGCGCCTCTGCTGCGCGGGTGAAGCTCTCGTATTTGGCTGCAGCCACGAAGGCTTTTACTGCCCGCAGCGAAGGCATCTTGAGAAGTAAGGTATCTGGATCCACGTGCCTCTGCGACATTCTTTTAACCCTTCTCAACCGCTGCACTTACGTCTACCCGCACATAGTACGCAGCAAAAAATAACCGTACACCACCACAAAAATTACCAATGACATAACTGAAGGTTATGTCAACTATATTTTTCAACGCTCTGGACATTCCATTAACTCCGACCGTATGTTAACACGCAGCTCCAGAGGACTGGCGCACACCTTGCCACGCTAATTATTGGCCTTTAACCTGAGCAAAGCCGACTGCCATGCATGACGTTATCAATAGGCGCACCAGCCGACCAACCAGGCATTTGAGTATTGTACTTATTGTCTTGGACGGCTTTGACCTCAGCTCATTGAGCGCGACAATGGAGACCCTATCAACAGCCAAAAGAAGACTCGGTACTGACGCTGTATCATGCACAACGGTAGGCCTGCAGTCATCCTGCATGAGTAACCTAGGCATTTCGATAACGCCTGACACTACGCTTGGCAGCATCCACCTCAGTGAATATGAGGTGAGCATTTTGATAGGCGGCTCTGATACCAAGTTAAACACCAACCTAGCGCTAACACAGCAGCTGATCAGCGCCGCTGAAGCGGGCCGGTTGTTGGGCGGAATATGGAACGGTGCCTATCATCTGGCAGCGGCTGGACTGACCGACGGTTATGAGTGCCTCATAGAAGGTGACGGTAGATTCTCCATCGAACCCACAACCCCAAAGCGCAGGCGCTACCTCTCATGGCAGTTTGACGAATATAGAATGGCCTGTAGCGATGGCGTCAGCGCTACGTTCATGCTCAATGAGATGTTTGAGCATTTTTACCAGGCTCAAGCCAGCCGCCCGCACCTTGAAATCTCGAAAACCCAATAGCTAATTCTTACCAAGCCGCTTTCTGCAGACCGCTAAGCCATTTAGCTGAAGGCATTTATGACTCGCGGCCCCAAGCACGCCGTGGTCTTGGAACGATAACGCGACGTTATCCAAAAAAGCGCACAAATGTCGTTGGACTCGGTCATGGGGCGATCATAAGCTAGAGGCTGACCTGATGATCAACCGCTTTAACCACAAAGCGCTTTAATTCAATACGTTAGTCAAGCATTGGGCTTGGGTTGCTAGGTGCCCTAATGAAAACAATTACAAGAGAATTCAGCCGTACGTTTGCCGATCGCAATTGGGGCTTTATTACTCAAGCATTCAGCGAGCGCAGGACATCCCGCGTGGGCTTCCTACTACTTGAAAATTTTTCGTTGCCCTGCTTCACCCAGGCATTGGATGTGTTGGTAACCGCCAATCTCATCTGCCCAGGTGCTGTCCATGTGCATACGTTTAGCCACAACCATGCTGAAGTCATGAGCGACCTGGGCATTCCAATCCGTCCGGATACGCCGCTCACAGACGTCCGGCTGTCCAACCTGGACCTCATAGTTATCTGTGGCGGTCTTCGTGCGGCCCGCACTGTACCCAATTGGCTATCGTCGTTGCTTAAAAAACTATCAAAGCTTCCCATCGCCCTTGGCGGCCTATGGAATGGCGCCTGGTATCTTGGCGTTGCTGGGCTGCTCGATGGCTACCGATGCGCTATACATGCCGAGCAACGCACTGCTCTGGCTGAACGCGCGCCCTACGCCGTCGTATCCCAAGAACCTTTGGAACTAGACCGAAACCGAATGACGTCGGCCACGCCGAATGGTGCGTTTGACATGATGATTCGCTGGTTAGGTTACGGCGCGTGCAGCGGACTCGCAAACGCGGTCTTAGATACCCTAGATTCAGACCAGAGCAAACATCGTAGCTTTCAGAAACCACAGCATCATAAGGTGAGCAAACCGCTGCGAGAAGTTATCACGCTGATGGAGTCCAACCTTGAGGAGCCGTTAAGCCAATTGCAAATCGGCCAGCTGGTTGGCCTTTCAGCCCGACAAATCCAGAGACTATTTAAATATCAGTTGAGCACTACACCTCAGAAATATTACTTCCAGCTCAGAATAACTGAGGCTCGCCGGCTCATACAGAATTCCAATGCTTCGATCTTCGATGTGTCGATCGCCTGCGGCTTCGTGTCCTGCACCCATTTCAGCCGGTCATATAGAGCCTTTTTTGGTCACCCACCTTCCAAAGAGATCCGGTATGAAATCTAGCGATCAGCCCGGCGCTCAGCGCGCTCATTGAGATTGCGCCATTACCATTTTCGGCGTTTTGCTCAAGCCCACCTTTCAGGATCCCCATAATGACAAAAATCACTTCATTACCAGCGGATGACGCTACCTGCGGATGGTATCACTTGAGCAAAGGACGCCGCGTGCACGCAGCCCATCAGGGCACTACCCGTGTGCGCTGGGCCATAGTCGGCGCAGGCTTTACCGGTCTTGCCGTTGCCCGACAACTCGCACTGAATTTCCCTGATGATCAAATCGCGCTGATCGAGGCCCAAGAAGTGGGGTTGGGTTCTTCGGGTCGCAATGCTGGTTTTGCCATCGACCTGCCGCACGATATCGGTGCGGATGATTACATTGGCGACATCGGTATCGCACAGACCACTCTGAAGCTTAATCAGTTCGGTCTGAACTCTCTGAAAGAACTGGTCGGCCAGTTCAACATCGACTGTCAGATGAAGCACTGTGGCAAATACCAAGCCGCCGTCGAATCCCGTGGTATAGCAGTGTTGGACGCCTACCGCAGTGGCCTTGACAAGCTGGGCCAACCTTACGAGATGATCGAAGCGGATGAATTGCCACACCACATCGGCACGCGCTTCTACCGCAAAGCCCTTTTCACACCGGGGACATCACTCATCCAACCATCGGCCCTGGTCAAAGGGCTAGCGGAATGCCTTCCAGCCAATGTAGTGCTGTATGAAAACACCCCGATAACCGACGTCGAGTACGGGGAAAAGGTTGTCCTGCGCCACCAGAGCGGCTCTATCACAGCCAGTAAACTCATCCTCAGCAACAACGCATTTGGCATGCATTTCGGTTTCTTGAAAGGCCGTATGCTCCCAGTGTTCACGTATGGGAGCCTCACCCGCCCCCTGTCCGACGAAGAGCAGGCTGAGCTAGGCGGCAAACCCTACTGGGGCGTGATCCCAGCCGATCCTTTCGGCACCACAGTCCGACGGACACCTGACAATCGCATCCTGATCCGCAATAGCTTCAGCTTCAACGCGGATGGAAGGTGCAACAGCAAGTACGCCACGCGCTTCGTGAAACGGCACCGTGAGTCGTTCACCCGCCGATTCCCGATGCTTCCCAATGTGAGCCTCGAATATACCTGGGGTGGTGCACTCGCTTTGTCTCGAAACCACGAAGGTTACTTCGGTCAGTTGGCGCCTAACGTGTATGGCGTGCTGTGCTGCAACGGCTTGGGGGTAACCCGTGGCACTGCGACGGGAAAACTGATGGCTGACTGGCTTGCGGGGCAGGATAACGAGCTTATTGAGTTTCTGCTGAAGTCGCCAGGCCCTTGCGCGAATCCACCCGAGCCGCTCGTAACCCTTGGCGTCAATCTGAATCTCATGTGGGGACAATATAAAGCTGGCATTGAAGCTTAAGCCGAGATTCAAAGGACATGCATCATAGTGGAGCAACATACCTAAAACCATCGCTCCCTGAATTTTTGAGAGGGTTCCCGACCGCCATGTTTGCGAAGCCGCGCTGTCAACACTCAAAAATTCCATTGTCAGGAGAGAACAATGACAAGTCCTAGTCTCTCAGCAGACGGTGCACCGCTTATGGGCTTCCATAAACTACTCCTTTTAGGCTCAGGCGGGGGTTTGTTCGTCGCCGCTTACCTCTTGAGCCTCTTCGGTGTTGCAGCAGCAGGTAATACTTTTTTCGGCCTGATTCTAGCTTGGATGCTGGCCCCAGTAACACGTTCGCTGAACGTCCAGCAGGCAGCATCGCTTGGCTAATTAAATCAATGCCTGGCGGTGAGCCCGGTATTGAGTGTTTTATGGTGATAACAATCGGAGCAGCATCATGAAATTCGAAGGCATCTACACTCCTGCAGTGACCCCTCTCGCTGCTGATGGCTCGATCGATAAGGTGGCGTTCGCTGCAGTACTTGAGTACTTGGTCGATTCGAAGGTTCACGGCATCATTATCGGCGGTTCCACAGGCGAATACTACGCGCACACCCCTCAAGAGCGAGTTGAGCTGGCCGCCCAGGCCAAGGACGTACTCAATGGCCGCCTGCCGCTGATCGTCGGCACCGGAGGGATCCGCACCGAAGATGCCGTGGCCTTTGCCCAGCATGCCAAGGAAATCAAGGCCGACGCGCTGCTGGTCGGTACACCGCCCTACGCGCTGCCGACCCAGCAGGAAATCGCCCTGCACGTAAAAGCCGTCGACGCTGCTGCCGGCCTGCCGATCATGCTCTACAACTACCCGGGCCGCATGAGTGTGAGCATGGGTGAAGAGTTTTTCGACGCCGTGGCCGACGTGAAGAACATCGTCGCTATCAAGGAAAGTTCCGGAGACATGGCCCAGTTGCATCGACTGGCCATTAAGCACCCGAACATCCAGCTGTCCTGCGGCTGGGACGACCAGGCCCTTGAGTTCTTCGCCTGGGGTGCCAAGAGCTGGGTCTGCGCCGGGTCCAACTTCATCCCACGCGAGCACGTGGCACTGTACGAAGCCTGCGTGATCGAGAAGAACTTCGACAAAGGCCGCAAGATCATGGCGGCGATGATGCCACTGATGGACTTCCTCGAAGGCGGTAAGTTCGTTCAAGCGATCAAGAACGGCGTTGCCCTCAACGGCCTGAAGACCGGCGGCGTGCGTAAGCCGCTGTACGACCTAGATGACGCCGAGAAGGCAGAGCTCAAACGCGTGGTCACCGAACTGAAGGCCACCATCGCCCAGATCAAATAAGGAGGCTGGAACAATGGCTGAATTGCTGAGCAAAGAACAATACGCGGCCATCGCCGCCGACCTGCAACTGCGCACCCGCGCGTTTATCGACGGTGAGTTCCGCGACGCCATCTCGGGCAAGACTTTCGTCACGACTAACCCAGCCACCGGCAAGCAGCTGGCCGAAGTCGCGGCCTGCGATGTCAACGATGTGGACGTTGCCGTGGCCGCCGCCAAGCGTGTGTTCGAAGAGGGCACTTGGTCGAAGATGCAGCCGAACGACCGCAAGCATGTACTGCAGAAGTTCGCCCAACTGCTGGAAGACAACGCCCACGAGTTGGCCGTGCTGGAAGCGCTGGACAGCGGCAAGCCGGTCAGCGAGTGCCAGACCGTTGATGTGCCAGAAACCATCCACACTATCCGCTGGCACGCCGAGCTGATAGACAAGATCTACGATGCCACCGCTCCGACAGGCAACGCGGCCGTGACAATGGTGGTGCGTGAAGCCATCGGCGTCGTCGGCTTGGTGCTGCCGTGGAACTTCCCGCTGCTGATGCTGGCCTGGAAAATTGCGCCATCGCTGGCCGCAGGTTGCTCGATCGTGGTCAAGCCGGCCAAGGAAACCACACTCAGCGCCCTGCGCGTGGCGGAACTTGCCCATGAGGCGGGTATCCCTGCAGGCGTGTTCAACCTGGTACCTGGCGGTGGCCGTGAAGTCGGCGAGGCCATTGGCCGCCATATGGACATCCCGATGGTCAGCTTCACCGGCTCGACCGAGACCGGCCGCCTGTTCCTGAAATACGCTGCCGAGTCCAACCTCAAGCGCATCGTCCTGGAGCTGGGAGGCAAGAATCCCGCCGTGGTCATGAACGACTGCGAAGACCTCGACGAAGTGGCCCAGTTCGTAACCGCCGGTGCGTTCTGGAACATGGGTGAAAACTGCTCGGCTTCGTCGCGCCTGATCGTACACAAAGACGTCAAGGATGAGCTGCTGGGCCTCATCGCCAAGCATTTGAAAGACTGGAAGCTGGGCGATCCGCTCGACCCGGAAAACCGTCTGGGCGCGATGGTCAGCCAAGCACATTTCGAGAAGGTCAAGTCGTACCTGGAATACGCCGCTGCGCAGAAACTCAGCATCGTTCAAGGTGGTGAGACCGAGGATGGCGTATTTGTGCAGCCCACCATCGTCGACAACGTCAGCCGTGACAACAAGCTGTTCGTCGAGGAAATCTTTGGCCCGGTGCTGAGCGTGACCAGCTTCGAGACCATAGACGAGGCAATCGAACTGGCCAACGACACTGTTTACGGTCTCGCCGCCTCGGCTTACACCGGCAGCCTGCGCAACGCGCTGCGCTTGTCGCGTGAAATCCGTGCGGGAGTTGTGACCGTCAACTGCTTCGGTGAAGGTGATGTGAGCACGCCGTTCGGTGGCTACAAGGAGTCTGGATTTGGCGGACGCGACAAGTCCATCTGGGCCCACGACCAGTACACCGAGCTCAAAACCATTTGGATTAACGCTTCATAAAAGAGCAGTACCGGTGCTGTTCTGACGGAGATCGGCACCTCAAGGGTCACGGCCTGTCACAGGCGTGACCCTTACCCAACTTGTCTGGCGCGACCTTGCTTGCGACCGTTGGGGGTGAATAAGGCATCGCCGTTCGACCGTCGCGTCGAACATCCCACGCGCGTGAAATCCTAACTGTCGGTTGAAGCAGCCGGGCTCAAATTATCCAACGATAAAAACAATGTGGAGAGGTAGTTTTGTCCAAGCACGCAGCACAGCCTGTGAAGGCTATGTCCGAGAAACAGCGCAAGTTCATCATAAAACTTACCACACTCATTGCAGGCGGCATGCTGATTGATGGCTTTATCCTTGGATCCATCGGCATCGTCATGCCGGCGATTACCAATGACCTGGAGCTTTCACTCGCCTGGCAAGGCCTGATAGGGGCCTCCGCGCTCATTGGCATCTTTTTAGGTGGCCCACTGGGAGGCTATTTTGCAGACAAAATAGGCCGGAAACCGATGTTCACGATTGACCTCGCGATCTTTCTGGTGGGGTCCGTCTTGCAATTCTTCGTCACTGAAGCTTGGCAGCTTTTTGCAGTACGGCTTCTCATGGGCGTGGCCATCGGGGCTGACTACGCCATCGGCTGGCCCCTGTTGGCCGAGTTCGCGCCCGCTAGGCTGCGGGGCAAGCTGCTCTGCATTCAAGAGGTCGGCTGGTACGTGGGCTATCTTGCTTCGTATGCCATCGGATGGGCCCTTACGATCTCTGATACTGCCAACTGGAACGTCATTCTGGGGCTGAGCACGATCCCCACCGTAATCGTTCTGCTTGCTCGACTGGGTACACCAGAGTCTCCGCGCTGGTTGATGAGCAAAGGACGAACAGAAGAGGCCCTCGCGCTTGCCGAAGAGTACATGTCACCCGATGAACGAGCGGACTTGGGAACGAAATACATAGGTAAGAAGCTTGGATTTACCAGCTTGTTTTCTTCGGAATACGCCAAGGCCACGATCTTCGTTTCGGTTTTCTGGATTTGCCTTGTCACGCCCTACTTCGCGATCGGTACCTTCGTACCAACCGTACTGGAGCACTTAGGCCTTGAAGACGGCCTCACGGGCGGGCTCGCTATCAACGCGATCGCCGTAGCCGGCACTTTGATTGCGGTGGGCCTGATTGAAAAAGTGGGACGGCGAAAACTGGCGATTCCACCTTTCGTCGTCGCGACTATCGCCCTGTTCATCGTGGCCTTCTTCTGGAACGTGTCGCCAGTAGTAACAGTCGTCTGCTTCTTGATCTTCTCTCTGGCGAACGCTGTTTCGACAACCCTCACCGGCGTCTATCCCGGCGAAGTATTCCCTACTGAAATTCGCGGTGTTGGTGTCGGCTTCGCTACGGCTGCTTCACGCGTCGGCGCGGCCGCAGGCACCTTCTTGCTGCCGATCAGCATTGAAACCTACGGGGTCACGACTACTGTGCTGATCGCCGCTGGCGTCAGTCTCTTCGGTGCGATCGTCACTTATTTCCTCGCACCTGAGACCAAGGGCAAGCTACTCAGCGAAACCTCCGCTCCCAGTGTCGACCGGCATCCTAGTCAGGCAATAGAAGTCTAAACAGTAAGGCATCCTTGCCGCGTGAGCACCTACGCTTTTTCAACGTGCAGCACCGGTGTAACTCCCATGGAGCAGCACCCTGCCCGCCCCGCCCCACGCAGGTGGTGGCGGGCCCCTTCCGACTTCGGCCGCTCTGCGCCAATCGATACGGTGGCAAACGGTTGCCGTAGACGTCTGCTGCTATCCTTATGAAAACCCGCCCAACCAGAGATAACCCCACGTTATGCATTACGACCGATAAATGTTGATGGTCGTCGAGGCCGGATGCGCATAAATTCTAGGCAAGCCCATCTGGGGCCACAACAATAAAAAACCCAGGACGCCGCCATGTATAAGCCACCCTTTTGGTACTGCCTCCCAAGATCAATACGTTCTTCGACTCGCGAAGCCACCGTATCCCTAAAACAATATTAGGAGGGAAGTCATGACCACTACCGACGAAATCCTTTTGATCAGGAATATCTATAAGGTATTCGGATCACATCCGGCTGAAGCTATGCAAATGGTCCAAGCCGGACTTAGTAAGAAAGAAATTTTCGAGAAAACGGGCCAAGTTATCGGCGTATTTGACGCTACATTTTCAGTAAAGCGCGGTGAGATATTTGTAATCATGGGCCTGTCAGGATCTGGCAAATCCACAATGGTTAGGCTATTCAATCGTCTCATCGAACCTACTGCTGGCAAGATTTATCTGAATGGCCGTGAAATCACCGGGCTTACCGACAAAGAGCTTTTGGATGTACGTCGTAAAGAAATGGGCATGGTCTTCCAGTCCTTTGCCTTGATGCCCCACATGAGTGTCCTCGAAAACACCGCTTTTGGTCTGGAAATCGCTGGTGTCAATGAATCAGAGCGGCAGAGGCGCGCTCGAGAGGCCCTTCAACAGGTTGGACTGTCGGGGCAAGAACACAGTTATCCTCATCAGCTCTCCGGCGGTATGCAACAACGTGTGGGCTTAGCGCGCGCACTGGCTAACGATCCAACGATCCTCTTGATGGACGAAGCCTTTTCAGCACTCGACCCGCTTATTCGTAGTGAGATGCAAGGTGAACTGATTAAACTGCAGGCTGAGCAGAAGCGCACGATCATTTTCATTTCTCATGACATCGAAGAAGCGATTCGAATTGGGCATCGTATCGCAATCATGGAAGGCGGACGGGTCGTGCAAATTGGCACACCACAAGAACTTATCAGTCAGCCAGCCAACGACTATGTGAGAACGTTTTTTAAAGGTTTCGACAGCTCTAAGATCCTTAAGGCTGGTGACCTGGCGCGCTTTGATCCTGATTCAACCTGCCACGTCGAAGACGCCAAGGCATTCAAGCCAGGTATTGATTTCGGGTACCTGCTGAATGATCAAGGGCAGCTGGTAAGCGTGGTAGACGCTGACAGGTCAACAAACCACTATTCCCAGCATGAGCAGCAGCCCGTGTATTTGGACACACCTTTGCATGAGGTGCTAAGTATCGCGGCAACATTACCCTACCCCGTCCCGGTTCTGGATCGAAATGGATTCTTGAAGGGAACGCTCTCCAAAAATCAGCTCCTGCAGACTTTGGGCAGCCACTGAGTTAATCGATCAAAACTGTAAGCTCGCAAATGCCGCAACTGCGAAATGCGTTATGAGGACTGTCGAAATGTCTGACTTTAGTTTTCTGGACCCCTTCCAGACCACTGTTATTCCCTTGGGTGACTGGGTCACCAGCACGCTAAACTTTCTTGTGCACAATTTCAGGGATTTTTTCAGGGCCATTCGATGGCCAATCGATAATGTTCTGAACGCTATTGAATGGTGCCTGCAGAGCATACCCCCATCCATCGGCATTATCCTGTCCAGTCTTCTTGGCTGGCAACTGGCAGGCCAGCGGATGGCTTTACTTTGCTTTATTACCCTTACGTTACTGGGACTCATCGGTGTGTGGTCGGAGTCAATGACGACCCTCGCCCTCGTCCTGACTTCGGTATTTTTTTGTGCGGTTATTGGGATTCCGCTTGGGATAGTGTGTGCCCGAAGCGACCGACTTGAACGCGTCGTCAGGCCGCTGCTCGACGCTATGCAAACCTTGCCTGCTTTCGTTTATCTCGTGCCCGTGGTGATGTTGTTTGGCATCGGTAACGTTCCTGGTGTTTTGGTCACCATCGTATTCGCTTTGCCGCCGCTAGTGCGCCTGACGAACCTGGGTATTCGCCAGGTTCCCGACGACAAAATCGAAGCAGCACGCGCGTTCGGCTGTACTCCGCATCAAATGCTGGTTCGAGTTCAGCTTCCTTTGGCCACCTCCACCATCATGGCCGGGCTTAATCAGACACTTATGCTATCCCTTTCGATGGTAGTGATCGCGTCCATGATTTCGGTGGGTGGTTTAGGGCAAATGGTATTAAGAGGTATAGGTCGACTCGACATGGGCCTCGCCACCGTAGGCGGCGTTGGCCTCGTGTTGCTGGCTATCTTCCTGGATCGTCTCACCCAAGCTATTGGAGACCGTACACATTCAGACCCTAGCCTGAAGTGGTATCAAACAGGGCCCATCGGCTTTGTGGTTCGAATTTTATTCAAACGTAAATCCAGTCCGCGCCACAAACCCGCGTAAGCGATACGAACGATAAATATATTTCCTGGCTTGGAGTACATAATGTTCACTATGACTGTTCCCCGTCCCATCCTGCACGCAGTGACTGCACTGTTGATCGGGTGTACTGCGGTCTGCGCCAACGCTGCTCCTGCGTCCCCCGGCGAAGGCGTAAAAGTCACCCCCATTTTCCCTTCGATTGCTGAAGAGCGCTTTCGAGGCGAGATCGCCACGCAAGGCTTGCGCGAATTAGGGTACAACGTTCAGGAACCCAAGGAAACCGAGTACGGCGTTATGATGATGGCGCTAGCCAACGGCGATGCTGATTTTACCGTGCATCTTTGGGACAAGCTGCACGAGAAGTTTTACACGCAAGCCGGGGGCGACGATGTCATGGTCAAAACTGGCCAGATCATGCCTGGTGTTCTGCAAGGCTATCTTATTGACAAAAAAACGGCCCAAGCGCACAACATCAAATACATCACCGACCTCAAGAAGCCCGAGATTGCAAAACTCTTCGATGCTGATGGCGATGGAAAAGCAGACCTCACCGGCTGTAACCCAGGATGGGGTTGCGAACTTATCATTGACCATCAAATGAAAGCCTACGGCTTGCAGAAAACTGTTCATGTCAATCAGGGCTCCTATTTCGCACTGATGGCCGACACCATCACTCGATACAAAGAAGGGAAGCCGATCCTGTATTTCACATGGGTACCACAATGGATTGCGAACGTCCTTGTAGAAGATAAGGATGTCGTGTGGCTGGAAGTTCCAAAAACTGACCTTCCTGGCGGAAACAATGACGTAAACACCACCTACAACGGTAAGAATCTCGGGTTCGCGGTAGACACCGTGCGTGCGGTACTGAACAAAGAGTTTGCTGAAGAAAATCCAGCAGCACTGAAATTTTTGTCTGTCATGAGTATTAGTACCGCGGATGAAAGTGCTCAGAACATGAAAATGCAGCAAGGCGAAAAAAGTCCTGAAGCTATCCGTGGCCATGCCACCCAGTGGATCGCCGAGCACCGGCAACAGTTTGACGAATGGCTTCAAGCTGCCCGAGCCGCCGCCACACAATCGGCCAAGTGATACACAGCAGAAGGCAGCCTGGCTGCCTTCTGCTTCCTCTACACCACGTCAATCCTGATTGTTCACGTGCAAATCACGCCTTACTTGGAGACTGTGATGTCGGCACCCTTTTCTATTTCTGCTGATAAAAGGCGTATTGACCCTGCTCGGCAATGCGCCGCAGCACTGAAGGCAGATGGCTCGGTCGACGATAACGACCGAACGGAGATCGGCCCCACTCCTTTGGCGTTTGCTGAATGGCGCGCGCTGGGCCTAGAGGCACCGCATCTGCCGACGATGCGTGAATACCGCCTTCAGCGCATTCGTGAACAGCTTGTCGCGCGCGACCTGGCGGGAATACTGCTATTCGACCCACTCAATATCCGTTACGCCACCGACTCTACAAACATGCAGCTGTGGACGACCCACAACCCAGCCCGCGCTTGCTTCATCGCCGCTAGTGGCTACGTTGTGCTCTGGGACTTCCATGGCTGTGATCATCTTAGTGCCCATTTGCCGCTCGTAAACGAGCTTCGCAGCGGGGCCTCTTTCTTCTATTTTGAAACAGGCAATCGCACGGATCAGCATGCCCGACGCTTTGCTATGCAACTCGACGACATCTTACGTCAGCATGCCGGATCCAATCGCCGCCTCGCAGTAGACCGAATAGAATTAGCTGGCGTCCGGGCATTGGACGCCTTGGGGATACAGCTCTTCAACGGCCAGGAAGTCACTGAACTCGCTCGGGTGATCAAGGGACCGGATGAAATCAAAGCCATGCGCTGCGCAGTGGCCTCTTGCGAAGCCGCGGTAGCGGAAATGCAACAGGCAATGCGCGCTGGAATGACAGAGAACGATGTATGGGCGGTCCTTCATGCAGGCAATATACGTCGCGGCGGTGAATGGATCGAAACTCGAATTCTCAGCTCGGGGCCGCGCACCAACCCCTGGTTCCAAGAATCAGGGCCTCGAGTGCTGAACGATGGTGACCTGCTGTCGTTCGACACCGACCTGATCGGGGTGTACGGGATGTGTGTCGACATGTCACGCAGCTGGATCTGCGGGGGCCTGACACCAACCGCTGAACAAAAAAGGTTGTATCGAATCGCCCATGAGCACATCTGTCATAACATCGAGATGATCAAGCCGGGCGTCAAATTCACCGAGCTTACCGCTAACGGCCACCGACTTCCCGAGTCATGCCGAGAGCAGCGTTACGGGGTCATGTTTCATGGCGTCGGGCTCTGTGATGAATATCCATGCATTCGTTATCCCGAAGATCTGGACTCCTACGGTTACGAAGGAATGCTTGAACCCGGCATGGCGCTTTGCGTCGAGGCTTATATCGGAGAGGTCGGCGGACGCGACGGTATCAAATTGGAGAACCAGCTATTGGTGACAGAAACCGGCTACGAACTCCTGACGCACTATCCTTTCGATAGTAGCTTCCTGGACGACTAGCCGTGAGGCTCTGCGACGCCTGCCGTAGAGCCTTTTACCCGCAGATCATTCACACGCCTCGCAGGCAGCAGTAAGCAACCCTGACCGACAAAGTAAGCAACCCTGACCGACAAACGATCCAGGTGGTTGCTAGCTGCGCAACCATTCTGCGAGCCCGATGATCGTTCTGGTGGTCTCCCGCCCCTTGGGTACTACCAAGTAGTATGCTTCGTTGGGCTTTATCACAAGATCCGTCAACCGTACCAATTCGCCCGACGCCAACAGATGATCAAGCATTCGCCCCCAGCCCAGTGCAACCCCATGCCCGTGAAGTGCTGCTTGAATCGTATCGGTGTACAGCTGGCAGTGCAGTCGATAATGAAGCTTGGGAGGATTTGCACCCAGGGCGCGGAACCATGTTGGCCATGTCATCCACCCCTCGGTAGTGGCCTCCGCATCGAGCAGATCAGCATCGTAGAGTTCCTCCACAGTGGACGGCACTGAATGTCGAGCAAGCCAGGCCGGGGAGCACACCGGAAAGACCTCTTCGTCAAACAGATGCAAGGCGCTCCCGTCCACCCACTTGCCATTGCCATACCGCACCATCAAATCAACATCATGGCTGCGCAGATCTCCGGTGAACATCTGCGTGGCAAGCCGCAAGCGTATATGAGGCATGGCCGCTTGGAGGCTGTTCAAACGAGGCATAACGCGCAGGTGCGAAAAAGTCGCGGTGGTGCTGAGCACTAATTGCTGCTCATCATTACCCTCGGAGAGACGATCAAATACCGCCGCAACCTTCTGCAGCGATTCAGACATCACCGTAAACAACGTCTGCCCCTCACTGGTCATCCGCACGCCGCGATGCAGACGTTGAAACAGCTGTACGCCAATGTTTTCCTCAAGGATCCGGATCTGTTTGCTTACTGCGGCTTGAGTCACTCCCAATTCCCGAGCGGCCAAGGTGATGCTGCTGTTACGGGCAACCGCTTCAAACTCTAAAAGCGCGGTCATCGACGGAATGATCCGTCGGTAGCCCCGGGAAGTGCTCCCATCTTCTGTTTTTGTCATGCAACGTCCCGACATGATTCGACGCTCAGACCTGCGCCGCAACGAACATTGGCAGAAAACTCAACGGGATAACAGAGGTGCTTGCGCTTGAAATTGGCTTGAGGTTAAAGCCGTCTTTTCTTTCCCACTCGGCTGACATGAAGGTGCGGCAGAAAGTGAACCAGGGCTACCCCTGTTCTGTGTCATTTGAAGCAATAACGCGTTGTCCTCTCCAGCTAAGAGGAGGCGGCGGCCTCGTACTCGATCAGAGGCGCTAATGCGTCACGCAGTGGACCCAACTTTTCAGCGGCCAGACGGGCAAGCGGACGGCGTGGATTGCCTGCACCATACCCCATGATTTCTGCGCCTGCATAAACGGACTGAACGTAGTCACCCTGCCAAATGAGCGACATGACAGGAGCCAGCGACTGCCAGATCGCTCGTACGTTTTCCCACTGCTTTAGAGCGGCAGCATTTGCCAGATCGACGCATGCTTTCGGAGCCATGTTGGCCCCGCCCCAGATCAACCCGGCGGCGCCGGCAAATAACGCGAAGGGAGTAAGCGGGTCTGCGCCGTTCAGGGTTGGCAAGCCGGTACGAACGAGCGCGGCTTGATCCGTCAGGTCACCGCTACTGTCTTTCACCGATACGAAGTTAGGGATTTGGCTCAGTTGCTGGAAAAGAGATGGAGTGACCTTCACACCCACAACCTGCGGAACGTTGTAGCCAATGACCGGTAGCCCAGCCTCGGAAACGGTAGCGTAGAAGTCGATAATGCCCTGATCATCGGTCGGGCCTTCGAAGAAAGGTGGAAGTACCATAACGCCATCCGCTCCGCAATCTCTGGCATGACGGGTGCGCTCCACGACTTCATCAGCCATTAGCGCGGAGGTCTGAGCGATCACGCGAGCACGACCGTTTATGACCTTAGCGCCAAAAGCCACCAGTTCCTTGGACTCTTCCTTGCTGAGATACACATGCATCCCGGTTCCGGAGCTCAGCACGAAGCCATGCACACCGGCTGCCACGTACCGCTCAATGAGAAGTTCAAATCGTGAGTAGTCGATTTTGCCTTGGGCATTGAACGGCGTGGTGACCGCGAGATTGACATCGGAAAAGTTGAAGCCTGTCATCGTAACCTCCGTTATTGCTGTGAAAGTCAGACCCCACGCCTGGCGCACTAGATTACGGATGACTGCGTGCCCCAATACAGCAACATTTTCCACGCATAAAGGATGCGATTGGGTTATGCATATAATGCTTGTGGGTGCCGGAGGTTTTTTAGAACAACGCTTGCTCGATTCATTATGTTCAGTGACGCATTTACGCAGTAGCGCTAGAACACCCGCAACCAGGCTCTCGCATCGACGCGTGAGGTGTAAGGTAGAGAAAAGCCAAGCGCCCGGGATCTGATCCAGTGGTGTGATCGGCCCGCTAACCCCTTATCACTCCAGCACAGGTAAAAACCTTGCTGGGATGCAATGTTTGCAGTACTGTCAATCCGGCGTATAGCCAGCAACAATGGCATGCAGAATAGCCTCTACTTGATTAGAACACCACGCCAGAGATTTTTCTCACATGCACAAACCGCAAGCCCAGCCCCTCGTCAGGCGAGTTGGCTTTATTCTGCTCCCAGGTTTCGCCCTGACTTCATTCGCACTGGCGGTCGAGGCGCTCAGCGTATCCAACCTTCTATTGGGCTACGCTGCTTACGACTACCAGGTCTACAGCGGTGACGTCGACCCCAATAGTAACGAGGTACTTACCTCAAATCACATTCCGATCAGAGTTACGGGCGGGCTCGAAGCACTGGGTGAATGCAATCTGTTATTTATATGTGCCTACAAGAAAGCGGCAAACTATGACAATCCTAAAATCCTGGCAAAATTGCGGACGCTGAAAAAAAACGGCTGCAGGCTGGCATCGCTCTCCAGCGGTAGTTTTATTTTGGCCAAAGCTGGGCTATTGCGAAGTGGCCCTTGTACCTTATTCAGTGAACAGATGTCAGCCTTCAAGGAACTCTACCCATCCATCACAGTTTCAGAGAGTATCTTTACCGTGCATGATGGCGTTTTCACTTGTCAGGGTGGCACCACGGCTCTGGATATGTTGCTGTACGTCATCGGCCAGGATCACGGTGCCGATTTCGCTCTTAGCGTGTCCCGACAGTTCTCTCAGGATAGAATAAGAAGCCACGATGAAGTGCAGGCAGCACGCCGTTATCTTGAACTGAGGATGAAGTCACCTTGCCTTGGCTCGGCCATCGAAATAATGGAAGCCAATATTGAGACGCCTCTTACCATTGAGGCGATAGCGCACAAGATCGGTGCCACTGTGAGGACCCTGGAGCACGCTTTCCGTACCCACGAGAACACGACACCGATCAACTATTATCTACAGATGCGCCTGCGGTATGCCAGAACGATGATCGAAGACACGTCGCTTGCGATTGCCAATATTGCTCAGGCAACCGGTTTTGCTTCGCAGAGCTACTTCACCAAGCGCTTCCGGGAAGCCTATGGCGCCTCCCCGACTCGCTTGCGCAGCGATAAAAAATTATAAATTTCTTCGTGTTTGTTATAGCTCGTCGTCACGCTTGAGTGGAAGCTAAAGGTCAAATCCATCCCGCTTGAATGAGGTTGAGACCGTGACGCAATCTGTCGAAAGCTGCCTGACCAGCAAATCTACTTCGTTTCATGAGATTCCTATCGTTGACATAGCGCCTTTGCTCGACGGCAGCGACGTTAACTTGGTCGCGCGCCAAATCGGCGATATATGTGAAAAGGTAGGCTTTCTGTACATCAGAAATCATGGCGTGCCCTCATCACTGGTCAAGGACGTATACCGACTTTCAAGAGCGTTTTTCACACAGCCCTTCGACGTCAAAAACCAGCTAAATATCGTGAAGTCCGGGCCGACCTTACGCGGCTACATTCCCATGTATGGGGAGAACGTCGACCCTAAGAACACTAAAGACTTCAAAGAGTGCTTCGATTTTGCTCAGTCCGAAGAGCGTGTATCTCCATTCTTCGGGCCGAACCTCATGCCCGAGTCACCCCGAGAATTTACGGAAGTCATGGAGCGCTATCATGCGGAGATGCTAAAACTGGCACGCAAGCTCATCAGCGCCATTGCTCTTAGTCTTGGCCTGCCAGCCGACTATTTCCAGAAGCTGCAACAAAAACCTATTACAATTCAGCGACTGCTACATTATCCGCCGCAATTTGGACAAATCACCTCAAAAGAAATAGGCATTGGGGCGCATACCGACTACGGTTTCCTGACCATTTTGTCGCAGGATGAAAACGGTGGTTTGCAGGTTCAGAACCGGGATGGCGAGTGGGTCAGCGCTCCCCCCGTACCCGATACCTTCATCGTTAACATTGGTGATCTGGTTCAAACGTTTACCAATGATCGCTACATCTCCACCATGCACCGGGTCATCAACACCAGCGGCGTGGATCGTTACTCCGTGCCATTTTTCATTGATCTTGACTTCGATGCGGTAGTCGACGTGGTGCCGACCTGTATCAGCGATACATCTCCGAAAAAATACTCGCCCTATACGAGTGGCGCGCACAAGTACAAACGTTTCGTCGATAGCTACACACACCTGCAGGAGGCAGTTGCTGAGGCCTAATCCAACTTCAACCAGGCTGCGGAGACTCGCGCTAGAAGCCAAGGTCATGCTCGGCTTCTAGCGCTTGAATTTGAACCTGAGTAGGCACGGTGGCCGCTACGGGCCTATGAGATTGTTGACACAGTCTCACGCTGCCTTTCTGGGCCCGCGTGACGCCTAGGCTCACTCCCCGTCGACGTCGCACCCTTTGGCTTGAGGTGGGTGAATGCGTTTAACACGGATGAAGGAGCTCTATGAAAAACCTCCACTTCGGAGCAAGCGAGAGCAAGAGCGCCCCCCCTGGGGCCAGGATCAGTGAAGACCCAGCAAGACTCAATGCCGCGATGAGAACTTCGTGGCGTACCTGAGGCATGTCTTCAACGTCGCCTGAACACGCTCATGTCCACCGCCCGGCCTATTGGCAGCGGCTTTTACGGCGCAATACATCTAGCTTCACATTCATTCGCGCACCCCGTCGGTTAATACGAAAGTAGAGGGAGCGAGTGCCTTGCACCCAGCGTCGGAATTAAACACAGCCTTTTCTGTGTGAATTCACGAGGTGCAAGATCATGGCTAACGATCAAGGCAAAAGTGGACAACAAGGCGGCACTCCCCAACACAACCCGGATCAGGTTTCCAACGACCCGAACAAAGCATGGGAAGAGGGACGTCAAGGCGGCCAGATGCCCGATGACAAGTGGGAAAACGATCCGCAGCGTTCAGGGGGTGGTGCACAGCAAGGAGCAACCGGCGGCCATGGCTCTGGTAGCCGCGCCGACACCGATGTTGAGAAAGGTATGGATTCCGACCCACAACTCGATGACGAAGAAGACAGCGGCATGAACAAGGACGATCGCTGATCCTCACAGGCCAGGGCGGAGGGAACGCCCTGGCCGTTAACCCCTACAGCGCGGTCGCATCCAGCCGTTCAGCAATCCCGTCTCGAAGACATCAGTCTGACTGCCAACTCAGGCACCTTCAAGCAACCGTCACAATATGAGTGTCACGTACACAGCGACATGAACCGCGCCGCCGCCCGCGACGGCGTGGCCGCGTGTGGCAGCAGAATGGAAAAATGCCTGACCAACGGCTGTGGGCCAATGTGCAAGCGCTGCAAGGCGCCCCCCTCATGCCTGATCGACATCGCCGAAACGAAACCGATGCCCATCCCTGCCCGCACCGCCTCCTTCACCCCTTCGACGCCGGCGATTTCTAATGCTACGCGCATGGCCACGCCACTGCGCGCGAACGCCCGCTCGACAACCTGCCGAACCCCGGAGCCGCTTTCACGCAGCACCAACGGGAAGCTGCCCAGGGCCTCCAGTGTCTGGCGCGATTGGTTGGCCAACGGGTGACCGCTGGGCACGATGGCGACGATCTCGTCCTCGCGCCACGGCGTCACACGGGTGCCCAATGGCAACTCCTGCCCGGGCGGGCCTTCGATCAGGGCAATGTCGACACTGCCCAGCGCCGACACGATCTCTGCGGTATTGCCGTGCAAGGTGCTTACCTGCACCTCGGGATACTGCGCGTGAAAGTCGGCGATCAAGTAAGGCAGCAGGTAGCTGGCGGGCGTAGTGCTGGCGCCGATGCGCAAGGTGCCGCGCTCCAGCCCGCGCATGGCGTCGCGCAGTGCCTGGGCCTGGCGAAAGGTTTCGCGCAAGCGTTCGGCATGGGCCAGCAGCTGCTCGCCGGCCGCGGTAAGCCGCACACCGCGGCCGGCACGTTGGTATAAAGGCTCGCCGAATGCGTCCTGCAGCAGCTTGAGCTGGCCAGAGACAGCCGGCTGCGACAAGTGCAAAGCCAACGCCGCATGGCTGATATTGCCATGCTCGGCAACGGTGGCGAACGTTATCAGTTGTTCCGGGGTCATCCATGCAAAATATCAGCTACACGGATATTTGCCATCCTGAATTACGATTTTTTATAAGCTTATAACCAAATTAAAGTAGGCCTTGTCGATCCACTGTCCGGAGGACTCACATGGCCACGGTACCTTCCAACCCTGCCTTTGCCCCTACCCTCTCTACCCGAGGGCGGCTCAACGGCATCCTGTTCGTCGCATTGTTCGCGTTCGCCGTCACCCAACTGGCGGCCCTGCCCTTCATCGCCAAGCTGGGCATCAGCCCGCTCATCGTCGGCATCGTCGCCGGTGCCCTCTACGGCAACGCCCTGCGTGATGGCGTACCGGCCAGTTGGGCGGCGGGCATCAATTTTTCTGCCCGCGGGCTGCTGCGCATCGCGGTGGCCTTCTTTGGCCTGCGTGTCAGCCTGCAGGAAATCGCCGAAGTCGGCTGGGCAGGCCTCACAGTCTCGCTGCTGGTGGTGGGCAGCACCCTGCTGGTCGGCCTGTGGTGTGGCATGAAGCTGCTGAAACTGGACCGCGACACCGCCTTGTTGACCGCCGCCGGCAGCGCGATTTGCGGCGCCGCAGCAGTGCTGGCCTTCGAATCGGCGCTGCGCAGCGCGCCGCACAAGAGTGCCATGGCCGTGGGTAGCGTGGTGCTGTTCGGCACCCTGTCGATGTTCCTGTACCCGCTACTGATCAACAGCGGCTGGTTGCACCTCGACACCCTGGGTGCCGGGCTGTTCCTGGGCGGCACCGTGCATGAGGTTGCCCAGGTGGTGGGCGCGGCAAGCAATGTAAGCCCCGAGGCCACGCATGTCGCGACCATCGTCAAGATGACCCGGGTGATGCTGTTGGTGCCCGTGCTGCTGGTGGTGGGCGCCTGGATCAGCCGTACCCGCCTGCCGGGCCAGGCACAAGGCAACGGTCGCATCGCCATGCCCTGGTTCGCCTTCGGCTTTCTCGCCCTGGTGCTGGTGAACTCGCTGCAGGTTTTGCCAGGCAGCGTGACGCAAGCGGTCAACAGCCTGGACACCTTCGCCCTGACCATGGCCATGACCGCATTGGGCATGGAGACACGCTTGAGCCAGATCCGCCAGGCCGGCCCGCGGGCGCTTGTGACCGGGGCGATTCTCAACCTGTGGCTGCTCGGTGGCGGGCTGGCGATTACGCTGGGTGTGCAAAAGCTCTTCGCATGACTTATGGTGTTGTCAAAGAAGGATGTTTTACCTGCACAGGAAAGACTTAGATGCCCCAACGCCATGTCATCAATGCATCCGTCAGCCCCAAAGGCAGCCTGGAGACGCTGTCGCAACGTGAAGTCCAGCAACTGAGTGAAGCCGGCACCGGAAGCCTCTACACCCTGTTCCGCCAGTGCGCCCTGGCCATCCTCAACACCGGCGCCCATGTCGACAATGCCAAGACCATCCTCGAGGCCTACAAGGACTTCGAGGTACGCATCCACCAGCAGGACCGCGGCGTGCGCCTGGAGTTGCTGAACGCTCCCGCCGATGCCTTCGTCGATGGCGAAATGATCGCCAGCACCCGCGAGATGCTGTTCAGCGCCCTGCGCGATATCGTCTACACCGAAAGCGAGCTGGCCAGCCAGCGCATCGACCTGGAAAGCTCCCAGGGCATCACCGACTACGTGTTCCACCTGCTGCGCAACGCTCGCACCCTGCGCCCGGGCGTCGAGCCGAAAATGGTGGTGTGCTGGGGCGGCCATTCGATCAGCAGCGAGGAGTACCAATACACCAAGAAGGTCGGCCACGAACTGGGCCTGCGCAAGCTGGACATCTGCACCGGGTGCGGCCCGGGCGTGATGAAGGGGCCGATGAAAGGCGCCACCATCGCCCATGCCAAGCAACGCATGCACGGCAGCCGTTATCTGGGCCTGACCGAACCGGGCATCATCGCCGCCGAGGCGCCCAACCCGATCGTCAACGAACTGGTGATCCTGCCGGACATCGAGAAGCGCCTGGAAGCCTTCGTACGTGTCGGCCACGGCATCATCATCTTCCCCGGTGGCGCCGGTACTGCCGAGGAATTCCTCTACCTGCTCGGCATCCTGATGCACCCGGACAACCAAGACCTGCCGTTCCCGGTAGTGCTGACTGGGCCGCGCAGTGCCGAAGCGTTCCTGCTGCAACTGCATGCCTTCGTGGGCGCCACGCTGGGTGAGGCCGCCCAGCGCCACTATCAGATCATCATCGATGACCCGGCCGAGGTGGCGCGGCAGATGGTCGAGGGGCTGAAGGAGGTCAAGCAGTTCCGCCGAGAGCGCAACGACGCGTTCCACTTCAACTGGCTGCTGAAGATCGACGGCGGTTTCCAGCACCCGTTCGACCCGACCCACGCCAACATGGCCGAACTGGCCCTGCGCCGCGACCTGCCGCCGCATGAACTGGCCGCCAACCTGCGTCGGGCGTTTTCCGGCATCGTTGCCGGCAACGTCAAGGACAAGGGCATCCGCCTGATCGAGCAGCATGGGCCGTACCAGATCCGCGGTGACAGTGCGGTACTGGAGCCACTGGGGCGCCTGCTGCAAGCGTTCGTCGACCAGCACCGGATGAAGCTGCCGGGTGGCGCGGAGTATGTGCCTTGCTATCAGGTTGTGACCTGAAGAAAAACGGGCCGCACTGCGGCCCATCGCCGGCAAGCCGGCTCCCACACTGATGTGGAATGCCTCCAGGAAGTTGGGCACTAATCCAATGGATTGGGGCAGTCCAGTAAATTGAAGCCCCCGCCGCACCGGTGGGAGCTGGCTTGCCAGCGATGGGCTACGTAGCAGCCCTAATGAAGCTGACTCACTGGCATTGGGATGACTGCACTTGTAAGGGCCGGTTGACGCGCTAGCTGGCGGGGTTCATCTCGCTGCGGTCGAGCAGGCGAATACTGTTACGCCCGCCACGCTTGGACTGATACAGCGCCACATCACCCTGCTCGATCAACGCCGCCAGGCTCGCCGGTGGCTGGTCGAACAGGTTGGCGCCGATACTCAGGGTCACCGCCTGCGGGGTCGGCATTGCCTGCTCGGCAAATTGCTGGAACTGGCTACGCAAAACACCACCCAGCTCCACCACCCGCTCACTGCTGGCATCGCTGAGCAGGATGACGAACTCATCCCCACCCAGCCGCGCCGCCAGTGACCGCTCTGGCAACACCGCACGGATCATCTCGCTGAGCGTGACCAGCAGCCGGTCGCCGGCCGCGTGGCCATGCAGGTCGTTGACCAGCTTGAAATTGTCGATATCGATCAGCAGCAGCGCCCCAGGCCGGGCCGGGCTCACGTCTTTGAACAGGGGCGTGGCACGTACCTCCAGCGCGCGGCGATTGTACAGCGCCGTCAACGGATCGCGGGCAGCGAGCCGGGCGATCCGCTCTTCACGCCGATAACGCACGGTACCGGTCATCGACAGGGCGATCAGCATGATTGCCATGGCCCCCTCGACCAGCGACACCTGGATGATCAGGCCGCCAAAGGTCGCCAGGTCGATCAGCGTGCCAGGCGTCACCGCGATCCCAGCCTTGATCACATAGAACAGGCCATGGATGAGCAGCACATACCGCAACTGCACGGCCCCCACGCTCAGCGACTTGCCGTGCGGGCGCAACAGCAGGCTGGCCTTGAGCGTGAGCAGCGCCACCAACAGCGAGTTGACCATCAGCATGACCTTGGACCACTGTGGCCCTACGGGCAGCAGCAGCAAGGCGAACCAGGCAACGACGATCAGTAGCCAGGCCCGCGACAGGCGGGCCTGGGTAAAGCGCAGCACCCCCAGCAGGAAGAACGCATGCGCTACCACCAGCAAACCGTTGGCGAACCAGATACCGATCAACAGCAGGCCGATCCCGCGCAGCAGGGCCAGGGTGGAGCCGACGGTGATGGTAGCGAAACCCGCGCTCCAGAACAGCAGCGAGGGTTCGCGGACGCTGCGCCACTCTATCGCCAGGTACAAGGCTGCAGCGGCAGCCAGGGCAATCGTGATGGTCAGCATCGTGGGTGGATCAAGCGCCATGAAAGTTTTGGCCTATCTGGTTAACGTGGAAAACGGCTGATTGTATTCGTTTGCCATGACTTTTCAGAGAGGTAAAAAACGCCTTACAACACCCGCTTGATCAACGGCTCCAGGCGGCTGTAACGCAAGCGGCGCAAGAACCTGCGCACCTCTTTGGGGTGTTCGGCCTTGACCCCCAATGCTTGCGCCGAGTCGATCTTCGGGGCATGCCGGCGAATACCCTCCAGCTCCACCTCCCGCGGCACCGTCCACTCGCCCAGCGGGTCGTCGATCAGCAGCCCGTTTTCCAGGTCCAGGTTGAACCCGCGTGGGTTGAGATTGTTGCCGGTCAGCAACGAGTAACGCTGATCGACCCAGACGCCTTTGGCATGAAAGGTGTGCCCAGGGTCGCTCCAGATCCGAACCACCAGTTGGCCGCTGACGATGCCGGCATGGCGCCGCCGGACGAACGCACGCAGGTTGTCCTCGTACAGGTAGGGCAAGGCGCCACTGGCGCTGAACGGCTCGCCCGGCGCGATGTAAAAGTCATTGGCCGTCCGATGGCCGATAATCAGTTCCACCCGCACGCCACGCTCCAGGGCGTGGTCGATCTCACGCATCAATACTCGCGGTGGGTTGAAATAAGGCGTGCTGATGATGATCTGCGACCGCGCCGCGGCCAGCAGCGCGCACAGCGTGCGGTTGAGCGGGTTGCCGCGGCCAACCCCGAGCAACGGCATCACCCGCATGCCCTGCCCTGCAACGGCAGCCGGTGCGTCATACGCCATGCGCCGCAACCGTGCACGCAAGCGGCGAATATCGCCGCGCAGGCTGCGGTTGGTCGGTGGCGCCGGCAGGTCCAGCCGCGGCGTCGCAGTGTGGTGCAGCAGCCGGCGTACCAGGCCGACCATGGCATCGGCCAGCGCAGGCGACTGGAACAGGTGGTAACGGTCCAGCCGGTAGCGGTCGAAACGGTGCAGGTAGACGTTGTTCAGGCTGGCGCCGGTATAGATCACGCAGTCATCGATGACGCTGCCCTTGAGGTGCAGTACGCCAAACAGCTCACGGGTTTGCACCGGCACGCCATGGATGACCACGTCCAGCCCACGCAACTGGCGCTGGGCCTGGTACCAGGCGGCATTGCCCGGCTGGCGCCCGGCGCCGAGCAGGCCACGGCGTGCGCGAAACCAGTCGACCACGATAAGGATCTCCAGGCTCGGCCGCGCCGCTTTGGCCTGGTACAGGGCATCCAGCACTTCCTGCCCAGCCTCGTCCTCCTGCAAGTACAAGGCGACGATGACGATGCGTCGGGTCGCGGCGCCGATGCGCTCAAGCAAGCAGGTGCGATAGGCCGCGGCATCGGGCAACACCTGGATGGCCTGCGGCGCGATGGCGAAACCCGGCAGCGCCGCCAGCATGGATTCGGGGTTCAAATAGTTTCACCTTCTGTCTGCATTGAGGTCCATTCCTGGCTATCGCGCCGAGGTGTAAGATCGACCCGGCAACGATCCATAACAACAAGAAACATGCGAGGCCTGCTTTTCACTGCCCCCAACGAATCACGCCTCAGCTTGCACAGGAAGATCGCAATGGTCCACCCCGTATCTGCAATCGTATCGCCTTGCCCAGCCAAGACCTTCGGCTTTCTGGTGCTGCCCAACTTCACAACCATCGGCCTGGCGTCGGCAGTGGAAACCCTGCGCATGGCTAACCTGGCCGCCCGCCGGCCCCTCTACCGCACTGTATTGCTCGCTGCCAGCGAAGCGCCGGTGATGGCCAGTAACGGCATGCGCATCCTGCCTGACCATACGATCGCCACCGCCCCGCCGCTGGATGCCCTGTTCGTGGTCGGGTCCAACCCGATCGACCGCAGCCGGGGTAACCGGCCCTTGATCGACTGGCTGCGCCAATTGGCCCGCCAGCACGTCCCGCTGGGGGGCATCTGTACGGGCAGCTACCTGCTGGCCAAATCCGATCTGCTCAAAGGCTATCGCTGCACTATCCACTGGGAGGACATAGAGGCCCTGCAGGAACATTTCCCTGGGATCGTCATTTCCAGCCAGCTGTTCGAACTGGACCGCGACCGTTACACCTGCTCCGGTGGCATTGCGGCCATGGACATGATGTTGCAACTGGTCGCCCGCGAAGTCGACGGCCCAGACATCGCTGCCAAGGCGGCCGAATTGCTGCTGTGCGACCGTGTGCGCGGCGAGCGCGAGCCCCAGCGCGTGCCGTTGCGCACCTTGCTGGGCAGTGCCCAGCCCAAGCTTAGCCAAGTGGTGGCGATCATGGAGGCCAACCTAGAGGAACCACTGGCGCTGGAGGAGCTGGCCAGCCTCAATGAGGTCACCGTGCGCCAGCTTGAACGGCTATTCCACAAGTATTTGCAGCGTACGCCCAGCCAGTATTACTTAGAGTTGCGGTTGTCACGGGCGCGGGAATTGCTGTTGCGCAGCGACGTGCAGGTGCGGGAGGTGGCGCTGGCATGCGGGTTCAGTTCGCCGGCGCATTTTTCCAAGAGCTACAGCCGATTCTTTGGCCTATCGCCGCTTGGGGAGCGGCGACAGGCATCGTTGCACTGATACCTCAGTCCTTCAGTTCGCCATGAGCTGTTTCCCGGCACATCAACATGGCCACCAGCGCCACCAGAGCCGCCGCCAGCAAGTACCCGGCAGGCGCCAATTTGCTACCGGTCACATGAATCAGCCAGGTAGCGATAAACGGTGCCGTCCCGCCAAACAAGGCGTTGGCCAGGTTGAAGCTCAAGGCAAAGCCACTGAAACGCACTCGGGTGGGGAATATTTCGGCCAGCAGGCACGGCAAGGTGCCGTCGTTCATCGCCAGCATCGCCCCGAAGGAAATCTGGATCGCCAGCACCACCAGCAGGGGCTGGCCATCGAGCAGCTTGAACAGCGGCACGGTCAACCCCAGGAACAGCAACGAAGCAACCACGAGCATGGTTTTGCGGCCAAAGTGGTCAGACAGGCGCCCCATCAGGAAAATCAGGCCAATGTATGTGGTCAGCGAAACCGTCGAGGCGATGAACGAGTCACGCTCGTTCATACCCATTTCGCTCGACAGGTAAGTGGGCATGTAACTGAGCAGCAGGTAGAACGCAACAGCGTTGAGGCAGGTAACCCCAATGCCGATCGCCAAACTACGGCGGTGATGGCTCAGCAGTTCCCGGATCGGCGCCGGGGTCATGCAGGCCTTACTTTCCAACCGCTGTTCCATTTCCAGGAACTTGGGTGTGTCCTGCAGGCTCATGCGGATATAACGCCCCACCAGTCCGAACGGTGCCGCTAGCAAAAACGGCAGGCGCCAGCCCCAGCTGTGCAAGTCCTCAGTACTGAGCAGTTCATGCAACGCCGCGACGAATGCTGCGCCGAACAACAGCCCGGCGGCGGTGCTGGCCGGCACGATGCTGGTGTACAGCCCGCGTCGGCCAGGCGGTGCATATTCGGCAAGAAAGGCCGCCGCGCCGGCATACTCGCCCGAAGCGGAAAAACCCTGCACCAGGCGGATCAGCAACAATAGGCAAGGTGCCCACAGGCCGATTTGCGCATACCCCGGCAACAGGCCGATGCAGAAGGTCGAAATCGACATGATGAGTATCGACAGTGACAAGGCATTACGCCGGCCATAACGATCGCCAAAATGACCCCACACTATCCCGCCCAGCGGGCGTACGAGGAAGGACAGGGCGAATACCGCGAACGTCGCCAGCAGGCCGCTGGTCTTGTCCGTTTGCGCAAAGAAGGTGGCGGCGATGATGGTCGCCAGGTAGCCATAGGCGGCGTAATCGAACCATTCGACGAAGTTGCCCATGAAACTGGCACGGGCGGCCTTGCGCAGGGCCTGGCGTTCGGCGCCTTGGGCGGCACCGGCGAGGGTGGGAGCATTCAGGGTGGTGCTGGACATGACGGATACCCTCTGATTCTTCTAATTGGAGGCAGGGTCTGAAGGTCATACAGTTGTTATTGTGTGGTTTGCGCCGGCCTGCGCACTCGCAGAGGCCGGCACATGCAGTCACTTGCGAATGATGTTGCGCTCCGGTCCATACGGGAACTTGGTGATGTTCTCGGCCCCCGTTTCATTGACGATCAGAATGTCATGCTCGCGGTACCCCCCTGCCCCCGGTAGCCCTTCGGGCAGCATGATCATCGGCTCTATCGACACCACCATGCCCGGTTCCAGAACCGTATCGATATCCTCGCGCAGCTCCAGTCCTGCCTCGCGGCCGTAATAATGGCTGAGCGTGCCGAATGAGTGGCCATAACCGAAGGTGCGGTACTGCAGCAGGTCATGACGCAAGAAGATTTCGTTCAGCTCGCGGGCGATATCGCAGCAGCGCATGCCCGGGCGCACCAGCTTCAGCCCTGCCTCGTGCACCTCGACGTTGGCTTGCCAGAGGCGCAAGTGCTCGTCCGGGCAGTGGCCTAGGAACAACGTTCGCTCTAGCGCGGTGTAGTAGCCAGCGATCATGGGGAAACAGTTGAGGCTGAGGATGTCGCCCGGATTGACCTTGCGGCTGGTTACCGGGTTGTGCGCACCGTCAGTGTTGAGCCCGGACTGGAACCAGGTCCAGGTGTCCATCAACTCGCTGTCGGGGCAACTACGAGCGATCTCGCGGACCATCGCCTGGGTGGCATGCAGTGCCACTTCATATTCCGGCACCTGGTCCTGCAGCGCCTCGACCACCGCAGCACCGCCAATGTCGGCCACCCGGGCACCGTGGCGAATGAGCGCCTGTTCTTCGGCGGACTTGATCATGCGCATGCGCATGCAGGGGGCACCGATGTCCACCAGTTCGGCCCTTGGGTAGCAGGCGGCGAGCTTGGCATGGTTCTGCAGGTTGAGGTGGTCGTACTCCACACCGATACGCGACGCCAGCGGCAGCGCCTGCTGGATCGCCACAAAATAGTTGTCGCGTTGCCAGTCGGTGTAGACGATATTGTCGGTGCCAACCGTACGACGCCAGGGTTGCCCACCGTCTATGTTGGCGCTGATCGACACCACCTTGTCGTGGGTCACCACCAGTGCATAGGGGCGGCCGAATGAGCAGTACAGGAAGTCGCTGTAGTAGTTGACGTTGTGGTACGAGGTGAAGATCGCCGCCTCGATGTCCTGCTCGGCCATGTAGGCCCTCAGCCGGGCATGCCGGGCGGCGTATTCCTGTGCGGAAAATGTCGGCTTGACCTTGTTGCCGTTGTGGATTTTCAGGGTCTGGGGCATTTGCATAGTCGGTGTTCCTTGTCGTTGTGAGCACGCTGTTTCAGGCCGGCCGCCTGAGATGCATTGCAGCAGAACGAACGAGGACGCTTTTGTACCTACCCGACCTGGAATTGGCGCGATGGCCACTTCCCCATTTGCAAACAAGCCGGCCCCCACAAGCACTCCACCGCCGTCAGGCTTAGCGAGGTGCCCGTGGGAGCCGGCTTGCCGGCGATTGGGCTGCAAAGCAGCCCCAGCCATTACCTCTATTTCAAATCAAAACGGTCCAGCTCCATGACCTTCACCCAAGCCGCGACGAAGTCCTTGATGAACTTGTCCTTGCCGTCGCTGCTGCCATACACCTCGCTCAGCGCCCTTAGCTGCGCGTGCGAGCCGAACACCAGGTCCACACGGGTGCCGGTCCACTTCACCTGCCCGGTCTTGCGGTCGCGGGCTTCGAAGTTTTCGTTGTCATCCGAGGTGGGCTTCCACTCCACCCCCATGTCCAGCAGGTTACGGAAGAAGTCGTTGCTCAGCGTGCCTGGCTGGTCGGTGAACACCCCGTCCTTGCTGCCGCCATGGTTGGCACCGAGCACCCGCAGGCCGCCGATCAGCACGGTCAGTTCCGGGGCGGTGAGGGTCAGCAACTGGGCTTTGTCCAGCAGCAACTTCTCGGCCTTGACGCTGTAGCGCGCTTTGCTGAAATTGCGGAAACCGTCAGCCAGTGGCTCGAGCACGGCAAAGGACTCGACATCGGTCTGTTCCTGAGAGGCGTCGACCCGGCCCGGGCGAAACGCCACGTTGCCCGTGTAGCCGGCATCCTTGGCGGCCTTTTCCACGGCGGCGGTACCGGCCAGAACGATCAGGTCAGCCAGCGAGATGTGCTTGCCAGCGTTATTGAACTCACCCTGGATCTGCTCCAGTGCCGCCAGTACTTTGCCCGTGCCCTGGTTGGCCGGCCAATCCTTCTGCGGCGCCAGGCGCAGGCGGCCGCCATTTGCCCCACCACGCTTGTCAGAGCCCCGGAATGTCGACGCGGCTGCCCAGGCGGTCGATACCAGCTCACCCACACTCAACCCTGATGCCAGGATTTTGCTCTTGAGCGCGGCAATGTCCTGCTCACTGGGTAACGGTTGAACGGCCTTGGGCAGCGGGTCTTGCCAGAGCAGTTCCTCATTGGGCATTTCCGGCCCGAGATAACGTGCCAGCGGCCCCATGTCACGGTGGATCAGCTTGTACCAGGCGCGGGCGAAGGCGTCTGCCAGCTGGTCAGGGTTGTCCTTGAAACGCCGGGCTATCGGCTCGTAGATCGGGTCGAAGCGCAGGGCCAGGTCAGAGGTGAGCATGGACGGTGCGTGGCGTTTGCTCGGGTCATGGGCATCCGGCACGGTACCCGCGCCTTTGCCCTCCTTGGGCTGCCACTGGTGGGCACCGGCCGGGCTCTTGGTCAGCTCCCACTCGAAGTTGAACAGGTTGTTGAGGTACTCGTTGCTCCAACGCGTTGGCGTCGAGGTCCAGGTCACCTCCAGGCCGCTGGTGATGGTGTCGCCGCCCTTGCCGGTGCCAAACGTGTTGGCCCAGCCCAGGCCTTGCAGTTCAAGGCCGGCAGCTTCCGGTTCGGCGCCGACGTTGTCGGCCGGCCCTGCGCCGTGGGTCTTGCCGAAAGCGTGGCCGCCGGCAATCAACGCCACGGTCTCTTCATCGTTCATGGCCATGCGGGCAAAGGTTTCGCGGATATCCTTGCCCGAAGCCACCGGGTCGGGGTTGCCTTCCGGGCCTTCCGGGTTGACATAGATCAGGCCCATCTGCACGGCGGCCAGCGGGTTTTCCAGGTTGCGTTCGGCGGCCAGGTCGCGGTTCTGCTCTTCACCGTGCTTGGCAGGTTCGGCCACCAGGTCACCCTGCCCCGGTGCCTGCGCCTTGACCTGGTCCTTGCCGTAACGGGTGTCGCCGCCCAGCCAGACCTTTTCCGAGCCCCAGTACACGTCTTCGTCCGGCTCCCACACATCTGCCCGGCCGCCGGAGAAGCCAAAGGTCTTGAAGCCCATCGATTCCAGGGCGACGTTGCCAGTGAGCACGATCAGGTCGGCCCAGGAAATCTTGTTGCCGTACTTCTGTTTTATCGGCCACAACAGGCGCCGGGCCTTGTCCAGGCTGACGTTGTCCGGCCAGCTGTTGAGCGGTGCGAAACGCTGCTGACCGGAGCCGGCACCGCCGCGGCCATCACCGATGCGGTAGGTGCCGGCGCTGTGCCAGGCCATGCGGATGAACAAGGGGCCATAGTGGCCGAAGTCGGCCGGCCACCAGTCCTGGGAGTCGGTCATCAAGGCGGTCAGGTCTTGCTTGAGCGCCTGGAAGTCGAGGCTCTTGAACGCCTTGGCGTAGTCGAAGTCCGGGTCCATAGGGTCGGACTTGGCGCCATGTTGGTGAAGAATTCTGAGGTTGAGCTGGTCAGGCCACCAGTCTCGGTTGGTGGTGCCGCCACCTGCGGTTTGATGGAACGGGCATTTCGATTCGTTCGACATCTGCTGTTACCTTTGGGTCGGTTATCCAGATTTCAGGTCTGTGCCAGTTGTTCTTCTGCGCTGAGCACATGGGCTCATGCCTACCCCTCATCAGGTCCGGTCGGTCACGTCCGACAGGGGCTTGCGAAACTGTCACGGCGTGGCGGCAAGGTCTTGCACCCAGGTGCTCTGTCGCCGCCCGCAGGGGAATTCGCAGGGCCACGGACAAGACTAGTCGAGCTTGGGCAGACTTCTAATAGAGTGGCTATTGCAGGGTGATAGGTTGGCTCTGTCAGGTGCCCAGTACGGCCACCTGGCCGCACATCCCTACAAGGCGCGCGGCCCCGCGCCGTGCTTCAATACAGCGCTAACCAACCTTCTGCGTGAGCCAAGCCCCATGAACCGCAACGACCTGCGCCGCGTCGACATGAACCTGCTGGTGGTTTTCGAAGCGCTGATGCTCGAGCGCAACCTGACCCGCGTCGGCGAAAAGCTGTTCATCACCCAGTCCACCGTCAGCGCCGCCCTGGCCCGCCTGCGCGAGCTGTTCGATGACCCGCTGCTGATCCGCAGCGGCCGGGCCATGGAGCCAACCCCCCGGGCCGTGCAGATCTTCGCCGAGCTGGGCCCGGCCATGGACGTCATCTCTTCAGCGATCAGCCGCGCCCGGGCGTTCGACCCGAGCAACAGCTGCAACGTGTTCCGCCTTGGGCTCTCGGATGACGCCGAATTCGGCCTGTTCCCCGCCCTGCTGCAAGCCCTGCGCGAAGAAGCACCCAACATCAGCGTAGTGGTGCGCCGGACCAACTTCCTGTTGATGCCTGGCCTGCTGGCCAGCGGCGAGATCTCGGTGGGCGTCAGCTATACCACTGACCTGCCAGCTACGGCCAAGCGCCGCAAGCTGCGTGACATCGGCGTGCGCGTATTGCGCGCTGACAGCCGCCCAGGCCCACTGAGCCTGGACGAATACTGCGCCAGGCCGCATGTGATGGTGTCGTTTTCAGGAGACATGAGTGGCAACATCGACCTTGATCTGGCGCGCATCGGCCGTTGCCGCAAGGTGGTGCTGGCCGTGCCACAGTTCGGCAGCCTGCGTGCGCTGCTGCGCAACACCGAGCTGATCGCAACTGTGCCGGACTACGCCGCCTGCGCCCTGGCTGACGACGGCAGCCTGCGCGCCGACCCGGCGCCGTTCGACATCACCGAGGCGGAACTGTCCATGGTATGGAGCGGCGCCCAGGACAATGACCCGGCCGAACGCTGGTTGCGCGAACGGATTCTGCAGTTCATGGCCAGGTAGTGCGGGCGTGGGCTCTGTTCACTTCCTGCGCTGCATCCAGGCAGCCCCAAGCCCACTCAGGCAGATGATGGCGATGCCCACAAGGGTGGTGCTATCGGGCACCTGCCCATAGATCAGCACCCCCAACAAGCCGGCAAACACGATCTGGCAATAACTGAACGGCGCTAGCAGCGCCGGCGCGGCATGGCGGAAGGCCTGGGTCAGCAGCAGGTGCGCACTCATGCCAAAACCACCCAATGCCAGCATCAGCAGCGCATGGTCCCAACGCGGCAGCTCCCAGAAGAACGGCACCAACGCACTCATCACCAGCGTGTTGCACAGCCCGGCGTAGAAGTTGCTGGTGGTGGGGCTGTCATAGGCGGCGAGTATGCGCGTGAGCAACTGGTAGAAGCAGAAGCCCAGCGCTGAGCCGAGGGGGAACAGGATCGCCGGGGTGAACATCGCGCCACCGGGGTGCACCACCACCAGCACGCCGACGAAGCCCAACACCACCGCGACCCATTGCCCAGGCGTGACCCGCTCCTTGAGCAGCGGCGCCGACAGCGCCGTGACCAGCACCGGGGCCAGGAAGTTGACGGAAGTCGCCTCGGCCAGTGGCAGGTACTGCAAGCCGGCAGTGAAGAACAGGCTGGTGCTGAGCAGGCTCAGGGCGCGCAAGGTCTGCAGCACCGGGCGCCGGGTGCGCAGCACATTGAGGCCGGACTTGGGCAGGAATATGCCGGCCATCAGCAGCGTGTGCACCACGTAGCGGGCCCACACCACCATGATGATCGGGTACAGGCCACCGAGGAATTTGGACAAGGCATCGTGGCTGGCGAACAGGAACGTGGCCACCACCACCAGGGCGATGCCGCGCAGGGGGTGGTTGACTCCGGACAACGGTGTGCTGGAACTCATGGCGTTCTCGATGGCGGCGTTGCGGCATGCGACGCCAGGTGAAGGCAGTGCGACTGCAAGGGATTCTAGAAGAGATACGACGACTTGAGGAAGGCCAATCGGCACGCGCGTGCAGAGCAATGTGTTTTTCGTTCGCTGATCGACCACTTTCTGGAGGCTGCTCATGGTCCCTGACCGTCGAAACGCGCACCATCGGCGCTGGAACCTCAAACCCGGACAAGGAGTTTTCATGCATAGGCTCACCACCCGCAACGGCCTCGACCTGCCCAGCATTGGCCTGGGCACCTGGCCGATGACTGGCGCCGAGTGCACGCGTGCGGTGCACCAGGCACTGGAGCTGGGTTACCGGCACATCGATACCGCCACTGCCTACGACAACGAAGCCGCTGTCGGCCAGGCGCTGCGCGACAGCAGCGTGCCCCGCGAGCAGATTCACCTGACCACCAAGGTCTGGTGGGACAGCCTGGCGCCCGCGGCCATGCGCCAGTCGCTGGAAAACAGCCTGCGTGCCCTGGGCACCGAGCAGGTCGACCTGTTCCATATTCATTGGCCCGGCAAAGACTGGGACTTGGCCCGCAGCATCGAGACGCTGGTAGCCCTGCGCGACGAGGGCAAGGTACGCAGCATCGGCGTGGCCAACTTCCCACTCGGGCTGCTGCGCCAGGTGATCGAAGCGCTGAGCGCGCCGCTGGCGGCGATCCAGGTGGAATACCACGTGCTGCTCAGCCAGCAACCGCTGCTCGACTACGCCCGTCAGCATGACCTGCTGCTCACGGCCTATACCCCTCTTGCCCGCGGGCGGGCGGCGGCGCAGCCAGTGATCCAGGACATCGCGCGCAAGCATGGCGTGTTGCCGAGCCAGGTGGCGCTCAAGTGGTTGCTGGACCAGGACGGCGTGGCGGTGATCCCCAAGGCCAGCAGCCGCGAGAACCAGCTGAGCAACCTGGCGGCGCTGGATGTGCACCTGGATGATCAGGACCGGGCACTGATAGCCGGTTTGCCGAAGGATCAGCGCGTGGTGAGCCCTGACTTTGCGCCAGACTGGAACAGCTGAACAGCGGGGCCGCTGTGCGGCCCTTTCACCCCACCGCGCCAACCACCTTCTTCAACCGCTCCCCCGCCGGCACCGGCCGCCCGTACAGATACCCCTGAAAGTGCGAGCAGCCCTCTGCCGCCAAGCGCTGCATCTGCTCCTCTGACTCCACGCCTTCAGCCGTCGTCTTGATCATCAGGCTGTTGGACAGCTCGGTGATCGCCCGGATGATCGACATCGCCTCGCGGCTGTCGCACATGTCATGCACGAACGACTTGTCGATCTTGATCCGATCGAACGGGAACGAGCGCAGGTAACCCAACGACGAATAACCCGTGCCGAAGTCATCCAGCGATATCGACACCCCCAAGGCCTTCAGCGCGCGCAGGGTACGCACGTTTTCCTCGCTGTTGCCCAGTAGTACCGATTCGGTGATTTCCAGCTCCAGGCGCTGGGGCGCCAGGCCCGAGTCCGCCAGGGCCAGCGCCACGGTATGCACCAGGTTGGCGTTCTTGAACTGCACCGGTGAAAGATTGACCGACACCGTCTGCTCACTGTCCCAGCTGGCCGCCTCCTGGCAAGCCAGGTTCAGCGCACGGGTGCCGAGTTCGTGGATCAGCCCGGTCTCTTCGGCAATGGGAATGAAGTCCATGGGCATCACCATGCCGCGGCTGGGGTGCTCCCAGCGCAACAGCGCCTCGTAGCCCGTCACGCTGCTGGTCTGCTGATCCACGATCGGCTGGTAGTGCAGGTGCAACTGCCCCAAGTGCAGCGCGGTACGCAAGTCGGTTTCGACCAGCCGGCGCTGGCGGGCGGCGACATCCAGTTCGACGTGGAAGCACTCGAAGCGGTTGCGGCCATTGCGTTTGGCTTCGTAGAGGGCCATGTCGGCGTAACCGAGCAGCTGTTCGGCCTGTTCATTGTCATCGGGGGCAATGGCAATGCCGATGCTCACCCCCACGGTGAACTGGTGCCCTTCGATCTGGAACGGCGGGCAAATCGCGTCAATCAGGCGCCGCGCCGTGTTGCAGGCAGCCTCGCGGCCATCCAGGCCAGCCAGCACCACGGCGAACTCGTCGCCGCCCAAACGGGCCAGGGTGTCTTGTTCACGCAGTTCGCGGCGCAGGCGCTTGCCCAATGCACGCAGCAGCTTGTCGCCGAAGGCATGGCCGAGGGAATCGTTGATATTTTTGAAGTTATCCAGGTCCAGGCATAGCGCTGCGGTCAGCTTCTCGCTCTGGTGGCCGCGCACCAACGCCTGCTTGAGCCGCTCGTTGAACAGCGTGCGGTTGGGCAACCCGGTCAGCGCGTCGTGATGGGCCATGTGGTGGATCTGGGCGTGGGCGGCCAGTTCCTCGGTGGCGTCTTCAGCCACGAACAGCACATAATCGGCCTGGCCCTCGCGGTTCTGGCTGAGCAAGGCGCGGCTGCGCAGGGTCCGCGGACCACAGGCGGTATCGACGCGGGTTTCAGCGGCATACCCTTTGGGGTTGCGCGCGCCGCGGGCGAGCTGCTGTTCCAGGTAATCGGCCGCAGCCGGTGCCAGGCACTCACCTGGCAACTGGCCGATCATGCTGCGCCCGCCCCCACCGAACAGGCGTTCGGCCTGCTGGTTGACCAACAGAATACGCTGGCTTTCCAGGTCCTGGACGATGACGCTGGCGGGAATGTTGGCGATCACCGAATCGAGGAACTGCGAAAGCTTGGTCATCTCCTGGCTGTACTGTTCAGCCAGCTCCTTGGCCTGCAGCAGCTCCAGCTCCTGCTGGTGCCGCTCGGAAATGTCGCGAGTGACCTTGGCGAAGCCGACCACACGGCCGCTGTCATCGCGCACGGCCTCGATCACCACATGGGCATGAAAGGTCGTGCCATCCTTGCGCAGGCGTGTGCCGATTTCTTCGAAACGGCCAGTGTCACGCGCCTGTGCAAGGTTCTGCTCGGGCAGACCGGCAACGCGCTCGGCTTCGCTGTAGAACAGCGAGTAGTGCTTGCCGACGATCTCGTCGGCAAGGTAACCCTTGGCCCGCTGGGCGCCCGGGTTCCAGTTAGCGACGATACCGTCAGGGGTGAGCAGGTAGATGGCGTAGTCCACCACGCTCTGGATCAACAGCCGGTACATGACGTCGGGGCTTGCGACTAGCGACATGAAAATTTCTCTGAACCTGCAACGCGCACGAAAAGGACCCCCAGGCCAGAGCGACCGGGTCTTAAATACAAGGTAATGGCATTATGCCGCTTGGCGGGATTTTGTGAAGTAGATCACAATTTTTTGCCCACCCCGCTCAGTGGTAAGCGGACGTTACCTTATAGGTGAGCAGGTCCGGGTCATCACCCAGCATGATTGGCTGCACCGGCCGCGGCAGGTCGGCCACGACGGCTTTGCAGAAGGCGACAGCGATGGGGTCCGGCGCGTAGCAACGCAGCAGCCAGTCGCCGGCACCGCTCAGCACCTGCAGCGCGACCGCACGGCCAATACCCTGCCGTCGGTAGCGCTTGAGGATGAACAGGTCGGCCAGTTCACTGGCATCGATACCCGGCAGCTCGCTGCGTTCGACCAGCACGAAGCCGGCAATGAAACCATCCACCAGCACCAGGTTGGCGCTCCAGCCGTCTGCAAGCCAATAGCGCTGCAGGTGCTCTTCGTGGATGTAGAAGCGCCCATCCACCTCAACGTCTTCCTGCTCCCAGTCAGAGGACTCGTAGGCATAGAACTGATAGAGATTACGGATCAGGTCGGCCTGGTCGGGGGTAGTGGTCAGCAGTTCGATGGGCAGCATGGTGGGCTCGGGGCAAGAGAGTGTTCGAAGGCTTACGTCAACAAAGTAGCGGCCCCCGAATTATGGCTCAACTCGCCACCACAAATGGCATCAGGCGCTGCGCACCTGACGCCGTGCCCCTCACTTTTCCTCCAGTACCGCCCTGCCCTTCACTGCCCGCGGCCCTCGCCAGGCCCAGAACAGCAATCCCGGGAACGGGGCGTAGACGACGAAGACGATCCATAACATCTTGCGCTCCGCGCGCCGCTCGCTGCCGATGATGTTCCAGATGGCGAAGATCTCCAGCAAGATGACCAAGGCCGCAACAATGATCCAGATCGTTCCGATTTCCATGAGCACTCTCCCGTTGGCATGTAAAGGGTTGGGTTACTGCCAGCGGCAAGGGTTCATTCGGATTTGCTTGGCTGCGCCTTTTCCAGGGCCGCCTTCAACGCTGGCGCATCCGCGAACTCCTGCTGGCTGACCAGCGCACCCTGCTCAAGCTGCAACCACAGCACCTTGCCTTCATGCCCAGGGTAACGGCTGGCCACCTGCCCTTCACGATCAAGCATAACCCGGTAGTTGTAATCACGCATGGCGGGGATGGCGAACAGTTTGCTGATCAGCGCAGGCATGCGCTGGATATCCGCCACGAACACCGCATGGCGCGACTCCAGGTAGCCCTTGGGCTGGTCGGCCAGAGCCGCCTTCACCAGCTTGGCACCGTCCATATCGCGGGCCACCAGCAGCACCTGCGTGCCGGCCTCCAAGGTATAGGGCTGGTCATGTTGATCGAGCAGCGTCCACGGTGCGAGCTTTTCCCCGGTTTGCAGGGCGTTCGCCACCAGCGGCAGCAGGCTGAACAACAGGGCGACGGCGTATTTCATCGAGGCTCTCCAAGTGGGAGGCGCCAGCATAGCCCAGTTGCCTCAATACGACCTCCACTACCACAACCCCACCCGGGCGATTGTCTTTCCACAGGCCACCGGCCACACTCTGCTGGCCAGCCAGGAAGCGGAGTCCAGAGTGCCCAGCCCACGCCAGTTCAGCAAGAAGACCAGCACCACCAACATGCTACGGCTCAAGTCCACCGCGGCCAGCCCCCAGGTGCCCTATCGCGTCGACTTCGTCCTGCTCAAGCACTTCTCCATGGCCAGTTTCACCGTGGCCATGGACGTGCTGGTCACCGCCAACCTGCTGCGCGCCGACAGCTTCAGCTTTACCCCGCTGTCGCTGGACGGTGACCGGGTGCTGAGCGACCTGGGCCTGGAACTGGTGGCCACTGACCTGGTTGCCAGCGAGCTGAAAGCACTCGACCTGCTTATCATCTGCGGCGGCTTGCGTACACCGCTCAAGTACCCCGAGCTGGACCGCCTGCTGGGTGACTGCGCCGCCCACGGCAAGGCCCTGGGCGGGCTGTGGAACGGCGCCTGGTTCCTTGGCCGCGCCGGGGTGCTGGATGACTACGGCTGCAGCATTCACCCCGAGCAGCGTGCCAGCCTGTCCGAGCGCAGCCCGCAGACACGCATCACCCCGGCCAGCTTCACACTGGACCGTGATCGGCTCAGCGCCGCCAGCCCCAACGGCGCCATGGAACTGATGCTCGGCCTGGTCCGCCGCCTGTACGGTGACGGCCTGGCAGAAGGCGTCGAGGAAATCCTCTCGTTCTCTGGTGCGCGCCACCGCCAGGTTGGGCCGGGGGCGAAAAAGTCGATGAGCCTGCACCTGCGTACCATCGTCGAGCTGATGGAAAACAACCTTGAGGAGACCCTCAGCCTCGACCAGTTGGCGGCCTACAGCGGCCGCTCCCGGCGGCAGATCGACCGCTTGTTCCAGGCCCAGCTGGGCACCTCGCCACGGCGCTATTACATGGAACTGCGCATCACCAAGAGCCGCCGCCTGCTGCAGTACTCCGACCTGTCGGTGATGGAGGTCGCGGTGGCCTGCGGCTTTGTTTCGGTATCGCACTTCAGCAAGTGCTACGCGGCCTACTTCGGCTACCCGCCGTCACGTGAGCAACGGCTGGGCGAGTGAACGGCACTCAGGCCTGGATGTAACGCATCACCGCTTCGCAGATCATGGCCTTGTGACGCAGTTTTACCTGGTCATCGAGCAGGTCGATCTGGAAGATGTCGCCGAAGGTGTGGCGGTTCGATACCCGATAGAAGCAGAACGCGCTCATCAGCATGTGCAGGTCGATGACTTCGATGCCCGGGCGGAACACGCCCTCTTGCACGCCACGCTCCAGCGTGCGGCCCAGCGCCTGAAGGACCAGGCTGCTCATTTCGCGGATGGCCGGGGTTTTCTTCACGTACTCGCCGTAGTGGATGTTTTCGGTGCAGACCATACGCACGAAATCGACGTTGCGGTCGTGGTGATCGAAAGTGAACTCGGTCAGGCGCTGGATGGCCTGCTCGGCCGGCAGCGACTCCAGGTCCAGGCGGTGCTCGGTCTTGCGGATGTCGCCGTAGAGTTTGACCAGGCACTCGACGTACAGCTGCTCCTTGCTACCGAAGTAGTAGTAGATCATGCGCTTGGAGGTAGCGGTGCGCTCGGCGATGGCATCCACCCGCGCGCCTGCCAGGCCTTGCTGGACGAACTCGTTGATGGCGGCCTGAAGGATGTCCTCGCGGGTTTTTTCAGGGTTGTTCTTGCGCGACTTGCGTGTCCCTTCGATCTCGGGCTGGCCGAGGGGGGCAACGGGATTGCTCATAGCTGCTCACGGGGTATTTATTGGGATTTGGACGGGATTATCCGTGAGTGGAGGGTTGGGGGGAAGCGCGCTGTTGATCGAGCGGGCAGGATTGGCGAGGGCCAGCCTGTGGCCATGATCAGGCGCCGCGCGAGCAGCGCCCGATTTCACAGGCCGTGAACCCTGCGCGGGTTACAACACCGGCTTGCGCGCCGCCCCGCTGCGCCGCTTGGCCATCGCCGCCAAGCGCACAGGCACGTTGGCCGCGCCATAGCCGGCATAGCCACCCTTGCGCTGGATGATTTCAAAGAAGAAGCGGTCTTCGAACGCCTCGGTGTACACGTGGAACAGCTCGCCACCCTGTGCGTCGCGGTCATACAGCACGTTGTAGTACGCCAGCTCGCTGAGAAACTCGTCGTCGAAATCGAAACGAGCCGCCAGATCGTCGTAGTAATTGAGCGGAATTTCCAGCAACGGCACACCGGCCTCCTTCGCCCGCGCCACTTCCTTGAAGATGTCGGCACAATCGAAGGCGATATGATGCACACCCGACCCGCGATAGCTCGACAGCGCGTGGGCGATAGCGGTGTTGCGGTTTTCCGAGATGTTCAGCGGCAGGCGCAGGCTGCCGCACTGGCTGCGCAGCGCACGGCTTTTGACCAGCCCGTATGGGTCGGGCAGCACCACTTCATCGTCTGCGGCAAAGTCGAACAGGCTCTTGTAGAACAGCACCCAGCTGTCCAGCGACTCGGCCGGCAAGGCCAGGGCCATGTGGTCGATGCGCTGCAGGCCACCGGTGCTGCTGGCACTGGGCTCCAGGCGGAAGTCGGTGTCGTACAGCGACGGGCCTTCCTTGCCCTGCTCCACCAGGTAGATCAGGCTGCCATCCGGGGCGCGTACGGCAGGCACCTCACATTCGTTGGGGCCGACCAGCCCGCGGAACGGCTGACCGCGGAAGTCGGTGGCACGTTGCAGCGCCGCGTGCTCGTCCTTGACCCGCAGTGCGGTGGCGCACAGCGATGGGCCGTGGGCTTCGAAGAAGTTGTGGCCAAAGGAATACGGCTCGGCATTGAGCACGATGTTGATGTCGTTCTGGCGCAGCAGGCGTACGTCCTTGCTGCGGTGCTTGCCCGCGTCGGCGAAGCCCAGGCGCTTGAGCCAGCTGCCCAGCCGCGCGCCGACGGCTTCGTCGACGGCAAATTCGAGGAACTCCACGCCGTTGTAGGCACTGGCGGCGGGCGGTGCGAACAGCACACCCGGCTCGATGGCGGTACCTTCCTGCTGCAGGCGCAGACGGGTCTGTTCCTCCAGGTACAACAAAGAACGCAGGCCATCGGCGGCGTTCTGGCGCGGCGGTGCAGCGCGGAAGCCGTCGTTGAAGATTTCCAGCGACAACGGGCCGCGATAACCGGTAGCCAGGATCGGCGCGAGGAAACCGGCCAGGTCCATTTCGCCCTGCCCCGGGAAGCAGCGGAAATGGCGGCTCCACTCCAGTACATCCATGGCCAGGATCGGCGCGTCGGCCATCTGCACGAAGAAGATCTTGTCGCCGGGGATATCGCGGATCGCAGCAGGGTCGCCCTTGAGCGACAGGGTGTGGAAGCTGTCGAGGATCACGCCTAGCGCCGGGTGGTCGGCCTGGCGCACCAGGTTCCACACTTGCTGGTAGGTGTTGACGTGACGGCCCCAGGCCAGGGCTTCGTAGCCGATGCGCATGCCGCGTTGGCCGGCATGCTCGGCGAGCAGGCGCAGGTCGTCCACCAGCAGTTGTTCGTCGCCCAGGGCGTCGGCCTGCACGTTGCTGCACACCAGCACCAGGTCGGTGCCCAGCTCTTGCATCAGGTCGAACTTGCGCTCGGCGCGGTCGATGTTCTTCTGCAGGCGGTCGCGGCGGCAGCCTTCAAAATCGCGGAACGGCTGGAACAGGGTGATGGCGATGCCGAGGTCGGCGCACATCTGCCGCACTTCGCGGGGGCTGCCGGCATAGTAGAGCAGATCATTTTCGAAGATCTCGACGCCGTCGAAACCGGCGGCGGCGATGGCTTCGAGCTTTTCCGGCAGTGTGCCGCTCAAGGACACGGTGGCTATCGAACGCTGCATGGTGGAATTCCTTGTTATGGGCTACAGGGCTGGAAGCGAGTGGTGCTGTGGGTACCGGCCGCTTGGGGCGAACCTGCGAAGGGCCGGGAGCGGCAGCTCACCATCAGACTTCTTGGCATGATGAATTATTCGCAGGTAAAGTCATGGCAGCAATCACTTTGTACGGAATGGTTAGTTTTGCGTTCGATTATCGCACAAAACCCGTTTTGGCGAATTGATTCACTGCCACCCCTGCGCAACTATGAGACCAGACGCAGGCACACCGACCACCACTTTCTGCCCAGTGGCCGTTCGGCGCAACCTGCGCTCACAAGCCCAGCGCCACAACATAATAAGTTCAATAAAACGGGTACCGACCTATGCACATCTCCCTCGCCTTGCAACCCGCACCTGCTGGTTCGTCTTCACCTAGCAGACTTCGCCAGCGATCGCCGGCTTTATAAGCGCACCCCTTATTCCCGATAGCGATCGCACACCCACTGGCTGCCGCCTGACGGCGCCTGCTGTGCGGCGACAAACAAAAACAACGGAGACAACGATGGCTCACTCCAGCTCTCAAGCCAAGAAAGCGACCGCCAGCGGATGGATAGGCTCGGCACTCGAGTATTACGACTTTTTCATCTATGCCCAGGCTGCGGCACTGATCTTCCCGCAGATCTTCTTCCCCAACACCGACCCCAAGATGGCGATCATCGCCTCGCTGGCCACCTACGGCGTGGGTTATCTGGCCCGTCCGGTCGGCGCCTTCGTGCTCGGCCACTGGGGTGATACCCGCGGGCGCAAGAACGTACTGCTGCTGTGCATGTTCCTGATGGGCATTTCCACCATGGGCGTGGGCCTGCTGCCTACCTACCATGATATCGGCATGCTCGCCCCGGCCTTGCTGGTGCTGCTGCGCCTGGTCCAAGGCTTTGCGGTGGCCGGTGAAATCTCCGGCGCCAGTTCGATGATCATGGAACACGCGCCATTCGGGCGACGCGGCTACTATGCCAGCTTCACCTTGCAGGGCGTGCAGGCCGGCCAGGTCATGGCGGCGGCCGTGTTCCTGCCACTGGCCTACTTCATGCCCAGCGAGGCGTTCAACGACTGGGGCTGGCGGATCCCGTTCCTGATGAGCGCCATCGTGCTGATCGCAGGCTTCATCATCCGTAAGGAAGTGCACGAAACCCCGGCCTTCGTGAAAGAAGAGAAACAGGCCAAGGTTGCCAAGTCGCCAATCAGCGAGGCCTTCCGCCACAGCTGGAAGCACATGGTGCTGGTGATGTTCATGGCGTTGATGAACGTGATCCCGGTGGTTGCCACCATCTTCGGCGCAGCTTACGCCGTACAGCCGGCCTACGGCATCGGCTTCGACAAGAGCGTGTACCTGTGGATCCCGGTAGTGGGCAACATCGTTGCAGTGCTGGTGATCCCGTTCGTGGGCAACCTTTCCGACAAGATCGGCCGTCGCCCGACCATGATCGCCGGCTGCCTGGGCTCTGGCCTGCTGGCCTTCGTGTACCTGTATGCAATCAGCATCCAGAACGTACCGCTGGCCTTCGCCACCTCGATCCTCATGTGGGGCATGGTTTACCAAGGCTACAACGCGGTGTTCCCAAGCTTCTTCCCTGAGCTGTTCAACACCCGCTACCGCGTGTCGGCCATGGCCATCGCCCAGAACATCGGCACTATGCTGACCGCCATGCTGCCGGCACTGTTCGCACTGGTGGCACCACCGGGTTCGGACAACATCCCGCTGGTCGTTGGCGCCCTGGCGTTCATCATCACCTGCATATGCGCCCTGGCAGCCTATATCGCACCGGAAACCCACCGCCTGGCGATGGAAGACCTGGGCAACCCGCAGGCCAAGCCGATGGACAAGCAAGCCTACGAGGCCAACCGCAAGAGCGGCCTGCAGACAGCAAGCCACTGACAGATGCACGGGGCCGCTCTGCGGCCCCAAGCATTTCAGCCGTTAACCACTGCCTGCAAGCGCTGCCACAACTGCTCGACATGTTCACGCTCAGTGGGCAGCGCCCCCACCGAAACCCGCACCATCCAGCGCCCATTCAAGGTCGCCGGCGTAACATAAGCATCACCGCAGGCATTGAGCCGCTCAGCCCAGGCCTTGGTATGCGCATCCAGCGCTTGCCCCTCCAGCCCCGCAGGCCGGTGCACAATGCACAAGGTCTGCAACTGTACCGGCGCCAACAACGCCCACTCCCCTGCAGCCTCGATCTGCGCAGCCAGCCAGCGGGCATTGTCCATGTCGCGACGCAAGCGCTGCTGCAACGCCTCGACCCCTTCGCTACGCAACATGAACCATAGTTTCAGTGCCCGGAACCGGCGCCCCAGGGGGATGCCCCAGTCGCGCAGGTTCTTCACCTCGCCATCGACCGCTGACTGTAGGTAGCTGGGGTTGGTGCTCATCACCCGAATCAGGTGCTGCGGGTCACGCACGTAGTAGATCGAACAGTCGAACGCCACCCCCAACCATTTGTGCGCGTTGACCACCACGGAGTCGGCCAGCTCGATGCCGTCCCACATCCAGCGGCATTCGGGCAGGATCATCGCCGAGCCGGCCATGGCAGAGTCGACGTGCAGCCACACCCCCTGGGCCTGGGCGATCTCGCCAATCTGGCGCAAGGGGTCCAGCGCCGTAGTGGTCGTTGTGCCGGTGGTGGCGACCACTGCGCAAGGCTGGTTGCCGTCGGCCAGGTCCTGTTCGATGGCCGCCAACAAGGCCTCGGGGCGCATGGCGAACTGCTCGTCGGTGGCGATCAGGCGGATGTTGGCGCGGCCGAAGCCGGCCAGCAACGCGGCCTTGTCCACCGAACTGTGGGCGTGGGCACTGACGTAGACGATCAGCGGTTTGGCTTCGGCTTGCAGGCCGCCGCGCACCAGGGCGTAATCGGTGGCACGTTCGCGGGCACAGATCAGCGCGACCAGCGTGCTGGTCGACGCGGTGTCCTGAATCACGCCGCTCCACTGCCCCGACAGGCCCAGCAACTGGCGCACCCAGTCCAGGGTGGTTTCCTCCAGCTCGCTCAGCGCCGGGCTCGATTGCCATGACAGGCCCAGTACCCCAAGGCCCGTGCTGAGAAAGTCGCCAAGCACCGAGGACAAGGTGCCATTGGACGGGAAGTAGCCATAGAAATCGGGGTGTTGCCAATGCGAAAGCCCAGGCATCACCAGGGTGTTGACGTCATCGAGGATCGCCTGGAACGGTTCGCCCTGCAGCGGGGCGCCGGCAGGCAAGGCAGCTTTCAGGTAGCCGGGCTCGACCTGGGCCATCACCGGGCGTTCACCGACCGTCTGGCGGTAATCGGCAATCAGGTCGATCAATTGGTGGCCGTATTGACGGAATTGTTCTGGGGTCACGCGCGGTCTCCTGTGGGTTGTCCGCTGTCGGCGATGGGGCGTCACCAACAGCTCAAGGGCCCCAGTCTAGGCGCGTACCGCCACGCCTATAACCCCGCTTCGCGCATACCTGCTATGGCGAACCTGCATGCCCACCCTGCACACCGAACTGTGATTGGCGCCACAGCTCGAACACCCGGTTGCGCAACCAGCGGTGCTCGGCCGACGCCTGCAGGCGCTGGTGCCACACCACCCAGTAGCGCTGGGTATGCTCCACAAACCCCAACGGGCGCCAGGCCAGGCCATGCAGCCGGCAGAGCTGGCGGGCAATGTGCTCGGGCAACGTCGCCAATGCCTGGCTGTTACCGACCACCTGCACGGTGGCCGAAAAGAACGGCACCTCCAGGCTGATGCGCCGTTGCAGCCCCTGGGCGCGCAGGTGGCGGTCGATGAAGCTGTCCTTGTCGCCACCGCCACAGATGCGCACGTGCTTGAAGGCCAGGTAGTCGTCCTGGCTCAGCACTTCGCAGGCCGCCAGCGGATGGTCGCGGCGCATCAGGCACACCGCCCGGTCCTCGCCGAGCAGGCGGCCGTGCAGGTTGGCCGGCGACTCGTCGAACAGGGTGGTGGCAAGGTCGATCTCGCCGCTGGCGAGCAACGCGTATTGCCCGGCCTGCCAGGTGCGGTAGTCGATACTGACGCCGGGGGCTTCCTGCTCCAGCGCCGCCACCAGCAGCGGCAGCATGTGCTCGGCAACGTAGTCGGACGCGGCCAGGCAGAAGCGCCGCTCACAACGGGCCGGATCGAACGCGGCAGGCTGGCGGAGGGCCTGGAGCTCTTCCAGCACCTGGCGCAGCGGTTCGACCAGGGCTTGGGCGTATTCGCTGAGCACGTAGCCGCGGCCCTGGCGCACCAGCAATGGGTCGTCGAAGGCTTCACGCAGGTGGGCCAGCTGGCGGCTCAACGCCGACTGGCTGACGCCCAGGCGCTCGGCGGCGTGGCTGAGGTTTTTCAGCTGCAGGAGGCAGTCAAGGGTACGCAGGTGGGCGAGGCTGAGGGAGGCGAAGGTTGGGTTCATACAGGCTTCCCTGTGCAGTATCACAGGCCCAATCGCCGGCAAGCCGGCTCCCACAAGGACGGTGCAAGCCTCAGGTTCCCGCAGGCACAGTGCAACCCCTGGGTTCTTGCAGGCACACTGCGGGCCATGGGCCTGCGAGGTCCCTGTGGGAGCCGGCTTGCCGGCGATTGGGCCGCAAGGCGGCCCCGCTTTTTACTCGGTCAGGCCAACATAGACGTTCTGTACGTCATCGTTCTCGTCGATCGCTTCAAGGAACGCCTCGACTTCAGCCAGCGCCTCGGCACTGAGGCTGGCAGCGCTCACCGGGTTCTTCGGGGTATAGCCGATCTTGGCCGAAGAAACAGTGAAACCATGCTCCGGCAGGGCTTTTTGCACTGCATCCAGGTCAGTGGTGTCGGTGATGAACAGGGTCGAGCCCTCTTCCTCACCTTCTTCAAAGTCCTGGGCACCGGCCTCGATGGCGGCCATTTCCGGGTCGGCATCGCCGTCGGGCATGGCTTCGATCAGGCCCACATGGTTGAAGTCCCACGCCACCGAACCGCTGGCACCGAGTTGGCCCTTGCGGAACAGCACGCGAATCTGCGCGACGGTGCGGTTGACGTTGTCGGTCAGGCACTCGACGATCAGCGGCACCTGGTGCGGCGCAAAACCTTCGTACGTCACCGCCTGGTACTGCACGGCATCACCGTCCAGGCCCGCGCCCTTGCGGATCGCCCGGTCCAGGGTCTCGCGGGTCATGGAAGCCTTCTTGGCTTGCACGATGGCCAGGCGCAGGCGTGGGTTCATGTCGGGATCGGCGCCCGACCTGGCCGCGATCTGGATTTCCTTGGACAGCTTGCCCATGATCTTGCCCTTGGCATTGGCAGCTGTTTCTCTATGCTTGGCTTTCCACTGTGCGCCCATGTCGACTCTCTTGTTTCAGCGGCCGGTTCAGGAAGCGACCGGCCAAAAAGTGGGAGCAGTTTATACGCCCTCGGGCCAGTGTTCGACAAGAAATCTCATGCTTTGTCGGCCTTGCCCGCCGCCGCGGCGAAGCGGGCCAGCCGTACGTCCAGGTGGCGTGGCCGCAGCCCCCGGTCTTCGGCGCGCTCCTTGCGGCGAATGGCATTGCGCACCATCAGCGAGCCCAGGTAGCGGATCGGCTCCGGCGGGAACAGCCCCAACGGGCCCTTGACCAATGGCGAGCGGGTCCACGGATTGTCCAGCCCCAGCGCCAGGGACGAGAGGATCTGCCCGCCCATGTGGCACGGCCCTACCCCGCTGCCAGAATAGCCGAAGCCATAGAACACGTTGCCCTGCCCGTCCAACCGCCCAAAGAACGGCAGCCCGGTCACCGAGCGGTCCGAGGGGCCGTTCCAGCTGGCCGCCAGCGGCACATCGGCCAAGGCAGGGAAGAAATCGGCCAGGCTTTCACGCAGCAGTGGCCGGTAGGGCGAGGGTTGATCGAACACCGGCAGCATGCGCCCGCCATAGGCGAAGGTGTTGCCACCCTTGCCGAGCATCAGCCGCCCATCAGAGGTGTTGTGGTAGTAATGCACGAAAATCCGTGAGTCCAGCACGCTGATGCCGTTGTTCAGGCCGATCTCGCGCAGCAGCTCGGGGCACGGCTCGGTGATCACCATGTCACTGGAAACGATCGCCACGCTGCGCTCGAACTGCGGGAAGGCTCGCGCCATCCAGGCATTGAGGCCGAGCACGACACGGTCGGCACGCACCGTGCCATGGGCCGTGCGCACCTGCACCGGAGCGCCGTGCTCCAGGCCGGTCATGGCTGTGCCTTCATGGATGCGCACGCCGCGCTGCAACGCCACCCGCCGCAGGCCGCGCACCAACCGGCCTGGCTGCACGGTGGCGGCGGCTGGCGAAAACCAGCCTTCCAGGTGCCGCGCTGAACCGGCCAAGCGCTGCACCTCGTCCAGCGGCAAACGCTCGAATGAATTGATCCCCTTGTGCTCCAGCGCAGCGATCACCGCATCGGTGGCGCCCACCTGGGCCTGGTTGGTGGCGGTGTACAGGGTGCCGTCCAGGCGGTAGTCGCAATCGATGCCATTGGCCGTGCAGAATGCGCCAATGGCACCGATGCTGCGCTCCGACTCGCTTACCAGGCGTACCGCTTCGGCCACCCCGAACAGACGCTCGAGGGTGAAGTACTTGGCCGACCACGACAACGCACACCCCCCATTGCGCCCACTGGCGCCCGCACCGCAGATGTCTGACTCGATCAGCAGCACGTCCAGCGACGGTACTGCCTCCTTGAGCATCAGCGCGGTCCACAGGCCGGTGTAGCCGCCGCCTACGATGCACACGTCGCAGCGGGCATCGCCTTGCAGCGGCGGGCATACCGCGTCCTGCTCACAATCCAGGGCCTGTTGCAGCCAGAAGGGTCTCATTCGCTCGCTTTCCTTTAGGTACGCAGTGGCTTGATCGCCATGCTGGTGTTGGGAGCCACATCATTGGCCTGGGCTGCACTGGCCGGCCGGCTGTTCCAGTGCGGCAGCAGCACCAGGGCCGAGAACAGTGCGCAGCCAGCGAACACGATGAACACCGTGACGCTGTCGAAGTAACCGGGCAGCAGGCCGCCAAGCACCGCGCCCACCGAGCCGCAGCCATTGACGAAACCGGCTGCCGTGGCACCGGCCTTGGCCGTGCCGAAGTCGATGGCCGCCGCGCCGCTGATCATCGAGTCCGGCCCATACAGGGTCAGGCCCATGAAGAACAGCAAACCCACCACCATGACGATGCTCCCGCTGTGCATGGCTGCCATGAACGCCGCCAGGGCCACGGTCAGCAGCACCAGGCTGATCACACAGGCCGGCATACGCCGTGCGCCGAACAGCTTGTCCGAAGCCAGGCCAATGATGATCGGGCCCAGCAGCCCAGCCAGTTCAAAGGCCGTGGGGATGATCGCAGCGCCTACCTTGCCCACCGAGGGCATCTGCTCGAAGACGATCACCGGCCCCCAGAGCAGGATCGCGTAGCGCGCCGGTTTCAGAAGAAAGTACGCCAGGCCCAGGGTCAACACCGTGCGGTTGTGCAGGATCTCGCGCAGCGGCGCCCAGACACTGCACAGGCTACCGGCCGGCGCCATGCTCTGCGGCTCAGGCTCGACCGCCGGCAAGCCTACATCTTCGGGTTTGTTGCGCTGCAGGAAGAAGAACAGCACCGCCACCGCAGCAACCACCGCGGCACTGGAGAAGAATGCCGCATGCCAGGTGCCGATCAGGGTGTAGGCCCACCAGCCGGCGAACGGCGAGGCGACCAGGCCGCCAAAGGCATAGCAGGAGCTCCACAACCCCAGTACCCGGCCGCGCTGCACGGCGGGGAAGAAGCTGCCGATGTTCTTGCACAGCCCGGCCCAGCCCGTGGACTGCGCCAGGCCTTGGATCAGCATGCAGGTGGCGAAGATCGGGAAGGTAGCGTAGCTGCCCATCACCACGGCTGCCGCCGCCGAAATCAACAGCCCCCCTAGCACCACCACGCGCGGGCCGAAACGGTCGGCCAGCATGCCCCAGGTGAACTGGCCGACCGCATAGGCGGCCAGGTAGATGGCATCGAGGTTGGCCATCGATGCCTTGTCGAGCATGAATGTCGGGTCTTCACCAATGCCTAGCTTGGCCACCGAGAAGGCCTTGCGGGTGAAGTAGAAGGCGGCGTAGGCCAGCCAGGTGATCGCGAAAATCTGGATGCGCCAACGTTTCAACGCGGCTAGAGAGTGATTCATGTGCGTCTGACCTCTTGCTCAAGTGTGCCGGCAGAATGTGAATAAACGCCTGTCTTGTTTTTGTGTTGCGCACTGCATGACGTGGCTCGTCATCTGGTCAGATGGCGCGGGGGTGCGCGCCATGTCCCGCAGCTGCTCGTGGCAGCGCCGGGGTTGATGAATATGGAAACAGCTGGTGACTGATAAATAAAATCGATTTATCGTATTTCACACATAAGCTCAGCTTGTTACTGGAGTCGACATGTCGGTGTCCCACGCTCAACTCAAGGCTTTCCATGCAGTGGCCGTGCACGGCAGCTTTACCCGGGCGGCAGAAAAGCTGTTTCTGACCCAGCCGGCCGTCTCCGACCAGGTGCGCAAGCTCGAAGAGCGCTTCGGGGTGTTGCTGTTCCACCGCAACAAACGTTCGGTGCAGTTGACCGACCTGGGCGAGCGCCTGTTGGGCATCAGCAAGCGCCTGTTCGCCTGTGAGGCCGAAGCCCACGAACTGCTGCAAGACTCCCGCGCCCTGCACACCGGCAGCCTGGTGCTGGCGGTGGATGCGCCGGTGCACGTGCTGCCCCAGATCGCCCGCTTTTGTCAGCGCTACCCGGGCATCCAGGTCAAGGTCGAGACCGGCAACACCGATGAATCCCTGGCCCGGCTGTTCAGCTACCAGGCCGACCTGGCACTGTTGGGGCGCGATGTCGACGATGAGCGCCTGCACTGCCTGCCGCTGCGCCGCGACCCGATGGTGGCCTTCGTCTCGCACAACCACCCCTGGGCCAGCCGTGGCTCGATCAGCCTGGCAGACCTGGACGACACGCCGCTGGTGCTACGCGAGCCGGGCTCGGTGACCAGGCAGACGCTTGAGGAAGAAATGCAGCGCGCCGGCTTGCGAATTCGCCCCGCCATTCAGGTCGAAGGCCGCGAGGCGGCGCGCGAGGCGGTGGTGGTGGGGATTGGCGTGGGGGTGGTGTCGGCCGCCGAGTTCGGCGCCGATGCGCGGGTGTGTGCACTGCCCATTGTCGATTGCCAGCGGCACCTCACCGAGACACTGGTGTGCTTGAGCGAGCAGCGTACCCGGCGGGTGGTGGCCACGTTCCTGCAGGTGGTACAGGAAAACTTGTAGCGGCCTTGCCGGCGATTGGGCCGGTAAATCCAATGCAAGACTCAAGAGAAAGCCCCGCAAAAGCCATCCTGGCTAGAAAACGCCCAGCACCTCCAGTCCTGAGTGCCGTGTTCAATAGGCCAGTGAAGCCTTCATAACTATGCTGGGTATACATCCCTGTCAAAATGCATACCCCATGCTCTACCGTCTAGCCGCCGACACCCTGGTGCTGCTGCACCTGGCCTTCATCCTGCTGGTACTGTCAGGCGGCCTGCTGGTGCTCAAGTGGCGCCCCGCCCTGTTCATCCACCTGCCCGCCCTGGCCTGGGGCCTGGCGGTTGAGGGCCTGCACCTGGAATGCCCGCTGACCGACTGGGAAAACCGCATGCGCTTCGCCGCAGGCGGTGCCGGCTACCACGGCGGCTTCGTCGAGCACTACATCTGGCCCCTGATCTACCCTGCCGGGTTGACCCCGCAGATCCAATGGCTGCTGGGCGGCGTCGTGCTGGTGGTCAACCTCGTGATCTATGGCTGTGTGATCCGGCGCTGGCGCCGCTCACCTACCGGGTAGCGATGACGAACAGCCGTGGGAACGGCAGCAGCACCTTGCCGTCGGTGGCCGCCGGGTAGTCGTGCTGCATGGCCTGCAGGTACATCTGCAGGAAGTCCGCCTGCTCTTTCTCGTCCAGCCTGGCCAGATAAGGCCGCAGGGCCGACCCCTTGAACCACTCGACCACCGCCTCGGCGCCACCGGTCAACGGGTGATGGTAGGTCGTGCGCCATACGTCCACCCGCGCACACAGCGGGCTGAGCAGGTCGTAGTAGAACGCCGCGTTATGCCGGGGCGGCAAACTCAGGTCGGCGAATTTTTCGGCCCAAGGGCCACGACCGGCAATCTCGCGCAACTGGCGGTGGGCCGGCTCATCAAGGTTGTCCGGGGTTTGCACAGCCAGGCTTGCACCCTCACTGAGCTGGCGCACCAGGTGCGGGTAGAGCGAACCGTGGTCAGGCAGCCATTGCAGTGAAGCGTTGGCCAGGATCAGATCCTGCGGTTCGGGGGCGGCCCACTGGGCGATATCGGCGATTTCGCAACGCACCCTGGGGATGCGCAAGCGCTGGCGTGCACGGGCCTTGTCGATCATGTCCGGGTCGCTGTCCAGGGCCGTCACCTGGGCGTCGGGGTGGCGCTGCAACAGTATTTCGGTGGAATTGCCTGGGCCGCACCCCAGGTCGGTGGCATGGCGCACCGGGCGTGGCGGCACCGCGGCAAGCAGGTCGCGCACCGCACGGGTGCGTTCGTCTTCGAACAGGGAATACTGGGTGGCGGACCAAGCCATGAGGGGCTCCTTTTGGCGGGCAATGTGCTCAGCATAAGCCATCTGTCGCCTGTACGGGCCCTGTCGAGGGAACTGTTCGCGGATACTTGAAGTCAGTCCTCTTATGCGTATGCCGATGAAACCCTTCCTGGCCCTGGCCCTTCTGGCCCTGATGGCTGCCGCCGCCCTGCTCGGCTCACCCTGGATGAACGGGCGCTTTCACATGCCGGATGAGAAAACCCCGCCCATCAACGCGAAACGGCCGGGTCCACGAGGGAGCCGGCCGCTTCGGGCAAGCACTAGCGCTTAGTGCTTACGGGCGCTGCGCATCTGGTGCACCACCCCCATGGCCACAACGACAGCCGCGGCAATACCGGTGGAGATCACCAGGATCTGGTAGTCAGGCATGAAAGCCATGGTCACCAGCGCGGCGACGATGAAGGCGATCACCAGGTAGGTCAGCCACGGGAACAGCCACATCTTCAAACGGACTTCCTTGCCCTCGGCGATCAGCTTGCGGCGCATGCGCAGCTGCGAGAAGGCAATGACCAGGTACACCAGCAAAGCGATCATGCCGGTGGTGTTCATCAGCGTATCGAGCACGTCTTTCGGGCGCAGGGTCTCGCTGAAGTTGATCAGCGCGCACACCACGGCCACGGCGCACGAACCGATGATCGCGTTCACCGGCACGCCGGTACCGGGACGGGTCGATTTGAAGAACGACGGCGCATCGCCACGCTGTGCCAGCGAGAACAGCATGCGTGAAGCGGTGTAGTGGCCCGAGATCAGGCAGCTGCTCACCGAGGTCAGCACCACAAAGTTCATCAACAGCTCGGCATACGGCACACCCAGCAGTTCCAGGGTGCGGCGATACGCGCCATAACCGGAAACGCCCAGGTGCGGGTCGTTCCACGGCACGAGGCAGACGATCAGGAAGATCGAACCGACGTAGAACAAGCATACCCGCCACACCACAGAGTTGGTGGCCTTGACGATCTGAGTGGCCGGGTCCTTGGCTTCGGAGGCGGCGATGGTGACGATTTCGGCACCCAGGAAGGCGAACATCACGCCAAGCAACGCCCCGATCACCGTGGTGATGCCATTGGGCATGAAGCCTTCGGCGGTCAGATGAGTGATACCGCGCACTTCACCGAACTGCCAGATGTTCATCACCGCTGCGGTACACACGATCAGGAAGCAGACGATCGCGATCACCTTGATCAACGCGAACCAGAACTCGAACTCGCCGTAGTGTTTGACGTTGAAGAAATTGACGGTGATCAGCACCAGGGTCGTGGCCAGCACGAACACGTTGACGCTCACATCAGGGAAGAAACCATGCAGGATCTTGCCCGCCACATAAGCTTCCCAAGCCATGAGGATGACCCAGTACCACCAGTACAGCCAGCCGATGGTGAAACCGGCCCAACGGCCGATGGCGCGGTCGGCGTAGGTGGAAAACGAACCGGTGTCGGGCGACGAAGTCGCCATTTCACCCAGCATGCGCATGATCAGTACCACCAGGATGCCGCCTGCCAGGTAGGCCAGGACAGCCGCCGGGCCGGCGCTGTGGATCACGCTGCCGGAGCCGACGAACAAGGCGCCGCCGATAACCCCGGCGATCGACATCATCGTCAGGTGGCGCGACTTGAGCGAGGCACTGAGTTTGCTCTCATGCCCGCTGTTCGCGGTGGTGGTTGTGGATGTTGCGTCCATCAGTTGTGTACCCCGTGCTTCTTTTTATCCAAGGAAAACTGTAAAGCCGCGATGGTCATCGGCCTCACCTGTACATCAGTGCTAATGCGGGCAGGAGGTGTGCGGTTACACACGCAGGCCTTCCATGGCGGCCTGCTGACGCGCCCCAGGGTTTGCCCCTTGAGCGAACTGAACATGCTTTATGTGGCGATATCTGACACCTAATGTAAAAATGTCCGACACATAGAGCCATGCACAGTGGCATGAAAGTCGCACTGCACTGTACAGGTCGCCGATGCAATACACCCTGCAGGCGCCTGCCGTTACGCACCCTCAAGGCCCCCGAATGCTTGAATTACACCCAGACTCCTCGACGCCGTTGGTCAACCAGATCATCGACGGGCTGCGTGAGCTGATCGACAACCAGACCCTCAAGCCAGGTGCCAAGGTCCCGTCGATCCGCGCGTTTGCCGCAACCTACTCGGTGAGCACCTTCACTGTGGTCGAGGCGTACGACCGCCTGGTTGCCCAGGGGCTGCTGGTGAGCAAGGGCAATGCCGGGTTCTTCGTCAACCGCGCGGCGGCGGAACTGCTGGAGAACCACGGCGCCGAGGCCGATGCCAGTCGGCCCTCGTTCAACTCCGAGTGGTACCTGCAGCAGATCTTCGAGACCCGCCAGTTGCCATTCAAGCCGGGCTGTGGCTGGCTGCCCAACGACTGGATGTACGAAGAAGGCCTGCGCCGCGGCCTGCGCCAGGTTGCCGGCAGCCCGCTGGAGCTGTCCGGCTATGGCGACCCGATGGGCCTGCCGGAACTGCGCGCGCTGACCGCGCAGAACCTGCAGCAGGAACTGTCGATCGTCGCCAACCCGGCGCAGCTGATGCTCACCCACGGTGCCAGCCAGGCCCTGGACCTTGCCGTGCGCACGCTGGTGCGCCCGGGCGACGTGGTGCTGGTGGACGATCCCGGCTACCCCAACCTGATGAGCATCCTGCGCACCCAGGGCGCCACCCTGATCGGAGTGCCACGCACCCCCAACGGCTACGACCTCAACCACCTCGAACAGCTGTTGGCGCACCATCGCCCGACGGCTTTCTTCACCCAGCCACACCTGCACAGCCCGACCTGCTCGCGCACCCCGCTGCCGCAGTTGCACCGCTTGCTGCAACTGGCCAGCCAGCATGGCTTTCGCCTGGTGGAAAACAACCTGTACGCCGACATGGTCGCCGAGCCACAGCCCTGCCTGGCAAGCCTCGACCACCTGCAACAGGTGGTGTACGTGGGCAGCTACTCCAAGAGCATCTCGCCCAACGTGCGGGTCGGCTACCTGTTGGCCAACCCGGAACTGGCGCAGAAGCTGCTGCACCTGAAGATGCGCTCGGGCCTGACCACCTCGCAGGTGATGGAGCGCGTGGTGTATGCCGCGATCATCGACGGCCGCTGGCGCAAGCACCTCAAGCGCCTGCGCCAGCGCCTGGCCGAGGCCCACCAGGACGTTGGCCGGCACCTGCACCGGCTGGGTTTCGAGCTGTTCATCGAGTCGGATGAAGGCATGTACATATGGACCCGTCACCCGGCGCTTCCCGACAGCGCTGCACTGCTCGATGATGCGCTGGAGAAAGGCATCATGCTCGGGCCCGGGCAGTTGTTCATGGTCGATGCCAAGCCGACCGGGTGGATGCGGTTCAATGTGGCGTTCAGTACCGACCCTGCGATGTGGGAGTTGTTGGAGAAGGTGCTGGTCAAGCACGTGCGCCGGGCGGGCATCTAGGGCTTACGGAGGGTGCTGCGGGCCTGCTCGCCGCGGCATTTTCAGCGTCTGCACCTCTAGCGCCGCGCGCGGCGCTCTATCCGATGGGTGCTATTGAGCAGGCCCGTCGTGTCGTCAGGCAATACCTCTGTGTAACAACCACCGGCCCCGCTAACCATGGCACTGGCCATGCCACTGATCCTGCTGAACTTGGATCCGATCCAATGAACGGGTATGCTCGCGGCAATAGCCAATTGCCATCATTCAGGCACGCACCACGCCTGAACTTCAAGGACGAGCCCTTTGCCCAGCAACTCAACCCGCCATACGATCGCCCGCCAGTGGCAACTGCTCAAATTGCTGCCAGACCGCCATCCAGGCATGAGCTCCACCCAGTTGCAGGCCGCATTGGCCAAGGTCGGCTTCAAGACCAGCAAACGGACAGTGGAAAGAGACCTCAACGAGCTTGCTTCGCTGTTCCATTTGCGCTGCAACAACAAGGGCATGCCCTACGGCTGGTACTGGCAGCCAGGCCGCAGCCTGGGTGAGGCTCAACTGCTGCAGCCGGATGCGCTCTGCCCTGCCCGGCAGATCGAATTGCGCGCCTGGGTGGATGATGCTCTCGCACGGCGCCTGGAAGATGAGCCCTTGTCAGATGACATGCGCCTGGCCCCGCACGGCGACGGCGGCGCGACACTGGATGCCACCGTCGACGACAGCCGCGCGTTGATGGGCTGGCTGCTGTCCCAGGCGGGTTCGATACGTGTACAAGCGCCAGAGGCATTGCGCACAGCGGTGATCGAGCAGTTGCGCCAAAGCCTGGCCTTGCACGACACCGGCCACTAGGCGCCAGCTGGCACCCTCAGGAAGGCAATACGGGCTTGCGCGGCCGCGCCAGGCAGGCGTAGCCCAGGCCCAACACGCTGAGCACCAGCACACCAAGCAGCACCATCAACTCCCGGCTGTAGCGCGCCACCAGCGCCGGAAAACCGATGAACTCTCGGTACACCTGCACATCCGCCACACCCTCGGCATGGGTGATGCTGATACCACCCTGGCGGATCTGCGAGTAGTCGGCATCGAAATAGACCCACACCTTGCACGCCCTGCCACGTTCGATCACAGGGATCTCGATCATGGCTGTGGGGGCCTCGTAGAGGGTGTCGTTGCCTGAGCCGTCGCGCACTTGCACCAGGCCCTTGGCCGGCAGCCGCACCTTCACCTCGCGCACCTCGGTGTCACCTGTGTTGCGCAGCTCGATGAGCAAGCCGGTACGGTGATCCACCAGGCCGGCCTCGAACGGTTTGGCGAACAGTTGCGCGTAGGGCGCCTGGGCAAGGTCGATCAGCCTGTCGACCTGATCCTGGCTCAACGCCCCCTGGCCGATGCTGGTGATGCGTGGCTGCAACCGCTCGTACTTGAGCTGGTCGTTGGTCTTGCTGATGCGCTCGCTGAACTGGCTTGGGTAAGTGAGGTAGGCGTAGGTCAGGGAAGCTTCAAGGCGGGCGTCGCCCTTGAGCGCCACATAGGCCACCAGCCAGACCATCAGGCCAAGCAACAGGGCTACGAGAAGTTTCCCGATTTTGTCCCAACTCAAGGGTAAATTTCCTTCTGTCACGGCGTCGACGGTTCAGAGGCCACAAAGGGTGCCAAGTTCAACACCGCCAGGCAAGCACTCAGTGGCCCCTCAACCCTTCAGGCAAAGCGTTCGACCTGCGCCTGGGTGCGGCGCATCAGCACCTTGCCCTGCCGGATCGACACCAGCGCATGGCCTTGGCTGCGCACCATCTCATAGTCGTCCGGCGCCGACAGCAGCAACAAATTCGCCGGGCGGCCCACCTCGATGCCGTAGCGCTCGCCAAGGTTCAGCGTGCGCGCGCTGTTGTCGGTGATCAGGTCCAGGCAACGTTGCAAGTCTTCGTACCCCAGCATGTGACAGATGTGCAGCCCGGCTTCGAGGATGCGCAGGATGTTGCCATTGCCCAATGGGTACCAGGGGTCGACGATGGAATCCTGGCCGAAGCACACATTCATCCCTGCGCGGTCGATTTCGGCGACACGCGTCAGCCCGCGGCGTTTCGGGTAGCTGTCGAAGCGCCCTTGCAGGTGGATGCTTTCGGTCGGGCACGAAACGAAGTTGATGCCCGACATTTTCAACAGGCGGAACAGTTTTGAGCAGTAGGCATTGTCATACGAGCCCATGGCCGTGGTGTGGCTCGCGGTGACCCGTGCCCCCATCCCGCGTACCCGCGCCTCTTCGGCCAGCACTTCGAGGAAGCGCGACTGCGGGTCGTCGGTTTCGTCGCAATGCACGTCCACCAGGCAGCCCGTGCGCTCGGCCAGGTCCATGAGGAACTTGACCGACGACACGCCCTGGTCGCGGGTGTTTTCGAAATGTGGAATGCCACCGACTACATCGGCGCCCATCGCCACCGCCTCGGTCATCAGCGCCCGCCCGTTGGCGTACGACTCGATGCCCTCCTGCGGAAATGCGACGATCTGCAGGTCGATCAGCTCGCGCACCTCTTCACGCACCTCGACCATCGCCTTGAGCGCGGTGAGCTTGGGATCGGTCACATCCACATGGGTCCGCACATGCTGTATGCCATGGTCCACCAGCATGCCGATGGTCTTCTTGGCGCGGGCCTTGATGTCGTCGTGGGTGGTGATTGCCTTGCGCTCGGCCCAGCGCTCGATACCTTCGAACAGCGTGCCACTCATGTTCCAATTCGGCTCGCCAGCGGTGAGGGTGGCATCGAGGTGAATGTGCGGCTCGACGAAAGGCGGCACCACCAGGTTTTGCTGGGCGTCCAGGTCATCGGGGCCGGCGGCCATGACGACATTGGCCTGGGGCACGATGGCGGCGATACGCTCGCCGTCCAGCTCGATGCGCACCAGGCCGGCCTTGCCGCGCAGACGTGCGTTGATGATGTTCATGGAGTTACTCCTTGCCTTGGGCTTCGGTCATGCGCCATATCAGCATAGCGACCGCCGCGTTCATACGGAAAAGCGGGTCGTCCAGCGACTGCCCGCTCAGTTGTTCGATGCGTTGCATTCTTTGATTGATGGTGTTGCGGTGCAAACCCAGGCGCTGACCAGCCTTGAGGCCATTGCCGTTTTCCTTGAGCAGCGCATCGAGGGTGTGCAGCAGTGCATTGGGTTGTTTACGGCCGGGGGCGCGCAGCGGGCCGAGCGTCTGGGCGACGAAGTCATCGAGCAGCGAACGGTCGCCAATACCCTGCAACAGGCGCAATACACCCAGCTCGCTGAAGTCGCACAGGCCGGTGGCTGGGCGCAGGTTCTGCGCCACCTCCAGGGCCTGGCGCGCCTGGTTGAGGGCCTGGCGGTATTGGCCGCAGTCCTCGGCAGGGCTCGACAGCCCCATGAACAGCCCCATCTCGCCTGCCTGCGCGGCCAGTTGCCGGTGCAGGGCAGCCAGGGCTGCACGCAAGTCCGGGGTATCGGGCAGCAGCAGCACGAACAGGTCACCGGCCAGTTGCGCGGTGACCGCGCCGGCCCGGGCCCGGCACCAGGCTTCGAGCTGGTCTTCCAGGGTTTGGCGGGTGTCCTGCCACAGGCGTTCGCCTTTGGCCAGGCCATGCCGTTCGAACAGTCCATCGACCGCAGACAAGCGCAACGCTACCAGACGCCGTGGCCCGTCCAGGTCGAGCTGCAGGTGCGCGGCCCGCTGCCGGGCGATCGCCAGGCTTGGATAATCACCGCTCAGCAGTTGCCCGAGGATGTCGTCGCGCGAGCGACGCACCTGGGCCATCTGTACCAGCGCGGTACCGATCAGGTGGGTGACCACCACCATCTTCAGGGCGTAGGGCTGTTCGATCAGTGGCAGCCCTAACTGCTCGGCGCGCTCGATTACCGCGGCCGGAATGCATTGGATGAAGGTGCCTCCCGTGAGGATCACCAGGCCGGCGATACCCACCGCATCGCCGTCTTCGACCAGGCTCAACAGGTTGCCCTCGCCGCGTGGGTGGTTGATGCCGGTGACGAACACCAGTTCGCCGCCCATCACCCATTCGGCGATGCCCTCGTTCTCCGCCACATAGGGCCAGCGCACCCGCCGCTGCAAGTTGCGTGCGCCCGCCCGCACGCTCATCTCGTGCAGGCCGGGCAGGTGCAGGATCTCTTCCAGGGCCAGGCTCACGGCTCGACCCGCGCCTGGCCCAGGGCCCGGCGTCGGCCGCCCAGCTCAAGCAGCACGATGTAGCACAGCGCCGAGGCTCCGATGCCCACCAGTGGCGCCACCCAGGGCGAGGCATAGGCCGCCACCGCACCGACGCCATAGGCGCACAGCCCCAGCAGGTTGTAGCGCGGCAGGCTGACCGTGGCCAGGGCCGGATACTTGCCACGGTGGCGGTACCAGAAGTCGGCCATGATCACACCCCCCACCGGCGGGATGATCGAGCCCAGCAGTACCAGGAAGGGAATCAGCAATTCGTACATACCACCGATCGCCAGCACGATGCCCACCCCTGCCGCTACCAGCGTGGCCGTGCGCCGGCGTTCGCTGCGCACCAGGTGGCAAGCTGCGGCGGCAACGTTGTAGAGGGTCGGCCCCTGGATGGTCCACAGGTTGAGGCAGAGCATTACCACCGCTGCGAACGACAGCCCTTGCAGCATCATCACTTCGACGATGTCGGCCTGCTGATAGACCATCGCGCACCAGGCGCCGGCCACGACCATCAGCCCATTGCCGAGCAAAAATGCCACCACACTGGCCGTCACCGCCACACGCCCACTGCGCGACAGGCGCGTCCAGTTGGTGGCCTGGGTGGCGCCGCTAGCAAAGGTGCCGAAGACCATGGTCACCGCCGCCGAGAACGTCAGGGTTTCATGCGGCACCAATGCCGCCAGTTGCTGCAGGCCACCCACGTCGCGGGTGGCGATTGCCATGGAGATGATCAGCAGGGCGAACATCAGCGGCACCGATACCCGCGACAACAGGTCCAGCCCCTTGAAGCCGACCATTGCCGTGATGCTGAAGCCCAACCCGAACAGCACCATCAACGGCACGGTGAACCCCTCGGCCAGCCCAAGCAGCTTGACCAGCACGATCGCCACAGTGGCCGTACCCCACGCATACCAGCCCAGTTCGGCGAAACCGAGCAGGAAGTCCGACAGCCGGCTGCCGGCCTCGCCGAAGCAGAAGCGCCCCATCAGTACAGTGTTCAGCCCGCTGCGCGAAGCGATGAACGCCAGCGCGGCGGCGTAAAGGGCCAGCAGCGTATTGCCAAGGGCGGCGATCCAGAGCATGTCGACGAAGCCGAAGGCCATGCCCAGCTTGCCCCCGGCGAACATCGTGCCGGTGAAGAAGGTGAAACTGAACAGAACCATGGCGATTGGCAACAGGTCCTTGCGGGCGTGCTGCGGCGCCTCGCAAAGCGGGAATTCTGAAGGGGAACTCATTGTCGGGTGCTCCGGGTTGAAGTTGGAGCAGGCAGAGCAATATGCGGGCCGCTTTCTGCCGGGCGGCTGTACCTCGAAATAGCGGGCGCACGGCATGGCAAATAGTGTGCAAGGTGCACAGATGTGCACGTTCGTGATGGTTTTTTATGTGCCAGATGACTCAATTTGAGGCCGCCGCGCACCAAAGCGGGACGCGGCTGGGTAGTTTCCACCCGGCCGCCCCTGAAGGCCGACGCGGCCGGTCAGGCCGAAGCGGTGCGTGGCATCAGTTCATAGGGATGCTTCCAGCCCGGGAGCGCCTGGATACGCGCTTTCCACGCCTCGATATGGGTGAACTGAGCCAACGGGATGCCGGTATCTTCCGGCATGAACACATAGCCGGCCAGCGACAGGTCGGCGATGGTCAGGCGCCCACCGACCATATAGGGCGTTTTCGCCAGGTGCGCATCGACTACCTGGTAAGCCGCCGTGGCGCGCTCTCGCAGAAACTGAGTGACCGGTGTTTCGCCAGCGTTCTTCAGGCAGAAGATGAAGCGCAGCGCCGCGTAATAGGCAGTGAACTTGTGGTTGTCGAACAGCATCCAGCGCCAGATTTCGCGCTTTTCGTCGTCATCGCGCGGGCCGAACTGGCCGGTGCGTTCGGCGAGGTATTCGAGAATGAGCGCCGATTGGGTGATCGTCATTCCCGCATGCTCCAGCACCGGCACTTCGCCCTGCTCGTTGACCTCATCCCGCCAGCGTTGGTCGCGGGTCTGGCCGTTGAAGAAATCGACGAACACCGGCTGCCAGGCCTGGCCGGTGAGTTCGAGCATGAGTGCGGCTTTATAGGCATTGCCGGATTCGGCGAAGCAATGGAGCGTGTAGTCGGGCATGGTGATCCTTCATTTTCCCAGGGGCGATAGCGCTGTTGGTCAGGGCCGTAAAGGGGCCGCCAGCCCGAGCAGACCATGCCGGCTCGACACGGTCAATGCACACGCGCAAAGTAGAGCGCTACCCCCGCATGCCAGGACGGCCCCTATGCCCTACCCCACACTCCCTCGCACCCTGACCACCCCGCGCACCCGCCTGGTCCGCCCCGACCCGGCGCTTGCAGGGCAATTGCGCCAGGCCCTGCTCGATAGCTATACCCTGCACCAACCCTTCCTGGCCTGGGCCAAGCCAGACTGGACGCTGCAGGAAGTGCGCGAAAGCCTGCAACTGAGTGCCCGTGAGTTTCTCGACCCCGCAGCCGAAAAGCGTTACTTCGTGCTGCACCTGGACAGTGACGCAGTCATTGGCTGCATCGGCCTGCGCCCGGGCAACGCTGAGTACGAGGTGGGTTACTGGGCCAGCCAGGCGTTCACTGGCAAGGGGCTGATGCGCGAAGCATTGACGGGCTTGCTCGATGCCATCGCAACCCCGGTGTGGCTGACCACCGACATCGACAACCAGGCCAGCCAGCGGCTGGCGGAGCGTTCCGGCTTCGTCCGGGCCGGCGCCAAGCTCACCGAACTCGACCCGAGCACGCCGCACCCGCTCTATCGACGCCCCTGAGCCCCGGTGCTGCTGGCTTTGCGCACGGTGCGCGACGGTATCGATGCATCAAGGGAACTACCGCCTCAGTTCTGCCATCTTACTCACTGAGTGGTATTTCCCTTGGGCTTCACGCTATTGGAGAACACGCTATGCGCCACCTATTGCTCGCCCCTGCGCTGCTGCTCCTGCTTCCAGCCGGTGCTGCCATGGCCCGCGTCGATGCGGGCGACGTCGCTACCTCGGCCGGTGTATCCGCCTCGCTGTATTCGACCTTCAAGGATGACAAACGGATCATCCCCGCCCGTGACGAGCTGTCTGCATTCGTCGCCAGCGGCGGTGCCATTCGCGGCGCCTATGTAGAGTCGGCGTTGGAACAGGCACGCAAGGACAATCCTGGCTTGCAGGCCAGCGATGAGGAGCTGGCTCGAGCCATACTGTCCCAAGATGATCCAATGGCTCACCACTGAGGCCTGTATGGCCTCACGGCCGCCCAGGTACACGCGTGAGGGGGGCTAGGTTCAGCGGTTAACCATACCAGGTAGAACCGATGCCTATGCCCCGCCCTCTCTACGCCATTGCCTGACGTTCTCGATTGCCTGGGCCCAGGCAACCGCTGTCCAAACAAATCCCTGAACAGCCGTGTTCTGGTCGACGCCTCAGGGCTTCACCCCCACCCATCCATGCGCATCGTCGCCCGTACAAGCCGCTGCTCCTCCTGCTCGATCTCGCGCAAACTGTCACGAATTCCGTTGATGTGCTCACGCGCCGCCCGCTGCGCCTGCTCCGGCAACTGCCCCATCACGGCGTGATACAGCCGCGCATGCTGGCGGTCGATCTGGCGTTTCTGCGCGGGGCGGCAATACAGGTTGTTGACCGATGCGAACACCGTGCTCAAGGTCAGATCACTGAGCGACTGCAGGGTGTACACCAGCACCGGGTTGTGCGAGGCCTCGCTGATCGCCCGGTGGAAGGCGTGGTCGCGGTGGGCGTGCTCACGCGCATCCAGCCCTTCGGGCGCGGCGTGGGCGGCGAGCATGTCCTCATAGCGGCGGCGGATCAGCAGGCGGTCCACCTCGGTGGCCCGCAATGCCGCCAGGCGCGCCGACTCGGCCTCGAGCAGCGCGCGCACTTCCAGCAGGTCGAACAAGGTGCGCGGCTGCGAGCTGAACAGGTGCATCAGCGGCGTGATACCCACCTGCTGCCCGGTCAGGTCGGCGACGAACGAGCCACGCCCCTGTTCGGTGTCGATGATGCCGCGCCCACGCAGGATGCGCAGGCCCTCACGCAGCGCAGAGCGCGAACAGCCAAGCTTTTCCACCAGGCGCCGCTCCGAAGGCAGGGCCTGACCCACCTTGAGCACACCCTCGACGATCAACCGTTCGACCCGCTCGGCAACCTGGTCGGCGACCTTGGCTTTGCCTTCAGCAACCATGCGCCCCCCTCCACTGGTAGGACCACTTCCATAGCTTGCGCCAATCTATACGCCTGAACGGGTAAATAAACAGCAGCAGGCACAAAAACTGGTAGGACCAGTGTGCTTCGCACTCGACCTGGTGCGACCGGGCGCGCAGGCTGCGGGGGTAGCGGTTTACCCACAACAACAAAAATTGCCGTTGAGTGAGCCTGATGAACATTCTCTACGACGAACGGGTCGATGGGGCGCTGCCTGCCGTTGACCAGCCTGCACTGCTGCAGGCCTTGCGCGAAGCGCTGCCCGACCTTGAGATCCTGCATCGCCGCGAAGACCTGGCACCTTACGAGTGCGACGGCCTCTCTGCATACCGCACCGTGCCCCTGCTGGTGGTGCTGCCCGAGCGTCTGGAGCAGGTGCAGACGTTGCTCAGGCTCTGCCACCTGCGCGGCGTTCCCGTCGTGGCTCGCGGAGCCGGCACGGGGCTGTCAGGCGGCGCATTGCCATTGGCCAAAGGCATCCTGCTGGTCATGGCACGCTTCAACCGCATTCTTGAAGTCAACCCGCTCGGCCGGTTCGCCAGGGTTCAGCCCGGGGTGCGCAACCTGGCCATTTCTCAGGCCGCGGCGCCACACGGCCTGTACTACGCGCCAGACCCTTCTTCGCAAATCGCCTGCTCCATCGGCGGCAACGTCGCGGAAAACGCCGGTGGCGTGCACTGCCTGAAGTACGGTTTGACCGTGCACAACCTGCTCAAAGTGGAGATCCTCACTGTCGAAGGCGAACGCCTGACCCTGGGCAGTGATGCCCTCGACAGCCCTGGTTTCGATCTGCTGGCGCTGTTCACCGGTTCCGAAGGCATGCTCGGCATCGTCACTGAAGTGACCGTCAAGCTGCTACCCAAGCCTCAGGTCGCCCGGGTCCTGCTGGCCAGTTTCGCCAGTGTGGAAGACGCCGGCCGCGCCGTGGCCGAAATCATCGCGGCCGGGATCATCCCCGGTGGCCTGGAAATGATGGACAACCTGGCGATCCGCGCCGCCGAAGACTTCATCCACGCCGGCTACCCGGTTGAGGCCGCGGCGATCCTGCTATGCGAACTCGATGGGGTGGAGGCCGACGTGCAGGACGACTGCGAACGCGTGGCAGCGGTTCTGCAGCAGGCCGGTGCCGACGAGGTGCGCCTGGCCTGTGACGAGGCCGAGCGGGTGCGCTTCTGGGCTGGCCGCAAGAACGCATTCCCTGCCGTGGGGCGCCTCTCGCCAGACTATTACTGCATGGACGGCACCATCCCGCGCCGCGAACTGCCGCGCGTGCTCAAGGGCATCAGCGAACTGTCCGAGCAGTACGGCCTGCGGGTGGCGAACGTGTTCCACGCCGGCGACGGCAACATGCACCCCCTGATCCTGTTCGATGCCAACCTGCCCGGGGAGCTGGAACGCGCCGAAGCCATCGGCGGGCGCATCCTGGAACTGTGCGTGGCAGTGGGCGGTAGCATCACCGGCGAGCATGGTGTGGGCCGCGAGAAAATCAACCAGATGTGCGCGCAGTTCAACAGCGACGAAATCACCCTGTTCCATGCCGTGAAGGCCGCGTTCGATCCCCAAGGGCTGCTCAACCCAGGCAAGAACATCCCCACCCTGCACCGCTGCGCCGAGTTCGGCGCCATGCATGTGCATCACGGCCAACTGCCCTTCCCTGACCTGGAGCGCTTTTGATGAGCCTGGACCGTGACATGAGCCAGGACCTGCTCGAACAGGTCAACCAGGCCTTGAACCTGAACACCCCGCTGCGCATTCAGGGCAGCAACAGCAAAGCCATGCTGGGCCGCCCGGTGGCCGGGGAGATCGTCGATACCCGCCGCCACCGCGGCATCGTCAGTTACGACCCGACCGAGCTGGTGCTCACTGCTCGCGCCGGTACGCCCCTGCAGGAAATCGAAGCGACGCTGTTCGAGGCCGGGCAGATGCTGCCGTGCGAGCCGCCCCACTTCGGCACCGGTGCGACCTTGGGTGGCGCGGTCGCGGCGGGGCTGTCCGGGCCGCGCCGGCCCTGGGCCGGTTCGGTACGCGACTATGTGCTCGGCACGCGGGTCATTACCGGCCACGGCAAACTGCTGCGCTTTGGCGGTGAGGTGATGAAAAATGTCGCAGGCTACGACGTGTCGCGGCTGATGGCCGGCAGCTTCGGCTGCCTGGGCCTGCTGACCGAGGTATCGCTGAAGGTGCTGCCACGGCCACGCCAATGCCTGAGTCTGCGCCTGCCGATGGACCGCCATCAGGCCCTGGCCGAGCTGGTTGAATGGGGCCAGCAGCCATTGCCGATCAGCGCAGCCTGCCACGACGGCGAAGCGCTGTACCTGCGCCTGGAAGGCGGTGAGGGCTCGGTGCAATCGGCCCGTCAGCGCCTGGGCGGCGACGTGCTCGACAGCCGATTCTGGAGCGAGCTGCGCGAGCAGCGCCTGGCCTTTTTCGACGGCGACGAACCGCTGTGGCGCCTGTCGGTACCGATCGATACCGCCGAACTGGACCTGCCGGGGCGCCATTTGATCGATTGGGGCGGCGCGCAGCGCTGGCTGAAGTCCAGCGCGCCGGCATCGGTGATCCGCGAGCAGGTGGCCAAGGCCGGCGGCCACGCCACAGGCTTTACCCCCGGCGAGCACAGCAGCGCCCCCCTGCCCGCCGCGTTGATGCGCTACCACCACGCCCTCAAGCGGCAACTCGACCCCCAGGGCCTGTTCAACCCTGGCCGCCTGTACCCGGACCTGTGAGGCCACAGCATGCAAACCAACCTGAGCGAAAGCGCCAAGCGCCTGGCCCGCGCCGAAGAGGCCCAGAGCATCCTGCGCGCGTGCGTGCACTGCGGCTTCTGCACGGCCACCTGCCCCACCTACCAGCTGCTCGGCGATGAACTGGACGGACCGCGCGGGCGCATCTACCTGATCAAGCAAGTGCTCGAAGGTGCACCGGTCACCGCCAGCACCCAACTGCACCTGGACCGCTGCCTGAGCTGTCGCAACTGTGAGACCACCTGCCCGTCAGGGGTCAAATACCATGACCTGCTGGACATCGGCCGCGCCGTGGTCGAGCAGCAGGTGCCCCGCCCGCTCGGCGAGCGCCTGCTGCGCCAGGGTTTGCGTGCAGTGGTGCCGCGCCCGGCGCTGTTCAAGGCGCTGACCCGCGCAGGCCAGGCCCTGCGCCCCGTCCTGCCGGGCACCCTCAAGAGCAAGTTGCCCGCCCAGGTGGCCTCCCCTGGCAAGCGCCCGCCGGTGCGCCACGCGCGCCGCGTGCTGCTGCTTGAAGGCTGCGTGCAGCCGGCCCTGTCGCCCAACACCAACGCCGCCACTGCGCGGTTGCTGGACCGCCTGGGCATCAGCGTCGAGCCAGCGTTCGAAGCCGGCTGCTGTGGCGCGGTGGATTACCACCTCAACGCCCAGGAGCAGGGCCTGCAACGTGCCCGGCGCAACATTGATGCCTGGTGGCCCGCCATCGAAGCGGGCGCCGAAGCCATCGTGCAGACGGCCAGCGGCTGCGGCGCCTTCGTGCGTGACTACGGCCACCTGCTGGAAAAGGATCCGCTTTACGCGGCCAAGGCTGCACGGGTCAGCGCGCTGTCACGCGACCTGGTGGAAGTGCTGCGCGATGAACCGGTCGAGCAATTGGGCGTGTGCCACGAACAACGCCTGGCGTTTCATTGCCCGTGCACCCTGCAGCACGCCCTCAAGCTCGGTGGCCAGGTGGAGCGCCTGCTGGCCCGGCTGGGCTTCACCCTCACCCCAGTGCCGGACAGCCATTTGTGCTGCGGCTCTGCCGGCACCTACTCGCTGACCCAGCCAGCGCTGTCGCGGCAACTGCGCGATAACCGCCTCAACGCCCTGGAAAGCGGCAAGCCGCAAGTCATCGCCACCGCCAACATTGGCTGCCAGACCCACCTCAATGGTGCCGGGCGCACACCGGTACGGCACTGGATCGAAATCGTCGAAGCAGCCCTGAACCCGGAGAACAGCCATGCATAGCAAGCCCGTGATAGGTCAGACCGAAGTTGCCCGCCTGCTTGCAGCCGCGCGCCAGGAGGCTCTGGCGCATCAGTGGAATGTCACCATCGCGGTGGTCGACGACGGCGGCCATCCCCTTGGCCTGGAGCGCATGGATGGCTGCGCGGCGGCCAGCGCCTACATCGCCGTTGAAAAGGCCCGCAGCTCAGCCTTGGGGCGCAAGGAAACGCGTGATTACGAACAGATGGTCAACGGTGGGCGTACCGCGTTCGTCACAGCGCCACTGCTGACCTGCCTGGAGGGCGGCGTGCCGTTGCGGGTGGATGGCCAGGTGGTTGGCGCCATCGGTGTGTCCGGGGTCAAGCCTGAGCAGGATGCCCAGGTGGCCAAGGCCGGGGCAGCGGCCATCACGTAACCCGCGCCGTGACGACTCACCGCCACCAGAAGAGCCGGGCCGTGGATGGCTTTCGCAGGTGGAGCGCTTGCAAACCACCCGGCCCTCCCTACATGTTCAGAAAATTCCTACCCAACCTCTCGGAAGCGTCCTACTTGCCGCCCACCACCATGGAAAACATGATCGGCTCTTGTGTCCCAGAGGAAGCAGCGCATGCATCCACACACCCGCACCACTGCCGAGCTGCGCAGTACCCTGCGCGAGCTGCTGGCTCATGATGTCAGCAACCCTGACGATGACCCGCACCTGTCGGGCGTACTGTTCTTCTGTGCCACCGACGAGCGCACGCGAGGGCTGATCGAACGCATCGAGTTGCTGGCCAGCGACTTGTTCTTCGACGCCTGCGGCCGCCTCATCGCCCACCGCATCCGCGCCGTTGCCGTCGAGGGTGTGTCCATCAAGCAAAAACGCAAAGCCCCCGCCGACGAGACCGTGATCCGCATTTCGCTGCTAAACAAAGGGTACATCACGGTAAGTACCGCACGATTCTGAAGCCAACAGCCAACTCCGACACCGCCGCAACGCTGTCGCTCAATGCTTACTTTGCCTTTGCCTTTGCCTTTGCCTTTGCTTTTGCTTTTGCTTTTGCTTTTAAAGCGCGCGGTAGCTCAGTCACCGCAAATTGCGACTTCAGGAGGCCGAGCGCAGGTCTTGCGGAGGGAGGTGACGGGCATGGATGCCCGTCAAGCGCTTCGGCCCATGGATGGGCCGTGAGCGCGGTCCTCCCGGGAGCAAGGCCGGAGCGAGGGAACCCCGAAGCGAAGCGTAGGGGCCGGATGACGGGAGCCGGCGGTTTTTGGTCCCTTTTTGCCAAGACAAAAAGGGACCCGCCGTAAGGGCGGAAAGGTGAGTAAGCGCCACCATGGCAACCGGATATGCCCACCCGAATCAAAGCCCCCCAACTTCTATCTTGCAGCTTGCAGCTTGCAGCTTGCAGCTTGCCGCTAACCTAGTGCCCAACCAACCTAGCCCGATACCTCCCCGGACTCTCCCCCGTCCACTTCTTGAACGCCCGATGAAACGCACTAGGCTCCTGAAACCCCGCCTGCTCGGCAATTTCAGCAATGCTCATCACCCCCTCCCGCAACCGCTCGAACGCCATGGCACGCCGCACCTCATCCTTGATCTGCTGATACGAACGCCCTTCGCGCTCCAACTGCCGACGGAAAGTACTGGCACTGATACCCTGCCACTGCGCCATGGCCGCCAGCGTCGGCCATTGCCCATAGCGCCGGGCACGCAGATACCGGTACACCTGCGCCACCAACCCATTCTGATTGCGAAACCGGATGACCAACCCCTGCGGCGCACTCCGCAGGAAAGTTTTCAGACCCGCCAAGTCCTGAACCACCGGCAAACGCAAGTAGGCACTGTCGAACTCCACCTCGGTACGCCCGCTGCCCAGGCGCAAGTCCGGGCCCCACAGCAGCAAGTCGTCGTCCTGTGCCGGGCGCGCCACGGCAAGCTCAGTGCGGTCGATGGCCAGACGGCGCCCGGCCAACCAGCACAGCAGGCCCACCACCAGCACAAGATAGGTCTCCTCGGCATACACCCGGGTCAACGGGTCGGCAATGTCAGAATGCACACTGATCACCGCCCGCCCCGCGCGCACCGTCAGGTTGCCCCGCAGGTCACGCAGAAACAGGCTGAAATTGCCCAGGCATTGGCGCAGTGCCTTGTCCAGGTTCGGTTCCTGAATAAGGCCGCGGCAGATCAAGGCAAAGCTGCCCAGCGGCATGCCATGGCTGTCCAGGCGAAAGAACTCATCGTCCAGCAGCTGGATCTGCGTCAGCCATAGCTGGGCGAACGCCTTGGCCGGTACCCGGGCCTGCGGCTGGTCGAGCACCGCCGGGTCGATGCCCACCGCACGCAAATGCGCATCACGCACCCCGGGCTGGTCGCGCAGGGCATGGAACATGGCATTGAGAAAGTACACCGCGACCGAATCGCTATCGCGCATGGCGTTATTCGCTGTCTATGCTGAGTGGCAAAAAGTGCCAGGTTGACTGAACAGATCCGGCATAGGCTGGCACAGGGCCTTTGCCTAGACTCGGACTCAACGAGGGAGCGCCAACCATTCTCGCAGAGCCTGGCCCGCTCCCGCCATGCCTTCGCAATCGGAGCTTCTATGAGCAGCGCAGAAATCTACGTCGTCAGTGCCGTCCGTTCCGCCATCGGTGGTTTTGGTGGCTCGCTCAAGGACCTGCCCCTGGCAGACCTCGCCACCGCCATCAGCCGCGCCGCCCTCGAGCGCTCGGGCGTAGCCCCTGAGCAGGTCGGCCATGTGGTGATGGGTAATGTCATCCCTACCGAACCACGCGATGCCTACCTGTCGCGGGTCGCCGCGATGAACGCGGGTATCCCCAAGGAAACCCCGGCGTTCAACGTCAACCGCCTCTGCGGTTCGGGCCTTCAGGCCATCGTTTCCGCCACCCAGTGCCTGCTGCTTGGTGATGCCGATGTGGCCATGGCCTGCGGTGCCGAGTCCATGAGCCGTGGCCCTTACCTGCTGCCGCAGGCCCGTTGGGGTGCGCGCATGGGCGACCTGCAAGGCATCGACTACACCGTCGGCGTGCTGCAGGACCCGTTCGAACACTTCCACATGGGCATCACCGCTGAAAATGTCGCCGCCAAGCATGGCATCACCCGCCAGATGCAGGATGAACTGGCCCTGACCAGCCAACGCCGCGCTGCCCGCGCCATCGCTGAAGGCCGCTTCGCCAGCCAGATCGTGCCGCTAGAGCTGAAAACCCGCAAAGGCACCGTCGAATTTGCCATTGACGAACACGTGCGCGGCGATGTGACCGCCGAGCAGCTGGCCGGCATGAAAACCGTGTTCAAGAAAGACGGTACCGTGACTGCCGGCAACGCCAGCGGCATCAACGACGGGGCTGCCGGCCTGGTGCTGGCCACCGGTGACGCCGTACGCCGCCTGAGGCTCAAGCCGCTGGCGCGCCTGGTGGCCTACGCCCATGCCGGCGTCGAACCGGAGCTGATGGGCCTGGGCCCGATCCCGGCAACACGCAAGGCGCTGGAAAAGGCCGGCCTGAACATCAGCGACCTGGACGTGATCGAGTCCAATGAAGCCTTCGCAGCCCAAGCCTGCGCCGTGGCCCAGGCGCTGGATTTCGACCCCGAGAAGGTCAACCCGAACGGGTCCGGCATTTCCCTCGGCCACCCCGTGGGTGCCACCGGGGCGATCATCGCCACCAAGGCCATCCATGAACTGCAACGCATCCAGGGCCGTTACGCGCTGGCCACCATGTGCATTGGTGGCGGCCAGGGCATCGCCGTCGTCTTCGAGCGCGTTTGAGGGGGCTTGCAGCATGAGCATTGAACAGATCGCCGTGATCGGCGCCGGCACCATGGGCAACGGCATCGCGCAAGTCTGCGCGGTGGCCGGCTATCAGGTGCTGCTGGTGGATGTCGCCGAGGCCGCGCTGGCGCGCGGCGTAGCCACCCTGAGCAAAAATCTGGAGCGCCAGGTCAACAAGGGCACCCTCGATGCAGCGCGCGCCAGCGCAGCGCAAGCGCGCATCCACACAAGCACCGACTATGCCCGCTTGAGCACTGCGCAACTGGTGATCGAGGCGGCGACCGAAAACCTGCAGCTCAAGCAACGCATCCTCCAGCAAGTGGCTGCCAACGTGGCGCCCGATTGCCTGATCGCCACCAACACCTCGTCACTGTCGGTGACCGAACTGGCGGCCAGCATCGAGCACCCCGAACGGTTCATCGGCGTGCACTTCTTCAACCCGGTGCCGATGATGGCCCTGGTCGAGATCATTCGTGGCCTGCAAACCAGCGAGGGCACCTATGCCCAGGCGCTACTGGTCACCGAAAAGCTCGGCAAGACGCCGATCACTGCCGGTAACCGCCCGGGCTTCGTGGTCAACCGCATTCTGGTGCCGATGATCAACGAAGCGATCTTCGTGCGCCAGGAGGGCCTGGCCAGTGCCGAGGACATCGACACTGGCATGCGCCTGGGTTGCAACCAGCCTATCGGCCCCCTGGCGCTGGCCGACCTGATTGGCCTGGACACCCTGCTGGCGATCATGGAGGCGTTCCATGAGGGCTTCAATGACAGCAAGTACCGCCCGGCCCCCCTGCTCAAGGAAATGGTCGCGGCCGGCTGGCTGGGGCGCAAGAGCGGCCGCGGCTTCTTCACCTACTGAGGAGCGGACAGCATGCCCCCGGTCAACGCCGCGATGCGCTGTGCCAATTTTGAAGAGCGGCGTGACCGTGCCATGGCGCTGTTCGCCGAGAAAGGCTTCGGCCAGGTGAGCATGCGCGAACTGGCGGCACACATTGGCTTGACCGCCGGTTCGCTGTATCACCACTTCCCGAGCAAGCAGGACTTGCTGTACGACCTGATCGAAGAGTTGTACGAGGAGCTGCAGGCAACCCTGGAGCCTGGCCGCCGCGCCATGGCGAGCGGGCGGTCAGCGTTGGCCTGCCTGATTGCAGCGCACTGGCAACTGCATGCTGAACGCCCCCTGCAGTTTCGCCTGGCTGCCCGGGACTTCTGCTGCCTGAGCGAAGCGCAGCAAACGCGCCTGGCGTTGTTGCGCAAGCGGTATGAGGCCGGGTTGCTGCGGTTGATCGCACCACAGGCGAAACTCCCCGACGCGGCATTGGCGGCGACGGCGCAGGTGGTGGCGACCTTGCTCAACCAGTTGCCTGGGATGCTGAAGGCGTTGCCTGAGGACCAGGGGTTGGGCTTGATGGAAAGCCTGCTGGTGGGGGGGATAGAGCGAGCATTGCGCTAGGCTTTGTACGAAAAGTGCCTGCGCGACGATCATGCTGCGTTGAAAGCAGGCTCGGAATGCTCATTTACACCCCGTAAACTCCGCTTCCTCGCCGGCTTTCGCCTTGCCTGATCGCCGCTCGGCGACTTTTCGTACAAACCCAAGGCGCTACCTCTTCACCACCTCAGCACACGCGGACCAAGCACTGCTCCGATCAGGGTGGGCACCGACATCCCCAGCACGTACCAGGTCGCCCAGAACGGCACCTGCATTTCCGGGCAGTGCAGGCAGTAGACCACCGTTGCGGTCGAACCGGCGAGCAGGCCGGCTGCGGCGCCAGACTGGCGCAAACGCGTCGGCGCCAGGCCACGCAATGCCCAGAACAGGGTGATGAACACCGGCACGCACAGCAGCGTGATATTCAGCGCACAGGTGCGCCAGGTACGCCCAAAAATCAAATCGGCACGGGCTTCGACCGGAGCCCCGAACAGGCTGATCGCCGCGCCCAGCCAGACCACCAGCAACGGCAGCCCGAGCAGCTGCCACGCTATCCCGCCGCGCACACCGGGCCTGGCCAGACGCTGGGTCAGCCACAGCCCGAGCAGCGCCAGGCTGGTGGGCAAGGCCAGCTTGGCCCAGAACAGCGGCGTACGCACCACTTCGCCCAGGTCGCTACGCACGCCATAGAAGGCGACCGTCATCAGCACCGCAGCCAGTGTGCCTGCAAGCAACGCCAGCGCCAGGCGCCGTGCCAGCGCGTGACGGTCCACCGGCCCTTCACCGGCGGCCAGCAGGGTAATCAGTTCTTCAGTCTTCATGCTCTTCACTGCCTCGAATCAGCCTGGCAAGCGCCTTGAGCCCCCGGTGTATCCCCACTTTGACCGCCGAACTGGACAGCCCGGTAATGCGCGCAGTCTCCTCCACCGACAACCCCTCTAACTTGACGTGGACGATCGGCAAACGCTGGCGCTCCGGCAACCGCTCCAGCAGCTTGGCAAGGTCGCGACTGGCCTGGGCCGGCGCCTCCTCGCTGACGGCGAACAGGCCACTGTCGTCCTCCAGCAGGTCATGCAACGCGTCGTGGCGCGCATAACGGCGCAGGTAATCTGCCAACTTGTAACGGGCAATTGCCTGAACCCACGCCGTCAGCGGCTGTTGCGGCTGGTAGGTGTGACGTGCGTTATGCACGGCCAGCAACACTTCCTGCAGCACGTCTTCGATTTCGGCCGGGCGCTGGTACAGGCGCCGGCGCAGAAACCCGCGCACATGCAGCGCCAATGCCGCAAGAAACTCGCGGTAAGCCTGCGCATCACCCGCCAGCCCGCGCAGCAGCAAAACCTGCAACTGCCTCTCGCGTGCGCCGAGCGTGTCTTGAGTGTTAGTTCGTTGCATGGGGCGCCAAGGTTACACCGTCTGAAGTTTTTTCTTTCATCGAACCTTAGCCGCTGCTGCGCTTTTCAGCGCCCCGCTCAGGTCAGATGCAGCACCCTGAAAATATTTTCGCGTGCCTGTAACCCGAGCAGCGGCCACCGCGAACTAGTCCATGAGCCTGGTACATCACCACGGCCCCATCCTCTGGAGACACCCCCATGAATAGCCTCGCCCTTACCACTGCCGCCCTGGCCCTCGCTTCCATGGCCAGCGTCGCCACCGCCGCCGATACCACCAGCAATGGTGCGGCCATGGAGAAATGCTACGGCGTTGCCATGGCCGGCAAGAATGACTGCAAAGCCGGTGCCGGCACCAGTTGCGCAGGCAGCTCCAAAAAAGACTACGACGGCATGGCCTGGAAAAACGTGCCGGCAGGCACCTGCACCTCGATCAAGACGCCTAACGGCATGGGTTCACTGACCCCGATCAAGTCTTGAGCAGAGGCCGCCGACCATGAACTCGACTGCCTCTCTGGGCGCCGGGCTGGGGCTCAAGGCTGAACACTTTGCCCAAGCCTTAGCCTGCAACGCCGATGGCCTGTGGTACGAGGTGCATCCAGAGAACTACATGGTCGGCGGGCCGCGCCTGGCGTGGCTGCAGCGCATGGCCGAACGCCATGCGCTGTCGCTGCACGGGGTGGCGCTGTCACTGGCAGCGGACGCCGAACCCGACCCGACCCACCTGCGCCGGTTGCGCACGCTGATCGACCAGGTGAAGCCGGTGCTGGTCTCGGAGCACCTGGCCTGGTCCACCTGGCGTGGTCAGTATCACCCCGACCTGCTGCCGTTCCCCCGCAGCCACGAAGCCCTGGTACGCATCAGCGACAACATTCTGCGCACCCAGGATGCCTTGGGCCGTGGCATCGCCATTGAAAACCCCAGCCACTACCTGCACCTGCAGGGGCACGCGCTGGACGAAATCGACTTTCTCGGCGAACTGGTGCGCCGCACCGGTTGCACGCTGTTGCTGGACATCAACAATGTTCATGTCAGCGCCCACAATCTGGGTTTCGACGCCCAGGGCTACCTCGACCGCTTCCCGGCCCATGCCATCAGCGAAGTGCACCTGGCCGGCCACAGCCACGACGAGCAAGGGGCACTGCTCATCGACTCGCATGATGCAGCCATCGCCGAACCGGTCTGGGCGTTGTACCGCCGGCTGATCGCGCGCATCGGCGCGCGCCCGACATTGATCGAGCGCGACGGCAACCTGCCGGCCTTCGACGAACTGCTTGCCGAACGGGCCATTGCCCAGGCGGCACTCGACCACGCAGGGGCCTTGCCATGAACCTGCCCCTTGCCCAGTTCCAGGACGCCTTCATCGACGCCCTCTGCCAGCGCCCTGCCCCGCTGCTGCAGAGCCTGACCTGCCAGCCGGCGTTCGCGGTCTACCGCAATACCGTGATGGCCGGTTGCGTGGACGCATTGCGAGCCAACTTTCCCAGTGTCGAAACCTTGGTCGGTACCGACTGGATGCAGCAAGCGGCGGCGGCCTACGCACAGCACACGCCACCCGACGACCCGCGGCTGATTCGCTACGGCGCCACGTTCGCCGCCTTTTTGCAAGACAGGCAAGCCAGCCACGGGCTGCCGTACCTGGCTGACGTCGCGCGCCTGGACTGGCATTGGTGTGAAGTGTTCTGCGCCATCGAGCAACCTTGCCTGGCCCTGACCGACCTGGCAGGCATGACGGCCAGTGACCTGGGCCGTAGCCACCTGCGGCCGCGCCAGAGCGTGCGCTGGCAATGGTTCGACGCGCACCCGGCACTGAGCCTGTGGCGCTGCAGCCGCCAAGGCCTGCCATGGCCCCAGTCACAACCCTGGGTGGCAGAAGGCGCACTGTTGAGCGCCGACCAGGATGGCGTGAACCATCAGCCACTCGAGGCCGGTGGCTGTACCTTCCTCGATGCCTGCGCGGCCGGTCACTCACTGGAAGGCGCCTCGCAGCTCGCCCTGCAACGCCAGCCTGACCTCGATTTCACCAGCCTGCTCGGTCGCCTGATGCAGGCCCGGGTCTTTCTCCCGCTTTCATTCGAATGAAGGAACGGCCATGGACACCCTACGCCCACCTGCCCCCCCCCTTGGCCTGCGCCAACGCTGGAACACCCTTGCCGACGGCCTGCAACGGCTGCTCAGCGACAGTGCTGTGTGCCTGATAGCGCGGCTGGGTATCGCCGCGATCTTCTTCCTGTCAGGCCGTACCAAGGTCGAAGGCTTGCTCAGCATCACCCCCAGTACGTACGACTTGTTCCACACCGAGTATGCCCTGCCGCTGCTTTCGCCCTGGCTCGCAGCCCACCTGGCGACCTACGCCGAACACGTGTTCCCACTGCTGCTGGTGCTGGGCCTGTTCACCCGGCTTTCGGCCCTTGCCCTGCTAGGCATGACGGCAGTCATCCAGGTATTCGTCTACCCGGATGCCTGGCCTACCCACCTGTCCTGGGCCGGCCTGCTGCTGTTGCTGGTAGCCCGGGGTGCCGGCGCTTTGTCACTGGACCGATTGCTAAGGCTGCATTGAACCCACCCGGCCAGCTACCGTTGGGCAGCGGCAAGGTGTTGTGAGAAACACACTTGCAGTGAAGCCCCCCAAGCCGCGGATTTCCAGCCTTGCGGTGTCGACCCACAGGCGCGCCAGGTGACCGCAGACTATCGCCAGCAGATGCAGATCCTCAGGGAGCAGGCAGGGCTGAACAGGTAGGCAACGAACCGCGCATGGCACGCTGCGGCGCCCTTGCCGGTTGCATGTGACCGGGCATACGTGCAAGGGTAAAAAAGGAATACCCGTCAAAACAAAGGAAGCGAAGCACCCCATGCCAGGAATCACACGTATCCATCGCTATTTGCGCTCACTGTCTGCAAACCGATCTGCAGCCAGTGGGCGTGAAGTCAAACAAGGCGCCCGAGCTGCCTCGAAGCTCGCAGACATCCTCTGCACTCCCCGCTCTGTCCCCCCTTACTTCTACGTCGCGCCGGTGCGCGGCCCTGTCGATCGCCTGCCCCCTACCTGACAACTCAAGCCGCGTTTTTTCGCAGCGCTCGCTTGTACCCGTGTGCAAGCCGAGATGAATCACGACTCAACAAGGGGCAATAGCCAATGATCTTTTTTCAAGGCAAACGCATTTTCAGCGCCATCTTCGATATGGATGGCACCATGTTCGACACCGAGCGCCTGCGCTTCAAGACGCTCAAACAAGCGTCTCTGGAAATTTCCGGCAAGGCGCTGAGCGAGCAGACACTGATCGGTTCGCTGGGCCTGAGCGCGAAGAAGGCCGAGGCCCTGGCCAAGGTGCACAACGGTGACGACTTCCCGTACGCGCAGATCCGCCAGCGCGCCGATGAGCTTGAACTGGAGTACGTGCGCAACCACGGCGTGCCGATCAAAGCCGGCTTGCTGGAAGTGCTGGAGCGGCTGCGCAAGTCTGGCCTGACCATGGCGGTCGCCACCTCCAGCCGCCGGGCCATTGCCGAGGAGTACTTGATCAACGCCAATGTGCTCAAGTATTTCGACATCACCGTGTGTGGCGACGAAGTCAGCCAAGGCAAACCCCACCCCGAAATCTTCCTGCGCGCCGCCACCGCCCTCAACTGCGAGCCGAGCCAGTGCTTCATGGTCGAAGACTCGGAAAACGGCATGCTTTCGGCCATCCGTGCCGAAGGCCAGGCGATCCTGATCGAAGACATCAAGCCGCCGGCCGCTGAAGTCAAAGCCGGCGCGCTGAAAGCCTACCGCAGCATGACCGAATTCCTCGCCGACTTAAGCGAATGCGTGCCTGACTTGGGCATGCCGCAGCTCGAGGAGCCCTTTCCAGCGTCACTGAACCAGTTCCGTGTCGGCATTCACGGGTTCGGCGCCATCGGCGGCGGCTACCTGACCCAAGTGTTTTCCCATTGGGACGGCTACACCCGGCCGTGTGAAATCATCGCGGCCACCCGCTCGCGCATGCTCCGCGAAACCGTCTCTGCGTTTGGCCGCTACAGCGTGCGCTACGGCGCCACCTCGTTCGACCAGACCATCGAGAATGTCCGCATGATCGACATGGACGATGCCGAGGCGGTGATCGACATGTACAACGCGGCAGAAATCGTCGGCCTCAGCCTGCCGGAGCAGGCCATCCGCAAACAGGCCAAGGTGATTGCCCAAGGCCTGCTGCGCCGCTTCGAGCGCCGGGGCCGTGACCTCACCATCCTGATCGTGCTGAACAAGATCGGTGGCGCCGCGTTCGTGCGCTTGCACGTACAGGCGGAGCTGGAATTGCTGTGCGCACCAGACATCACGCAACAGATCCTGCAAAAAACCCATTTCGCGGAGACGGTGGTCAGCCGCATCGTGTCCAAACTCAGCAACGAGGCCCTGGTCCGTCAGTTGCGCATCAAGTCGCAGATGTTCCAGAACAGCCTTGACGACGAGCCTGCACCGGTCAGCAAACCCTCCGCACCCGTACCTGAATACGAGCGGCTGATCTGCCGCTTCCGGCCTTTCGCGCAATCGAGCAACGCGATGAGCCAGTTGCACCTGATCCTGTTCAACAGCGAGCCAGACATGCCGTTGTACGTGGAGCGCGGCAGTGACCTGCTGGAGCGTCTGCGCCAAGTGAAAACGGTCGCTGACATCGCCCAGATCCAGGTCATCAAGAACCGCCTGTGGAACGGCCCTCACGCCATCATTGCCTGGTATGCAAGCGTGCTGGGCTATGACTGGGTTGGCCAGGCCATGGGCGATGAGCGGGTCAGTGAACTGGCCGAGCGCTTGATCAGCCAGGAGGTCGCACCGGCACTGGTGGCTGAGAATGCCGACATGGCAGAGGCGGTTCGCGATTTTGCCAGCACCTTTCTGGAACGCTGCAAAACGTCGTTCAAAGACCCCTGCTCGCGTGTCGGGCGCGACCCACTGCGCAAACTTCAGCGCAACGAGCGCATCCTCAGCAGTATCGACCTTGCCCACAAGCACGGCATCGAAACCCCTGGCCTGGCGTTCGGGGCTGCGCTTGGCATTCACTATGCGTTGCGTTGCAACGACAGCAAGGACCTCGAAGCGCAGACCATCAAACGCATCTACCAGCAGAACGGTGAATGCGTCGAGGCTGTGCTGACCCATAAGGGTGATTACAACGGCAAGCCTTACCCAGGGATGGACCCCGTTGCCGACGCGGCGCTGATCGAGGCCATTGCAGGGAATTTCAGGCAATTGCAGCAGGAAGAGAATGCGGTGATGTCCGCGGTGAATTAAGCCCAGGCTTGTGTCGCCTGTGAGATCGGCAGTGCGTGATCTCACAGGCGTCCAGGCGCCCGGGGGCTGCAAACGCCGACAAAAAACCAAAATCCGATCGACCTCTTGCGCCCACTGGGCGTCCGATGCACTGCACGTGCGAATTCACTCAAGGGCAACCAGGAGGCCAATCGCTCATGAACGATCGCATCATCGAATTTTTCACCGACACCACTGTGTTCGGTATTTCCATCCTCAACCTGCTGCTGGCGGTCGCGGTCGCCGCACTGACCTTTGTGGCCGCACGGGCGGCCATCAGTTTTCTGCTCAGGCGGGTGCAACGCTGGTCCGTGCATGACGGTGCGCTGAGCCATGTCATGGCCAAAGTACTGTCCGGCACCAGTAACTCCCTGCTGTTCCTCGCTTCTGTGCTGGTGGGCCTGAGCATGCTCGACCTGCCCGAGCGCTGGCTGAGCCGGGTGGGCAGCCTCTGGTTCGTGGTGGCAGCGCTGCAGATCGGCCTGTGGGCCAACCGCGCCATCGGCCTGGGCCTGGGCCGCTACTTCGCCCGGCACGGCACCCCAGGCCTGAACCAGGGCAGCGCCCTGGCTACCCTGGCCGGCTGGGGCGCACGCGTGCTGTTGTGGTCGGTGGTACTGCTGGCCATGCTGTCGAACCTGGGCGTGAACATCACCGCCTTCGTCGCCAGCCTGGGCGTGGGCGGCATTGCCGTTGCGCTCGCTGTGCAGAACATCCTCGGCGACCTGTTCGCCTCGCTGGCGATTGCCGTGGACAAGCCATTCGAGGTGGGCGACTTCATCGTCATCGGCTCACTGTCCGGCACCGTCGAGCAAGTCGGGCTGAAGACGACGCGCATCCGCAGCCTGGGCGGTGAGCAGATCGTCATGGCCAACGCCAGCATGATCAGCAGCACCATCCAGAACTACAAACGCTTGCAGGAGCGGCGCATCGTCTTTGAGTTCGGGCTGTCTTACGACACCCCGACCGAGGCCGTGAAAAAAGCCCCGGCCATCGTCGAGGAGGCGATCAAGGCGCAGGACCAGGCACGCTTCGACCGCGCCCACTTGCGCGGTTTCGGCAAGGAGGCATTGGAGTTCGAGTGCGTCTACATCGTCAAGGACCCAGGCTACAACCTCTACATGGACATTCAGCAGGCCATCAATTTCCGCTTGCTCGAACGGTTCTCCAGGATCGGCGCCAAGTTCGCCGTACCCGTGCGGGCAATCAAGGTCACAGCGCTGCCGCAAGGGGCCGAGACCTTCGGCCACAGTATCGAAGAGCGGGGCTTCAGAGAGGCTTGAGCTCCAGCCCCTATCAACCCAGCCCGCGCAGCGCTTCGACCAATTGTGCCTTGGTCATGCTGGAGCGCCCCTTGATGTCCTTGCTGCGGGCCTCTTTCATCAGGCTTTCCTTGGTCTGGGTCTCCAGGGAAGCGCCTGATGTGCGGGCATGGCCCTGACGGGTTTTGGCGGCACGCCTGGCAGAGTCGGAACGCGCGGTGCTTTTTTCGCCGGGCGTGGTCTTCTTGCCTGAGCCGCCAGCTTTCTCGCCACCCCCAGACTGCTTGTTGACGGTAGCCCAAGCACGCGCCTCGGCCTCATCCTTGGAGACCCCCTTCTGCTCGTAGCTTTCTTCTATATGCTCAGCCTTGCGTTTCTGCTTTTCGGTGTATTTGGCTTTGTCTCCACGTGGCATGGCATTCACTCCTGCGGCAGTTTGCTAGGTGGGGTTGGGCGGCGAAGGCCCGTCATCCGTTTGGACGAGGCTTGCTGGCGGATGTTCAGCCTGATACGCCGCTGTGCCTCGGTTGCCTGCACAAAGCGAAGCCAATCAAACTTTTTCATGCCCATGGGCTCTTTTGAAAGACATACCTTCACGCGGGAGCAAGCCATGAAGCACACCGATCGCAACAACGGCGACAGCGCGGACAAAGTCCCTCGCCCGATATCCTCTGAGCACGCCCAACAAGGCGAGCCATCGCCCGACCCTGTGCTGGAGCGGCCGGACCCCGACACCGAAGCCGTGGACAAAGTGATCACGCCGACGTCGATCAAGGAACAGCAGGCGCAGACCGAGGCCATCAAGCGGCGCCTGGCTGAGGTCGAAACCAAAAACCGGCGATAACGGAGCTGCCCACCCGCCAGCCGACAGGACGCGCCATGACGACCCACGCCCTGCAACCACCCGCCGGCGCCTGTGCGCAGGAGCGCTTCTACCGCACCGACATACCGGCCCGGCTCGACCGGCTGCCGTGGACGCGCTTTCATACCCTGCTGGTCATGGCGCTGGGCATCACCTGGCTGCTCGACGGCCTTGAAGTGACCTTGGCCGGTTCGGTGGCGGGTGCGCTCAAGGCCAGCCCGGCCCTGGCAATGACCAATACCCAGATCGGCCTGGCAGGGGCGGCCTACATCGCCGGTGCCGTACTGGGTGCATTGCTGTTCGGCTGGCTCACCGACCGCCTGGGACGGCGCAAGCTGTTCTTCATTACGCTGTTGCTGTACATCGGCGCAACGGCGGCCACGGCCTTCGCCTGGGACCTGTGGAGTTTTCTGCTGTTTCGCTTTCTCACCGGGGCCGGCATCGGCGGTGAGTACACCGCCATCAATTCGACCATCCAGGAATTCACCCCGGCGCGCTATCGCGGCTGGGTCGACCTGACCATCAATGGTACGTTCTGGCTCGGTGCCGCACTGGGCGCGGTGGGCGCAGTGATCCTGCTCGACCCAGCGGTGCTTGGCGGTGAACTGGGCTGGCGCCTGTGTTTCGGCATCGGCGCCGCGCTGGGTTTGCTGATCCTGCTGATGCGCCTGTGGATACCCGAAAGCCCACGCTGGTTGATGATTCACAACCAGCCTGAAGAGGCCGAACGCATCGTCGCCAGTATCGAACGCCATTACCACCAGCGCGGCATCGCCATTCCCCCGCTGCAAACCCCTGCCCTGCAGCTGCGCGCGCGCGACCATACGCCACTGCGCGAGGTGTTCCACAGCCTGTTCAGGGTGCACCGGCGGCGGGCACTGGTGGGGCTGACGCTGCTGACCGCCCAGGCCTTTTTCTACAACGCGATCTTCTTCACCTATGCCTTGGTGCTGACCGACTTCTACGACGTGCCGCCTGCCCAGGTGGGCTGGTACATACTGCCGTTCGCCCTGGGCAATTTCTGCGGGCCGTTGCTGCTGGGCCGGCTGTTCGACGTGGTCGGGCGGCGCATCATGATCAGCTCCACGTACCTGCTGTCCGGCCTGTTGCTGGCGGTCAGCGGTTACCTGTTCCAGCAGCAACTGATCGATGTGACCGAGCAGACCATCGCCTGGATGGTGATTTTCTTTTTTGCCTCGGCAGCCGCCAGTTCGGCCTACCTGACCGTGGCTGAAACCTTCCCGCTGGAGATCCGTGCGCTGGCGATTGCCGTATTCTATGCCTTTGGCACGGGGCTTGGTGGCTTGATCGGCCCGACCTTGTTCGGCGCGCTGATCGAGACCGGCGAGCGCCTGAATGTCCTGTACGGCTACCTGATCGGCGCGGCGTTGATGATTATCGCGGCACTGGCCCAGGCGCTGTGGGGCGTGGCGGCAGAGCGACAGCCACTTGAACACGTAGCCAGGCCCCTGTCGCAAGTGAGCGACACCTGACCCATTCGGAGACTTTATGCTGCGCGCGTTTGAACAACGGCTCGACCCCTTCCCACCCGACGAGGCGCCCCCACCCCCGGTTGGCCTGCTGCGCTTCCTGTGGGCCTGCACGCGAGGCGCGCGCGGCTATGTGCTGGCCCTGGCGCTGCTCAGCGCCGGGGTGTCGATCTACGAAGCCTGGCTGTTTTCCTTTCTGGGGCAGGTCGTCGACCTGCTCTCGGCCTGGCAGGCGGGCGGCGCTGCCGATGGGCAGGAAACCCGGGTGTTGTGGGGTATCGCCATCGTATTGCTGACCAGCATCGGCCTGGTGGCGCTGCGCACGATGGTTCAGCACCAGGTACTGGCGATCAACCTGCCACTGCGACTGCGTTGGGACTTCCACCGGCTGATGCTGCGCCAGAGCCTGTCGTTCTTCTCTGACGAGTTTTCTGGCCGGGTTACCACCAAAGTGATGCAGACGGCGCTGGCGGTGCGCGAAGTGCTGTTCACCGTCATCGAGATCGCCCCGGGCATCGGCGTGTATTTCATCGCGATCATCGCCCTGGCCGGCGGCTTCGACCTGAAACTGATGCTGCCTTTCATTGCCTGGGTCGCGTTGTTCGGGCTGGCCATGCTGTACTTCGTGCCGCGCCTGGGCCAGGTGGGGCAGGAGCAGGCCCACGCGCGTTCCTCGATGACCGGGCGAGTGTCGGACGCCTACACCAATATCACCACGGTCAAGCTGTTTTCGCACTCCAAGCGGGAAGCGCATTTCGCGCGGGCCGCAATGGAAGACTTCAAGCTCACCGGCTTTCGCCAGATGCGCCTGGTCAGCCAGTTCGAGATCGTCAACCAGGCGCTGGTGGTCGGCCTGATCGCTGGCGCGGGTGGCTACGCCCTGTGGCTCTGGCACCAGGGCGAAGTCGGCACTGGCGCGGTTGCCGCGATCACCGCCATGGCACTGCGGGTCAACGGCATGTCGCACTGGATCATGTGGCAGATGACCTCGCTGTTCGAGAACATCGGCACCGTGCAGGATGGCATGCAGACCCTCACGCGCGGCCCGAAAGTGCAGGATGCGCCGAACGCCGGGGTGCTCAAGACCACGGGCGGGGCGGTGGACTTCGACAACGTCAGCTTCAACTACAACGGCGAACGCCAGGTGCTCGACGGGCTGACGCTGCACATTCGCCCAGGCGAAAAAGTCGGCCTGGTGGGGCGCTCCGGTGCGGGTAAATCCACGCTGATCAACTTGCTGCTGCGCTTCTACGACGTGGACAGCGGCGAAATTCGCATCGATGGGCAGAACATTGCCAAGGTTACCCAGGACAGCCTGCGCAGCGCCATCGGCATGGTCACGCAGGACACGTCCCTGCTGCACCGCTCCATCCGCGACAACATCGCCTACGGTCGCCCCGATGCGACCGAGCAACAGATCCGCCACGCCGCGGCCAACGCCCAGGCCGATGCATTCATCGAGCAGCTCAGCGACCGGCAAGGCCACAGCGGCTACGACACCTTGGTGGGTGAACGCGGCATCAAGCTTTCGGGTGGCCAGCGTCAACGCATCGCCATCGCCCGGGTCATGCTCAAGAACGCCCCGATCCTGCTGCTCGATGAAGCCACCAGCGCGCTGGATTCGGAAGTCGAGGTCGCCATCCAGGAAAGCCTCAATGAAATGATGCAGGGCAAGACGGTCATCGCCATCGCCCACCGACTGTCGACGATCGCCGCCATGGACCGGCTCATCGTCATGGACCAGGGGCGCATCATCGAACAGGGAACCCACAGCGAACTGCTCGCCAGGAACGGCACCTATGCCCGGCTGTGGCAGCACCAGAGCGGTGGCTTCCTGGGTGAGGATCAGGGTGTTGCCGAGGCCGTGGAGTAAGCCATGGGCCATTCACGCATTGCCCTTGCCCTGGCGCTGACGCTGGCGGCCAGTGCCCCTGCGCTCGCCGAGCAGCCGTTACGCCTGCAACAGCTCAAACGCTGCGGCGACTTGATGGACAGCCAGCAGCAAACCTGGTGCCTGCGCGTGCAGGGGCTTGGCCAGGCCACGCCGCAGCTGCTGCTCAACGGCAACGCAGTGGCTCCGGCGCGTATCCAGCGCCAGGGTGACACCCTGCGCCTGCAACTGGACAGCACGGCGGTGCGAAGCGGCCCGCTGTGGTTGCAGGACGGCCCGCGTGCCAGCAACGCCGCCTGGCTTACCCTGCGCAACAACCATGTGCTGGCCGCAGGGCCCAAGGAGGTGGCCAAGAACATGGATGGCCTGACCACCTATGTCGATCTGGTCAGCGTGTTGATCGAAGAGGACCACGACGGCCGCCAGGAGGCCGAACGCTTGGCGCGCAAATACGGGGCCACGGTGGTTGGCAGCATCGCTGCGCTGAACCTTTATCAGCTGCGCCTGCCCGCCCGGGACCTGGTGCAGCGCGACGCGCTGGTATTGCGCCTGGGTGGTGAAACCAGCGTGGATGCGGTGGTGGTGGAGGAATCAGCGGCTGAAGAGGCAGAGCACGCCGCCCGCGAGGCGCCGGGGACCCGCAAGCCTGCGCAAGACTCGGACGAGTGGGCTGCCAACCGCTTTCTCGATGCGGTGCACTACTACCAGCGGCGCATCCCGGGCCGCCAGGCACCGGTGCTGCCCACCCCCATCCGGGTCGGCGTGATCGAACGCAACGTCGACTTCGACAGCGCAGACTTCGCCGACTACCTGGGCGCCTGCGAGGGGCGCCGCACCTGCGTCTATGCCCAGGATGCCGGCAAGCCGGACAACCACGGCACGACCGTGGCCGGCATTCTCGCCGCCGCCTGGGATGACGGGGGCAATACCGGCTTCCTGAAGGGGCTGGACAAGGCGGCAGGTGGCTTCGAGGTGATCGTCGAGCGCAACTCCGATGCCGGCATCACCGCCAACATTGCCGCATCGGTGAACCTGGTCGAGGACGGCGTGCGCGTACTCAACTGGAGTTGGGGCATTCACCGCGTCGGGGCGCGCAACGTGCAAGGCGACGAAGTGGACTCACTGCTGCGCTCCGGGATTGCCATGGGCGGCTATGAAGAGCTGCTCGAGGAGTTCTTTCTCTGGCTGCGCAAGGCCCATCCGGACGTGGTGGTGGTCAACTCGGCCGGCAACGGCGCCTCGTTCTCGGGCACCGACGAATACCGCCTGCCCTCCTCCTTCATCACCGAACAACTGCTGGTGGTGGGTGGCCATCAACGTAGCGGGCAGGCGTCAGTCCCCGTCGAGTCGCCAAACTATGCCGTCAAGCGCAGCACCTCGAACGTAGACATGCGCGTCGACATCACCGCCGCAGCCTGCGCCCACGCCTCTACCCCACAGGCAGGCCAACCCGGCGCGGTGCATTGCGGCACGTCCTATGCAACCCCGATGGTCACAGGCCTGGTGGCGGCAATGCTGTCGATCAACCCGCAGTTGCAGCCCGAGCAGTTACGCATGCTGCTGCGCCGTAGCGCCATGACCATTGGCAGCAACCACGACTTCGAACGAGAGGACGCCGAAGACCTCACCGCGCCGATCCTGCCGTCGGAGCGCAACTTTCAGTTGCACGACCAGGACGTGGGGCGTTCGGCGCGGCTGGACATGCAAAAAGCCCTGGAGCTTTCGGTGCAAAGCCTTGAGCGGGTGCGCTGAACAGCGTCCAGAACCTCCGCGCTCACGGCCTCGGTCAGGGAGCCTTTTTCTCCACATCCCTGGGGGGCTTGGCCGGCCCCTGGGGATCGACCTGCGGGTCGTCCAGGTCCGGTGAGTCCGGGTCGAAGCCCAGGTCATCCTGGCTGTCGGCGTGGTCGGACGAGTGCGGCCCCTTGTCTCGCGCGGTTCGTTGCGCGGTGGAATCATGCGCCGTACCGTTCGAGCCGTCTGGCCGATGGGCATCATTGTCCCGCTCTACTTCCCCTTGGCCCTGGGCCTGGCCTGCTTTCTCAGGCGCTTGCGTGGTTTGCGTCTTCATTGCCCCTCCTGAACCTTTGGCGTGATACAGCACTGGCTGCCCCACGGGGGCAGCTGCTGTAACAGAGGAAGCCTGGAGGCCTGATAAAGTTCACCTGGCCATCGCTGCGCCGGGATGGGCGGCCAGCACGGCGGCTGACAACGTCGCGCTAATCGAAGATGGCCACTGCCCGGACGAACCCCGCGGACGCCTGGCGGATCTTGTAGGGGAAACAACTGACCATGAAACCGTAGGCCGGGAGCTGATCCAGGTTGGCCAGTTTCTCCATCTGCCCATAGCCGATGTCACGGCCGGCCTTGTGGCCTTCCCAGATAATCGATGCATCGCCTGTGGCACTGAAACGTTCACGGGTGTACTTGAACGGCGCATCCCAGCTCCAGGCATCGGTGCCGACCACCCTTACCCCCCGCTCCAACAGGTAAAGCGTCGCTTCGCGGCCCATGCCCACCCCGGCTTCCAGGTAGCCCGGCTGGCCAAACAGGCTGCCTGCGCGGGTATTGACCAGCACGATGTCCAGCGGCTGCAGTTGATGGCCGATGCGGGCAAGTTCGGCTTCCACCTGCGTCGCCGTCACCACGTGCCCATCGGGCAGGTGGCGAAAATCCAGCTTCACACCCGGCTGCAAGCACCACTCCAACGGCAGCTCATCGATGCCGAAGGCCCGCTCACCGCCATTGGTGGTGGACGCATAATGCCAGGGCGCGTCCATGTGCGTGCCGCTGTGGGTCGTGATCTGCAACCGTTCAGCTGCCCACGACTCATCACCGGGCAGGTCTTCCTTGCGCAGGCCCGGGAACATCGCGGCCATTTCCGGCCAGCCCTGCTGGTGGTCCATGTAGTCGATCTTTGGCAGCAAAGGCGGTGGGTCGGTGTAGGGGTTGTTGTCCAGGGTGACGGAAAGGTCCAGCAGGCGACGCTTGTTCACATTCATGCACAGATTCCTTTACGGGTTGCCGCGGTGCCGCGGCGCGGTGGCAGATCAAGGGCGTTGCGCAGCAGGCCAAGCACTGAGCCGTCATGGCAGAAACCCAGCTTGCGAGCTTGGGTTGTACGCATGGCCGGATAACGACCGAACAGCGCCTCGAACTGTGGCTCGGGCTCGAAGCTGATGCAGGCGCGGTTCTCTTCGCCCAGGCTGGCCTGCAGCCCGGCAAGCACCTGGGCGATCGTCAGGTGCAGCACCGGTAGCTGCCAGACACGACGGTCACCCGGGGCTTGCAGTTCGGCGGCATGCAGCAGGTTGTCCACGCAGCAGCGGGCCGACATCCACCAGGCGCTGGCTTGAGGGGAAACCGGGCATGTGTAGGGCTCACCGGCTGCGTAGGCGTGCAGCAAGTCGCTCATGAACGCCGAGCGAAGGCCGTTCGGCTCGCGCGGCCGGGCGACGATGCCGGGCAGGCGCAGCGCGCGGCCATCCACCTCGCCGCGACGCGCGAGGTCCTGCAGTGCGATTTCCACCATGCGTTTGTGGGCCGCGTAGGACAGTTGCGGCGAACAGGGTTGGTCCTCATCCATGCGCAAGGGCAGATCGCCGCCGTACACCGCGACACTGCTGGCGTACACCAGCACGGGCGGTCGCCTTGGGTTGCGCAACTGGTCGAGCAGCTCCAGGCTGCCCTGCAGGTTGACCTGGTAACCCAGCTCGTACTGCGCTTCTGCGGCCCCCCCGGGCAGGCTGGCCAGGTGGAACACCACATCCACACCATCGGCCAGCGCCCGGCGCAACAACGCAGGGTCGGTGACACTGCCGTAATGGCGGCGTAACCGCGCATCGTCGGGCAGCCCGTCCAGTTGCCGGTCCAGTATCAGTAACGCCTCGATGGGCCGCCCACGTATCTCGCCGGCCTCCAGCAGGCGCATTACCAGTTGGCGCCCGACAAAGCCGTTGGCCCCGGTGACCATTACGCGCATTGCCAACCTCCCGGCACCACACGCTGGTCGATGGCACCGAACAGCACCTCGCCTGCACTACCCCGTGCTTCCATGCGCACGCGGTCGCCAAAGCGCATGAAGGCCGTGCGCGGTGCACCGTGGGCGATAGTTTCAATGGCACGGCGCTCCGCGATGCACGCCGACCCTACAGAACGGTCCGCGTTGGACACGGTACCCGAGCCGATCAAGCTACCCGCGCTAAGGCGCCGGGTCAGCGCCGCGTGAGCGATCAGTTGGTGGAAGCCGAAATGCATGGCCCCGCCATGTGGGTGGCCGAACCATTCGCCGTTCCACGCCACGTTCAGCGGCAGGTGCACGCGGCCGTCGCACCAGGCGCCGCCGAGTTCGTCCGGGGTCACCGCCACCGGAGCGAAGCTGGTGGCGGGCTTGGCCTGGACAAAGCCGAAGCCGGTCTTCATCTCCCTGGGCGCCAGGGCGCGCAAGCTGACGTCATTCAGTTGCAGTACCAGCCGCACATGCTGCAAGGCGCGTTCCGGCGGGCAGCCCATGGGCACGTCATCCACCAGCACCGCGAACTCGCCCTCGAAATCGATGCCGTGGGCTTCGCTGGGCAAGGGAATGTCCGCCCGCGGCCCCAAAAAGTCGTCGCTGGCCCCTTGGTAGATCAGCGGAATGTGCTCCACACCCTCGATGGGGTCCAGGTTGAAGGCTTTCTGCATCAGCTCGCCGTGGCTGAGGAACGATGAAGCGTCCAGCCACTGCCTGGCCTGGGGCAGCGGCGCGGCGAGCTGTGCCAGGTCAAGGTCGAACGCACCCGCGGCCTGGCCGGCGTTGAGCTGCGCATACAACTGCTGCAGGCCGCCCTCGACCTGCGCCCAGTCGTCCAGGGCAGCCTGCAACGTAGCGGCGATTGGGCTGGCCTGGACCGCTCGCTGCAGGTCGCGGGCAACCACCAGCAGGCGGCCATCGCGGCTACCGTCATTGAGTGTGGCCAGCTTCATGGCAGCACCTCCTTGAGCTGCTCGGCGTAACGGCCGTCGAGCAGGATGAATACCATGCGCGCCATCTGCTCGGTGCGGTTGCTCCAGGCGTGGTTGGTGCCGCGCTGCACGACGATGTCACCGCGCTTGAGGTGTACCTCGTCGCCGTCCAGCACCAGCCACACCTCACCTTCAGTGACGATCCCGTAATCCAGGGTCTCTGTGCGGTGCATCAGCTTGTGCTTTGAATCGGCGTTACCCGTGCCGGCATGCGCTTCGCCGATTTCGGCGAAGGCAGCCGCTGCCTGCTCAGCGCTGACCTGGTTCTGCAGGCTGTCCGGCGGGATATCCACCACGCGGATCACACTGCCCGATGGGGCGGGGCTCAATTGCAGGGGCCGGGCGGTCGGGTCGTCGCCATTGTCCAGCAGCGCGGGGCTGCTGGCACTGTTCCACACTTCGTAGAACACCGTGCCTGGCACCGCTTTGAGCGCGAAGTCATGTGCCGTGGGGCCACAACTGGCCACCACCGCCTGGCCCTGAGGATCGTGGCCGGTGACGACGCGTTTGAAGGTCGGAAGTGACTGCATGTTGTCTCCTGTCAATTACCGTGGCCAGTGCCAGGGCCGGCACCTGGGCCTGTGTTGCAAAGCTGATCGCTCACAGCGCACCCACTGCGCCCGCGCCACGGGCGCGCCGCAACAACAGCAGGCACAGCGGCGCCAGGACCAGTTGGCTGAGCGCAACCAGCAGCAACGCCTGCGGCAGCTGCGGCGGCGCGCCGCCAGTCAGCGCGAGCACCAGCAGCGGGCTGATGAATTCACCGGCGAAGATCGCGGCGGTGAACCCGCCCGTGGCCCGGCCGCGCTGGTCGAAACCGACGTGCTGCATGACCTGGCTGATGAGGCTGGGCAGCAGCAGGCCAACGCCCAGGCCATTGACCAGCACGGCCACCACCACGACTGCGTGGCTGGTGGAAAGCGCCATCAGGCCACCGCCAAGCCCCGCCGTGGCAAACCCCAGCGCCAGCAGGCGCCCCGCTGGCTGGCTGGCCAGCAAGCGGAAGGCCAGTGCCCCGGCCAGCACGCCGAGTTGGTTGGCGCCCATGGTCAGGCCCACCTGCTGTGGTGCATCCACATGCAGCAGTTGCAGCAGGTAGCCGACTTGCACCGGAACGATGAACAGGCTCACACCCGCCAGGCCGGTCAGCAGGTAGATAGGCGCCAGGGCGGCCCAGGGAAAGCGTGAAGCCTGGCCATGTCGAGGTTCGACACGGCGCGCCTGCGGTTCCCATAACAGCCACGCCATCAGCGGCAGGCACAGCATGCCTACGGCATACAGCGCGAACGGCGTACGCCAACCGTTTTCACCCAGTGCTCCGCCCAGGCCCATGAACAGGGCGGCTGACAGCGAGGTGGCCACCATTTGCAGGGCAAACAGCCGCTCCCGGCGTTGGCCCTCGAAGTAGTCCCCCATCAGTGTGGTGCAGCAGGTCATGATGCCGGCTTCGGCCAGGCCGATGCCGGCGCGGCTGGCGATGATCAGGCCAAGGGAGTCCAGCCACAGCGGCAGCACCCCACAGAGGCTGTAAAGCAGCATGCTGGCCAGCAGCAGAGCCCGCCGGCCGACACGGTCCGCCAGCATGCCAGCCCAAGGTGCCGCGAGGGCAATCACCAGTGCGGGCAAGGTCAGCACAATCGGTACCAGCACCGCCACGCCGGGCGCTGCGCTGAAATGCAGCTGCATGCGTGGCAGCACAGGGGCGATCAGCACGGCCCCCAGCACCGGCAGGCAGCTGCCGAACAGCAATAACAGCGCCTGCGCACTGCCGGGCGTACGTTCAGCGGCCATGGCTCACCTCCTCCAGCGAATGCAGTCGCGCGCCGCGCGGGGTCAATTCAGCACCGGGTTGGCGCTGTTGCGACAAAGGCTCATGAGCGGGCAACACCGGCTCCACCGGCGAACGCACCTGGCCTTGCGGCAGCAGGAAGTAGGCCAGTGCCGGCAGCAGGACCAGCGCCCCGACCATGTTCCACACAAACATGAAGGCCAGCAGCACGCCCATGTCCGCCTGGAACTTGATCGGCGAGAAGATCCAGGTACCCACCGCGATGGCCAGGGTCACGCCCGTCAGCATCACCACCTTGCCGGTGAACAGCAGCGCGCGGTAATACGCCTGGGAAAGGCTCGCCCCCTGTCGCAGCTGCGCCAGCACGATGCTCATCACATACAGCGCGTAGTCCACACCGATGCCGACGCCGAGCGCGATCACCGGCAACGTCGCCACCTTCACGCCGATGCCCAACGCCACCATCAACGCCTCACACAGGATCGAGGTGAGCACCAGCGGCAACACCGCGCAAAGCACCGCACGCCAGGAGCGGAAGGTCACCAGGCAAAGCAGGATGACGGCCCCGTACACCCACCAGAGCATGTCGCGGTTGGCCTGTTTCACCACCTGGTTGGTGGCAGCCTCGATGCCGGCGCTCCCGGCAGCGAGCAGGAAGGTAGCCTGCTCGCTGTCGTTGCCCTGGGCAAAGGCCTGGACGCTGTCCACCACCCGCGCAAGGGTGTCGGCCTTGTGGTCGGTGAGGTAGGCGTAGAGTGTGAGCAGGCTGCAGTCATCGTTGTACAGGCCGCGCGGGGCGTTGGCGGTGACCATGTTCAGGGTCGCCTGGTTGTTCACCAGCTCGTACCATTTGGGGCTGCCTTCAGAGAGGCCAACCAGTACCCGGCGGTTGAGCAGCGCCAATGAGTTGGTCGAGTCGACGCCCGGCAGGCCACGCAACTGCCAGTCGAGGTCGTCCACGCGCTTGAGGGTATCGTAGGCCGAACAACCGCCAGCGGGCGTGCGCACCATCACCGCAAACACGTCACTGCTGGCACCGTAGTGCTCAGTGATGAACGCGTTGTCGCGGTTGTAACGCGAATCGGCACGCAACTCGGGGGCGCCAGCATCCAGGTCACCCACTTTCAGGTGCAGGCTCACGGCGAAACCGCCCGCGGCCATCAGTAGCGCCAGTGCAATGCACCACGCAGCCCAGCGGCGGCGGGTGAAGTGGTCCAGCAGGCGCCACATCGCGTGCTTCTGCGCCCCGCTCGCCTGCGCCTGTTCGGCGCGCAGGCTACGGCGCGCACCTCGGGCGCTGACCCCGACATAGGAAAGCAGCACCGGCAGCAGGATCAGGTTGGTGAAGATCAGCACCGCCACGCCGAGGCTGGCGATGACGGCAAGGTCCTGGATCACCTGGATACGGATGATCATCAGCACCGCGAAGCCCACCGCATCGCACAGCAGTGCAGTGAGCCCGGCCAGGAACAGCCGGCGGAAGGTGAAGCGCGCCGCCACCAAGCGGTGCATGCCGCGGCCGATGTCCTGCATGATGCCGTTCATCTTCTGTGCGCCATGGCTCATGCCGATGGCGAACACCAGAAACGGCACCAGCACCGAGTACGGGTCCAGTTCGTACCCCAGCAGCGGCAGCAGGCCCATTTGCCAGACCACTGCCACCAGTGAGCAGGTCACCACCAGCGCCGTGCTGCGCGCACACCGGGTGTACCAGTAGAGCACCACAGCGGTGATGGCGATGGCTGCGGCGAAGAACAGCAGGATCTGCCTCAAGCCATCGATCAGGTCGCCGACGACCTTGGCGAAGCCGGTGATGTGAATCTGCACGCCCTGCTGCTGGAAGCGTTCACGCAGGCTTTCCAGTTCGCTGGCGAAGGCGTTGTAGTCAAGCGCCTTGCCGTCCGGTGTCGTTTCCAGCAGCGGCACGTAGACGATGCTCGAACGCTGGTCGAAGGCCACCAACTGGCCGATCTCGTTGGAACGTTCGACGTTGCGCTTGAGCGCCTCGAGGCTCGCGGGGCCGCCGTCGTAGCCGTCGGGGATCACAGGGCCGCCTTCCAGGCCCTCCTCGGTCACCCCGGCCCAGCGGGTGGAGGGGGTCCAAAGCGACTTCATCGCCGCACGGTCGACGCCCGGCAGCAGGTACACCGCGTCGTTGAGTTGCTGCAGGCTGTGCAGGTAATCCTTGTCGTAGATGCTGCCACTGGGGTTGGCCACGGCGATGCGCACCGCGTTGCCCAGCCCGGCAAGTTCCTGGCGGTGTTCCAGGTAGTTGTGGACGAATGGGTGGTCGCGGGCAATCGTCTTCTCGAAGCTGGCGTTGAGCGTCAGGCGCGTGGCCTGCCAGCCAAGCAGCACGGTCGCGGCCAGGCACAGCAGCAGGACCAACGCCCGATGGTTGAACAGTGCACGTTCCAGCAGCGACCCGGACATGTTGTCGAAGTCATCGAGACGGCCGCTGCAAGGCGCCGGCGGATTCATGGCATGCATGGCTCAGTCCTTCGTGAAAGAGGAAGAAGAAGGCGCCAGGCGGCGTGCACCGGCCATGCCGACGGCGACGATGGCACCGTCGGCGGCAGTGGTGGCGGCAGTCAGTGGCAGGCCATCGGAGACCGGCACGGGGTGCGCGGCAAAGTCGCTCAGGCTGCTGTGCAGCAACATCCCGGTCTGGTTGGCCAGCAATACCTGATCACCGGCGACGCGGATGGCGTTGAGCGAAGCAGCAATCGGGTTGACCAGCGCCTGGAAACTTGCACCGCCGTCATCGGAGGCGAACAACGAACCGCGCAACCCGCCGACCAGCAGCCGTCCATTGGGCAGCACGCTGGCAGCGAAGTAGCTGCCCTCATAAGGGCCTTGCAAAGCCTCGAAATGAGCCCCGCCATCACGCGAACGCAGCAACAGGCCCTGCTCGCCAGCGACGTACAGGTCAGCGCCCTGGCGGGCCAGGGCATACAGGTGCAGGCCGCGGCGGTTGGGCAGCAGGCCCATGGCGGACTGCCAACTACGCCCGCCGTCGGCCGTGATCATGGCCAGCCCGTAGGCACCCACCACCAGGCCGTGCTGCGCATCGGCGAAGCTCAGCGCCAGCAGGGGCTTGTCGGCGCCGTCGGCCAGCAGCCGCTGTGCGGCGGCCAGGCGGCGCTGATCCGCAGAGGCCTCGGCTGCCTGTAACTCCAGGGCCGCGGCGCGCTTGCCATCGAGCTGCAAGGCCCAGTGCTCGCCACCGTCCTCGCTGCGCAGCACGACGCCAGCGTGGCCCACCGCCCAGCCGTTGCGCGCATCGACGAACTGCACCGCGGTCAGGCTGACGCTCACTGGCACGGTCGTGGCCTGGCGCCAAGCCTTGCCATTGTCGTCCGAAAGCAGCACCACGCCACGTTCGCCCACCGCCACCAGGCGCGCGCCGGCACGGGCCACATCCTGCAGCACCGCTCGCAAGGCCTGGTGGCCATGCACTGCGGGCTGCGAGAGCACATCCACACTGCCGCCGGCGTAGGCCGGAGGCAGCGTGCAACAGGCGGCCAGCAGCCAGCCCTGGAGCATTTTGTTCATCGCACGCAACCTTTTGTTCTTGTAGTCGATACGGCCCAGGTGCAATGCGCCTGCTCAGCGCACGCCCTCACCCGCCATGGCATCGGCGGTGAACACCGAGTCCTTGTAGGGCGGCACGATGCGGTACTGCTCCTGCTTGCCGGCAAACAGGTCGCCAGCGAACCATGCGCCGGACAACAGGTCGTAGAAGCCGTTGGTCAGGGTCACCACGCCTGGAAGGTCAGGCAGCACCACCGGCGAGGTCCAGACCACCTTGGCCAACTGGTTGCGCGCGTCGTATCGCTCGCCCAGCACGGCTGCCCAGGTGTCTTCGTCCAGGTAGTAGGTGCTCTTGGGCATCACGTGGCGCTGGCCCTGCTTGAGCGTCGCCTCCACCACCCACACCCGGTGCAGTTCCCAGCGGATGGCTTGTGGTTTGAGGTGGTGCGGGTCGAGCAGCGCTTCAGCGTTGGCGGCGGTGAACACCTTGTTGGCGTTGTAGGGGATGTACATCTCTTTTTTGCCCACCAGCTTCCAGTCAAAGCGGTCCAGGCGGCCGTTGAACACGTACAGCTCGTCGAAACTCATCACCCCTGCGGTGGCTGGCGTCGGTGTGTCGCAGCAGGCATTGGGCAGGCGGCGGACCCGGCGCTGCCCGGGCAGGTAGGTCCACACCGCGGCTTTGTCGGCATTGAGGTTTTCAAGGCCGGTGATGGCCTCGCCCGCCCGCAGCGGCGGCCCATCGTTGGTCATGCGGATCGAGAAGAACACACCCTTGTCACCACTGCCCCCAGGCAGATACCAGGGCATCTGCAGATCGGCGCGCGAATCGTTGGTCAGCACGTGCTTGCCGTCGGCGGTGGTCAGGTACTGGTTGAAACTGGCGTGCCATGAAGCCCCGCGCCAGCGCAGCAAGTGGTTCCACATGGCTTCCACGCCATTGGCCGGGATCGGGAACGGAATACCCCCGGAGGCGCCTTCGGGCATGGCGCCGGCAGGGCCGTCCACCAGCTTGCCGCTGGTGGCATTGGCGAAGGTGGCGTCGTACACCGATTGCGGTGCGGCTGCGCTGCGGTGGGTCGGGTAGACCTCCAGCCGGTAGCTGTCGGGGTACTTCTTCAGCATCGCCTGGATGCCTGGGGTCAGCTTGTCAGCGTACTGCGTCATGTTCTGCGCAGTGATGGTCAGCAGCGGCTTTTCAGCGGCGAACGGGTCACCCCGCTTGCCGCCGTCCTGGTAAGCGCTGTCGACTTGGGTGTAGCCGCCGGTCCAGGCCGGGATGCTGCCGTCGGCGTTGCCGGCACGCTCCCCGCCCAGTGGCGTCAGGGTGGTCTTGAGCGTTGCCGCCTGCTCGGGGGACACCGCGGCAAAAGCGCCGTGGGCGAGCAGCAGCGAGGCACTCAGGGCAGTGAACAGGGAAACGACTTTATTGTTGTGTTTCATCGGGTAGTCCTCGGTCAGAAGGTACGGCTGACGGTGAAGGCGATGAAGTCGCGGTCTTTGAGCGACTGTTCGAAGGTGTAGTTGTTGGCGGCATCGAGGAAGGTGTTTTCCGGGCCGTAGTAGTGCGTGTAGGTCAGGCCCAGGCTCCAGGTGTTGAGATAGTTGCCTTTCAGGCCGATGTTCAGGTCGCCGCCATGGTCGCTGCCAAAACCGGTACCCAAGGCCATCGAGGCACCGTTGGTGTAGCTCGCACCGATCGGCACGGAGAGGTCCAGGCCAGGGTAGATCTGCCGGTACATCGGCTCGAACACCAGGCGCAGGCTGGTGGCATCGCGGTCGGCGTTGGGGTCGACGGCGTCGGCGTTCTTGCTCACGCTCATCACCCGGTTCCAGGCTATCTCGCCCAGGAAACTCGACTCGGCGGCAATGAAGTTGGGCTCCAGGCTGGCCAGCCAGGAGACGTTGGCATGCAGGGTGCGGCCGGTGGCGTAAACCGGGTTGTCATCGTTGTCGATCGCCTCGTCCGTCGCCAGTGCATGCTGGTTGGTCGAGGCCAATGGCTGGTTCCAACGGGTGGACAGCTCGCCAGCGACGTTGAAGTTGCCCAGGGTGGTGGAAAAACTGCCGCCCAGTGCCTCGATGCCCTCCGGATACACCCAGTAGAACTCGCCGGCCTTGCCACTGACCGGGTCGAGGTTGGCGAAGTCGGGGCGTACGTTGAGCTGCGGCGACTTGTCGTGGAAGCGAATGGCGTAGAGCCCCCAGTCCACGGTTTCGCTGCGCCAGCGCAACTGCACACCGCCCTGCCCCGAGTCTTTGGCTTCCTTGTCGTTGCCGTGGTAGAAGGCCAGCGGCTGGCCGCCCGGGAACACCGGCGCGCCAACGAACATGCGCTCTGCGCCGTCGCCAAAGAAGTCGTCGGTGGAGAAATAGCTGCCAGCTGCCGGCAGGCGGTTGGCCTCCCACTCGAACTGGTAGTAGGCGCCAAGGGAGACATCCGGCGTCAGCTGCAACTGCCCGGAAATCTGCTGCACCGGGCGGATCAGCTCCTTGAACTGGGTGTTGGGCACCGACAGGCCCTTGACCACATCCACCGGGGCCATGCCCCCGGCGATGCCGTTCATGCCATAGAACAGGCTCTCGCCCCACTGCATGGCGTAACGGCCCAAACGGCCAGACACCGGCAGCCCACCGACCTCGGTCTTGCCAAAGATGAACGCGTCGAGCAACTCACCCTTGCGCCCGTGCAAGGTGCGGGTGTCATCGGTGAACTCATCGTAATCGACCGAATAGCTGTTGGCGCGGCTCGGGTCGCCGTTGTCGGTACCCTGGTTGTAGACATCGTCATACCAGGCCGCACCGCTGACCCGGGCGCCGACGTTGCCGTAGGTCACATCCAGCTCTGACAGCAGGTCCAGGCGGTTGGAAATCAGGCCTTTGTCGAAATTGCGGTCACCATCATCCAGGTTCAGGGCCGTCTGCCCTTCGGTGAGTTTGCTGCTGGCATCCTGGGTGCGCCAGGCGGCGCTGTACTTCAGGGTATTGTCCCAGCGCACCCGCAGGTCCGGGATGCCAGTGTCGAATTGCATGGCCTGGGCCTGGCTGGCCGCCAGGGCGAAAATCGCCAGGGTGATGGGTTTGAGCGGCGGCAACGGCCGGGCGGTTGCACCTTTGCGAGTCAACATCGGGGTTTCCTCTTTCTTGTTCTTGTGTCGGTGTTGGCATGCGCCACGGCGCGCCGGCAAGGCAGGGTGCGCCGGGCACAGGGATCAAATCGGCCGAGCGGTGACCTCAAGCATCTGCTTGACCAGGCCGATGCGGTCGAAGGACGGGTCCCGCTGGACCTCTTTCTCGCCCGCCATCAGCGACATGTCGCTGATGTACTTGCAGCGCTCGAACCGGCGCCCCATGAAGCACTGCAACTGCTCCTCCAGGCTGCCGCCGGCGGTCAGCGCCTCGGCCAGCACCACGGCGTCTTCGATGGCCATGCCCGCGCCCTGCCCCAGGTGCGGCGTGGCGGCATGGGCCGCATCCCCGATCAGCAGCACGCGGCCGCGATACCAGGGCTCGTCGACGAACACCGCTTCCAGTGGCTTGTAGACGACCTCTGCGCTGTCACAGACCTGTTCGCGCAGCTCACCGATCAGCCCGCCAAACCCCGCCAGGCGCTGGCGCAGGCCCGCGGCAAGCCCGGCCGGGTCCATCCACGGGTTGCCCGGTTCGTGGGAGGTGGTGAACAGGTACATCAGGTTGTCGGCCAGCGGCACCAGCCCAGCATTCCCCGAGGGGCCCTGGAAGTTGGCCAGGTGGTCGATACCGGCTGCGCGCGGGAAGTTGTGGCGCCACACCGACTGGCCGGTGAACCGCGGCTGATAGGCATCACCGAACAGCAAACCACGGATCTTCGAGTACAGCCCATCGGCGCCGACCATCAGCGCATAGCGCCCCTGGCGGCCATCGCTGAACAGCACGTCGATGCCAGTGGCATCCTGCTCGAAGCTCTCCACAGAGGTGCCCAGGCGTACCTGGGTACCGAGTTCGATGGCGGTTTCGCTCAGCACCTTGTGCAAGGCGCGGCGGGAGATGCCGACGTTGGCCGGGTACTGCGGGCCGGCCAGGCGCTGCCCCGGGATCCGCGCCAATGGGTGGCCTTCAGTGGTGTAGATGGCCACGTCTTCGAAGGCGTAGGCCGCGTTCAGGTAGGCGTCGAGCACCCCCAGGCGGTGCATCTCGCGCACCACGTTGCTCTGCTGGATGATGCCGACGCCGTAGACGGTCCACTCGGTCTTGAGTTCGACCAGGTCGACCGCTATCCCCTTGCGCCGCAGCGCGATGGCAGCGCACAGCCCGCCAATCCCGCCGCCCACGATCAGTACGTTGCTCACAGTATTCATGGCATCCCTCACGTCTTGTTCTTGTTGTTCGCCGCAGCGTGGGCGGCGGGCATGTCCTGTGCCTTGGGCACAGCTTCCCGGCAGTGCCGGGCTTTGACCAATCGAGTCCTGGGATGCGACCTATCACGCGGCGCGATACCTCAGGGGTGCAACTGTTCCAGCGGCACTACCAGCCAGCCGTCCACCTCACGGTGATCGAGCGCCTGCAGTGCATCGCCACGGCACGGGCCGTGCACGCAGGTGCCATCGTCAGGCCGAAAGCGCGCGCCATGGGCGTAGCAGACCACCCACTGGCCATCGGCACTGAGAAAGCGGTCCTTGCGGTACTCCAGCGGTACCCGCAGGTGCGGGCAAAGGTTGCGGTACACCCGCACGACCCCGCCGTGCCGGAGGGCGAACAGGCTGTCTGCCCCCCTGCTCTGCGGGTCGAAGCCGCGGGCCTTGCCCTCGCCCAGCTCCGCGAGCGGGCACAGCGCCACACCAGCCATTGCTCAGGCCTGTTTTGGCGGTGGGCCACCGGGCGCCCACTTCTCCCGCGCAGCGAAGAGGAACAGCTGCGAGTTGTCGGCCGACATCGGCGCCTGGCGCGCCGCCCACTGGTCGTCATGCTTGTCCATGTCGGCGTCGTACTCGATGTGGCAGCCCAGCGGGCTGTTGAAGTACCAGAACCAGTTCGAGCCCAGCAGGTGACGGCCTGGGCCCCAGAAACTGGTCCAGCCTTTTTGCTGGAAGCGATTGCCGGCCAGCAGCACTTCCGTGCCGCTGCCCATATGGAAGGTGAAATGCTCGCAGCCCTGCATGTGGGGCGGGGTCTGGATCATGAACAGGCAGTGGTGATCGTCCATGCCCGCGGTCCGCATGAACGGGCCGACGCCGATGAAGCTGTCGGTGGTGACGAAGCCCAGGCGGTCGCGATAGAAGGCTTCGCCTTTGGCCGCGTCCGGCACGAAGTACACCACATGGGACAGGGTGCGCGGCTGCGCTGGCATGTCCAGGGTGATGCCCAATTGGTTGAGTGGCCGCTGCGGCGTGCTGCCGGGCGCGTTGGTGAGGTCGGCCGGCGCCTGGAAGCTGCGCCTGCAGGTGACCTGGAAGGCGATGGCAAAGCCCAGGTCGTCGACACTGTGCAGCACGCCCTGCGCGTCACGGCGCACCTCGCGGTCGCGCCCCAGCTCGTCGGCGATGGCCTCGAGGTCCTGCGCCGCGGCGACGCCATACACGGTTTCACGCAGCGATGGGGTCGGGCCCAAGGCCGGCGGCAGGTGGGGATCATCGCCGCGACGGATGATGATCGCCGTGCCGTCGAGCGCTTCGAAACGGCCACCGTCGCCATCCAGTTGTACGGCTGACAGGCCGTAATCACGCAGGCAATCGGCGCAGGCCTGGATATCGTCGACGCCAAACACCAGTGCGTCGAGTCCAAGAATGTTCATGGCTACCACTCCATTGAAATTATTGTTCGGTGCCAGCCAGGGTCACCGGTAGCAGGTCGTGGCGGCGGGCTGGCCGCTCGACTGGAGGGCAGATTGCTGGCTGATCGGCCAGGCTGACCAATCGTGAGTCAGGATGCGAGGCATCGGTAAACGCGATACCTGTGCGCCAGCCCATGACGCCTGGCGTTGGCTCGGTTCAACGGCAGATTGGCCTTGACGTATCGGCGATGCGGCGGGAAGGTATCGCGAAAATAACTACAAGAACCGTGAGCTATCACCATGCGCTTTCACCACCTGGATCTGAACCTGTTGGTGGCACTGGATGTCCTGCTCGATGAGCAGAACATCACCCGTGCCGCTGAACGCCTGCACATGACGCAATCGGCCACCAGTGGCGTGCTGGGCCGCTTGCGAACGTTTTTCGAGGACGAACTGCTGGTGCAGGTGGGCCGCAAGATGCAGCCCACGCCCTATGCGCTGGAGCTGGCGCAGCCGGTGCGTGAGGTGCTGCTGACCATCCGCTCCTCGATTACCGCCAAGCCGGTGTTCGACCCGTCGAGCAGCAAACGGCACCTGCGCCTGGTGACCTCGGACTACCTGATCAGCGTGCTGTTCGCCCAGGTCATCCAGAAAATCCATCTTCAGGCGCCGCACATCACCTTCGAGATGATCAGCCCTGGCGACAACAGCGCCGAGCTTCTGATGCGCGGCGAAGTCGACATGATGATCGTGCCCGAGCGGTACCTCATCGAAGGTCACCCCTCCCAGCTGTTGTTCGAGGAAGATCACGTGTGCGTGGTCTGGCGCGACAACCCGCAGGTCGGCGACAGCCTGACGCTGGAGCAGTACATGCAGATGGGGCATATCTCGGTGGGCTTTGGCCGTAACCGGCACCTGAGCATCGAGGACTGGTTCATGAACCAGTACGGTTTCAACCGCCGCCTGGAAGTGATCACCAACGACTTCAACACCCTGCCGCAACTGCTGGTAGGCACCCCCCGTGTGGCCACCATGCACCGGCGCCTGGCGCAGCTGTATGCCCGCTATCTGCCCCTGCGGATCCTGCCGCCACCGGTGAAGATCCCGGTGATGCGCGAGTTCATGCTCTGGCACCGCAGCATGGACGGTGACCCCATGCACCGCTGGCTGCGTGAGCGCATCAGCGATTTCATCCAGCACCTCGACCAGCGACCTGAGGAGCTGCGGGCCAGCGCCTGACCGGCAGCCATCGTCCCGGCCGGCGCAATGTCGCCGGGGCATCGCGTTTGGCGATACCTCGCATCCCTGTTCACGATTGGCCCCTCCTCGCCCTGTCTGCGTAACTTGCCTTCGGACATCGCCTTGTGTGCCTGGCGCGATGCTCAGGCACCGGATTCAACGACCGCAGAAGGACAACAACAATGTTCCGCTACTTCCCCACCAACTATGTCTGGAACCTCTCGGTGGACCTGGCCATCGAAATGGGCGCCCGCCTGGGCGAGATCGAAGCCATGTGCGCGCCGCTGCAGGAGGCGGCGCGGCAACCTGACGCCGCCGGCACCCAGGCCTTTCGCGAAACCTGGTCGAAGATGGCCGACAAGCTCTGCGCCCTGGCCGAGGAAGACGAGGCCGCTGGCCGATGCCTGTCCGCTGGCGAAAAATACAACCGCGCCGCCACCTACTACCTGACCTGCGAACGCCTGCAGGCCCATGGTGCGCCGGGGCGCGAGGCGCTGTACCAGCGTTTCCTGCAGACCTTCGCCCGCGGCATCGAGCTGTCGCGGGAAAACTGCGAGCGGGTGCAAATCCCCTACGAAGGCCAGTATCTGAGTGGCCTGCTGGTGCGCGCCGAAGGCACCACCGGCCCGGCGCCACTGCTGGTGCAGGTCAATGGGCTGGATTCGACCAAAGAAATGAAATATCGCGTCGGCCTGCCGGCGTGGCTGGCCAAACGTGGCGTTTCCTCGCTGATCATCGACCAACCCGGCACGGGCGAGGCGCTGCGCCTTCAAGGCCTGACCGCCCGTTACGACAGCGAACATTGGGCCAGCCGCGTGGTGGACTGGCTGGAAACCCGCCCGGAAGTCGACCCCAAGCGCATCGGTATGGAGGGGGTTTCGCTGGGGGGGTACTACTGCCCGCGAGCGGTGGCCTTCGAGCCGCGCTTTGCCTGCGGCGTGGTGTGGGGTGCCAACCACGACTGGCGCGACGTGCAGAAGCGGCGCCTGGAGAAGGAAGGCGACTTCCCGGTGCCGCATTACTGGGCGCACGTGTGCTGGGTCTGGGGCGCGAAGGACATGGACGAATTCATGACCATTGCCGAAAACGTGCACCTCGATGGCGTGCTCGACCGCATTCGCGTGCCCTTCCTGGTGACCCACGGTGAAAAGGACTCGCAGATTCCGCTCAAGTGGGCCCACCGCACCTACGAGCAACTGATCAACAGCCCCAAGCGCGAACTGAAGATCTTCACTGATCGCGAAGGCGGCGTGCAGCATTCAAGCTTCGACAACAGCATCAATGCCGGCCAGTACATCGCCGACTGGGTTGCCGAAACCCTTGGCGGGCATACCGCCTGAACCCTTGCGGGCGCGGGCGCCGGCGCAGCTATCGATGCCATCGATGGGTGGCCAACGACAGGATCTGATGGTGCCAGGCGCCGCAGGCACATAGCCTGCCGGAAACAACACGAGGAGTAGAGTCCGACCATGAGCGCCTTGCACCTTCACTGCGCCACCCTGTTCGACGGCGCCAGCCTTCAGGCACGCCAGCAACAGACGCTGATCATCGAAAACGGCGTGATACGCCATGTTGGCGCGACCGCCCAGGCACCGCGCCCAGTGCCCGGTGACCGCGAAGTACGCGGCGACTTCGTCATGCCGGGGCTGGTCGATGTGCACACTCACCTGGCGTTCGGCAACGCCCAGAGCGAAGAAGACATCGACATCTGGACCAGTGATGAATTCCGCGCCTTGCGCGGTATGTTCTTTGCCCAGCACGTACTGGCTGCCGGGGTCACCTCGATGGTCTGCCCGGGTGACAGCGGCCAGCTCAGCATCGCTGTGCGCAATACGGTCAACGCCGGGCTCTTCGAAGGCCCGCGCATTGCCGCAAGCAGCCGTGTGATCACCAACCGGCAAAGCCTCAACGACTGGTTTCCCAGCCGCGTCGGCGCCCCTGAATACTTCACCGCTGCGCTGGTTACCAGCCGCACCGAAGCCATCGCGCAGATCCGCAAGCAGGCCAAGGATGGCGTCGACCTGATCAAGATCGCCATGGACGGCACACACCGCCGCCCCAACGGGGAGATCATCGCGGCCTTCACCGCCGATGAAACCCGCGAAATGGTCGACGAGGCGCACCGCCTCGGCTGCCGGGTAGCCACTCACGCCTACGGCCGCGAAGCCGTGATGTACGCGGCCAAGGCAGGCGTGGATCTGGTGTTCCATGCCTTCTACATGGACGACGCCTGCATCGAAGCGCTGCTGGAGGCAGGCAGCGTACTGGCGCCCACCATGACCTTCCCGCAGAACACCGTAGATTTCTGCCAGCCCCACGACCCGGCAGTGACCACAGGCTACGCCGGCTACTGCGCCCGTACCCTGGAACTGGGCACGCCGGTGCTCAAGCGCGCCAAGGCCGCCGGTGTGCCGTTCGCCTGCGGCAGCGACAGCGGTTTTGCCGTTACCCCTTACGGTGAGTGGCATGCGCGTGAACTGGAGTTGCTGGTCACGCGCCTGGGTTTCACCCCGGCACAAGCGCTGCACGCGGCAACCAACGTCGGCGCACGCCTGATGCCGCGCGGTGAAACGCTCGGCACCCTGGAGCCAGGCAAGCAGGCCGACCTGTTGCTCCTCGACGGCTCGCCGCTCGATGACATCCGCATCCTGCAAGACCGCAACCGCCTGCAGGCGGTGTACAAGGCAGGCCAACCGGTACGCCTGCAACGCACCCCTTACAACCCCAAACAGGTCTCGGACTTCAACTCCCTGAAATGGACCGACCTCTACACCCGCGACCGTGTCGCCGAGCTTGGCAAATGGAGCCAGTGATCATGCAGGTGCTCGATTTCGAAACCGCCACGCGGCTTGCCGCGTCCACGCTGCGACATGCCCGGGCCTTGGGCATGCGGCCCCTGGCAGCCGCCGTGCTCGATGCGGCAGGCCACCCGCTGGCGCTGTTGCGCGATGAGCAGGCCAGCGCCTTGCGCCCGCAAATCGCCACCGCGAAAGCCAGCGGCTGCCTGGGTATGGGCTTCGGTGGCCGGGAGCTGGCACGCCGCGCTCAGGTGATGCCAGCGTTCTTCGACGCGATCAACAGCCTGACCCACGGCCACGTGATCCCGGTGCCCGGCGGTGTTCTGCTGCACAATGCCGAAGGCGCCTTGCTGGGGGCCATCGGCGTCAGCGGTGACACCTCTGACAATGATGAGCGCTGCGCCTTGCTGGCCATCGCAGAACTGGGCCTGGCGGCTGATACGGGCGACCCTCAGGCGTGATCGACCCCCGCCGCCTGCTCGGTGAGCACCTGCCGGAGCCAGCCCAGGGCCGGGTCGGATGCTTGTTGCGGGTGCCACTGCAGCACTTGCGCAACCACCGGGAAGGCGATGGGCGAAGGCAGTACCCGAAGCGCATGACGACGCGCCAGCGCTTGGGCCTGGCGCCGGAACAACGTCGCGATGCGCGGCGTACCGCTGACGAAGTCGCCCATCAGCGCGAAGCTTGGCACCGCCACGGCCACACGCCGCTCGATGCCGATATCGCGCAGGTGCTGGGTGTCGACCGAGAGGTTCTGGCCATCGGTGAACTCGCGCACGACATGCGCGGCCGCACAGAACTGAGCCAGGCCAAGGCCCGACTGGTAAGCCGCTTCGTGCGCACACACAACGCAGCACAGCTCATCTTCGAGCAACACTGAGTGGGGATAACGCAGGTTGATGCGCCGCTGAGGCACGATCACCAGATCGCTACGGCGGTAGTCCAGGGCCTCGGCCACCACGTCGCCGTCACGCGACACCGGCAGGTCGCGAACCACCAGCGATATGCCGGGGGCCACGCGGTCCAGCACACGGCTGAGGGCAGGCATGACGGTGGCCGCCACATAGTCCGATGCCACCAGGGTGAAGCGCCGCTCACAGCGGCCGGGATCGAAACCCAGGGACGTCTCGACCACCTCCCCGACCAGGCTCAGCGCCTCGCGCACCTTGGGTGCCAGCTGCCGCGCCAGGGCACTGGGCTCAAGGCCGCGCCCGAGGGGTATCAGCAGGGGGTCCTGAAAGTGCTCGCGCAGGCGCCCCAACGCAGCGCTGGTGGCAGACTGGCCAAGGTTGAGGCGCTGCGCCGCCCGGCTGACGCTGCACTCATCGAGCAGCACATCCAGGGCGACCAGCAGGTTCAGATCGAGACGTCGGTAGCGCATGGGCAACTTATACCCGACAGCGGTACGCTCACGGTGCGGGTTTCGCGCTACCAGGTATCGCCAACGGCGATACCTCAGGCCACACCGCCGCTGACCCGCTCAGGCCTTGCCGATCTCCGGCGCCAGCATCCATTCGGCGCTGTCGTTCCACACATCCATGCGCACGATCTTGCCCGCCTTCACTTCGAAACGGTCCAGGTAACGGTTGCCGGAAAAGCTGCGGCCATCCGGCCACTGCCCGTACAGGGTGCCATTGGAATACACCACGGTGTGGTCCTCGCGCTCACACCAGTCGAACTGCCCCAGTTGCTTCTTCACCCAGGTGTAACGCGCGCCATTGAACGCGGTGATGTCGGCCGGGGTGGGCATCGCGCGGCCGCCGGTAAAGGTAATGCGCACGTCGTCGCTCATGAACGTGGCAGCGCGCACCGGGTCGGGGGCCATGGAAGCAGCGAGGAAGTCGCGAACGATCTGTACGGCGCTGTTGCTTTCGGTCATTGCAAGTCTCCGAGGGTGTCCAGAACGGGGCGCAGGCCCCGAGCGATGCCTTGATCCAGTGCACGCGAGGGCGCTGAAGCCGAAGGCGCAAGCCCCAAAACACGGGGTGCCCGAAGTATTTTCCAAATGGCACCTGTTTTGCTAGCACATTTTTATAAATTGCTAGCAATCAGGAGTTCGAACCATGTTCAGCCGTTCCTTGCTACGTCGCTGGCTGCCCTGCGCAGCCTTTTCCCTGGCCTGCTGCACGGGCTGGGTACAGGCTGCAGAGCCGATCAAGGTGGGCCTGGTGGCCGCGTTGTCGGGGCAGTCCGCCAAGTCCGGCGAGGCCCTGACCCGGGGCCTGACCCTGGCCATCGATGAGATCAATGCCCAAGGCGGGCTGCTGGGCCGCCCGGTGGAACTGGTGCGCCGCGATGACGAGAGCAACCCGGCCAAGGGCATGCTGGCGGCGCGCGAGTTGATCCAGCGGGAAAAGGTCAGCGTGCTGTTCGGCGGCCTCGACACCCCGGTGTCGCTGGCCATCGTGCCGTTGGCCAACCAACTGAAAACGCCGTTCATGGGGATCTGGGCGGCAGGCACCAAAATCACCGAGAACGGCGCGAAGGACAACTACGTGTTCCGCGTGTCGGCGGTGGATGAACAGGTGGACGAAGCACTGGTCGCCTATGGCCTGCGCCAGGGCATGAAGCGCCCGGGCCTGATCCTGGCCAATAACCCTTGGGGCGAGTCGAACCTGGCAGGGCTAAACGCCGCTATGGCCCGCCGCGACATGGCCCAGGCGCCGGCCGAGCGCTTTGAGGACAGTGACCTGGACATGGTGCCGCAACTCACCCGCCTGAAAAACGCAGGCGTCGACACCCTGCTGCTGGTGGGCAACGTCGGGCCTTCGGCGCAGGTGGTCAAATCGCTCCAGCAGATGGGCTGGAACGTGCCGGTGGTGTCGCACTGGGGCCCGGCCGGCGGCCGCTTCGGCGAGCTGGCCGGGCCTGACGCCGGGCGCGTGCACTTCATCCAGACGTTTGTCTTCAGCGCCCACAACAGCGCCCGCGGCGATGCCTTGCTGGCCGCTCTCAAGCAGCGTTACCCGCAGGTCAAGACCCTGGCCGACGTGACCCCCGCCGTGGGCATCGCCAACGCCTACGACGCCATGCACCTGGTGGCCCTGGCGATCGACAAGGCCCAGGACACCCAAGGCACGAAGGTGCGTGACGGGTTCTATGCCATCAGCGACTACGAGGGGCTGATCAAACACTACCAGCAGCCGTTCAGTGTTGACCGCCACGACGCCCTGGGCCCTGAGGACTATGTCTTCAGCCGCTTCGATGGCGACACCATCGTGCCCGTGACGCCCTGAGCGGAGGCCCTCGACATGATCACCACCGCACTGGTCAGCGGCCTGGGCCTGGGCAGCATGTATGCGCTGCTGGCGCTGGGCTTTCACCTCACCTATGCCGTGTCGCGCACGGTCAACTTCGCCCAGGGCAGCGCGATGATGGTCGGCGCCGTGCTTGGCTACAGCCTGGCCGTGACCTGGGGCTGGCCGTTGTGGCTGGCACTGCCCACTACCCTGCTGCTGTGCGCGGTGCTGGGCCTGGCCATCGAGCGCTTTCTGGTGCGCCCGTTCCATGCCCGTGGCTCGGACGCCTGGCTGATGGCGACCGTGGCGGGCGGGCTGCTGCTGGACAACCTGGCGATGTTCACCTTCGGCAAGGAGCCACGGCAGTTCGGCAGTGCCCTGACCAGCCTGCGCCTGGACCTGGGCGACAGCAGCCTGAATGCCGTGCAGTTGGCCATTCCGCTGGCCGGTGCGGCGGTGGCGGCCGCGCTTTACTGGGTGCGCCGACGCACACAGCTGGGCCTGCGCCTGGAAGCCTGCGTGCAGAACCCACGGGCAGCCCGGCTGATGGGCATCGACGTGAACCGCGTGGTGGCGGCGGCCTTTGCCCTGTCGACCGTGTTCGCGGCGCTGGCGGGCCTGCTGATCGCACCGCTGTACAGCGTGCACGCCGACATGGGCACGTTGTTCGGCCTGAAGGCGTTCGCCGTGGCCATCCTCGGCGGCATCGCCAGTGCGGGTGGGGTGTTCGCGGCAGGCCTGCTGTTTGGCCTGCTCGAGGCGGTGGTCACGCTGTATTTCGGCTCTGCGTTCACGCAATTGCTGTGCTTTGCACTGGTGATCGTGGTACTCGCGGCACGTCCTGACGGCCTGTTCGGCCGCAAACTCTGGGTAAAGGTATGACCATGCGCGAGCGACTCGCCCCCCTCGGCCTGGCCCTGTTCGGGGTCGCCAGCCTTGGCCTGGCATTGGGCCTGGACAGCTACTGGCTGTTGATCCTGACCTTGTTCGCGCTGGCGGTCACCGTCGGCGTGGGCCTGAACATCCTGATCGGTTTGTCCGGGCAGATGTCCTTCGGGCACATCGCCTTCTATGCCATCGGCGCCTACCTGTCGGCGTTGCTGACACTTGCCGGCCTGCCGCTGTCGGGCGCCCTGCCCCTGGCCGGCCTTGGCTGCGCGCTGTTGGGCGGCTTGCTGGCGATCCCGGCGCTACGGGTCAGCGGGCCCTACCTGGCAATGATCACCATTGCCTTTGCCTTGGTGGTGCACAACGGCCTGATCGAGTGGCGCAGCATCACTGGCGGTGCCAACGGCCTGATGGGCATTCCACTGCCTGAAGTCGGCACGCTGGACCCGGCCCTGCTGCTGGCACTGGCTGCGGTGCTGCTGATGCTGGCGGCGCTGGCCTTCTACTGGAGCCTGCAGCGCAGCGGCTGGGGCCTGGCAATGCGGGCGGTGAAGGCGTCGGAGATCGCCGCCCGCTCATTGGGGGTCAACCCGGTGCAGACGCGGACCTTGGCCTTTGCCCTGTCGGCAGGCCTGGCGGGCGCAGCCGGGGCGCTGGTAGCGCCGGTGCTGATGTTCATCAACCCGGCAGCGTTCCCGTTCTCGCAGTCGATCCTGTTCGTCCTGGCGGTGATCGTCGGTGGCGCCGGCATGCTGTTCGGGCCGGTGCTCGGTGCACTGGTGATCGTGCTGCTGCCTGAACTGCTGGCCGACTTTGCCGAGTACCGGCTGCTGGCGTTCTCGGTTTTGCTGCTGGCGGTACTGTGGGCGGCACCACGCGGCGTGCTGGGTAGCCTCGCCAAGCGGTTTTGGCGGCCGCGGCACGAGCCGGTCACCGTACAGCCGGATGCGGCGGTGCTGCGGGCGTTCTTCACCGGTGGTGCGCGGCATGGGCTGAAGGTCGAGGGCATCGGCATCCGTTTCGGGGGTGTGCAGGCCGCGCAGCACGTCAGCCTGCAGGCGTTGCCAGGCAGCATCACCAGCCTGATCGGGCCCAATGGCGCGGGCAAATCCACGGTGCTCAACCTGATCAGTGGTTTCTACCGCCCCGACACCGGCTCGATACAGCTGGGCGCGGAGCTGGCCGGGCAGCCGGCCTGGCGCATCGCGCGCGCCGGTATCGCCCGTACGTACCAGACCACCCAGCTGTTCGGTGAGCTGAGCGTGCTTGAGAACCTGCTGCTGGCCTTTCAGCAAGGTGCCATCGAACGGCCCTGGCCGTGCCAGCAGGCCACACGCAAGGCCTTGGCCATCGCGTTGCTGGCGTTGGTCGGCTACCGCGGCAACCTGCACGTCGCCGCCGATGACCTGCCCCACGTCGACCGCCGCTTGGTCGAGATCGCCCGGGCCCTGGCCAGCCGCCCGCAGGTGTTGCTGCTCGACGAGCCGGCGGCGGGCCTTGGCCGGCAGGACACCGACCGCCTGGCCACGCTGCTGCAACGCCTGGCCACCTTCAACCTGGCGATCATCCTGGTCGAGCACGACATGCCGCTGGTGATGGCCGTGTCGCACAGGCTACTGGTGCTCGACGCCGGCAAACCGATCGCCTGGGGCACCCCTGAACAGGTGCGCTCGGACCCGCGGGTGATTGCGGCGTACCTGGGGGGCACCGAGTACCAGGCCCAGCCGCGCGCGCAGGCCTGGGCGGGTTCGCGTGATGCCGTGCTGCACGTGCGCGACCTGTGCATCGACTATGGCGCGGCGCCAGTGGTCGAAGCTGTCGACCTGGTGGTCAACCCGGGTGAGCTGATCGCTATCCTGGGCGCCAATGGCGCCGGCAAATCGAGCATCCTGCAGGCCCTTGCCGGCCTGCACCGGCCACGTGGCGGCAGTATCGTGCTGGACAACCGCAGCATCGAAAGCCTCGATGCCAGCCAGATCGCCCGCCGTGGCCTGGCCCTGATCCCTGAAGGCCGGCAGCTGTTCGGCCAGTTGAGCGTGCGCGAGAACCTGCTGCTGGGGGCCAACGTGCGCCAGGATGCCGTCGATGCCGACGGCGAAATCGCCGCGATCCTCACGCGCTTCCCCCGCCTGCGCGAACGCATCCACAGCCCGGCCGGGCTGCTCTCGGGCGGTGAACAGCAAATGGTCGCGATTGGCCGCGCGCTGATGGCCAAGCCACGCATCCTGCTGCTGGACGAGCCGTCCCTGGGCCTCTCCCCGGCGATGATCGGCGAGCTGTACGACGCCCTTGCCGCCCTGCGCGACGAAGGCGTGACGTTACTGCTGGTCGATCAGATGGCTAACCTGGCACTGCAGGTGGCCGACCGCGCCTACGTGCTGGAAACCGGCCGCATCGTCAAACAGGGCAGCGCCGAGCAACTTCGCGGTGACCCACAACTGGAAGCCGCCTACCTGGGCGCAGGAGCCGCCGCATGAGCCATCTGGAACTGATCAATGTGCGCCTGGGCGACGGCCCGGCACTGAGCCGCCTGCTGATTGAAGACGGCCGCTTCGTGGCCCGGCTGAGCCAGCCGGCGCCCAAGCTCGACCTCGGCGGCCGGCTGGTGCTGCCGGGCCTGATCGAAACCCATATCCATCTGGACAAGGCCTGCATCCTTTCGCGCTGCCAGCTGCGCGAAGGCACGCTGGCCGAAGCCATCGCCCAGACCCGCCTGGCCAAAGCCGCGTTCACCGGGGCCGATGTTTACGCCCGCGGCGCGGCTGTGCTGGAGCAAGCCATCGTACAAGGCACCACGCACATGCGTACCCATGTCGAGATCGACCCGGGTATCGGCCTGACCGGCCTGCGCGCCATCCGCAGGCTACAGGCGGATTACGCCTGGGCCGTGACCCTGGAGATCTGCGTGTTCCCGCAGGAAGGCATGCTCGACAACCCCGGGACCGAAGCGCTGTTGTGCCAGGCCCTGGACGAAGGCGCTGAAGTGCTGGGCGGCTGCCCTTACACCGACGCCGACCCTAAAGCGCAGATCCGCCGGCTGTTCGAACTGGCGGTGGCCTACGATCGCGACCTGGACCTGCACCTGGACTTCGACCTGCAAATCGCCGGCATGACCTTGGGCGAGGTGATCCGCTGCACCCACCAGCATGGCTGGCAAGGCCGGGTCACCGTCGGCCATGTGACCAAGCTCTCGGCGCTGCCGCAGGCCGAACTGCTGCGCATGGGCGAGGCGTTGGCCGAAGCCGGTGTGCACGTCACCTGCCTGCCGGCCACCGACCTGTTTCTCACCGGCCGTGACCGCTTCCATGACAAGCCCAGGGGGCTGGCACCGCTGGCACAACTGCATCAGTGCGGGGTGACCTGTTCGTTGTCCAGCAACAACATCGGTAACCCTTTCACGCCCTATGGCGATGCCTCCCTGGTGCGTCAGGCCAACCTGTACGCCAACGTCGCCCAACTGGGCACGCCGGAGGAACTGCTGCTGTGCCTGGGCTGGATCTCACGGCAGTCGGCGCGCCTGCTGCGCCTTGCCGACTATGGCCTGGAACCGGGTTGCCAAGCCGACTTCGTGGTGTTCGACGCGCCCTCGCCGGCCGAGGTGATCGGCCGTATCGCCGCGCCGCTGATGGGGTTCAAACAGGGCCGGCAGACTTTCAGCCGGCCACCGGCCGAGCTGTTCCCAGCACCGCTCACAGCCCTGACAGTGCCTGGCGCAGGTTGACCTCAGGCGCAGCCACATCCTCGAGGGCCAACTGGCCTTCGAGTTCGTCCAGGTGCGCGATCATTTCGTCCACGGCCGCCTGGGTATCGCCAGCGCGCAAGGCATCGATGATGGCCTGGTGCTCGTCCGAGGCACAGGGCGGGCTGTCACCGCGCTGATACAGGGCGACGATCAGCGAACTGCGCACCATCAGGTTGCCGAGGATGTCGGCCAGCACCTGGTTACCGCTCACCTCACCCAACAACAGGTGAAACTCACTGAGTTCGCGAACGATGGCGCGGCGATCGGTGCTGGCAGTGGCTGCACGCTCGTCGTGCATGTGCTGTTCGATACGCACCTGATGCTCGACGACATGCGCCGGGGTGATGGCCTCGACGATCGCCCGCTCCACGGCGCGGCGTGCGGCGAAGATTTCCCGTGCTTCGCGGGCACTTGGCTGGGCCACGGTGGCGCCGCGGTTGGGCTCGATGTCGACGATGCGTTGCATGGCCAGGCGTTGCAGCGCAGCCTGCACGTGGTTGCGGTTGGCTTGCAGGGTCTCGACGATGTGCGCCTCGACCAGGCGCACGCCGGGGCGCAGGCGATGCTGGGCAATGGCCTTGGCGAGCATCTCGGCGATGCGCTGGACTTCTTGTTGCTTGCTGCTGACCGTCTTGCCTTTCATCGCGACCTCGAAACCCTCAAACGCTTTGGGCCGGCATTATCCGCCGGGCCACGCATTGCGGCAATCGGCGTGGTTCAGTCCTGCTGGCCAAGGGCGCTGCCCTGGCTGCGCGGGTCATAGGCAGCGGTGCGCTGGCCGTCCAGGCCGATGGCAATCACGCCGGCCAGGCCCATCAACGGGCTCAGCGCAGGCGTGGTCTCGACCTGGTGGCCACGGTCGACCAGCCCCTGCACCACCGTTGCGCCGATATCGGCCTCCAGCTTGAGGTTGTCGGTGCTGTCGAAGAAGCTGCGCCCAAGCAGAAAGCGCGGTGCACGCAACGCCGCCTCGGCAGGCTGCTGGTAGTCGATCAACTGGGTGGCAAGCACCATCTGCGTCTGGGGCTGGCCGTCGCCCCCTTGGGTGCCGAAAAACCAGCGGCGCCCATCATCGGCCAGGTAGGCCGACGGGTTGAGTGTATGTGCCGGCCGCTTGCCGGGCGCCCAGGCGTTGCAGTGCCCCGGCTGCGGGCTGAAACCTGCCGCACGGTTGTGCCAAAGGATGCCGGTATCGCCCAGGATGCACCCGGAGCCGAAGTCATGGAACAGGCTTTGGATCAGGCAGGCACTGCGCCCGGCGCGGTCGGTGGCGGCCATCCATACCGTGTCGGCCGGTTGCCCGGGCTCTCCCCAGGGCGTCGCACGTTGCTCGTTGAGGGTTGCGGGAGGCAGAGCAAGCGCGTGCTCGAAGTCCCAACCCGTGGCGCGTGGGTCATGGAGTTGAGTGTTGCGCTGCAGCAGGCCCTGCTTGATGGCTTCGACCAGCAGGTGGTAATAGCCCGGCGTGCCGTTCTCGCCCAGGTTCACGGCCTGCAGCGCAGCCATGGCACGCAGCGTGTACAGGCCTTGGCTGGGAGGCGCGACATTGTACAGCCGACCGTTGCGATAACGTACGCAGAGCGGCGCCGCCAGGTCTGCGCGGGTGGCGCGCAGGTCTGCGACGGTCAGGCCGCAACCCAGCGCGTCGAACGCCACACCGAAGGCCTCCGCCAGTTCCCCGTGGTAGAAGTCGCTTGGGCCACGCCGCGCCAGGTGCTCCAGGCTGTTGGCCAGCGCGGGTTGGCGCAAACGGCCACCTTGCGGCGTACACAATGCCTGCAGGCTGGGCAGTGTCTGGATGAGGCTGGCGCGCTGCCCTTGCCAGAACAGTTGCGAGGCGGATACCTCTACCCCGTCCCGTGCCAGCCCGGCGGCGCCTGTCAGCAGGTCGGCCCAGCCCAGCCGCGACCCCCACTGCTCGCTGATGGCCTTGGCCTGCGCCCAACTGGCCATGGCCCCGGCCGTGGTCGCGACCGAGGCAGGCCCACGCAGGCCGATCGCGCCCGCCGCAGGCAAGCGCCTGCCGGCCTGGCCGATCCCGATGATGGTGCGTACCTGGTCATCGTGGAGCAACCACAGTGCATCACCGCCCAGGCCCGTCATGTGTGGGTACACCGCTGCCAGCACGGCACTGGCGGTGAGCATGGCATCGATTGCGCTCCCCCCGCCGTCGAGCACCTCCAGGCCCGCAGCGCTGGCCAAGGGGTGCGGGGTGCACAGCACGCCACCGCGGGAATGGGCGACCAGGGACTCGTTCATTGCTAGCTCCTTTATGGATATTGCTAGCAATCAGCAAGGATCGTTCCCAATCGCGTAAACCGCTTTGAACTAATCCACCCGCCCCGCTCCCTAACCTTGTGCGTTCCCATTGCCACTCACTAGGAAGGTTTGATCACTATGAAAAGCGAACAAGTTGAAGGTGTTGCACAGAAAGTCGCAGGCAAGGCGCAGAGCGCGGTGGGTCGGCTTTTCGAGGACCCGGCCCTGGAGGCAGAGGGCGATGGCCGCCAGGTCGCTGGCCAGCTGACCAAAACCTACGGTGACGCACTGAACAACGTCTCTGCCTTCGTAAAAGAGAAGCCCATCACCGCACTGGCAATCGGCGCCGCCCTCACCCTGGTGGTGAGCCGCCTGCTGCGTCGCTGATAAGCAAAAGGTCGGTCCGAGGGCTTCAAAGACCATGAAGCCCTTTGGCGTCCAGCAGAGGCCTCGGCGAAGCAATAACGCCTACCTCCGATCGCCCACTGGCGATAGCCCAGCCCCCTCCCCGGAACCTGTGCCTGGACCAATCAATGCGTGAACAGGCGTCGCTCACGCGCCCAGACAATGGCCTCACTGCGGCTGTGAACATCGAGCTTGGAGTACACCGTTGCCACATGGTTGCGCACGGTATTGAGGGCCAGGTTCAACCGCGTGGCGATTTCCTTGTCGGCAAGGCCTTCGCAGATCAGCGCCAGCACATCGCGCTCGCGGCGGGTCAGGTCGGTCAATGAGGCGTCAGGCAAGCGGCCGGTGTTCAGGCGCTTGGCATTGGCCAGCTTCTCGATCAAGGTCTGGCTGAACCACGACGCATCCTGCATCACCGTTTCTATCGCCTCGACCAACTCCAGCTCGGAACGCTTGCGCTCGGTGATGTCCATCAGCACCAACAGGTAACACGGGGTGTCCTGCAAGCTCACAGTGTCCGCCTGCAGCACACAGTCGAGACGGTCACTGCCTTTTTTTCGCTGGTTTTTCTCCTTCGACAGACATCCGTGAAACGTGGGTTGGGTGAAACGTACCTGCAGCGTAGGCGTTGCGACTCACACCGTGGCAACGCGCGTTTTGCGTGACGACAGCGTGAAGCGGCCTACGCCAAAACTCAAGGCGGCACCGATCAGCAGGGTTACCAAGGTGCCCCAGGCGGCTTTCGAGACGTTGCTGGCGGCGACCTGGGCAGCCTCGCGAGCCTGTTGCTCGGCCTGCTCTTTAAGCACCTTCACCTGCTCGGCAGCCTGTTCATAGGCACGGGCGTAGTTATCGACCACCTGCTGGGCCTCCTGCTGGCTCTTGCCGGTGCGCGCAGCGACGATGTTGACCAATGCTTGCTTGTCTGCCGCGCTCAGGGCAGGTTCACCGGCCTTGCGCACGCGCTCGAACCATGCTTTGAGCTGGTCGATGGCCTGGGTCGGGTTCTCGGCTGCGATGCGTCCTGCCGACTCTCCCTGAGCCTGCGCCTGCTCGGCCTTCTGCTCCAGGGTCGAGGGGGCCAGCTCAGCCTTGCCAGACTGCGCCAAGGTCTTGTTCAACTCGGCTTCCAGGTTGTCCCAGTCCAGCGAGATGCCATTCTGTGAGCAGCACTTCGGACAAAGTAAAAGGCTTGGCCAACGAAGCCATCGGCAAGGTCAAGCAAGCCGTAGGCAAGGCCACTGGCAACACGGAACTGGAGGTCAAAGGCAAGGTGCAGGAGAAAAAAGGCGAAGCGCAGCAGGTAGTCGGTGACGTCAAGGACGCCGTCAGCAAGGATTGACCCTTGCGCATGAGCCATAACAAACGGCTGCCTGAGGGCGGCCGTTTGCCGTTTCTGGGGGGGGTACGGTTCTCGGCTTGCGGCCCGGCCATGCCACACACCGCATTCGGCAGGGATCGACCGGCCAGATACTGGCCGGGCAAGTATCCTCGGTGGCTTGCCTGCCTGTATAACGATCAGGATGCACTCTCGCCCAAGGAGCAATGATGAACCGCTTCAACCCGGACAAATTGAAACTCTCGAAATGGACAGCGCGACACCCCACGAACCGTGAAAAACACTTCCTGGTGACCGACCTGGAACGGGATGAAGAGGGGCATGTACTGCGTGTGGAACTGGAAGCGGTGCACAGCAAGCGCAGCCAGTGGCTGGACTGGCAGGTGCTGCGTGACCCTGAGGTATGGCTGATGGGCTGGCAGTGAAAACGGCAAGAGCTGCCGCCCTCGTACCCACCCCTCGCTGCCCGGTCAGCCAAACACCGGTTTGAGCAGCGCCTGTGCCTCATACAGCGGTGGCAGGTAACGCAGGCGGATCTCATCCATGCTCAGCCGCGATGCATGGGTAGTGATGGTCAGCGTCGCCTTCAACTGCCCCGCCCGGTCCAATAACGGCACGCCGATTACGCGCATGCCGACTTCGAACTCTTGATCGACGATGCAGTAGCCCTGCTCGCGCACCTGCTGCAACGTCGCGTCCAGCAGCGCCCTGTCGGTCTGGGTGTAGGGCGTCAGCGGGTGTAGCGGATTGCGGGCGAAATAATCATCGCGCTGCGCCTGGCCCAGTGCCGCCAGCCAGACTCGCCCGCCGGCGGTGCAATACATCGGCACCCGCGAGCCGGGCCGTATCGACAGCGAGGCGATGTGGCTGTAGCGGCTACGCACCAGGTGGATGATTTCGTCGTCGTCGCGTGTCCCCACCGAGACATGTTCCTGGGTCTGCCGGGCCACTTGCTCGACGACCGGGCGCAGCATGCGTGGCAACTGCGCCGAGTCCACATAGGCCTGGCCGATACGCAGGGCCTTGGGGGTCAGCCAGTAGTGGCGGTTGTCGGTTTCGGCGAAGCCTTCATGCACCAGGGTCAGCAGAAAACGCCGCGCCGCACTGGGCGTAAGGCCCGCTTGCCTGGCGGCCTGGGGCACCGTGAGGCGCGGCTGCTCGGCGTTGAACAGCTGCATGAGCGCCAGGCCTTTCTGTAAACCGGCAATCAGGTCGCGGGGGTGAATCAGGGGTTTGTCCATGTCTTGCACCCTCGAGTGGGGAATCGTGGCCGCCAGGCAAGCCGAATTGTGCAGTTGCCGCGATAATCGCGTCATGAGTGCGATTATCGCATCAAACCCCTGGCAAGCGTATTGTGACAACGCCGCCACCGCCTCACCCTGACTTCCACAACAACACCCATAACGGAAGTCACCATGATCAAAGGTTCGACAGCGCTGGTCGCCATCGTCGGCACGCCCATCGCCCAGGTGAAATCGCCTGAAAACTTCAATACCTGGTTCAGCAACAATGGCCATGACCTGGCCATGCTGCCCATCGACTTGCAGCATGCCGCGCTGGACGCCTTTATCGACACCTTGCGCGGCTGGCGCAACCTGCGCGGTTGCGTGGTGACCGTCCCTTACAAGCAGGCATTCGCCACCCGCCTGGACGGCCTGAGCGCACGCGCAGCAGCCCTGGGCTCGGTGAACGTGGTACGGCGTGAAAACGACGGCCGCCTGTATGGTGACAACGTGGACGGCGCGGGCTTTCTGGGCGCAGCACGCAAGCACGGCTTCGCCCCTGCGGGCAAGCGAGTGCTGATCGTCGGTTGCGGTGGCGTCGGCAGTGCCATCGCCTACGCACTGGGTGAGGCCGGGGTTGCCCACGTCACCCTCGCCGACCCCGAAACGCCTCGCGCCACAGCGCTTGCCGGCCTGCTGGGCAAGGCCTTCCCTGGCGTCGGCACCACCACCGCATACAGCACGCTGGACGCCTTCGACCTGGTGGTCAACGCCTCGCCCGTGGGCATGGGCGGCACGGGCGAACTGCCGCTGCCCGCTGCATTGCTGGGCACGCTCAAAAGCACCACGCTGGTAGCCGACGTTGTCACTTCGCCCGAAATCACCCCGCTGCTGCAACACGCGCGTGAACGCGGCTGCGCGGTGCAGACGGGCGCGCAAATGGCCTTTGCGCAACTTGGCCACCTGGGCGCCTTCATGGGCGTAACGCCACTGGAGATCTGAGGCCATGCCCCCTATCGAAAACGCGCAAGCGGTGTACGACCTGGTGGTGCTTGGCAGCGGCGCCGGTGGCCTGGCTGCCGCCGCCACGGCAGCGCGCCTGGGCCTGAAGGTGCTGGTGGTGGAAAAGGCCGAACACTTTGGCGGTACCTCGGCGATCTCCGGGGGTGCTGCGTGGTTGTATGGCTCGGATCAGGCGCGCATCGCCGGTGCGCAGGACTCACCCGAGGCCGTCAGGACCTACCTGAAAAGCATCATCGGTGCCGGCTACAACGGCGAACTGGTGGATGCCTTCATCGCGCGCGGGCACCAGGCGCTGCGCTGGCTGGAACACAACACCGAGTTGCGCTACGCCCTGCGCCCGCACTCGCCGGACTATTACCCGGACGCACCCGGCGCCACCGCGTTCGGCCGTGCGCTGGAAATGGTCGAGTACGACGGCCGCCGGCTCGGCCCACGCTTCAAGGACCTGAAAATGCCACCGCCGGGCATGCTGTTGTTCGGCGCGATGATGGTCAACCGCGAGGACATTCAGCACTTTTTGAGCCTGCGCCGCTCCCCGCGGTCACTGTGGCATTGCCTGAAACTGATGGCGCGCTACGCACTGGACCGGGTTCACCATCACCGTGGCACGCGCCTGACCACGGGGAACGCACTGGTGGCGCGCCTGGCCAGCACCGCCTTCGCCCACGGCGCACAGCTGTGGTTGCGCAGCGAAGCGCAGGCACTGATCGTCGAACACGGCACGGTCACCGGCGTGGTGCTGCAGCATGAGGGGCGCCGCACGCAAGTCCATGCCCGCGGTGGGGTGGTCTGCGCCATGGGCGGGTTTGCTGCGGGTGCACTGGCGGCGGCCCACCGCCCGGCCCCTGACGCGCCGCACCTGACCATGTCCCCCGCTGGCAACGACGGTGCTGCGCTGCGCCTTGCCCAGGCGGTGGATGCCGCCCAGGGCGAGGGCCTGGCGGCCAATTTCTTCTGGGCACCGGTTTCCGAGCGGCGCCATGCCAGTGGTGAGCGCGAGCGCTTCCCGCACCTGGTCACCGACCGCGCCAAGCCCGGCGTCATTGCGCTCGACCCGGCCGGGCGGCGCTTCGTCAACGAATCCAACTCCTATCACCACTTCGTACAGGCCATGTTCGCCAATGGCATCAGCAGCTGCTGGCTGGTCTGTGACGCCGAGGCCATGAACCGCTACGGCCTGGGCCTGGCACGGCCCAAACCGGTGGACAACACGGCCCTGATCGAAGTCGGCTACCTGCACCGCGCAGGTTCAGTGCAAGGGCTGGCCGAGGCCATCGGCGTGCCCGCGCAGGTGCTGCAGGAAACCCTGGAGCGCTTCAACGCCGACGCCCGCAGCGGCATCGACCGGCAATTCGACAAGGGCGGCAACAGCTACAACCGTTACATGGGCGACCCGCAACACAAGCCCAACCCATGCCTGGCGCCACTGGCCAAGGCCCCGTTCTACGCCATCCGCCTGCACACCGGCGACCTTGGCTCGGCGCGCGGCCTGGTGACCGATGCCAACGCCAATGTACTCAACCGCGCCGGTGCGCCGATCGTTGGCTTGTATGCCGTCGGCAACGACATGAACTCATTGATGAATGGCACCTATCCCGGCCCCGGGATCACGCTGGGCCCTGCCCTCACCTTCGGCTGGATCGCTGCCAGCCATATCGCTGAACGCCTGCAAGCTCACAGCCCTGACACGGAGACGCTTCCATGTACTACGAAATGAGAACCTACACCCTCGACCCACTGAAAATGGCTGACTGGCTGGCCCTCTACCAAAGCCACGCCCTGGCGGTGCAACGCGAACACCTGGGCAACCTGGTCGGTTTCTTCACCAGCGAATTCGGTGAGGTGAACCAGGTGGTGCACATCTGGGGTTATGCCAGCCTGGACGAGCGCAGCGAACGGCGCGCGGCGATGGCAGCGGACCCACGCTGGGCCCAGTTCTCGCGGCTCAACCGTGAACTGGGCGCTGTACTGCGGCTGCAATCACGCCTGCTGCGGCCTACCGGCTTCTCGCCGCTGCAGTGAAAACCGAACCGGAGTGCGCCCATGCAACCCCTTGAGTGTGACGTACTTGTCATCGGCTCCGGTGCCAGCGGCCTGGCTGCGGCGGTTACCGCCGCGCACCATGGCCTCAAGGTGATCGTGGCAGAAAAAGCCCCCCGGCTCGGCGGCACCAGCGCCTGGTCGGGCGGTTGGCTATGGATACCGCGCAACCCCCTGGCCGTGGCCGAAGGCCTGGTCGAAACCGCTGATGCAGCGCAGCGCTACCTGCGCGCCCAAACCCGCGTAGCGGAACTGGACGCACGCCAACTGGCGTTCCTGCGCCATGGCCCGGCGATGGTGGCGTTTTTCCAGCAGCACACGTGCGTGCAATTTCAGTGCGGTACGAAGCTGCCCGACATGCGTGAAGGTGACGGCAGCGCGCGCGGAGGGCGTGCCCTGTGTGCACTGCCCTATGACGGCCGCCTGCTCGGGCCCTGGATACACCGGCTGCGGCCACCGCTGGACATCGTCAGCCTGGGCGGCATGGGCATTGCCGGTGGCATGGACATGGCCGCTTTCTTCAATGCCCGGCAATCGCCCAGGGCGGCTTGGCATGTGGCCAAACGCCTGCTGCGTCACGGGCGCGATCTGTTGCTGCACCGGCGGGGCCTGCAACTGGTCAACGGCAACGCGCTGGTGGCCCGCCTGCTGCGCAGTGCCCTGGATCTGGGCGTCACGCTGCTGACCGACAAAGCGGCCATTGCCTTGCTGGGCGATGCACGCATCACCGGCGCGCACTGTGCCGATGGCCAGCGGATCCATGCGCGGCGTGGCGTGGTGCTGGCCTGTGGCGGTTTTGCCCATGACCGCCAGCGCATCGCGCAGCTGATACCGCACGCGCCCGACGGCGTTGGCCATTACTCTGCCGCGCCGCCGGAAAACAGCGGCGATGGCCTGCGCCTGGGCGAGCAGGCCGGCGCCCAGGTCGGCACCAACCTGGCCCATGCCGGTGCCTGGGCGCCGGTCTCGCAAGTGCCGCGTAGCGATGGCAGCGTTGGGCATTTCCCGCACCTGATAGACCGCGCCAAGCCTGGTTTCATTGCAGTGCGCAGTGACGGCCGACGCTTTGTCAACGAGGCGGACTGCTACCACGACTTCATGAATGCCCTGTTCGCCGCTACGCCAGAGGGCGAATCCTATGAGGCCTGGTTGATCTGCGACCATGCCGCGCAGCGTCGGTATGGCATCGGCTGGGCCAAGCCGTTTCCCTTTCCTGCCCGCTTCTATGAACGGCGTGGCTACCTGTTGCGTGGCAACGACCTGGCGCAACTGGCCGCGCGCTGTGGCATCGATGGCCAGCAGTTGCAGCGCACGGTGGCGCGCTTCAACCAGCATGCGGCGCAGGGTGTGGACCCTGACTTTGGGCGCGGCGCCTCGGCATACAACCGGGCGCAGGGTGAGCCGCAGCAGGCCCCGAATCCTTCGCTGCGGCCCCTGCTGCACGGGCCTTTCTATGCAGTGAAGTTGCTGCCGGGCAGCCTCGGGACCTTTGCCGGGCTGGGCACCGATGCGTCGGCCAGGGTGCTCGATGATGCAGGGCAAGCCATACCGGGGTTGTTTGCGGTGGGTAATGACATGCACAGCATCATGGGCGGGCACTACCCCAGTGGCGGTATCACGCTGGGGCCAGGGATGACCTTCGGGTACCTCGCAGGCCTGGCGCTATGCGGGTTGCCGCAGCCGGAGCGGGACTGTTCCGGGGTTGGAGCGGCTGTTTCATCCCATCTCTAGCATTGAAGGCATTTGTGTGGGATCCGGCTTGCCGGCGATGCAGGTGCTGCGGTGCATGGCAGCGGCTTCGCCGGCGATGGGCCGCGAAGCGGCCCCTTGGCTCACATCGATGCCAGCACCGCCCGGGCCTTCTCCAGCGCCATCCGCGCACGCTGCTCGCCACTGACACCCTGCACCAACAGTTGCCGCGTGGGAATCTCCAGGCTTAGCGGAACGCTCGCTGGCAACCCGCGCAACAGGCCGGCCAGGTCGGCATCACCCTCCCCCGGGAAACGCCGCTCGTTACGGGCCTGGCGCAGGATTTCATCCATATCGGCCGGTACCGGCCCAGCCACGTCGCACAACTGGGCGTAACGCATGCGCTGCGGGGCCAGCCGCGCCAGGTCGTCGAGCGACGACCCGGAGCGGTTGAAGTGAAAGGCATCCACCAGCACGCAACCGTTCGGGCGGTCTGCCTTGGCAACGATGCGCATGGCCTGTTGCAGGTCGCGGACGTCGGTCCAGGGCATGAACTCCAGGTGCGGATGAATACCGTAGCCGGCCGCCAGGTCGCACAGTTCAGCGAAGCGTTCGGTGAGGCGCGCCTCATTCGGGTCGTTACCGGCAACCAGCAGTTCGCTGCCGCCCAACTCGGCACCGACCGCCAGCATCGGCTCGAAATCGGCCACGCAGGTGTCGGGCTCAAGGCGCAGGATTTCCAGATCCAGGACTTTGATACCGGTGTCACGCAGGCGCGCCTGGGTCTGGCGGCGCAGTTCGGCGTCGCTCACCAACGGGAAGTGCTGCTCTTCGCTGGTCGCTGGCACCAGGCGCAGGCCAACGTGGCTGTAACCGGCTCGGGCGGCGGCTTCGACCATCGCCGGGGGTGACAGCTCCAGTACGGTGAGCGCGGCCAGGGAAAAGATTCGATCAGTCATGGGGGTTACCTGCAGGCAAAGGGGTACGGGGAGGAAGCACGCACGCGCGGCTCACACGATGATCTCTGGCGTGCAAGCCCGGCCGCTGGCGGCTGCCTGGCGGACCGCCTCGATCAACGCCAGGGTGCGGCCGCCGTCAGCGGCAGCGGTCAACGGCGCTTCCTGCCCACGGGCAACACGGACAAAGTGCTGCAACTGCAGGGTCAGTGCCGCACCCGCCGGGATACCCACGTCACACTGCAGCAGCGGTGTATGCCAGCCCGAGTTTGCCTCGGCGTATTGCCAGTGCTTGAGCTGGGGGATGCTCAGCGCCCCCCGGGTGCCGGCCAGCAAGTAACAGGGTTGGTCCGCCTGGCGCGGATAGACAGGGCTTTCACCCGAGCTCAGCTCCCAGCTCCACGGCGCTGCCACCGCGTCGGAGCCGGTCAAGCTGCCCAGGGCACCGTTGGCGAACTCCAGCAGCACTGCCGCGCTGTCCTCGTTGGCAAACCCGCGCACCTGGTTACGGGTGAACGCCTGCACCTGTACCACCTCGCCGCACAGGTAGCGCAGCAGGTCCAGGTCGTGGATCAGGTTGGTCAGCAGAAAGCCGGCGCCGGGCTCGCGCCGCCACGGTGTGTCGAAATAGCTGTCGGGTTTTTGCAACTGCCACAGCGCGGTGACGTTGACCAAACGGCCCAAGGCCCCTTCGGCGATCACGCTGCGCGCGCTGGCAATCAGCGGGTTATGCCGCCGGTGGTGGCCGACCAGCACCGGCACGCCGCAGCGGCGCGATGCCTCCACCAGCGCACGCACTTCATCCAGGTGCACCCCTACCGGCTTTTCCAACAGCACTGGCACGCCGGCTTCAACACAATCGAGGGCAGTGGCCACGTGCAGGTTGTTCGGATTGGCCACGATCACGGCCTCGGGCCGCACAGCCTGCAGCATCTGCCGGTGATCGGCGAAATAGGCCACCCCGCACTCGGCGGCAAAGGCTTCAGCCTGGGGGCCGGGGTCGGCCACCGCGCACAACTGGGCTTGCGGTACCTGGCTCAGGTGCTGGCAATGCTGGCGTCCCATGATACCGGCGCCAATCAGGGCGATGCGAAGGGGTGCGTTCAACGGGCAGTCCTCTAGCGTTTATCGTTATTGTTGCGGCAATTCCAGAACAAGGTTCCGGAATCACCTATCGCTAATTTAGAACTGTGGTCCGTTTTGCAAAAGGACACCCTGCATAGAGTGTGCGGTAATCGACCAGAGATTCAGACGCATCCCCCTGCTGAAGCCCATTCAAGCGAACAACTCGCTCGCCTGGCTGGCCACCGACAATTCCTCCACCGCCGCCAACAACAGCGGCGCCAGCTCCGGCAAGCGCGCCTGGGAAAGGCGCGCACTGGGGCCGGCAATGCTCAGCACACCAATGACCTCGTTGCCATGCGGCCGGCGCACCACTGCAGCCAGGGCCGAAGTGCCGACTGCCGAGGTTTGCTCGACCCAGGCATACCCCCGCTCACGGGCGCCAGCCAGGTAGCCCAGCAGCTGTTCAGTGGAGCGCGGGGCGTTGGGGCCGAACTGCTCCGGGTCGGCAATGCCCTGGCGCAGGACCATCTGCAGCGCCTCGTCATCACTGAGGCTGGCCAGCCAGGCATGCCCCGAGGCGGTGTAGAACAGGGGGGCATCGCGGCCCATGTCCGGGTCGTAACGCAACCCGGAACGGGCGCCCTGGGATTTGGCGATCCAGGTCTGGCGGGCGCCGTCGATAACGCCCAGGCGCACCAACTCTCCGCTGTCCTGAGCCAGGCGGTCGAGGATCGGCTGGATGATGTCGGCGCCGCTGCTGGACAGGTAGCGAAAGCCCAACGCCACCAGCTTGGCCGACAGTTGGTAGCGGTTGTTGTCACGGTTCTGGCGGACGTAGCCCAGGCGCGTAAGGTCGGCGAGCATGCGGTGGGCGGCGCTCTTGGGGATCTCCAGCCGGTCAGCCAGGGTTTGCAGGGCCAGCCCCTGGGGCTCGGCGGCAAGGCTTTCTACAAGACTGAAGGCGCGTTCGATCTGACTACCAGCCATGACAGGGTTTCCTGATGAAAAAGGCGAATTCTGGAAGATGATTCCATATCCTCGTCGGCCACCGCAGGGCATCACGCCTTAAGTGTCCGATTATCGACCATTACTTACCGGCATCACTTGCATACCGCTGGGTCAGGCAAGAAGAATATGGAACCTAGTTCCAATAATAATGCCGGAGACCCGCGATGCCCACCGACAACTTGCAAGCCGAATGCGATGTACTGGTCATTGGCTCTGGCGCCGCCGGGCTGGCCGCTGCCGTCACGGCAGCCTGGCATGGGCAACGGGTTACCCTCGTGGAAAAAGACGCGGTGTTTGGCGGCGCCACTGCCTGGTCCGGCGGCTGGGCCTGGGTGCCGCGCAACCCGCTGGCGCGTCGTGCCGGTATCGAGGAAGACATCGAGCAACCTCGCACGTACCTGCGCAACGAACTGGGCGCCCATTACGACGCGCAGCGCATCGACGCCTTCCTTGAAGCCTGCCCGCACATGGTCGCCTTTTTCGAGCAACATACGGCCCTGCAGTTCGCCGATGGCAACGCCATCCCCGACATGCACGGCGATACCCCTGGCGCCGCCATCGGTGGGCACCAGGTCATCGCCGCCCCCTATGACGCCCGCCAGCTGGGTGCGCTGTTGCCCCGCTTGCGCAGGACCCTGCGCGAAACCTCGTTCATGGGCATGCCGATCATGGCCGGCGCCGACCTCGCCGCCTTTCTGAACATGACCCGCTCCCCCCGCGCCTTCTGGCATGTGTGCAAACGCTTCGCTCGCCACCTGTACCACCTCGCCCGCCATGGCCGGGCCATGCACCTGGTCAACGGTGTGGCACTGGTGGCGCGCCTGGCCAAGTCGGCTGAAGATCTGGGCGTGCGCCTGCTTGAGTCTGCGCCGGCCAAACGCCTGCTGATGGAGGACGGTCAGGTGCGTGGCGCGGTGATCGCCACCGCGCAGGGCGACCTCACCCTGCGCGCCAACGCCGTGGTGCTGGCGGCCGGTGGCTTTGCCCATGACCCCGAGCGGCGCCGGCAATTGTTCCCGCGCGATGCCAGTGGCCACGACAACCTCGCCCTGCCGCCGCGGTCGTGCTCCGGGGACGGCCTGCGCCTTGGTGAAGCCGCCGGCGGCGTGGTGGCCACCGACCTGAAGTCGGCGGTCGCCTGGGCCCCGGTGTCGAAGGTCGCGCACCGTGATGGCAGCGTCGGCCACTTCCCGCACATCATCGAACGGGGCAAGCCCGGCATCATCGGTGTGCTGGCCAACGGCAAGCGCTTCGTCAACGAGGCGCACGGCTACTACGACTATGTCGCAGCCATGCTCGATGCCCTGCCGCAGGAAGAAGAAGCCTGTTCGTGGCTGATCTGCGACCATCGCTTCCTGCGCCGCTACGGCCTTGGCCACGCCCGCCCCGCCCCGCTGCCAGTGGGGCCGCACCTGCGCAGCGGCTACCTCAAGCGCGGCGCCAGCCTGGACCTGCTGGCCCGCGCCTGCGGCATCGACCCTGCGGGGTTGAGCGCCACGGTCGCCGAGTACAACCGCCACGCACGCCAAGGCCAGGACCCTGAATTCGGGCGCGGCAGCACCCCGTTCAACCGCAAACAGGGCGACCCGCACCACAAGGGGCCCAACCCCTGCGTCGCGCCGATCGAGCACGGCCCGTTCTACGCGGTAAAGGTGCAGCCCGGCTGCTTTGGCACCTTCGCCGGCCTGCGCACCGACGGCCACGCACGTGTGCTGGATGAACAGGGCCAGCCCATCGGCGGCCTATATGCCGCGGGCACCGACATGGCCAGCGTATTCGGCGGCTGGTACCCGTCCGGGGGTATCAACCTGGGGCCGGCGCTGACGTTCGGTTATGTGGCCGGCCGGCATATCGCCGGGGCCCAGGCGTATGAGTAAGCCAGCCCGGGGGCACTTCGCCGCCGCCGCCCTGCGCCGTTCAGCGCCCGGAGCAGGCGCCCCCGGGAAAACCGGCTAAGCTCGGGGCTGCGAGCCACAGCAGTGCTCGGCACAGCTTTGCAGGGCCATCGTCGCTCGGGCGATCCACACCGACGGGCCGTTACCGGCTCAAAGAGGGTGCAGCAATGGCGACAATCGAGACAACAGCGCTCGCTCAGGGGCTGCAGCAGGTGGAAAACAGCTGGCAGGCTTATCTCGCTTCTCAAAAGCGCACACAGGGGCTGACGGGCAAACAGCTCAGCTCAGCGCTCAAGGCCTGTACCCGCGATTACATCAGGTTCCAGAACCAGAGCCAGCAGTTCTACGCCGAAGTGCGCAAGCGCGTGGGGGATGCTGAAAAGCTGGAGCTGGACCGGGTGCTTTACCCTCACTACTTCACCGACAAACACTGAGCCGTCTACAGCCCAGGCACCTGGTTGCGCGAACCGGCGCAGCAGGCGCCGAGGCGGCGACGTTAATAAGACCCGCTAACGTAGCGCAGCAATTGATCGTGCAGCACCCAGGCAAAAACCACGGCGCCTGCAATGGCACCCACATCCAGCGCCCGGCTCGCTCCCCATTGCGGGGTGCGCAGGCGCAGCCTGATATACCAGGGGCCTGTGCAAGAAGCGACACCGACGCTCAGCAGGAGAATGGCACCGACAAAGTCCCAGGTACTGGCCACTTCAGCGCCACGGCCCGCCCACACGGCACGCAAGGGAACAACGATCAAGTAATAAAGCCATGCCAAGGCCAGCGCGACCAGCGTCAAGCCGATCGGCCATAATGGCAACCCTTTGCTGGCGACCGGCTCCCCCCCCTGAGCCGTATCGCATTGCAACAACTCGGCAATCCGTGGCCAGCCTGCTTCAGCCGCCAATGCCTGCGCACTCTGGCCTTGGCTGTTCGCTGCCCGAGGGTCAGCCCCGTGGCGCAGCAATGCATGTACCACCGGGTAGTTGCCCACCAGCACCTCCCGATGCAGCAGCAACCAGCCCCGGTCGTCGTAGTCGCTGATCATCTCGGGGTATTGCCGCAGGCCTTCTTCGACCTTCTCGCGCATGTTCACTGCCATCGGGTGGTCTGTACATTCCAGCGACGCCAACATCTGCAGGTCTGCCGTGGTGCTCAGCGCGCGAGTGAGCAGCCAAGGCGCCTGGCCGTCCGCGGCAGGTGCCAGTTCGACGCTGCCAGGCTCACCAAAGTCCAGCCCCCAGGCGGCGTCATGCTCGGCACGTTCGTCAGCCGCCATGCTGCTACGCAAGGCATCGACGGTGAAACCGCCGTAGACATGACCATCGCGGACGAACATCCAGTCATTGAGTGCGGCAAAAGGCAATGACACCGGGTCAGAGGCCTTGAACTCAGTTGCCCAGCGCGGCTCGTTCAGCAACACCCCGGTGATCGTCTGCCCATCGAAGTCAATGTCCGTCACCCACATGTTTTCGACTGCAGGTATGTCAGGGTTATCCGGATCAAGCACGAAGGACATTTTGACGGCGGCCATATCGAGGCACTTCACGATCCTGCGCGCCTCCCATGACAACTCCCGCCAGAAGAACTTGAAGGTTGCCTGGGCGCTGGCCACGGCTTCCTTGAGTGCCTGGCTTTCACCTTCAACGCTGTAGATAACGTGTTCCGTCATGATTTGCTCGTCCTTGTTGAAACTGCGTGACTGCCGCCCCGCTGCTGATGAGATGCAGATCATAGCGCACAGGGGCCTGTCGTTCCGTGCGCAGCGCACGCTGCATTGCATCAGAGGCGGCTGCCCGGCAAGGGCGCCTCATCAATCGCACTGATGATGACTATCGAAAGGCCCGCCTGTCGGCCCGGCAGACGGGCCCCGTATACTGCCCGCCGGATTCTCCCCGCTCCACGCGCCTGCTCAAGGCGACACTCCCCTTCTGGAACCCCCGCACCATGTCAAATACGAGCCCGGCCCCAGGTGGCCTGCCCGAACACAGTCAGCAAAGCGTCAAACAGCAGTGGCTGGCGATTCTATCGGTCGCCGTGGGCGCCTTCGCCCTGGTGACCAGCGAGTTTCTGCCGGTAGGCGTATTGAACGATGTCGCCAGTGACCTGGGCATCAGTGCTGGCCACGCCGGCCTGATGGTCACCCTGCCCGGCATCATGGCCGCCCTCGCCGCCCCCTTGCTGTCGGTGGGCATCGGCGCCCTGGACCGGCGCTATCTGTTGATCGGCCTGACACTGATCATGATCATCGCCAACGCGGTGGTGGCCTACGCCAGCGACTTCAACCTGCTGCTGTTCGGCCGCGTGCTGCTGGGCATCAGCATCGGCGGTTTCTGGGCTACCGCCATTGCCCTGAGCGGCCGCCTGGCACCCAAGGGGGTGGGCGTTGCCCAGGCCACCTCGATCATCATGGTCGGCGTGACCCTGGCCACCGTGCTGGGCGTGCCGGTAGGCACCTGGCTCAGTGGCCTGCTGGGCTGGCGCATGACCTTCCTGGTCACGGCCCTGGTCGGCGTCCCGGTACTGCTGGCGCAGATCCTGCTGCTGCCGCGCCTGAACCCGGACAAGGCCATCCGCATCAGTGACCTGCCAGCGCTGTTCATCAACCCACAAGCCCGGGTTGGCCTGATTGCAGTGTTGCTGATTGGCCTGGCGCACTTTGCCGCCTACACCTACGTCGCGCCCTTCTTCAAGCAGCATTCAGGTTTCGATGGGCCGACCATCGGGTCGCTGTTGCTGCTGTATGGCGTCGCCGGGGTGATGGGCAATATCTTCGCCGGTTTCGCCGCCAACCAAAGCGTGCGTCACACCCTGTTGCTGGTCGCGTTGATGATCGGCGTCAGCACCGCCCTGTTCCCCCACTTCGCCACCGGCATGACCGGGGCGGCGATGCTGATCGCGCTCTGGGGCTTCGCCTTCGGCGCCTTCCCGGCTTGTGCCAGTATCTGGATGTTTGTCGTCGCGCCCAAGGACGTCGAACGAGGCATGCCACTGTTCGTTGCCATGTTCCAGGTGATCATCGCGCTGGGCTCGTTCTTCGGCGGGCAAATCGTCGACCAGCTGGGCAGCTCGGTGCTGCTGGGCCTGGCCACGGCATTGGTGGGCTGCGGTTTTGTCACGGTGCTGGTGCTGGGGCGCAGCGTCAGCAATAGCGCTGTGGCGCAAGCGTGCTGACAGGCAGGGTGTAATCACCGCACATTCAATGACCTGCAACTGGCCTGCCGCGTTACCATTGGCCCCTACCTGAAGCATGGAGCTACGCGATGACCCTGCATATCCACACCCCGCTGATCGAATCCCGCCCGCTGTCGCTGGCCGCTGGCCGCTCGATCTGGCTGAAGCTCGACGCGCTTCAGCCCTGTGGCTCGTTCAAGCTGCGTGGGGTGGGCCATGCCTGCGAAGTGCACCATGCCCGGGGCGCCCGCCATTTCGTGTCCTCATCCGGTGGCAATGCCGGCCTGGCCGTCGCCTACGCCGGGCGCCAGCTGGGTGTGCCGGTCACGGTGGTGGTGCCTGAGACCACCACCGAACGCGCCAAAGAACTGTTGCACCTGGAGGGTGCCAAGGTGGTGGTGCATGGCAGCTCGTGGCAGGAGGCCAACGCGTTGGCGCAAACCCTGGTCGGGCCGCACGATGCCTTCATTCACCCCTTCGATGACCCGCTGCTGTGGGCCGGGCATGCCAGCCTTGTGGATGAAGTGGCGGCAACCGGCTACAAGCCCGATGCGGTGGTGCTGTCAGTGGGCGGCGGCGGCCTGCTCAGTGGCGTGGTCGAAGGGCTCAAGCGCAACGGCTGGCACGATGTCCCTGTGCTGGCGGTGGAAACCGAGGGCGCGGCCTCGCTGCACGCGGCAGTGCAGGCAGGTCACCCGGTAGAGCTGCAGCGCCTCACATCGGTGGCGACTTCGCTGGGCGCCAAGCGTGTCGCCGACCAGGCCCTGGCGTGCGTGCAGGAACATCCGGTGCACAGCGTGCTGGTCAGCGATCGCGCGGCGCTTCAAGCCTGCGAGCGGTTTCTGGCGGACCACCGGGTGCTGGTGGAGCCTGCCTGCGGGGCGGCATTGGCGTTGGCGTACGAGGCCGCGAAGCTGGACGGTTACCAGACTGTGCTGGTGGTCGTTTGTGGCGGGGCTACGGCTACGCTGCAACAGATTCAGGACTGGTTGAAGCAGGTCGCCTGAGGTAGCCCTCACGGCCCAAGTCGCAGGCAAGCCAGCGATCAGGCCGCAGGGTCACTCAAGCAACTGAATGATGCGCGGCTGCAGGTGCCCGCGCTCGACTTCGATGACCGCCACCGTCACCGGCAACTTGAACCGCCGTGGCCCGGCACTGCCGGGGTTCAGGTACAACCGCCCTTCACGCCAGTCGATCAATGGCTTGTGCGAATGCCCAGTGATCACCACGCGCACCGCCTCATCCAGTTCGGCTGGCACATCGGCAATGTCGTGCACCAGCAGTGTCTGCCAGCCGTGCATGTCGAAGCATCGCTGGTCGGCCAGGCCAGCTGCCCAGGGCAACTTCAGGTCGTTGTTGCCGCGCACCACCTCTAACGGCGCCAACGCCTGGAGTTCGTCAAGGATCTCTGCCTTGCCGATATCACCGGCGTGCACGATCAGATCGCAACCGGTCAGCGCCCTCACCGCCTCGGGCCGCAGCAAACCGTGGGTGTCGGAGATGATGCCAGCTTTCATTCATGGCTCCTGTGCGGGTCTGTCGCATTGCAGCACTTCATCGGATTCTCCTTGTACCGCGCAACCGGTGATTAGGATGGTCATACGGGCCTGTTCCAATGAGCTCGCTGCAATCGGAAAAATTCCGGTCTATCGGCAACGACCTCGACGAAATGCATATCTCGCCCTTTCGGTATGCAGCAAGTGAAGGCACAATGCGTGTCCTTTTTTTGGCCGGCCTGGCCGGGGGCCTTTAAATGATCAAGACGCCGTATTACCTCATCGATAAAACCAAGCTGCTGAGCAACATGGAGAAGATCGCCTACGTGCGCGAACACTCCGGTGCCAAGGCACTGCTCGCCCTCAAGTGCTTCGCCACCTGGTCGGTATTCGACCTGATGCAGCAGTACATGGACGGCACCACATCCTCGTCGCTGTACGAGCTCAAGCTCGGCCGCCAGAAGTTCGCCGGCGAGACCCACGCCTACAGCGTGGCCTGGGCCGACGACGAGGTCGAGGAAATGCTCGAGAACTGCGACAAGATCATCTTCAACTCCATCGGCCAGCTGCAGCGCTTCGCCGAGCAGTCCGAAGGCAAGGTCCGCGGCCTGCGCGTCAACCCGCAGGTCAGCAGCTCCGACTACCTGCTGGCCGACCCGGCCCGCCCGTTCAGCCGCCTCGGTGAATGGGACCCGGAGAAGATCGAGAAGGTCATCTCGCAGGTTTCCGGCTTCATGTTCCACAACAACTGCGAGAACGGTGACTTCGGCCTGTTCGACAAGATGCTGACGCACATCGAAGAGCGCTTCGGGCACCTGCTGCACAAGGTCGAGTGGGTCAGCCTGGGTGGCGGTATTCACTTCACCGGTGAAGACTATGCCGTCGATGCGTTCTGCGCGCGCCTGAAAGCCTTCTCGCAGACCTACGGCGTGCAGGTCTACCTGGAGCCGGGCGAAGCGGCCATCACCAACAGCGCTTCGCTGGAAGTGACCGTGCTCGACACCCTGTACAACGGCAAACACCTGGCCGTGGTCGACAGCTCGATCGAGGCACACCTGCTCGACCTGCTGATCTACCGGCTGAACGCCAAGATGGCCCCCAACGATGGCGAGCACACCTATATGGTCTGCGGTAAATCGTGCCTGGCCGGCGACATCTTCGGCGAGTACCAATTCGATCGTCCGTTGGCCATCGGCGATCGCCTGTCGTTCATCGACACGGCGGGTTACACCATGGTCAAGAAAAACTGGTTCAACGGTTTGAAGATGCCATCCATCGCGGTCAAGCAGCTCGACGGCAGCGTCGAAGTGGTGCGCGAGTTCGGTTTCGACGACTACGTTTCCAGCCTGTCGTAAGACCGGCTATCAAGTAAGGAGCAAGGGATAAATTGAAGAAGAACGTTCTTATCATTGGTGCAGGAGGTGTCGCCAAGGTGGTGGCCCACAAGTGCGCGCAGCATAACGACGAACTCGGTCGTATTGCCATTGCGTCGCGGAACATCTCCAAATGCCAGGCCATCATCGACAGCGTCAAGGCCAAGGGTAGCCTCAAGGTACCCGCCGACATCCAGGCCTTCTCGCTCAACGCCCTCGATGTCGAGGCAACCAAAGCACTGATCCGCGAGACTGAATCGCAGATCGTGATCAACGTGGGCTCTGCCTTCCTCAACATGTCGGTGCTGCGTGCCTGCATCGACACCGGTGTCGCCTACCTGGACACCGCGATCCACGAAGAACCGGGCAAGATCTGCGAGACGCCGCCCTGGTACGGCAACTACGAGTGGAAACACCTCGAAGAATGCCAAGAGAAGAACATCACCGCCATTCTCGGCGTCGGTTTCGACCCGGGTGTGGTGAACAGCTACGCCAAACTGGCGCAGCAACAGTATTTCGACAGCATTGATTCGATCGACATTCTCGACGTCAATGCTGGGTCCCACGGCAAGTACTTCGCCACCAACTTCGACCCGGAAATCAACTTCCGCGAGTTCACCGGGCAAGTATGGAGCTGGCAGAACAGCCAGTGGACCAGCAACACCATGTTCGAGGTGAAACGTACCGACGACCTGCCGGTCGTGGGTTCGCAGAACCTGTACCTGACCGGTCATGACGAGGTCCACTCGATCTCGAAGAACCTCAACGTACCGAACGTGCGCTTCTGGATGAGCTTCGGCGAGCACTACATCAATGTGTTCACCGTGCTGAAGAACCTGGGCCTGCTGTCCGAGCAGCCGGTCAAGACCGCTGAAGGCCTGGAAGTGGTGCCACTGAAAGTGGTCAAGGCCGTGCTGCCTGACCCCGCTTCGCTGGCGCCTGGCTATACCGGCAAGACCTGCATCGGTGACCTGGTCAAGGGCACCAAGGATGGTCAGCCGCGTGAGGTGTTCATCTACAACGTGGCTGATCACGAAGAGGCCTACGCCGAGACCGACAGCCAGGGTATCTCCTACACCGCCGGTGTACCGCCAGTGGCTGCCGCCCTGCTGGTTGCCCGTGGCGAATGGGATGCCAAGCGCATGGTCAACGTCGAGGAGCTGCCCGCCGAGCCGTTCCTCAAGGCGCTGGATGTGATGGGCCTGCCGACCCGTGTGAAAGATGAAAAAGGCGATCGTCCCTGGGACGCTGAAGCCTAAGCAGCAAGAGCAAGGGGCGCCAATCTGGCGCCCCTTCTTTTTGCCTGCACCGGCCTCATCGCCGGCAAGCCGGCTCCCACATGGATTGCGCCGGCTTGTAAAAATTGGGCAAGACGGTTGCTTGCACCGGTCAAGCGCAGGCTTGAAGAACTGCGCGGTCCCGGTGGCCGGCTTGCCGGCGATGAGGCCGGCATTGGTGTGCACCTACTTCCTGGCTTCCAGTATCAGGTTGAACGGCGTCTGTGTCGCCCGCCGGAACTCGGTGAACCCCGCCTCTTCGAACACCGCCCGCAAGCGCGCCTCGCCCGCCTGTGCGCCCAGCCCCAAGCCCACCTCCTGGGACAGTGAATTCGGTGTACAGATGAACGTCGACGCGGCATAGAACAAGCGCCCGACCGGCGTCAGGTTGCCATCGAGCGTATCCTCGGCATAGGGTTCCACCAGCATCACCGTACCGTCGGGCTTCAACGCCTGGTAGGCATGCCGAGCAGCGCCGACCGGGTCGCCCATGTCGTGCAGGCAATCGAAGAAGCACACCAGGTCATGATCGTTGCCCGGGTAATCCTTGGCCGACGCCTGCTGAAAACTCACCTGCGGGGTCAACCCGGCCTCATCGGCACGTTCGCGGGCCGTGGCGATGGAGGGCGCATGGTAGTCATAGCCGATGAAGGTCGATGCTGGAAACGCCTGGGCCATGACCAGCGTCGAAGCGCCATGCCCACACCCCACATCCGCAACCTTGGCGCCGGCCTGCAGCTTGGCCACCACACCGTCGAGCGCCGGCAGCCAGTCGGCCACCAGGAAGGTGCGATAGCCAGGCCGGAAGAAACGCTCGGTACCGCTGAACATGCAGGGGTGATGGTCGCCCCAGGCCAACCCCCCGTCACCGCGCATCGCAGCCACCAGCTTGTCCTTGTCGTGAAACAGCGCCGCCACCACCGCCGCGCCGCCCGCCATGTAGGCCGGTGAATCCTCCAGGGCCAGTGCCATGGCCTGTTCCTCGGGCAGCACGAAACTGCCCTGCTCATGGACCATGTAGCCAGCCGCCGCCTGGGCGTTGAGCCATTCACGCACCAGCAGTGGATGGCAGCCGGTCCGTGCCGCCAGCACCTGGGGGGTGACCGGCTGGCTATCGGCCATGGCCCGGTACAACCCCAGTTCGTCGCCGAGTATCACATTGGCCAGGGTCGCCGCAGCGCCCATGTCACCCAACAGCTTGCCCATGAAATCGTGGAGCCTTGCCTCGTCCATGACCTGCCCTCCTCTGCAAGAAGGCCACCGTCACCGAGGGATGTCCGGTCCGGGGTCTCGGTGGTCGGGTTAGGTGTTGAGGCTCGCCGTGATGGGAACCGCGGCGGGCTGTGTGTAAGTTTAGATGCCATGCCTGAACGGCACGACCGTCTGACACCACTTGCATTCCATCAATTCTCAAAATACTGTATGAATATTCAGTATCACGAGACACCCTCATGCAGCTCATTGCCAAGCTTGGCATCCTTGCCGATGCCGCCAAGTACGATGCGTCCTGTGCCAGCAGTGGCGCGCCCAAACGCAGCTCGCGCGGTAGCCACGGCCTGGGCGCGACCAACGGCATGGGGATCTGCCACAGCTATACACCGGACGGGCGCTGCGTTTCGCTGCTAAAGGTGCTGTTGACCAACTTCTGCCTGTACGACTGCCAATACTGCGTCAATCGCCGCTCCAGCAACGTGCCGCGGGCGCGTTTCACCCCCGAGGAAGTGGTGCGCCTGACCCTGGACTTCTACCGGCGCAACTGCATCAGCGGCCTGTTCCTCAGCTCCGGCATCATTCGCTCGGCCGACTACACCATGGAACAGTTGATCCGCGTGGCGCGCCTGCTGCGTGAGGAGCACAACTTCCGGGGTTACATCCACCTCAAGACCATACCTGACGCCGACCCACTGCTGATCGAAGAAGCCGGGCGCCTGGCCGACCGCCTCAGCGTCAATATCGAACTGCCCACCGATGCCAGCCTCAAGCGCCTGGCCCCGGAAAAACACGCCCATACCATTCGCCAAGCCATGGGCGTCATCCACCAGGGCCAGCAAGCCGTGGCGGGCGAGCCCAAAGCACCGCGCTTCACCCCGGCCGGGCAAAGCACCCAGGTCATCGTCGGCGCCGATGCCACTGACGACAGCACGCTGCTGCGCAACGCCGAGTCGCTGTACCAAGGTTACGGCCTCAAGCGCGTGTATTACTCAGCGTTCAGCCCGATACCCGACAGCCCCGGCAGCGTGCCGCTGGCAGCCCCACCGCTGCTGCGCGAGCACCGTTTGTACCAGGCAGATTTCCTGTTGCGCGGCTATGGCTACAAAGCGGGTGAGTTGCTCGGCCAGGCGGGTAACCTGGCCCTGGACATCGACCCCAAGCTTGCCTGGGCACTGGCCAACCGTGAGGTGTTCCCGCTGGATGTGAACCGTGCCGAGCCGGCGCTGCTGGCACGCATCCCCGGCATTGGCCTGCGCAGTGTGCAGCGGCTGGTGGCGCTGCGCCGTGAACGGCGGGTGCGCTATGACGACCTGATCCAGCTGCGCTGCGTGCTCGACAAGGCCCGGCCATTCATCATCACCAGCGACTACCGCCCAGGCCAGGCCGAGCTGCGCAGCGGCCTGCTGCGCGAGCGCCTGCGTGAGCCACAGGCACCCGTGCAGATGGGGTTGTGGGGGTGATCGCGCTCGATTGTGACGACTGCTTCAGCACCTGGCGCGGTCAGGCCCGCACGCTGCTCGGGCACGGTGTCGACCCGGCGCAAGTGACCTGGTCGCAAGGGCCGATCGATGACCTGCTGGCGGTGCCTGCTGCGCTGCCAGACGGGCCCGGCCCCTTTCACGCCAAGGTACCGGCCGCGCTGTTGGGCCTCCTGGAACAGGCATCGCGATATCGGGGCGAGCAACGCTGGGCGCTGCTGTACGAAGTGCTCTGGCGCGTGGCCCACGGTGACCGCACGGCAATGCTTGCCGGCGACCGCCTGGGCAGTGAACTGCACCGGCGTATCAAGCAAGTCAGCCGTGAAGCACATCACTTGCATGCGTTCGTGCGTTTCGTGCCCTTGCCGCCAGTGCTTGCCGAGCAACTGCAACTGGACCTGGTGGCCTATCACGAGCCGGCCCATGACATTCTGCACAGTGCCAGCGCGCACTTCGCCGACCGCCTGGGGCGCCAGCGCTGGTTGATCGCCACGCCGGCGGACGGTATTCGCTTCGACGGCCAGGGTTTCGATTATCAGCGGCACTGCCCGGACGCTTGGCGGCAGTGGGCGCGCAATGCCGATGACCCGGGTGCCGAGCTGTGGCGCACCTACTATCGCCACACCTTCAACCCTGCCCGCCTCAACCCGGATGCCTTGCGCCTGCACATGCCGGGGCGTTTCTGGCGGCATTTGCCCGAAGGCATGCTGATCCCGCAACTCGAAGGGCTGGCGCGCCAAGGCAAGCAACGTGATGGCCAGGCTGCGGAAGTGGCCGAACAGCGGGGCAAGGCGATAAACCGGGCTGAACCCTGATCGCTCTGCACGGCGCCGTCTAGACAGCGCTACAAATGTGAAAAAAAGGTAAAAAATCCTACATCCCAATCTTTCACGGGCGGACAAATCCTGACAAACTTATTGTTAATCGTTCTCATACACGCTTTCAATAACGTTTAACAATGCACAGGAACCCACCCCACATGCCGTCGCCACTCGCGCCCACGCGCAATCTCCCTGCCCGCAACCTGCTCGCCATGGCCATCTGCATGGCCATCGTCACACCGGCCCTGGCCGAAGGCGATCAGCCCACTGCGCTGGTGCTGGGCGCCACCGAGATCAGCTCCGACAGGCTGGGCAGCACCACGGAGGGTTCGCAGTCCTACACCACAGGTTCCATGTCCACCGCCACCAAGCTGCCATTGAGCCTGCGTGAAACGCCGCAAGCGGTGACCGTGATCACCCGCCAGCGCATGGACGACCAGGCGATGACCAGCATCAACGACGTGGTCAAGGCCACGCCAGGGCTGTTCCTTGACTACTCCGGCGGCCCAGGTCGGCAAAACTACACGTCACGGGGCTTTGACATCGACAACCTGATGTACGACGGCATTCCGAGCGGTTACAAGCCGTATACCGTGGGCTCCCAGCCTAACCTGGCCATGTTCGACCGCGTCGAGATCGTGCGCGGCGCGACCGGCCTGATCACCGGCTCCGGCAACCCTTCGGCGGCCATCAACCTGGTGCGCAAGCGTCCGCTGGCCGAACAGAAGGTCACCCTGACCGGCGCCGCTGGCAGCTGGGACGACTACCGCGGCGAAGTCGATGCCTCCAGCCCGCTCAACGACAGCGGCACACTGCGCGGCCGCGTGGTGACGTCCTACCGGGGTGCCAACAGCTACATCGACGACGTCGAAGAAGACCACGGCCTGTTCTATGCGATCACCGAGGCGGACCTGTCCGAAGACACCACCCTGACCCTCGGTTTCTCTCACCAGAAAGACCAGACCAACAACTTCTGGGGCGCCATGCCAACCGCCCTGAACGGGCACCACGTGGGTTACTCGCGCTCCTACAACCCAGGCAGTGACTGGGAAAACAAGGACCAGGAGATCAACACCGTATTCGCCGAAGTGCAGCAGCGCCTGGCCAATGACTGGAAGCTGCAGGTCAACGCCAACTATTCCCAACAGGACGGCACCTTCACCGGCTCCTACCAGTCGCGTTGGGCAGGGCTCGACAAGCCGCTGTCACGCACGGCCTACCAGTCCAAGCACCAGGAAAACCAGGCTGGCGTGGACGGCTTCGTCAGCGGCCCGTTCCAGGCGTTTGGCCGCACCCACGAGCTGGTGGTGGGCGCCAGCAAGCGCATCTATGACATGGACACGCGCAACTACAGCCCGTATGACACCAACTGGCCGCTCAATGGCGGCAAGCCGAATTTCGTGCACACCAACAACGTACGCGAAGTCGCTACCCAGGAAGGCGTGTACATGACCACGCGCCTGAGCCTGGCCGACCCGCTGAAGCTGATCCTGGGCGGCCGCCTGGACTGGTACGACTACGACAACAAGGAAAGCTCCAGCGCCGATTACAAGGTCACGCGCAATGTCACCCGCTATGCCGGCCTGATCTACGACCTGGACGATCATCACTCGGTGTATGTCAGCTACAGCGACATCTTCAACCCACAGGATTACAAGGACGCTTCCGGCAGCCCGCTCAAGCCGGTGGACGGCAAGAACTATGAAATCGGCCTCAAGGGCGAGTACTTCGATGGCGCCCTCAATGCCAGCGTGGCGCTGTTCCGTATCGACCAGGAAAACCGTGCCGTTTCGCAGACCGACCTGACTGGCTGCAACGACCCTACCAACTGCTACGTCGCCTCTGGCGAGGTACGCAGCCAAGGTATCGACATGGAGCTGCAGGGTGCGCTGACCCGCAACTGGCAGGTCGGTGCAGGCTACACCTATGCCCGCGTCCACACCCTCAAAGACGCCGCCAACCCGGGCAACGTCAACCAGCGCTTCGACACCGATACCCCGGAGCACCTGTTCAAGCTGACCACCACCTACCGCTTCGAAGGCCCGCTGGAGAAGCTGCGCATCGGTGGCAACATCTCCTGGCAGAGCCGCATCTACAACGACTTCACCGTTGCCGATGGCAGCGAGTACCGTCTGGTCCAGGGTTCGTACGCGGTCACCGACCTGATGGCTGGCTACCAGGTCAACAAGCACCTCGACCTGCAGCTCAACGCCAACAACGTCTTCGACCGCAAGTACTACTCGGCCGTGGCCACCTCGGTCAACTATGCCGGCGACACCTGGGGCGCGCCGCGCAACATGATGCTGACCGCCAAGTACAGCTTCTGACCTGAGGCTTGCCCACCTGTACCGGACGCTTCGCAGCAACCTGCGAAGACGCCGGTACAGGCTACGCACCGATCAGCTGAACAGTTTGCTCAGATACGCCAGCCTTTTCTTGTAGGACCGCCGCGCCTCAAGCGCCGCTTCCATGCTCACCGGCAAGAACCGCGCCTGCTGGTTCGGCTGCATCTGCCCGATCAGGTCCAGGTCAGCGCTGATCACCGTGCCGATCATGGCGTACCCACCACCCGACACCGCATCGCGGTGCAGAATGATCGGCTCCAGCCCGGCGGGTACTTGTATCGAGCCGATCGGGTAGCAACTGTCGACGATATTGGACGGGTCCGAGCCAGCGCCGAATGGCTGCTCACGCGGCTGGAAACTCAGTGCGTTGCCACCCTTGTAGCGGTAGCCGATACGGTCGGCCTCAGAGCCCACCGTCCAGGCATCGGTGAAGAAGCTTTTCGCCGCAGCATCAGACAGGCGGTGGAAGTACAACCCCGGCACCACGCGCAACACCACTTCGCCACCCAGCGCCTGGCGCAGTGCCATTGGCAAACTGGCACCGGCACGGGCCGTGGCACTGGGCACACCGACCGGCAGTACATCACCTGCCTGTAGCTTGCGACCCTGAAAACCGCCCAGCGCGCCCAGTGCGTAGGTGGACCGGCTGCCCAGCACTTCGGGTACATCGATGCCGCCCGCGACCGCCAGATAGGCACGCGCCCCGGCTGTGGGGAAGGCAAAGCGCAGCACCTGGCCTGCCCTGACTGCAAACGAGGTGTCCGGGCGCTGTTCACGGCCATCGAGCAGCACCGGCATCTGTGCGCCACACACCGCCACCAGGGCATCTTGCAGAAACTCCAGCTCCGGCCCCACCAGTGCACATTCGAGGCCGGCAGTGCCCGCCGGGTTGCCGACCAGCTGGTTGGCGGCGCGCAACGCATATTGATCAAGCGCCCCTGACGGCGGGATGCCCAAATGGTAATAGCCTTCACGGCCCAAGTCCTGCACCGAGGTTGCCAGGCCAGGTTTGAGTACCTTGATCATGCCAGCACCTCCTGCAACGACTTGGGATAGCCGACCGGGTCGGCCAGGAAAGCATCCAGCGAGAACTCAACCGGGCGAATGCGTAGGTCGAAACGGCCGTCCTCGACATCCGCCACCGCCTGGTCATAGGCCTGACGGTCGATGGGTTTGAACTGCACGATGTCCCCCGGGCGGAAGAACACCATGTGCTCCTTCAGATAGTTCAGGCCCTGCTGCGGGTCGTAGATCGGCGCCGGGGTAACGCCGAACATCTGGTAGCCCCCTGCCCCGCGCACCGAGTAGATGCACCCGAAACAGCCGCCGTGGCCCAGGGTCAGCTTCGGCGTGTCGGTGCGCGGGCGCAGGTACTTGGGCACCTGCAACTGGCGCTCGCGCTCGACCATCTGGAACATGAACGGCAGGCCTGCGACAAAGCCGACCATCGACACGAACCAAGGCGCGCCACTGTGCGCGGCGATGAACGCATCGACATCGGCCAGGCCATTGATACGCGCCGCGTATTCCAGGTCGGTGCTGCCCGGGTCCTGGTGGCGGTCGCGAAAGCGCATGAGGGTTTCATGGGTCCAGGGGTCGTTGTACAGCACTGGGATCTCGATGATCCGGGTGTGCAATGCGCGCTCGGCAACCGCCTCGGCCTCTGCACCGCGCACTGCTGCAAGCAGCACGTCGGGGGCGATGCGGTCGGGGTCGAAGCGGATCTGGAACGAGGCGTTGGCCAGGCAAATGTCCAGCACGCCCTCCAGCGCCAGGCGCTCCACCGCCCGGGTAACGGCCATGCCCTTGAAGAATGCCTCCAGCGACATGCTCTCGCTGACTTCGGCAAACAGGTGCTCGTCGGCACCAAAGCTGTAGCGGATCGGGGTACTGGCAAGCGGCTCGGCCATGTCTGCTCCTTTTTTGGAATCTTTATCGTAAGGCAGGCAAAAACAATGCTGTGCAGCGCACCGGTGTCTGAGCACCGTGTGCTTTGAACCTCAACGGGGCGTGCGCACTTCGATGCCGGCGGCGTCCAGCGCTGCACGGGTGGCTTCGACCAGGTCGAGCGCGCCGGGGGTATCGCTGTGCAGGCAGATCGAGTCGAATTCGATGGCCAGGTCCTGGCCTTCGACCGTGCGTACAACGCCCTCGCGGCAGGCCCGCAGCACGCGCTCGGCGACCGCCTGCGGCTGATGGCCACGCACCGTGCGGGTGAACACGATGGAACCGCTCTGGTCGTACTCGCGGTCAGCGTAGAACTCACGCACCACCGGCTGGCCGAGTGCCTGGGCAACCCGGCAGATCACCGAGCCAGGCATGCAGTACAGCAACAGTTGCGGCTCGATCACCTGCAGGTTCTGCACCAGCAACCGGGCGGCTTCTTCATCACGGGCCAGGTGCATGTACAGTGCACCATGGGGCTTGATGTGTTGCAGCTTCACGCCCTGCGCCCGGGCGATTTCACGCAGCGCACCCAACTGGTACAGCATGTCGTCGACCAGTTCCTGAGCCGGCGCGTTGATGTGCCGACGGCCGAACCCGACCAGGTCACGAAAACCCGGGTGAGCGCCTACGGCCACACCCAGCGCCTTGGCCCGCTCGACGGTGCGCCGCATGGTGCCTGGGTCGCCGGCATGAAAGCCGGTGGCGATGTTGGCCGAACTGATGAAGGCCATCAGCTCGTTGTCGACACCATCGCCGATGGTCCAGGGGCCGAAGCCCTCACCCATGTCCGAATTGAAGTCTACTGCCTGCATGCCTACGCTCCCGGTGCTTGTGACGGTGTGAAGGTCACGTTAGATTCTCTACCGCCCCCTTGGGAAGATCTATAAACAGATAGGGTGTCTTCGGAAAAACAGATACCCAGGAGCCTCCCGTGTCACTGACCTTGCGCCAGGTTCGCTACTTCGTCGCCACCGCCGAGATCGGCCAGATCTCCCAGGCCGCCCTCCACCTCAACATTTCCCAATCGGCGGTGACCACCGCGATCAAGGAGCTGGAGGCGATGCTCGGGGTATTGCTGTTCCAGCGCTCGGCGCAAGGCATGAGCCTGACCGATGCGGGCCGGCATTTTCTCAACCGCGCCTATGTGATCCTGCGCAGTGTCGATGACGCACTCAACAGCCCGCTGCCGGACGTGCGCGCCAGTGGCCTGCTGCGCCTGGCGGCGAGCTACACGGTGATCGGCTATTTCCTGCCGCACCACTTGCAACGCCTGGAACACTGGCACCCGGGCGTAAACCTGCAGGTCCACGAGCAGGAGCGCAGCGCCATCGAGCAAGGGCTGCTGGAAGGCCGCTTCGACATGGCCGTGGTGCTCACCGCCAACCTCACCCACCCCGATATCGTCTCTGAAACGTTGTTCAACTCCGAGCGCCGGCTGTGGCTGCCCAGCCACCATCCACTGTGCGAGCGCTCGACGGTAAGCCTGGCCGATGTTGCCCGTGAGCCGTTCATCCTGCTGACCGTGGACGAAGCCGAGCAGAGCGCCATGCGTTACTGGGAGCTGGCCGGGCAACGGCCCAGCGTGCGGGTGCGCACCAGTTCGGTGGAGGCGGTGCGCAGCATGGTGGCCAATGGCAGCGGTGTGGCTATCCTGTCTGACCTGGTGCACCGGCCCTGGTCGCTCGAAGGCAAGCGCATCGAGACCGTCACCATCAGCGACCCGGTCACGCCCATGAGCGTGGGCCTGGCCTGGCACCGCGAGCGGGCATTCAGCCCGGCGATGCAGGCCTTGCGCGACTACTTCCATGGTGCGTTCCTGGCGCCGCAGCAGTTGTCGGCGCGGCGTTGAGTGGCCAGGGCGTGATACCTCAGCCGAACGTTCCGGCGCCGCCGCCGTCATAACTTGGCCGGTGCCGCCACGCAGAGAGGACGCGAAATGACCCAACCCGACCCGTCATACGTCAAATGGCTCGAAGAGCGCTCCATGCTCAAGGCCTCCCAGGAGCGGGCCCGGCTGTATTCCGGCCAGTCCCGTCTGTGGATGAACCCCTACGCCGAAACGCAGCCACGCCGCGCCACCGACATCGCGTCGGTTTGGCTGACCGTCTACCCCGATGCGATCATCGCCCCTGAAGGCTGCTCGGTGCTCGGCGCGCTGGGCCACGAAGCCTTGTGGAAGCGCCTGTCGGAAATTGGCGTACAGGGCATTCACACCGGCCCCATCAAGCAGTCCGGGGGTGTCAGGGGGCGCGACTTCACCCCCAGCGTGGACGGCAACTTCGACCGTATCAGTTTCGATATCGACCCGCTCTACGGCACCGAGCAGGAGCTGGTGCAGATGAGCCGCATGGCAGCGGCGCACAACGCCGTGACCATCGATGACCTGATCCCCTCGCACACGGGCAAGGGCGCCGATTTCCGCCTGGCCGAGCTGGGGCACGGCGCCTATCCCGGGCTGTACCACATGGTCGAGGTGCGCGAGGAAGACTGGCCGCTGCTGCCAGACGTGCCCCCTGGCCGCGATTCGGTCAACCTGCTGCCTGCGCAGTGCGATGAGCTCAAGGCACACCACTACATCGTCGGCCAACTGCAACGGGTGATCTTCTTCGAGCCCGGCGTGAAGGAGACCGACTGGAGCGCAACACCACCGATCACCGGTGTCGATGGCAAGACGCGGCGCTGGGTCTACCTGCATTACTTCAAGGACGGCCAACCGTCGCTCAATTGGCTGGACCCAAGCTTTGCCGCGCAGCAGATGATCATCGGCGACGCCCTGCATGCGCTGGACTGCCTGGGCGCGCGCGGCCTGCGCCTGGATGCCAATGGTTTTCTCGGGGTCGAGACCTGCGCCAGTGGCACCGCCTGGTCGGAAAGCCACCCGCTGTCGATCGTCGGTAACCAACTGATCGGCGGCATGATCCGCAAGGCCGGCGGGTTCAGCTTCCAGGAGCTGAACCTGACGCTGGACGACATCGCGCAGATGTCCAAGGGCGGCGCCGACCTGTCCTATGACTTCATCACCCGCCCGGCTTACCAGCATGCACTGCTGACCGGCGATACCGAGTTCCTGCGCCTGATGCTCAAGGAAATGCACAGCTTCGGCATCGACCCGGCGTCGTTGATCCACGCCCTGCAGAACCACGACGAGCTCACCGTCGAGCTGGTGCACTTCTGGACCCTGCACGCCCATGACATGTACCTGTACCGGGGCCAGACCCTGCCCGGCAACATCCTGCGCGAACATATCCGCGAGGAAATCTACGAACGCCTCTCGGGCGAACATGCGCCCTACAATTTGCGCTTTGTCACCAACGGCATCTCCTGCACCACCGCCAGCCTGATCACTGCAGCGCTGGGCATCCGTGACCTGGACCAGATTGGCCCGGCTGATATCGAGCTGACCCAGAAGGTGCACCTGTTGCTGGTGATGTACAACGCCATGCAGCCCGGCGTGGTCGCGCTGTCGGGCTGGGACCTGGTCGGCGCCCTGCCGTTGCCGGCCGAAGCGGTGGCGCAGAAGATGGCCGATGGCGATACCCGCTGGATACACCGTGGCGGCTACGACCTGGCCGGGCTCGATGAAGAGGCGCAAACGTCGGTGCGTGGCATGCCGCGCGCACGCGCACTGTACGGCAGCCTCGACCAGCAGCTGGAAAGCAGCGATTCGTTTGCCAGCAAGGTCAAGAAACTGCTCGCCGTGCGCCAGGCCTATGGTATTGCCAGCAGCCGCCAGGTACTGGTGCCCGAGGTGAGCAGCCCGGGGTTGCTGGTGATGGTGCACGAACTGCCGGCCGGGCGTGGCATCCAGATCAGCGCGCTGAATTTCGGCCACGAGGTGATAGCCGAAGAGCTGCTATTGACCGGCTTCACGCCCGGGACTGTGGTGGACATGATCAATGAGACGGTCGAGGGCGACCTGACCGAGGATGGGCGGTTGATGATCAACCTGGACCCGTACGAAGCCTTGTGCCTGAGAATAGTGAACAGCAGCGGGCATCTGTGAGACCCTAGTGGACTGCGCGGGCCAACGTGTGAACGTGCCCGCCCAGTCAGCTTGCCTCTACAGCGCCAAGGAGCACCTCCATGTACACCGGCATCGTCCAGGCCGTCCGCCCCCTGCTTGCGGTGACCACCTACCCGGGCCACAACCAGTTCACCATCGACCTCACCCCCGAACTGCTCGAGGACCTGAAAATCGGCGCCAGCGTCAGTGTCGAGGGCACTTGCCTGTCGGTCACCGAAATTGACGGCACCCAGGTGAAGTTCGACGCCATGACTGCCACCCTCGAGCGCACCAACCTGCGCTGCTTCAAAGCAGGCCAGGGCGTGAACATCGAGCGCTCGGCAAAAATGAACGCTGAAGTCGGCGGCCACCTGATGGCCGGCCACGTCGCTACCACCGCCGAGATCGTCGAGCTGTCGATCGAGGAAACCGGCGCCTTCATCACCTTCCGCATGCCGCCACAGTGGGCCAAATACGTGTTCCCACGCGGGTTTCTCGGCGTCAACGGCTGCAGCCTGACCGTCGCCGACGTGGACGACACCTTGGTCACCATCAACCTGATCCCGGAAACCCTGCGCCAGACCACCTTCGCCCACTACAAGGCCGGTGAACTGATCAACATCGAAGTGGACCACCAGACCATGGTCCTGGTCGATGTGGTGGAGCGCACACTCAAAGCCACCCTGGCCCGCGCCTGATCAGATGCTGCGGGTAATGCCGCCATCGACCCTGATGTTCTGCCCGGTGATGTACGCCGCGCCATCGCTGGCCAGGAAGGCCACGGTGGCGGCGATTTCCTCGCTGCTGCCATAGCGCTTTAGCGGCACGCTGTCACGGCGCTGCTCAGTGGCCGGCAGGCTGTCGATCCAGCCCGGCAGTACGTTGTTGATGCGGATGTTGTCCGCAGCATAGGTGTCGGCGAAGATTTTGCTGAACGCCGCCAGGCCCGCACGGAACACTGCCGAGGTGGGGAACAGGTCACTCGGCTCGAAGGCCCAGGCGGTGGAAATGTTGATCACCACCCCGCCCTGCTGGCGCTGCATGATTGGCGTGACCAGCCGCGTTGGGCGGATGACATTGAGCAGGTAGGTCTCCATGCCCTGGTGCCAGTCTTCGTCGCTGATTTCAAGGATCGGCGCACGCGGGCCGTGGCCGGCACTGTTGACCAGCACATCGATACGGCCCCATTCGGCGAGTACGGCATCGACCAGGCGCTGGATGTCGCCGTTGCACTGGTTGCTGCCGGTCACGCCAATCCCGCCCAGCGTCTCGGCCAGGGCCTGGCCTTTGCCAGAGGACGACAGGATACCGACCTTGAAGCCGTCGGCGGCCAGGCGCCTGGCTGCTGCGGCGCCCATACCGCTGCCGCCGGCGATCACGATTGCTACTTTTTGGTTGGACATGAAGCCTCCGGGTCAACCCTGCGATGTGCATGCGGGATGGGCCCAGACTAGCACCCGGCCTGCACAGCCAGAGAGCCAGCAACGCTTCGTTCAGACGATAGATTTTCTACTGCGTTAGCGCCTTCGCCTGCGCTAACAGCCAGGCCCGCACCATTGCCAGCGCCGGGGGTTGGTGGGCATTGCGCGGCCACACCAGGTAAAACGCCTGCCGCAACTCCAGCACCTGGTCGAAGGCAAGGGCCAGGCGCCCGGCGTGCAGGTCGCTGTGCACGAAAAACTCGCTGGCCAGCGCCAGGCCCTGCCCTGCAACCGCGGCATCGATGGCGAGTGAGGTCTGGTTGAAGCGCATATGCTTGGCCCCGGGCGGTAACGGCCGGTGGAATACCTCGGTGATGAAGTCCGGCCAGACGTTGTGGGCATCGTGCAGCAACGGATAACGCTGCAACTGCTCCAGATCCACGGGCTTACCCAGTTGCGCGAGCAGCGCCGGGCTGGCGACGGCCACCACGCGTTGCGCGAGCAACGGCTCGGTGTGCAGGCCCGGGCCGAACGGTGGCACGCCGTAACGCACGGCGATATCCACGCCCTCTGGGCGGAACTGGGATAGCCGGTCGGTGGCCAGCACCTGCAGGTCGATGTCCGGGTGCGCCTGCGCGAACGACGACAACCTGGGGATCAGCCATTTCGCCGCGAAGGTCGGTGTAACGCTCACCGTCAGGTGCGATGCATCCGGGCGCAGCGCCTGGGTGGCGCTGCCGATCAGGGCAAAGGCGCTGCGGATATCGACACTGTAGCGCTGGCCGGCGCCTGTCAGGCTCAGGCCCCTGGGCAAGCGCTCGAACAGCTTGATCCCCAGGTTCGCTTCAAGCCCGCGTATCTGCTGCGCCACGGCAGCCTGGGTTACCCCAAGTTCGTCTGCGGCCAGGCGAAAGTTGAGGTGGCGCGCCACCACCTCGAAAACACGTAGGCCGTTTAGCGGCGGCAGCGCGCAGAACCCTTCGGCCATACACTTTATCTACTGAGTGAACAGGCCTGTAGCTTAATCGATACGCGGGTGTTGCTGTACCAGCAACTTGCGTTTGGCCTCAAGCTCGGCAATCTGCGCATCGATGTCTTCGATCTTGTGCTCGATATTGTCGTGGTGCTCCTGCAGCAGCTCTCGCGCCTCATCGATATCCGACGCCGCCGGGGCGGCGCCACGCAGTGGCTTGTTGGCGGTTTCTTTCATGGTCAGGCCGGTGATCAGGCCAATGGCGGCAATCACCATCAGGTAGTACGCCGGCATGTACAGGTCGCCGGTGGTCTCTACCAGCCAGGCCGCCAGGGTCGGGGTCAGGCCGGCGATCAGCACCGAAATGTTGAAGGCACTGGCCAGGGCGCTGTAGCGAATGTGGGTGGGGAACATCGCCGGCAGGGTCGAAGCCATCACGCCGATGAAGAAGTTGAGCAACACGGCGATGATCAGCAAGCCGGCGAAGATCACCCCGAGCACACCACTGTTGATGAGCATGAAGGCCGGGATGGCCAGTGCCAACAGGCCGACACTGCCGACGATGATGAACGGGCGGCGGCCCCACTTGTCGCTGAGCAGGCCGATGACCGGCTGCACGAACAGCATGCCGACCATGATCGCGATGATGATCAGTACACCGTGGTCTTCGCTGTAGTGCAGGTTGTGCGACAGGTAGCTGGGCATGTAGGTGAGCAGCATGTAGTAGGTCACGTTGGTGGCGATCACCACGCCAATGCACGTCACCAGGCTGCGCCAGTGCTTTGTGGCAACTTCCTTGAACGACACCTTGGGCCCCGAGGCCAGGCCCTCGCGGTCGCCCTGTTCAAGTTTATCGACATGCTGCTGGAACGCCGGGGTCTCCTCCAGCGCATGGCGCAGGTAGAGGCCGATGATGCCCAACGGCAAGGCAAGGAAGAACGGCAGGCGCCAGCCCCATTCGAGAAACTTTTCCTCGCCCAGGTAGGTGGAGATCAGCACCACGACCCCGGCGCCGAGGACAAAGCCGGCGATCGAGCCAAAATCCAGCCAGCTGCCGAGGAAGCCGCGCTTGCGGTCGGGTGCGTATTCGGCGACGAAGATCGAGGCGCCGGTGTATTCACCACCCACCGAGAAGCCTTGGGCCATTTTTGCCAGCAACAGCAAGATCGGCGCCCAGATGCCGATGGTGTCATAGGACGGTATCAGGCCGATGGCGAAGGTGCTGAGCGACATGATCACGATGGTCGCGGCAAGAATTTTCTGCCGGCCGAACTTGTCGCCCAGGGCACCGAAGAACAGCCCGCCCAGCGGGCGGATCAGGAACGGAACCGAGAAGGTGGCCAAAGCCGCGATCATCTGCACGCTGGGGTCGGCGTTGGGGAAGAACACCTTGCCCAGGGCATAGGCGACGAAGCCGTAAACGCCGAAGTCGAACCACTCCATGGCGTTGCCCAGCGCAGCGGCAGTGATCGCCTTGCGCATTTTCGCGTCGTCGACGATGGTGATGTCTTTCAAACCGATCGGCTTGACAGCTTTTTTGCGTGATTTCATCCATGTGTCCCTGTTACTGAGGCTCTTTGGCATCAGATACACCGGGACACAAAATAATTCCACGCTCAGCGATTTCTCGCGTGCAGTGGCCTCAGATGCCTTCGCGGGCCAGGTCCATGGCGAAATAGGTCAGGATCAGGTCAGCACCGGCACGCTTGATCGCACCGATGCTCTCACGCACCACTCGCCCCTCGTCGATGGCTCCGGCCTGGCCGCCGAACTTGATCATCGCGTACTCACCACTGACCTGGTAAGCCGCCAGCGGCAGGCGCGACGCGGCGCGAATGTCGGCGATCACGTCCAGGTAGGCCCCGGCCGGTTTGACCATCAGTACATCGGCACCTTCCTGCTCGTCGAGCAGCGACTCGCGCACCGCTTCGCGGCGGTTCATCGGGTTCATCTGGTAGCTCTTGCGGTCGCCCTTGAGCGCTGTGCCGCCCGCTTCACGGAATGGACCATAGAGCGACGAGGCGAACTTGGTGGAATAGGCCATGATCGCGGTGTCGTGGAAGCCCGCGGCATCCAGTGCACCACGGATCGCCTGGACCTGCCCGTCCATCGCCGCCGACGGCGCGATGAAGTCGGCCCCAGCCGCTGCAGCCACCACGGCCTGCCTGCCCAGGTTGGCCAGGGTGGCGTCGTTGTCCACGCCATGGTCGTGCAGCACGCCGCAATGGCCGTGGCTGGTGTACTCACAGAAGCAGGTGTCGGACATCACCACCATTTCCGGCACGCTGTCCTTGCAGATGCGGGCCATGCGCGCCACCAGGCCGTTCTCGTTCCAGGTATCGCTACCGGTGGCATCGAGGTTGTGCGAAACGCCGAAGGTCATCACCGACTTGATGCCGGCGCGGGCGTAGCGTTCGATTTCCTGGGCCAGCCGTTTTTCGGGAATACGGTTGACCCCCGGCATGCTGGTGATCGGCACGAAGTCGTCGATGCCCTCCTCGACGAAGATCGGCAGGATCAGGTCTTCGAGGCGGAATTCCGTCTCCTGGAAGAGCGTGCGCAGCGACTCGTTCTGGCGCAGGCGACGGGGGCGGACGGAAGGGAAATGGTTGGCCATGACAGCTCCAGGGAATATGGACGGCGTACACCATATGCCTGTTGAGCTTCAGTGAAAAGGCTCAATGGCGAGATTGTGCCTTGCATCAGAGGCAATAACCGGGGCGACCAGCCCCGGCACAGCGGCTCAACGCAACAGGTCCTGGATCTGCTGATGCAACGTGTCCAGGTCAAACGGTTTGGCCAGGATCGGCGCCTTGCGGGCGATGGGGCTGCCCGACTCGAGAATCTCCGCCGGGTAGCCACTGATGAAGATCACCTTGAGGTCCGGTCGCAGCTTCACCGCAGGCTCGGCGATCTCGACCCCGGAAATGCCGCCGGGCAAGCGAAAGTCGGTGACCATCAGGTCCAGGTGCGGCTTGCTCGCCAGGATGGCGAACGCCTGTTCACCGTCCTCGGCTACCAATACGTGGTAGCCCTCACCTGCCAGGTAGTCACGCAGGATCATCCGGATTGCCGGTTCATCCTCGACCACCAACACCACATCTTGTGCATCTTCACTCATGACAACAACGCCTTGAAATTACAGTTGGCCATCTGACCCCAGGCTCAGGCAGAGGTTGCCCGCTCCTGATCGTTTTGTTCGGTCTGCCGCGTCAGCGGCAATTGCAGGGTGAACGTGGCGCCCTTGCCTTCTTCGCTCTGCACCTGGATCTGCCCGCCATGGGCGCTGACGATCTGCTCCGAGATATACAGCCCCAACCCCAGCCCGGCACTGGCCTGCTGAGTGGCAACGCGCTCGAACTGCTGGAAAATCCGTTGCTGGTTCACGCCACTGATGCCGATGCCGTGATCCTGCACCTGCACCCAGGCCATGCCCGCCTGCTCGAATACCCGCACCTCGACCGGCTGGCGTTCGCCATAACGCAACGCATTGGACAACAGGTTGGCCAGTACTTGTTCAATCCGGAATTCATCCCACTCACCCTGCAGGCCATCGCAGCGCTGCAGATCGATGTGCGTGCCCAGCGCGCTGGCCTGTGCGGTGAAGTTTTCCACCAGGCCACGCACCAGCTGGCCCAGGTCGAACAGCTTGGGCCGTAGCGACAGCTTGCCGGTGCGGATGCGCGACACATCGAGCATGTCTTCGATCAGGCGGATCAGGCTATTGATCTGCCGTTCGTCGCGCTCGACCATGGCTTGCAGCTTGTCAGGGCTGAACGCCTCGAGGCTGCCGCGGGCCAAGTGCATCTTGCGCAGCTGGGTCTCGAGGATAAGGCCGTTGAGCGGTGTACGCACCTCGTGGGCCACGATCGACATGAAGTCGTCGCGCATGCGCACGGCATGCTCCAGCTCACTGCGCGCCACCTGCAACTGCGTGAGCAGCAGCTCCTGCTCCTGGCGGCTGCGCTCAAGCGCCTGCAACTGGCTGTCGAGCCCCTTGCGCTGGCGATAAAGGTCGACGAACACCGTGACCTTGTTTTTCACCGCCAGGGTATCGAGCGGCTTATAGAGGAAGTCTACCGCGCCGCTTTCGTAGCCCTTGAAGGCGTAGTTCATCTCGCGCCCGGCAGCGGTGACGAAGACGATCGGGATATTGCGGGTCTTTTCCGTGCCGCGCATCAGTTCGGCCAGTTCAAAGCCATTCATGCCCGGCATCTGCACGTCGAGAATGGCCAGGGCGAATTCGTGCTCCAGCAACAACGACAATGCGGCTTCCGCAGATTGGGCCTTGTGCACCTCGCGGTCTTGGCCCTGAATCAGGGCGTCGAGGGCCAGGAGGTTTTCCGGCAGATCATCGACGATCAGCAGTTTGGCGGTGATGTGGCTTAGCATGCACTGGATTCCAGGTTGGCGAGCAATTGCCCGATACCGCTCAAAGAAAGAATCAGGTCGGGCTGGTGGAGCGCCAAAGCGGCCTCCGGCATCAGCGCTACCTGGGCGTCGCGGGGGTCCTGGACCACGGTCCGGCCGCCGCTGTTCTTGATGTAGGCAAGGCCTTTGGCGCCGTCCTCGTTGGCGCCGGTGAGCAATACACCCAGCAGGCCCGCGCCATAGGCATCGGCTGCCGAGATGAACAGGAAGTCGATGGCCGGGCGCGAGAAATGCACCGGCTCCTCCTGGCTCAGCGACAGGCTCAGATCCTGCTCGACCGACAAGTGATAACCGGGCGTCGCCACGTAGATCTGGCCAGGGGCGATGACCTCTTTGTCCCGCGCCTCGTGCACCGGCCTGTGCAGGCGCCGCTGCAGCACGTCGGCGAGATGGCTATGACGGTCATCGGGCAGGTGCAGCACACACAGCACCGGCGTCGCGAATGCCGGGGGCAAGCCGCCGAGCACCTGAAACAGCGCCTGCACGCCGCCCGCCGAAGCCCCGATCACCACCGCGCTTATGCCGTTCATGATTTGCGGTAGATCCGTTCGGGCTTGACCAGCGGCTCGAAACGGTCGCTATAAGCGGAAAAATCCACCGATTCCTTGCTGCCCAGCACCAGAAAGCCACGGTGGCACAAGGACTCATGGAACAGCCCCAGGGCGCGGTCCTGCAGCTCTTTGTTGAAGTAGATCAGCACGTTGCGGCACGACACCAGCTGGGTTTCGGAGAACACGCTGTCGGTGGCCAGGCTGTGGTCGGCGAAGGTCACGTTGTCGCGCAGGCTGCTGTCCATGATGGCGTTGCCATAGGCGCTGGTGTAGTACTCGGCAAAGTCGCGCCGTCCGCCGGCCAGGCGGTAGTTTTCTTCATACTCGCGCATGCTCTGCATCGAGTAGATGCCCTGCTTGGCCCTGTCCAGGGAGCGCGGGTTGATATCGGTGGCATACAGGATGGTGCGCTCCAGCAGGCCTTCCTCGCGCAAAAGGATGGCCATCGAATACACCTCTTCGCCGGTGCTGCAGCCCGCGATCCAGATCTTGATCGACGGCCAGGTGCGCAACAGCGGCACCACCTCGTTGCGCAGGGCAAGAAAGTGGCTCGGGTCGCGGAACATCTCGCTGACCGGGATCGTCAGGAACTGCAGCAACTGCATGAACATGCCCGGGTCGTGCAGCACCCGTTCCTGCAGGGACGACACCGTAGCGCAATCGAACTGGCGCAGGGCATGGAGTATCCGGCGCTTGATCGACGCGCCGGAGTAGTTGCGAAAATCGTAGCTGTACTTGAGGTAGATCGCCTCGATCAGCAGCCTGATCTCGATGTCGGTGTTGCGCTCGCTAATCAAATTCGCTCCAGTTGCGGCAGCCACACACGGATCAACGAGAACAGGCGGTCCAGGTCGATCGGTTTGGCCAGGTAATCATTGGCGCCGGCCTGCAGGCAGCGCTGCTGGTCATCCTTCATCGCCTTGGCGGTCACGGCGATGATCGGCAACTTGCGCCAGCGCGGCTGCTGGCGGATCAGGCGGGTAGCCTCGAAGCCATCCATTTCCGGCATCATCACATCCATCAGCACCAGGTCGATGTCATCATGCTGCTCCAGCCGCTCGATGGCCTCACGCCCGTTGCGGCCGATCTCGACGATGGCGCCCTTGTGCTCCAGGGCACTGGTGAGGGCGAAGATATTACGCACATCGTCGTCCACCAGCAGCACCTTGCGCCCTTCGAAGACCTTGTCACGGCTGCGCGCGGTCTTGAGCATGCGCTGGCGCTCATGGGACAGCTGCGATTCGACTTTGTGCAGGAACAACGTCACTTCGTCGAGCAGACGCTCTGGCGAGCGTGCGCCCTTGATGATGATCGAACGCGAATACTTGAGCAGTTCGGCCTCTTCCTCACGGGTGAGGTTGCGCCCGGTATAGACGATCACCGGTGGGAATGACCGGATATCTTCTGCAGTCATGCGCTTGAGCAGCTCGTTGCCGAGCATATCGGGCAGCTTGAGGTCGATGATCATACAGTCGTAGATGTTCTCGCGCAGCAACGCCAGGGCGTCCTGTGCCAGGGCGACGGCGGTGATCTCGACATCGTCGTCGCCGATCAGGCGGGCGATGCTCTCGCGCTGCAGGTCGTCATCCTCCACCAGCAGGATGTGCTTGAGCTTCTGCGTGAGCTTGGCTTCCAGGCGCGCGAACACTTCCTTGAGCTCTTCGCGGCTGGTCGGCTTGACCGCGTAGCCCACCGCCCCCATGTGCATGGCCGCCTCGACGCGGTCTTCCACGGAGATGATGTGCACCGGGATATGGCGGGTGCCAGCCAACTCTTTGAGGCGCTGCAACACGGTGAGGCCGGAGTGGTCGGGCAGGCGCATGTCCAGCAGGATCGCATCGGGAATGTACTGGGCGGCCAGTGCGAAGCCCTCGTCGGCGGCCTGGGCCACCAGGCAGCTGTAGCCCAGTTCGTGCGCCAGGTCGAAGAGGATACGGGCGAAGTTCGGCTCGTCCTCGATCACCAGGATGCAGCGGTTGCCGAACGGGGCGTGCTCGCGGTCATCGGCGAAGGTCGGTGCAGGCAGTTTCGGCAACGCTGCCGTGGCGACCTGGGGCGCCGGCGGCAAGGTGTCGACTGCCGGTCGCAGGCTGTGGGCCTCGATTTCCTCGGCCTCGGCTTCGTAGCGTTCGGGCATCGTCAGGCTGAACACACTGCCCTGGCCAGGGCTGCTGTCGACGCTGATCTGCCCACCGAGCAAATGTGCCAGGTCGCGGGAGATCGACAGGCCCAGCCCGGTGCCGCCATAGCGGCGGTTGCTGCTGCCATCCACCTGGTGGAAGGCGCCGAAGATCGCCTGCTGCTGGTCGGGGGCGATACCGATGCCCGAGTCGCGTACGGCAAACACGATGCCCGCGCCTGCCTGATGGCTGATGGTCAGGCTGACCTGGCCGTGGTCGGTGAATTTGACGGCATTGGACAGCAGGTTCTTGAGTATCTGCTCCAGGCGCTGGCGGTCGGTGAACAGTGTCGCCGGCACAGGGGGCTCGACCTTGACCTGGAAAGCCAGGCCCTTGTGCTCGGCCAGCGGCAGGAACATGCCGCGCAGGCCTTCGACCAGGCGCTCCAGCTGAGTGGTCTCGGGGCGCACTTCAAGCTTGCCTGCCTCGACTTTGGCGATGTCGAGAATGTCGTTGATCAGGTTGAGCAGGTCATTGCCGGCCGAATAGATGGACTCGGCGAACTTGACCTGCTCTGCGCTGAGGTTGCCCTCGCCGTTCTCCGCCAGCAGCTTGGCCAGGATCAGCGAGCTGTTGAGCGGCGTGCGCAGCTCGTGGGACATGTTGGCGAGGAACTCGGACTTGTACTTGCTCGAACGCTGCAGGTCGTCGGCGCGGGCCTGCAGTTCTTGCTGGGCCTGAAGCAGCTCGTCGTTCTTGCGATCCAGGGCATCGGTGCGCTCGGACAGTTGCTCGTTGGTCTGCTCGAGCTCGGCCTGCTGGGTCTCAAGGTGAGCCTGGGACTCCTTGAGCACGCGGGACTGCTCTTCCAGCTCCTCGTTCGCAGTCTTGAGTTCTTCCTGCTGCACCTGCAGCTCTTCGTTGAGCTGCTGAGTCTCGGCCAGCACTTCCTGAAGACGCTGGCGGTAGCGGGCGCTTTCGATGGACATGCCGAGGTTGCCAGCCACACGCTCCATCAGCTCGTCGTCACGCTCCTGCAACGGCCGCAGGAAGCCCAGCTCGATCACGCCGTTGATCTGGCCATCGTCGACGGCCGGCATCAGCAAGGCACTGCGCGGCAAGCCGCTACCCAGGCCGGAGCTGAGACGGTAGTAGTCTTCGGGCAGGTCATCCAGGCGCAGCAGGCGGCCTTCGCGTACTGCCTGCGACAACAGGCCATCGTGGGCCGCCAGCACCTGTTCGCGGCCCTGCTCCTCAGCGTCCAGGCCATAGCTGGCCACGCGCACCAGGCGGCCGTGGCCGTCACGTACGTACAGCGCGCCGACCACGCTACCCAGGTAGCTGGCGAAGAAGCGCAGGATGTTTTCGCCAAGCATCGGCAGGGTCAGCTGCCCCAGCACCTGTTCGGCCAGCTGGGTCTGACCGTTGCGCAACCAGGCCTGCTGTTCCAGGCGCTCGGCCGAGCGCTGCTGAGCCTTGAGGTTGTCATCGTAGCTGGTAGACAGCGCCATCAGGTCGCGGCGGCCCAGGTAGGCCAGCAAGGCGCTCAGGCCAACGATCAACAGCACGAACGCCGAGATGGCGGTCACCGTAACGTTGCTGACCTTCTCGTTGCGGGCCATGCGCAGCTGCTGCTCAGTGTCGACCAGGTCATCGAATTCCTTGCGGATCTCGTCGGTGATGCGTTTGCCGCGGCCGTTGACGACCGACTGGCGATAATCTCCGCCATCGCGGCGCTGGGCGATCATCTCGCCACCGAAGTCATTCCAGGCGTCCTGCAGGGCGATCAGGCGGTCGATGCGGTCGACCTGCTGAGGGTTGTCCGCGACCATGCCGCGCAGGCTGGTGAGGCTGCCCTTGATCTTGGGTTTGGCAACCTCGTAGGGGTCCAGGAAGCGCTCGTCACCGGTGATGAGAAACCCGCGCATGCCGGTTTCCATGTCGATCGACAACTTGATCGCTTCATTGGCATTGCCGATCACCCGATCGGTATGCTCGACCCACTGCATGGCCGACAACAGGTAGTTGATGACCGCAACGAAAGCTACGGCACCGAGCAGGCCCACCCCAAGGGGCAGGCCGATGTTGCGGCTCAACAGCTTGCGGAAGCTTTGCTGGTCCATCGAGGCTGCTTGAATCATTTGAAGACGCCCGAGCGAAAAAGTCCATTGAACGGTGTGGCGGATAAAGCCTGTTCTTAGTATGCCGCCGCGCTCACCGGTTTATAGCGAGTCTAACCAGCTTTGCTGGCCGTGGCAGGGCATTTAGCCAGTATTTGAAGGTTACCTTCAGCAATCGTTCCATCCAATCGTAACGATCGGTATCCTCATGGAACTTCTGACGCTGGCCGGCGCCCAGAATAAAGACATTCTTCTGGTACAGGATCACAAAATGCACCTCTTGGTAGTCGAAGATGACGACATCGTCCGTATGTTGATGGTCGATGTGCTCGACGAACTGGGCTCCGAACTGGGCTTCGAAACCCTCGAGGCGAGTTGCGCCCACGCCGCGCTGGCGATCCTTGAAAACCCAGACCAGTCGCTGGCCCTGCTGATGACCGATGTCGGCCTGCCGGACATGCGCGGTGAAGAACTGGCAGCAAGGGCCCGTGCTCTGCGGCCCACCCTGCCTGTGCTGTTTGCCAGCGGCTACGCCGAAAGCCTCGATGTTCCCGAGGGCATGCACATGATTGGCAAGCCGTTCAGCATCGATCAGTTGCGCGATAAAGTGTCCGCAATTTTGGGTCAGCGTTGACCTCGGTAGCGCCTCTTCGCGGTTTACCGTGAAGAGGCCGCCTCAAGCCCATGCCTCGCGCCGTAACAAATACGTGTCCATGATCCACCCCTTGCGCGCCCTCGCCTCTTCGCGCACCTGCAGAATCTGCGCTTTCACTGCCTGCAAAGGCCCGGCGATCAGCACTTCGTCCTGCGTACCCAGGTAAGCCCCCCAATAGATCACCAGCCCGGGGTCGTCGATGTGGGTAAAAGCGCATTGCCCGTCGAGCATCACCACCACATTGTCGATCTGCCCCTGTCGCGCCAGGCGCCGCCCCGGTAAAACCACCACGGGTTCGCCTATACGGTTGAGCGCAATCTGATGGCGCGCCGCCAGCGCCTGCACACTGCTGATGCCCGGGATAACCTGCAGGCGCAATGCCACCCCACGTTCGCGAACCAACTGCAGAACGCGCAGGGTGCTGTCATACAAGCCCGGCTCGCCCCATAGCAAAAAGGCGCCGACATCCTCACTGCGCATTTCATCGGTTATCAGCCGGGCGTACAAGGCTGCGCGCTGGTGGTGCCAGTCCTGGACCGCACTCACATAATCGTGCGCTTGAGCATCCCGCTGTGGGTCCGCTACCTGTACCCAGCGGTAGCCGCCCTGCGGCTTGTAACGATCGACGATGGTCTTGCGCAGGTTAACCAGTTCGTCTTTGTCCGAACCCTTGTCGAGCACGAAGAAGACGGTAGCGCGACCCAACGCCTCGACGGCCTCGAAGGTCACCTGGCGTGGGTCGCCCGGGCCGATACCAATCAACAACAGGTCTTTCATGGCTTAGCCCTGAACATGCACCAGCAGCCATTGTCGGCCGGTAGCGAGTGTTTGGCAAAGTGCACTCAAAAGATCGAGAAGCTATAGCTGACGATGACCCGTGTTTCGTCCATGTCACGCGCCCACTTTTCGTAGTTGCTGCGGTAAGTGGAATTGCGCAGGCGCACGCTGACGTCTTTGAAAGTACCGCTCTGTACCTGGTACTTGAGCTCGGTGTCGCGCTCCCACTCTTTGCCCTGGACATTACTGCCCGGGACCTTGATGTGGTCGCCATTGATGTAACGGGTGAAAAACGTCAGCCCCGGCACACCCAGGGCCTTGAAGTCATAGTCGTAACGCAACTGCCATGAGCGCTCCTGCGCGGCGGCGAAGTCGTTGACCTGTGCATAGTTGACCAAGTACGGGTTGCTACCATCGAGGTACGGCATGGCGTTTTCGCCATACATGCGCTGCCAGCCCGCACTGACCTTGTGGCCGCCCAGGTTGTACCCGAGCATCCCGCTGAAGGCGCGGTGATCGATCTGGCCTGCCCGGGCATTCCCGATGTCATCGCTCTTGATCAGGCGCAGGTCGGCCGACAGGCTGCCCACCGTAAGCGGCTGGCTGGCGACCAGGCCAAGGAAGTGCTGGCGGTAGATGTTTTCCAGCTTGGCTACTTGGTAGTGAGCACTGACCCGCTCATTGAAGCGGTAATCCAGCCCTGCCAGGTCGAAGTGGTCGGCTTCGATATCACAGGCATAGCGCTTGTTTTTGCAATGCACGCGAATGTCCTGGCGGTCGGTTGAATCGCGGGCGGTGTACTTGTTCAGGCGGGCCAGCGTGAACTTCATGTCGCGCACTGCTTCGGAAGTGAGCATGGCGCCGTGGAACATCGTCGGCAACAGGCGGCCATCGTTGTATTTCAACAGGGGAACATCGGGCATCAGCGAACCGTATTTGAGCACGGTAGCGGACACCTTGACCTTGGCGGCCAGGCCGAGCTTCGCGTATTGGTCAGCCGCGTGCCTTGGGTGATGACCCGAAGAAGGCAACAAACCGCTGTTACTGTCCGCCGGGCTGGAATCGAGCTTGATACCCAACATGCCCACTGCATCCACACCGACGCCTACCGGCCCTTCGGTATAACCCGACTGCACATTGAGCATGAAGCCTTGCGCCGACTCTTCCCGCTTGGACGCGCCCTGGCTGGAAGTACTGTGGCCGTCACGAAAATCCCGGTTGAAATAAACGGTGCGGGCTTCGACCTTGACACGGGTGTCTTCAACAAATCCGGCGGCCTGGGCGTGCGCACCGGCACACATCAGCAACAGGCCGGCAACTCGGCGCCCAGGGGCGGGAGAAAAAGGGGCAAACATGCGAGGGAACATCCAGAGAAAGGCAGAAATCAATGCACGGCGAAGGCGCGCGGCGCAGACAAGACCCGGCCGAACAATGCCCGACCATCATGGCAAATGATTGCGTGAAGGCGCTGGCCCGCACCATTGGACCATGGTCTAGAAACGCTGCACTGGCAGCCTGTCGCACATCGCAATTACCGCACGAAACACTTGTAAAGTTCCCTGGTTAATTGGAAAAGTTTGCGGTTTACCCAATTGCCACAAGTGTCTACACTCGTTATCAGCGAACAGTTAAAACCCACCGCGTGGCCGGCGTTATTTCTCTTCAATGTTCGTCACGCCCTGCCACAGATGCCGTACAGGAGTGATTACAGTGTCCAGACTTGCAGAGTTTCGTGCTGCCGAAAAAGCGCTCCAGGAACAGATGGCTCAACTGGAGGCGCTGAAAAAGGATGCCGGCCTAAAACGTGAAATCGAATTCGAGCAGAAACTAGTCGGCCTGATGAAAAGCTATGACAAAAGTCTGCGCGACATCATCGCCATCCTCGATCCCAAGGCCGTCACCCGGGGCGCCGCACCCAGTGCGCCAAAGCAACAACGCCGCCCGCGCGTGGTGAAAGTGTATGAAAACCCGCACACCGGCGAGCTGATCGAAACCAAAGGTGGTAACCACCGCGGGTTGAAGGCGTGGAAAGAACAGTACGGGGCCGGCACGGTGGAAAGTTGGCTGCGCTGATGAAACGTCAACGCGTGCTTCACACTTTTTTCACAAGGGCAGGCTCAATATCGAGACAGCTAAAGGACTAGCGACCCCATCACGCGCCCGCACACGCGGGCCTCTAATTCCAGCGCCCTGCACTCGTGCAGGGCGCTTTCATTTGCGCAATCGGTTCACTGCCGTATCATGGCTCTCCTGTCTGTTCCGCTGGCCCCGCTGCCAGCCCCGTTCCTGGAGTACCCATGAGCCTGCACGATCTGCAAAACCTGCCTGGCGTCACCGCACAGCCCGACAACGCCACTGCTCAATTCGTCTTCAACCACACCATGCTGCGGGTCAAGGACATCGAGAAGTCGCTGGACTTCTACACCCGTGTCCTGGGCTTCCGCCTGGTCGACAAACGCGACTTCCCGGAAGCGGCTTTCAGCCTGTATTTCCTGGCCCTGGTCGACCCAGCGCAGATTCCGGCCGACGACGCCGAGCGCCATCAGTGGATGAAGTCGATCCCCGGCGTGCTCGAACTGACCCACAACCACGGTACTGAAAACGATCCGGCGTTCGCCTATCACAACGGCAACACCGACCCACGTGGCTTCGGCCATATCTGCATTTCGGTACCGGACGTTCGCACGGCCTGCGCCCGCTTCGAAGCGCTGAACGTGCCGTTCCAGAAACGCCTGGAAGACGGCCGCATGAACCACCTGGCCTTCGTCAAGGACCCGGACGGCTACTGGGTCGAGGTGATTCAGCCCTCTGAACTCAAGGGCTGATCCAAGCCGCTGATCCTCGTCGGCGCGCGCTCGTCAGGCCGGGAACTCCCGGCCCCTCGCTGTGGTATATGAAGGTAACAGCTTCACTAGCCACAGCGAGGTAAGGACGATGCAATCTCTTCACTGTGAATACCGCGACCACACCATCACCGCCAGTGTGATGCCTCATCCCGACTCCCCTCTGCCCTACTCTGCGGGCTGCCTGATCACCGATCCGCAAGGCCACACCAGCAAGCGCCTGTCCATGCCGATGAAATTCTTCTCAGACCTTGAGAATGCTCAGCATGTGTCGCTGGCCCATGGCCGGGCCCTGGTGGACCAGCAGTTGGACAAGGGCCACAAGGCGTTCTGAATGTGGGTATGGATGGCCTCCTCACGGCTATGCCCGCGAGGAGGCCGCAAAAGCGGCGCTAGGCGCCCCGGGCGTAGGCCACTGCAGCCTCGACCTGCTCCCGTGTAGGCCGCACGCCGGTATACAGCACGAATTGCTCCAGGGCCTGCAACGCGATCACTTCCAAACCAGTGATCACCGGCTTGCCCAGGGCCTGGGCGTGCTGGATCAAGGGCGTCTGCGCCGGCATCGCCACCACATCGAAGACCCGCTGCGCGGCGGCGATGGCGTTCTCGCTGAACGCCAACTGGTGGGCCTCTTGCCCGCCTGCCATGCCGATCGGCGTCACATTCACCAGCATCGGCGGGCACCGGTCACCTAGCTCGGCGACCCAACGGTAGCCACATACATCAGCCAGCTGCCGCCCCGCCTGCTCATTGCGGGCGACGATGATGCCCTCTTTGAACCCCGCATCGCGCAGCGCACTGGCCACCGCCTTGGCCATGCCACCACTGCCGCGCAGGGCAAAGGCTGTGGACGGGTCGACACGATGCTGTTCGAGCAACTGCCGCACTGCCAGGTAGTCGGTGTTGTACGCTTTGAGATGACCTGCCGTGTTGACCACCGTGTTCACCGACTCGATGGCTGCCGCCGACGGGTCAACCTCATCGACCAAGGCCATGCAGGCCTCCTTGTACGGCATGGAAACCCCACAGCCGCGGATGCCCAGCGCGCGGATACCTGCCACAGCGGCCGGCAAGTCATGGGTGCTCATCGCCTTGTAGTAATAATCCAGACCCAGTTGCCGGTACAGGTGGTTATGAAAGCGAACGCCAAAATGGCCTGGCCGGCCCGCCAGGGAAATGCACAGCACGGTGTCTCTGCTGGGAGTTGACGTCATCAATCGCTCCTTGCTCGTAGCTGAAACGTTTGTTCAGCGTAACAGACCTGCCCGTTTATCGTCCTTACACAACCTTTACCGTTTCCCTGCGCTCAGCTGACAGTGCTACGGGCGATAGTACGGCAGCGTCGAGAACAGTTGATAAAGCTGATGAACACTATTGAGCGAGTCGATTTCAAACCTCGCTGGCCACTGCGTAAGGTAGCGGCATGTTTACAGGAGGTCCCTATGGCCACTATTCAGATCATGTCCGTCGTCGGCAGTGCCGTCCCCTCGACTCTGCGTGAGCAGGGGCTGCTGGCATGCTGGTACCTGGTGCGCAACGGTGAAGCGGTCAGCGGACCGTTGGCAACCCGTGCATCCGCCCAGGCCCTTGCCGATCGACTCAAGGACGACTGCCTGCTCGCTTGAAACGAATGTGTTGTGCGTTGCTCCCTGCCCTGTTCTGGCCCGCCTTCGGCGGGTCTTTTTTTGCCGGCGTGAAACCGACGAACGGATGGAGCATAACCGTTACAGCATGAAGGTTTTTTCATTTCGGCCAAGTGGCTGGACGAGTATTCGACAGCACTTGAGCCATACTCCACAATGCAGCGGTTTTTGGGGGAAAACCCTTGCACAGCCAACGACATACCAACTTTTAGTGAGCCTGAACGTGAAAACATCCCTGTCCATCCTCAGCCTGCTGCTGTTGCTCACAGGTACCGCGACCCTACCGTCGACCGCTGCTGCACAACCCCCAGCCCAGATTCAACGCGACCCCTCAAAGCTGCATCTGGCTTCCGGCAGCGCCCTGCTGATCGACCTCAATACCAACAAAGAATTGTATTCGAGCCACGCCGACCGAGTGGTACCGATTGCCTCGGTGACCAAACTGATGACCGCGATGGTGGTGCTGGACGCCAAGCTGCCCATGGATGAGATGCTCACCATGACCATCGCCAACAACCCGGACATGAAAGGCGTGTACTCGCGCGTGCGTCTGGGCAGCCAGCTCAACCGCCGCGAAACCCTGCTCATCACCCTGATGTCGTCGGAAAACCGCGCCGCCACGTCCCTGGCCAACCACTACCCAGGGGGCTACCCGGCTTTCATCAAGGCCATGAACGCCAAAGCCCGCAGCCTGGGCATGGCCCACACCCGCTATGTCGAGCCAACCGGCCTGTCGACGCACAACGTCTCCAGCGCCCGCGACCTGGCCAAACTGCTGATGGCGTCACGCAAATACCCGATGCTCAGCGAGCTGTCGACCACCCGCGAAAAAACCGTGGCCTTCCGCAAGCCCAACTACACACTGGGCTTTCGCAACACCGACCACCTGGTCAACAAGAGCAACTGGGACATCACGCTGACCAAGACTGGCTTCACCAATGAGGCCGGGCATTGCCTGGTGCTGCTCACGCGCATGGACAACCGCCCGGTGGCCATGGTGATCCTCGATGCCTTCGGCAAGTACACCCACTTTGCCGATGCCAGCCGCATGCGCCAGTGGCTTGAGACCGGCACCGCCAAACCCGCACCGGCCGTCGCGATGCAGTACAAGTCGGACCGCCAGAACAAGAGCCGGCTGGCTTCAGAGTAAGGGTTCAGCTCGGCTGGCCCGTTTGCGGCGCTGTCCGCAGGCGGGCCGGCTTGCCTGCACTCAGGCCTGAGTGTTGACGACCGTACCCGCCGTGCTGCCACCGGTCTGCTGCAACGCTTCGAGCAGTTGCGCCGTGGCCGTCATGATCTGGCCGGTGATCGTCGCAATGCTCGACTGCCTGGCACTCACGGCAGCGGTTTTGGCCGTCTCTTCCATGTTCTTCGCCATCAGGCTGGCCAGTTGCTTCTGCTCTTCGGCCAACTGCTTTTGCAGCTGCTTGATCATCTCGCGCAATTGCTTGATGTGCGCAGGCTCCGAGCTCTCATCGCTTTGCTGCGCACCTTGCGCACCGCCGCCACCCTGAGCCTTGGGCGTTTCTGCCGACGCGGCGGGCGCTGCACTTTTCTGTGCGTCTTCGCTTTTTACCGCTTCAGTGCTGCCGGTGGCCTGCGCCGAGACGTTGTTGAGGGTGATTGCCGCGATACCTGTCATGTTCCGGTCCCTGCCTTGAAATAGGTCCTTGCGTTGACCTGCCTATCGGCCGCGCAGCGCAGTTCTTTAGCCTGCCAGCAGGCCGTGGACGATGCGTTCAGTAAATTCCCCGGTGCATGGCTCGTTCCAACCAATGTACTCACGCAGGCGCCGGAGCCCCGGCGGGCGCACACATTCGACCATTATGGGATCGCAGCCATGAGCCAGTCTTCAAACCCAGAAACCATCAAGGATCTGATCGGCGTGGGCTTTGGCCCTTCCAACCTGGCCTTGGCCATCGCCCTGGAGGAACTCGCCCAGACCCAGGGCCGTGCCCTCGACGCGCTGTTCATCGACAAGCAGGAGCAATACCGCTGGCATGGTGAAACGCTGGCGACCCAGAGCGAGTTGCAGATATCCTTCCTCAAGGACCTGGTGTCGCTGCGCAACCCCACCAGCCCCTACAGTTTCGTCAACTACTTGCACCAGAAGCAGCGCCTGGCCGACTTCATCAACCTGGGCACCTTCTACCCCTGCCGCCTGGAGTACAACGACTACCTGCGCTGGGCCGCCGAACATTTCGCCACTCAAGCCGTCTATGGCGAGCACGTGCTGCGCATTGAGCCAGAGGTGAAGGCTGGCCGGGTCGAGCATTTGCGCCTGGTTTCGCAAGATGCGCAGGGGCGTGAATACAGCCGCCGTACCCGTTCGGTCGTGGTGGGCACCGGCGGCACGCCGAAAATCCCGGAAAAATTCGGCGCCTTCAAGGACGACCCGCGGGTCTTCCACCACTCCCAGTACCTGAGCAGCCTGAACAAGTTGCCCTGCGCCGAAGGCAAACCCATGCGCATCGCGGTAATCGGCTCTGGCCAGAGCGCCGCCGAAGCCTTCATCGACCTCAACGACAGCTATCCGTCGGTCAAGGTCGACATGATCCTGCGCGGTTCGGCGCTCAAGCCCGCAGACGACAGCCCATTCGTCAACGAGATCTTCTCGCCCGACTACACCGACCTTGTGTACAACGAGCCGGCCGAGCAGCGTGCCAAGCTGCTGGGTGAATACCACAACACCAACTACTCCGTGGTCGATCTGGACCTGATCGAGCGCATCTACGGCATCCTCTACCGCCAGAAGGTTTCGCACAAGGTGCGCCACAACGTGCTGTGCCGCCGCCAGGTGGAAGCGGTTGTCGCCACCCGCCACGGCATCGAACTCACCCTGCGTGACCTGGCCACCGACCAGCATCAGACCCACCGTTACGATGCGGTCATTCTGGCAACCGGTTACGAGCGCCGCTCGCATCGCGACCTGCTGGCGCCGCTGGCCGGTTACCTCGAGGACTTCAACGTCGATCGCAACTACCGGGTACTGTCCAGCCCGGACCTTGAAGCTTCGGTGTACCTGCAAGGTTTCTGCGAGGGCAGCCATGGCCTGAGCGACACCCTGCTGTCGGTACTGCCGTCGCGCGCCGCCGAAATCGGCCAGGCGCTGTACCAGGACCTCGCGCGCCGACATGACAGAGCGCAACCGTCGGTCGCCCTCACCAGCGCCTGATCCTTCAAGGCCCGCAAGCCGACACGGCGCCCCGCGCCCTGTCGGCTTTTGCTTTTCTGAAACATTTGCTTGCATTTAAATAGGCAGGATTTCCATTCTCATTCGTCTTTATAGATGCAGCCCTTGTGGTTGGGCTTATGCTCGACCCTCATTTTCAGAAGACCGACCCATGGCCAAATCAAGCAAAAAATCCAAGTCCAAGCTGTGGTTCCTGGTCCACAGCTGGCTCGCCCTACCGATCTGGTTCTTCGTGCTGATCGTCTGCTTCACCGGCATGCTTGCCGTGGTCAGCCAGGAAATCGTCTGGCTGGCCAACCCCGATGTGCGCGCCAGCAAGCCTGACGACAGCGCCGAACGCCTGAGCTTCCAGCAGGTGCTGGACGCCCTGCACAAGGCCGAACCGGATATGGTGGTGCGCACACTGAGGCAGCCAGACGGTTCGCACTTCGCCCTGAACGCCGGGGTGACCCTGCCCGACGGCAGCAGCCCGACGCTGTACGTCAACCCCTACACCGGGGCCATCCAGGGCAAGGTCCCTGACTTCAACTTCGAAGCGTTCACCCGTGCCCTGCACGGCTGGTGGCTGGTGCCCTTCACCAATGGTTTCAGCTGGGGCTGGTACCTGGTTTCGCTGCTGGGCCTGCCGATGCTCGCTTCGCTGGTGACTGGCCTGGTGGTGTACAAGAAATTCTGGAGAGGCTTCTTCAAGCCCGTGCGCACCGGCCATGGCTCGCGCATCTTCTGGGGCGACCTGCATCGCCTGGCCGGGGTCTGGTCGATCTGGTTCATCGCGGTCATTGCCATCACCGGCACCTGGTTCCTGATCCAGGCGATCCTGTTCGACAACCACATCACCATCTCCAGCCAACCGATCACCCCCGTGATCGCCCGGGAAGATGTACCGCAAACCGCCGATGGCAGCCCTGCCCCGCGGATCGACCTGGACGAAGCGGCGCGCATCGCCGGCCTGGCCATCCCTGGCCTGGAAATCAACGCCATCTCGCTGCCCGCCACGGCCTACAGCCATATCACCCTCAATGGCCCGGGCTGGTACCCGCTGATGTTCCAGACTGCCAACGTCAACCCCTACACACGCAAGGTCGACAGCCAGTTCCTGATCAGCGACCGCTCCGCCCTGGAGTTCGTCACCGAATCCATGCGCCCACTGCACACCGGCGACTTCGGCGGCCTGCCGGTCAAGCTGATCTGGTTCTTCTTCGGCCTGCTGCTGACCCTGATGGTATTCAGCGGCCTGCTGATCTGGACCAAGCGTACCGCCCAGGCAACCGCCGCCGCCCTCAAGCGCAGCGAGCGTGCGCCCCGGCCCCGCGCCACCGCCAGCGACACCCCTGTGGAGATCCGCCCATGAGCCAGGCCCAGGCCCTGCCCACCCGCCCATTCAAGCAATGGTGGCTGAAGTGGCGCTTTCACTTGAACATTCTGCTGATCCTCATCCCGCTGGGCTTCATGCCCAAGTATTTCGCCGACGCCAAGCTGTTTCGCGGTGATGCCGGGCTGGGCGTGAACCAGGTCAGCGATATCCAGGTCGGCCCCTACACGCTGGACTTGGCCGAGCTGCGCAGCGAAGCCCCCCGCGCCGACGGCCCGGCGGGCTACTTCAAGAGCTTCAACGCCGCCCTTTGCAAAGCCTGCATCGACGACGTCAAAGCCGTGTACCTGCGCGTTGGCAAACCTCGCAGCCTGCGCGCCGCCGGCAGCATCTTCTTCGGCGCGCCCTACCGCATGGTGACCAACCTGCCGATCCCTGAGCGCACCAAGCCAGACGCGCAGATCTGGATCACCGTCGAAGGCTGGGACGGCAGCATGCACCAGGCATCGGTACCGCTGAGCAAGGCTTCGCCAGCCACCGTGGCCTGGCTCGAAAAACAAGGAGGCAAGAAATGAAGCGCATGATCCGCAGGCTCGCCCTGCCCCTGCTGGTGCTGGCCGCCGGCCCGGCCCTGGCACACAACCCGATGTGCGAATGCGAAGAGGTCGATGGCGGCCAGGTCAAGTGCACCGGTGGCTTCTCGGACGGCAGCGGCGCGCCGGGCGTGACCCTGGACGTGATCGGCTACGACGAGCAAGTACTGGTCGGCGGCAAGCTCGGCGATGACTCGACGCTGACCTTCAAGCGCCCCGACGGCGAGTTCTACGTGCTGTTCGATGCCGGCCCCGGCCACGTGGTGGAAGTCGACCACGCCGACATCGCGCAACCATGAGCGGCCCAACCATGAGCCGCACCCACGTGGTGCGCCCCGCCGGCGCCGGGCACGAAACCCTCTACGTGCTGCTGGTCAGCCTGCTGATCGTCATCGTCGCGGCCGGCGTGGTGCTGCTGCGCGGTGAACGCGAAGACGAGCAGGCCATCGCCAGCCACCAGATCGACGCACGCCGCGACCTGACGCCCGCCGAGCAAGGCATCTACACCGACCTTCGCGTGGCCTACGACGAGATCCAGTTGCTGCGCGAAGAAACCGCCGCCCAACCCAGTGTGGCGTCGTTGGCCGAGGAAGGCTTGCCACCCTTCGTGGTGGATGCCGGCAGCCAGAGCCGTGGCAGCCACCAATGGCAGTGGCTGGAGGCTGGTGCCTACCTCGGTCGCAGCCAGGCCCCAGAGGTCGCCGGCAGTTTTTTGCTGATCGTGGCGCACGAGCACAGCGGCCAGCCTGACGTCTGGCTGCACCGCGACAGCGCCACCGTGGTGCCGCAAGACCTTGGCCAGGCAACCCTGACCGCCGCGGGCTGGCAGCAAGTGGTCAGCCATTACGACGCCGGGGTCACCCGCGAACACCGTCACTGAACCCAAGGAATTCCCCCATGTTGCGCTCCGCCCTCACCCTGTTCCTGGCCCTCGCGTTACCGGCCCTGGCCCTGGCCGACGCCGGCAAGCCGCTGCGCATTGGCATTACCCTGCACCCGTACTACAGCTATGTGAGCAATATCGTCGGCGACAAGGCCGAAGTGGTACCGCTGATTCCCGCAGGCTTCAACCCACATGCCTACGAGCCGCGTGCCGAGGACATCAAGCGGATCGGCACGCTGGACGTGGTGGTGCTCAACGGCGTCGGCCATGACGATTTCGCCGACCGCATGATCGCCGCCAGTGAAAAGCCCGACATCAAGACCATCGAAGCCAACCAGAACGTGCCGCTGCTGGCGGCCACCGGCATCGCCGCCCGCGGTGCCGGCAAAGTGGTCAACCCACACACCTTCCTCTCCATCAGCACCACCATTGCCCAGGTCAACAACATCGCCCGTGAACTGGGCAAGCTCGACCCGGACAACGCCAGGTTCTACACCCAGAACGCCCGCGCCTACGCCAAACGCCTGCGCGGTTTGCGCGCCGAAGCGCTGGCCAAGATCACCGAGGCGCCTGGCGCCAACTTCCGTGTGGCCACCATCCATGCCGCCTACGACTACCTGGTGCGCGACTTCGGCCTGGAGGTCACGGCAGTGGTCGAGCCAGCCCACGGCATCGAGCCGAGCCCGGCACAGCTGAAGAAAACCATCGACCAGCTCAAGGCGCTGGACGTCAAGGTGATCTTCTCGGAGATGGACTTCCCATCGGCTTATGTCGAGACCATCCAGCGTGAGTCCGGGGTGCGCCTGTATCCGCTGACGCACATTTCCTATGGCGAATACACCAAGGACAAGTACGAAGTGGAAATGAAGCGCAACCTCGACACCGTGGTCCGCGCCATCGAGGAGAACCGCGCATGACTGCGGCCGCCAACCTGATGGCGCGTGGCGGGCCGGGCATCGAGTTTGCAGGCATCGACCTGACGCTCGGGCGCACGCGCATCCTTGAGCAGGTCGAGTTCAGCGTCGCCGCTGGCAGCGTGCATGCCATTGTCGGGCCCAACGGCGGTGGTAAAAGCTCGCTGATCAAGACACTGCTCGGGCAGATGCCCCACCAGGGCCAACTGACCCTGCACTGGCCGGGCGAGCGGCAGGTGATCGGGTACGTACCCCAGGCGCTGGAGTTCGACCGCGGCCTGCCGATGACCGTGGACGACTTCATGGCCGCGATGTGCCAGCGCCGCCCGGCCTTTCTCGGCCTTTCGCGCCGCGTGCAACCGGCCATCGACACAGCGCTGGCGCAGGTCGGCATGCTCGACAAACGCAAGCGGCGCATGGGCGCCTTGTCGGGTGGCGAACGCCAGCGCGTGCTGCTGGCCCAGGGCCTGATCCCCGAGCCCCAGTTGCTGGTGCTCGACGAACCCATGTCAGCGCTCGATGAAGCCGGCATCCAGGTGTTCGAGCAGTTGCTGCAGAGCTGGCGCCAGGCCGGCACCACCGTGCTGTGGATCGAACACGACCTGCAAGCGGTGCTGCGCCTGGCCGACCGGGTCACCGGGCTGAGCCGCCAGGTGCTGTTCGACGCGCCACCTGCTCAAGCCCTCACCCCGGAACGCCTGCTGAGCCTGTTCTCCGTCCACCCGCGCAGCGAGAGCCGCACCTGATGAGCTATGAAGCATTCCGCCAACTGGTCCAGGAATGGGCCGGCGCTGGCTACCTGCCCGAGGCACTGGCCTACGGTTTCGTGATCAACGCACTGCTCGCCGGCCTGATGATCGGCCCGGTACTGGGCGGCCTGGGCACCCTGGTGGTGGTCAAGCGCTTTGCCTTCTTCTCCGAAGCCGTCGGGCATGCGGCCCTGACCGGGGTGGCCATCGGCATCCTGCTCGGCGAACCCTACACCGGGCCTTACGGCAGCCTGTTCGGCTACTGCCTGCTGTTCGGCATCCTGCTCAACTTCCTGCGCAACCGCACCGGGCTGTCGCCGGACACGCTGATCGGCGTGTTCCTTTCGGTGTCGCTGGCACTGGGGGCAAGCCTGCTGCTGATGCTGGCCGGCAAGATCAACGTGCACATCCTCGAAAACGTGCTGTTCGGCTCGGTGCTGACGGTCAGCGCGCAGGACCTGGTGGTGCTGGGCGTCGTCGCTGCCCTGGTGCTGGCGCTGGCCCTGCCACTGTACAACCGCATCATGCTGGCCAGCTTCAACCCACAGCTGGCCGCCGTACGCGGGGTGGCCGTGAAGACCCTGGACTACCTGTTCGTGGTGCTGGTGACGCTGGTAACGGTGGCGTCGGTGAAGGTGATCGGGGCGATCCTGGTCGGTGCCCTGCTGGTGATCCCCGCCGCTGCCGCGCGCCTGGTCAGCCAGTCGCTCAAAGGCTTTTTCTTCATCTCGGTACTGATCGCCACCCTGAGCACCCTGCTGGGCATCCTGTTGCCGATCGTCTTCGACCTGCCGGTACCATCGGGTGCCGCGATCATTCTGGTTGCCGGCATCTGCTTCGCCCTCGCGGCCCTGGCCCGCGCCCTCGTCCCACGCCTGCAAGGAAACCCGGCATGAACCTGAAACCGCTCACCCTGGCGCTGGCCCTCACCGGCCTGCCCTCGCTCGCCCTCGCCACCGAGGTGCTGACCACCCTGCCGGTGACCCATAGCCTGGCTGCTGCCTTGCTCGACGGCACTGCCGTGCAGCTCAAGCGCGCCGCGCCGGCCAACCTGCCAGCCAGCCGGCAGCCCTCGTACTTCAGCAGCCGTGGTGGCGCCAGCCTTGCCAAAGCCGCGCAACAGGCCGATGCGGTGATCGGCGTGCGCTCGATCTGGCGCGACGACCCGCTGTATCCAATGGCCCGGCGGAGCAATATCCGCATCGTCGAAATCGATGCTGCGCGGCCGGTGGACGGCGCCCTGCCGGGCATCGCGGTCACTGGCGACGACGCCTACGACGCCTACCCCTGGCTGAACCCGACCAACCTGGGGCGCATGGCCGATGTGCTGGCCAACGACCTGGAGCGCCTGGCGCCCGCCGACAAAGCGAAGATCCAGGGCAACCTGGCAGCGCTCAAGCGCCAGTTGCTGGAATTGACCGCCAGCAGCCAGACCAAGCTTGCCGAGCTCGACAACCTCAGCGTGGTCAGCCTGTCCGAGCGATTGGGCTATCTGGCCAGCGGTATGAACCTGGATGTGGTGGAACAGCCACTGCCGGCCGACGGCAAGTGGGATGAAGCCACGCTCAAGGCACTGGGCGAGAACCTCAAGGACCAGGACGTGGCACTGGTGCTCGATCATCGGCAGCCGGATGCGGCAGTGGCCGAGGTGATCAAGGCCTCGGGGGCCACCCTGCTGGTGGTCGAAAGTGACCCGCAAGACGCCGTGAGCGGGCTCAAGACCAGCATCGATCAGGTGGTCGGAGCGCTGAGCAAAGGGTGATACAGCCTGCGCCATGGCCCAATCCCCGGCTTGCCGGCGATTGGGCCACGGCAGGCCGCCCTAACGTTTCATGCACCGCTGGTAACGCTCATCCACCCTCCCCGCAAACCACGCCGTGGTCAGCTTGCGGGTGATCTTCGGGCTTTTCAGCTGGATCCCCGGCAACCTGGCGCGCGGCACCGGCTTGCCTGCGGCCGCGTCAGCCAGGGCGAACACCCCGCTGTACAGTTTGCTGTCTTCGAAGGCCAGGCTGTCGCCCAGCTCCAGCTGGCTGCGGATCTGCGGGTGACGCAGCCCCAGCTTCACACTCAGCTTGCGCGCTGCCTGCTCGGTATTGCCTGGCATGATCGCGCCGGGGGCGATCAGGTCGCCATCCAGGGCCAAGGGCACACCGGTCACCTTGCTCAGGGCTGCCTGAAACGCGGCATTGCGGCTGGCGTACCAGCCGGCGTTGAAGTCGGCGAAGCGATAGAGTTGGCGCTCGTAGTGCGCGGGGTAACCCAGCAGATGCCCGATACCGAAATACATGCCGCCACGACGGCTGAAGACCTCTTGGCGAATGGTGCCATCGTAGGTGTAGGGGTAGTCCTTGGCATGCTGTTCGGCAAACTCGACGCTGACCTGCATCGGCCCGCCGGTGTGCACCGGGTTCAGCCCACCCAGCAAGGTCCGGCCCAGCGGTAAACGGGTGATGAACTCGTCGTACAGCGCACTCAGTTGTTTCTCACTGCGCACGGCGAGCAGCCGCTGCTGATAAGTCTGGCCATTGCCCGAAGCCGTATTCAGTGCACCGTCCACCAGCAACCGCGGGATATGCAGGCTGGCGGCGCGTCGGTCGACCTCGGCACGCGCAATGCGCCCAAGGTTGGGGACCTGCGGGTCGGCGTTGAACGTCGATTCCTGTTCGGTCACTGCCAGCACCGCACACAGGTTGCTCTTGCTCGGCGCGATGCGCTGGGCTTCGAACGCCACCTGGATATCCTTGGCCCAACCCTCGCGGTCCTTGGCCTGGGCCGGCAACAAGCGCAGCAGCTGTGCACGCACCTTGGCGGGGTCGGCCTCGGGCGCCTCCTCGCGACGCCCGGCGCAGCCCTGCAGCAGCGCCAGGGCCATCAACCCGGCCGCCAACAGCCGGCCGTTCAGGGTTGCTCCCCGACCAGGTAGGTCTTGCTGATGTGGCGAAACTGCGGATGGCTGGCGTTGCCCATGAGTTCGAACAGCACCATTTCGCGGGTGACTACCTGCGCACCGGCCTGGCGCATCCGCGCCAGCCCTGCAGCCTTGTTGGCCAGGGTACGGCTGTCGCAGGCATCTTCGACCAGAAACACCTGCTTGCCCAAGGCCAACAGGCCAAGCACGCTCTGCAGCACGCAAACGTGGGTTTCCATGCCGCACACGATCACTTGCTCTCGCGCCAACAGGCTGGCTGGCAGGCACTGGGCGGCAACGCAGGAAAAATGGGTCTTTTCCACGACTTCAGCCGCAGGGGCGGCTGCAAGAAGTTCGGGCAGGGTATGCCCCAGGCCTTTGGGGTACTGTTCGCTGATGACGATCGGCAGCGCAAGATCGGTGCAGGCTGCCAGCAGCCAGCGGGCCCGGGCGCGGGTGCCCTCGGCATCGCTCATGGCGCCGATGAGCTTTTCCTGGATGTCGACGACCAGCAGCGTGGCCTTGTGGGGATCGATCAGCATTGTCTGCCTCTTGCCTGGGAAAACACCTAGCCTCCCCCAGGCAAGCGGCAACGTCAATCAGGCGCAGAGCCGATGCGGCGCCAGTGCTGCAGTCAGCGCCGTGAGCACGCGATCCTCCTGCTCATGGATGAAGAAGTGGCTGCCCGCAAACATCTGCAAGGTGAACGCACCCTGGGTTTCCTGGCCCCAGGCGCGCAGCTGCGCTTCACTGGCGCGGTCGTCTTGCCCACCCAGCACATGCAGCGGGCACGCCAGCAGAGGCCTCGGGCGGTAACGGTAACGGCCGCAGAGCAGAAAATCGGCACGCAGGATCGGTAACGTCAGGCTCATCAGCTCAGCGTTGGCCAGCACCTCCTCCGGCGTGCCATTGAGCGCCCGCAGTTCGTTGCGCAGCTCGTCATCGCTCTTGGGGTCGCGCCAGTTCTTGCCGTCGTAGTCTTCACGCCGGGTGGGCGCCGCTGTACCGCAGGCGAACAGCGCCACCGGTGACGGGCAGCCCAGCGCCTGCAGCTCGTGGGCCAGCTCGAAGGCCAGCAGCGCCCCCAGGCTATGGCCGAGCAACGCATAAGGTGCGGCAGCGGCCAGGCGCTGTTCGGCGGCCAACTGCCGGGCCAAGGCCTGCATGTCGGTGTGCAACGGCTCGCCCATGCGTGCGCCGCGCCCAGGCAATTCGACCGGGCGTACCTGCAGCCAGGCGGGCAACTTGCGCCGCCAACGGCTGAAGACCATGGCACTGGCCCCGGAATAAGGCAGGCACAGCAGGTTGAGCGCGGTCACTGTGCGGCAGCGTCAGCCATCTTCTGACGCAGGCTCAGCGGGCGCATATCGGTCCACACTTCATCGATGTAGGCCAGGCAGTCCTTTTTCAGCCCGCTCTTGCCCACAGCGCGCCAGCCGTTGGGGATCGCCTTGTAATCGGGCCAGATGGAATATTGCTCTTCGTGGTTGACCACTACCTGGAACTGGATATCGTCGCGGTCGAAAACGGAAGTCATTGCCTGTCTCCTTGAGTGATGGATGCCGCTACGCACCTGGCGTAGGGCGGCTCTCTGGTAGACGTAGGAAGCTTCCCGAAAATTAGCGATTGGGCATGACAACGTCTGGGCCTCAGGCATCCCTGAGCAAGTCATGGGTGTCCAGCAAGCGGTAAGCCACCTGCGGGTTGCGCTCCAACCCTCGGCGGATGGCCGCCGGAATCGACTGGCGGGTCTTGCGGCACAAGCCAGGCTGGTCGTCGAGTTCGATGACGATTCCGCGCATGGTCCGCACCTCGTTGTAACCGGGAGCGATGTGAACCCGGATGCCCAGGTTCTCGTACATCCTGGCCTGCAAGCGCTGCAGGTCATCGAGGTCCTTGAGGTTTTCCAGCCGCTCGATCAGGCGCTTCTCCTCCTGGCGGGTGAGCAAGAGGATGCGCTGGGCCGCAGGCGGCTGCGCGGCCAAGTGCTCGCGGCCGCAGTCACAGGCGCCAGGTGGGCAAGGTTGGCGTAAGGCAGGTGCTGTGCTCATGGGCCAAGCATAGCGCGTCGCGGCGAGCGCATGAGCAGCAAAATTGGCGGCTGACCCCACAACGGCTAAAGCTGCGCCAGCCGCTCGCGCAAGAACTCGACGAACCCCTGCACCGGCCTGGCCACCTGCCGATGCTGCGGATACACCGCCGACAATTGCAACGCCGGCGGCGTCCAGTCTTCCAGCACCCTCACCAGGCGCCCGTCCGCCAACGCCTGCCCCACGATGAAGGTCGGCAGGTAAGTCACCCCCATCGCGGCAATCGCCGCGTCCCTGAGCAACTCACCGTTATTGGCGCGCATGCGGCCGGCCACTGCGATTGCCTGAGCCCTGCCCCCTTGGGTGAACTGCCATTGCACTTGCCGTGAATGGCCATAGGGCAGGCAGTCATGCTCGGCCAGCAGCTCGGGCCGCTGCGGCGCGCCCCGCGCCTGAAGATACGCAGGGCTGGCGCAATACACCCGCTCGACATCGGCAATGCGCCGCGCGATCAGGCTGGAATCCTCCAGTGCACCGATACGCAAGGCCAGATCATAACCCTCGCCGATCAGGTCCACGGGCCGATCGCTCAGGTCCACCTCCACATTCACCTGTGGGTGCAAGCGCAGGAACTCGGTCAACAGGCACCCCAGGTGCGCCATGGCGAACGACAACGGCGCGCTCAAGCGCAGGGTGCCGCGCAGGGCCTGGGCCTGGCCGCTGATGTCGTGCTCCACCTGCTGTACCTCACCCAGCAAGCGCAAGGCCGACTGGTAGTAATGCTGGCCCAGCGGGGTGGCATCCAGGCGCCGGGTGGAGCGGTTGAGCAGGCGTACGCCCAGGCGCTCTTCGAGCTGCATCAGGCGCCGGCTGACCGACTGCTTGGACATGCCAAGGCGGTCGGCGGCGGCGGTAAAACTGCCGGCCTCCATGACCTGGGCAAAAATGCGCATGTCTTCGTACGGGTTCATTGTCTCGCTCTTGGTGACAGTCAAACGCTTTATAGCGGCTTTTTCCCATCATTGCATCTGCCTACTCTACGCACAGGTCGCAGCGATGGCCGCCAAGGCCAGGCGATACGCCCACCCACAACCCGTGCCCAGAAAAGGATTCGCCCATGAACATTGTCCACAAAACCCTCAGTGCCGGCCTGCTGGCCTTGTCTGCAACCAGTGCACTGGCAGCAGGTAGCCCAGGTGTCGAGCAGCACACCCAGGCTTTCCTTGAAGCCTTGGAAAAAGGCGGTGGCAAGCCGCTCGAACAACTCAGCCCTAAAGATGCCCGCGCCGTGCTGGCCGGTGCCCAGGCGTCGGTGAAGGTGGACCTGTCTGGCATCGAAGTGACAGCACGTACCATCAAGGTCAACGGTGAGGCGATCAAGCTGCAGATCGTGCGCCCGGCCAACGTCCAAGGTGAGTTGCCGGTGTTCATGTTCTTCCATGGCGGCGGCTGGGTGCTGGGCGACTTCCCGACCCACCAGCGGCTGATTCGCGATCTGGTGGTGGGTTCTGGCGCAGTGGCCGTCTATGTGGATTACACCCCCTCCCCAGAGGCGCACTACCCCACGGCAATCAACCAGGCCTACGCCGCGACCCGCTGGGTGGCCGAGCATGGCAAAGCGCTGGGTGTGGACGGCAGGCGCCTGGCCGTGGCCGGCAACAGTGTCGGTGGCAACATGGCGGCGGTGGTCGCGCTCAAGGCCAAAGAGGCCGGCACGCCCCAGTTGCGCTTCCAGTTGCTGTTGTGGCCGGTGACCGATGCCAGCTTCGAGACGGCTTCCTATAAACAGTTTGCCGAGGGCCACTTCCTCACCACAGGGATGATGAAGTGGTTCTGGGACAACTACACCACCGACGCCAAGGCCCGCGAGCAGATTTACGCCTCGCCGCTACGGGCCAGCAGCGAGCAGCTCAAAGGGTTGCCGCCAGCGCTGGTGCAGACGGCGCAGTTCGATGTGCTGCGTGATGAAGGTGAGGCGTATGCACGCAAACTGGATGCGGCCGGGGTGACGGTAACGTCGGTGCGCTACAACGGCATGATTCACGACTACGGGTTGCTGAACCCGCTGAGCGAGGTGCCTGCGGTGAAGGCGGCGATGCGCCAGGCGGCTGGGGAATTGAAGGTGCACTTGCAGTAAACCAAAGGCATGCCTTGATCGCTCTAGGCCCCTCCAGATCTAGCACTGCCCAGGCAGCGCTAGATCTCAGGCGCTCGTGGCGTACAGCGTTTCATTGTTCGCCATAAGCCGGGGGCCCCTGCCCGGGCCTCAATGCCCTGCCGACGCCGGCCCGGCCTTGGCAGCGAACGGTGGCTTGGCGAACCACACCAACAGGATCAGGCCGGCGAATACCCAGCCCATCAAGGTGAAGTAATCCACCGTCGACATCATGTAGGCCTGCCCGTTGAGTATCTGCTCCAGCTGCGCATAGCTTTGCGGGCTGGCCCCGCCCAGCTGCTCCAGCGTGTGCCGCGTCGCCGGGTCGAACTGGCTGATGTTCTCGCTCAGGTAGGCATGATGCTGGTCCGCCCGGCGGATCCAGATCCAGGTGGTCAACGACGCCGCAAAGCTGCCGCCCAATGTACGCAGGAACGTCGCCAGGCCAGACCCGTCGGCGATCTGGTGCGGCGGCAGGTCCGACAGCAGGATGCTCAAGGTCGGCATGAAGAACAGCGCTACACCGATCCCCATGAACAGTTGCACCAGGGCAATGTGCTGGAAATCCACCTCATTGGTGAAGCCTGCACGCATGAAACAGCTGGCGCCGATGGCCAAGAACGCCAACCCCGCCAGCACCCGCAAGTCGAACCGCTGCGCGTACTTGCCCACGAACGGCGACATGATCACCGGCAGCAGGCCGATCGGTGCCACCGCAAGGCCTGCCCAGGTGGCGGTGTAGCCCATCTGCGTCTGCAACCATTGCGGCAGGATCAGGTTGATGCCGAAAAAGCCTGCGTAGCCTCCCACCAGCACAATGGTACCGATACGGAAATTACGGTGCGCGAACAGCCGCAAGTTGACCACAGGATGGCGGTCGGTCAGCTCCCAGATGATGAAGATCGCCAGGAACACGACCGAGATCAGGCTGCCGATGATGATGAACGACGACTCGAACCAGTCCAGGTCATTGCCCTTGTCGAGCACCACCTGCAATGCGCCCACCCCCACGATCAAGGTCAGCAGGCCAATGTAGTCCATCGGCTGGCGGCTGGTGACCACCGGCCGTGCGCGCATCTGCTGACGCACCACTGCGGTAGCGAACAGGCCGATGGGCACGTTGATGAAGAAGATCCACGGCCAGCTGTAACTGTCAGTGATCCAACCGCCCAAAATCGGCCCGGCAATCGGCGCCACCACCGTGACCATCGCCAGCAACGCCAGCGCCATTCCCCGCTTGGCCGGCGGGTAGACAGCGATCAGCAGGGTTTGGGTCATCGGGTAAAGCGGCCCGGCCACCACACCTTGCAGCACACGAAAGCCCACCAGCTCTGGCATCGACTGCGAGATTCCGCACAGGAAGGACGCCAGTACGAACAGCAGCGTGGCCCAGATGAACAGTTTGACCTCACCGAAGCGCCGGCTGAGCCAGCCGGTCAGCGGCAAGGCGATGGCATTGCTCACCGCGAACGAGGTGATTACCCAGGTGCCCTGCTCGGAACTCACCCCCAGGTTGCCGGAAATGGTCGGCAAGGCGACGTTGGCGATGGTGGTGTCGAGCACCTGCATGAACGTCGCCAGCGACAGGCCTATGGTGGTCAGCAGCAGGCTCGGCGGGGTGAACTGCGCCGCAGCGTTGTTGCTCATCGTTGCGCCGTCTTGCCAGGGGCACTGTTGTCGTGGATCAGCCGAGCGATCAGACGGTCAGCTTCGACCAACTGACGGTCGTACACCTGGGTGGTGTAGCTGGCCTGCTGCGGCGGCTGCTGGGCGAGGGCCGGGCCACTCTGGTCGTGCAGGTCGACCTCGACCACGGTGGACAGGCCGATGCGCAGCGGGTGGTCCTTGAGCTGATCCGGGCTGAGGTGGATGCGCACCGGCACGCGCTGGACGATCTTGATCCAGTTGCCGGTGGCGTTCTGTGCCGGCAGCAAGGCGAAGGCGCTGCCGGTACCGGCGCCCAGGCTGTCGACCGTGCCGCTGTACTTGACGTCGCTGCCGTACAGGTCAGCGCTGATTTCCACGGGTTGGCCGATACGCATGTCGCGCAGCTGGGTTTCCTTGAAGTTGGCGTCGATCCACACCTCGTCCAGGGGGATGACTGCCATGGTCGCGGTGCCCGGCTGCAAACGCTGGCCGAGCTGCACGGTACGTTTGGCAACGTAACCGGTGACTGGCGCCACCAGCGTGGTGCGTGCGTGGTCCAGGTATGCCTGGCGCAGATCGGCGGCGGCGGCCATGACCTCGGGGTGCGAAGACACCACCGTGTCGTCCACCAGCGCCGTGCTGGTATTGAGTTGCTGACGGGCGCTGTTGACGGCGGCCTGGGCCACGGTCAGGTCGTCCCGGGCGTGGGAGATTTCTTCTGCGGCAATCGCGCCGCTGTCAGCCAGCACCTTGCGTCGGTTGTAGTTCTGCTGGGCCTTCTGCAGCTCGGCCTGGCGGGTCTGCAGCTGGGCCTTGAGGGAATCGACGTTGCTGTACAGGCCACGGACCTCTCGCACCGTGCGGGCCAGCTTGGCTTCGGCAGACTGCAGGGCCACCTCGCTGTCGGCGGGATCGAACTGCAGCAGCACCTGGCCGGCGTGCACCAGGTCGCCGTCATCGGCGCCAATGCTGGTAACGGTGCCGGTGACCAGCGGGGTGATCTCCACGACGTTGCCGTTGACGTAGGCGTCGTCGGTGCTTTCGTGCCAGCGCCCGATCAGGCTGTACCAGGCCCAGGCGCCAGCGCCGGCGAGCAGCACCACCAGCAACAGGCCAAGCAGCCAGACCTTGCGCTTGCGCGACGGTTCGGGTGCGGCGGAGGGAGTTGAGTTGTCTGCGTTATTGGCCATGACAATACCTTGGAATATGTAACAGGGATCAACGATCGCCGAAGCGGCGGATCGTCAGAGGGTCGCCGGCACCGAGCAGGACCTTGGCCAGCAGGCCTTCAAGGGTCTTGAGTTCGTCAGGCTGCAGTACGCCGACCAGTTCGTTCATCGCCGCCGCGCCGATCTCTGGCAAGCGGTCGGCCAGGCGTTGGCCTTCGGCGGTCAGGGCCAGGCGTACCTGGCGACGGTCGTCAGCGCAGCGGTTGCGCAAGATCAGGCCCTTGTGCTCGAGGCGGTCGAGCATGCGGGTCATCGAGCCGCTGTCCAGGCCCAGATAGCGGCACACCTCGGCCGGCGTATCCACCTGGCACTGGGTGACGATGATCAACACCTTGAACTGCGCGGCGGTGACGCCTTCTGATTCGAGGTGCCAGTCGAGAATACGGTCCTTCAGGATGGCCGCACGGCCCAGCAGCATGCCGATGGCGCAGGACTGGAAGTTTTGCGGGGTGAAATGGGACATCGACAGCAGCTCGGACAATTGTGTAAAAATATTACTGCCTAGGCAGCAAATGTCAAAGCTTTCATTAGGGGGCTATGGAAATAGCCTGGGTAACCCGCAGGTGACCGGGAAAGGTTCTCAAACGCTGAAAAACACGGGTGAACCCGATGAAAAACACACACAACTGATAGTCATTCGCCATTACCTCGGTTCTCGGGAGCCCCCTGGCAGGAGTAGAATGCGCAAAACCCGGAGCCGCAATGAACCAAGACCGCCTCAATCCCAGCCCTGACGATGCCATCACCGACGCCGCCGCGCAGTGGTGCATGCGCCTGCACGCCGACGATTGCACCCCGGCCGAGCGTGAGGCCTTCGCCCGCTGGTTGGCAGCGGACCCGCGCCACCACGACGAATACCAGGCGATGCTGGAGATCTGGTTCACTGCCGACCTTTTGCCGCGCAACGCCACGGTCGTCGACTTCAACCCGCCGCCGCGTCAGGTGGCGAGGCGGCGCCATCATTGGCGGCCAATGGCCTCGGCGGCAGCCGTCGCCCTGCTGGTTTTGCCCCTGGCGGGCTGGATCGGCTGGATGCAAGGCTGGCTACCCAGCCACTACCAGCACATCGAAGCAGGCAACCAGGCACGGACGGTCCAGCTGAGCGACGGCAGCACGGTGGAGCTCAACCTCAATACCGAACTGACCTACTTCAACTTCAGGGACCAGCGCCAGGTCACGCTCACGCGAGGCGAAGCGTTCTTCAAGGTGCAGCATGACAGCAGCCACCCGTTCATCGTCCGAGCCGGCCAAGGCCAGACCCGGGTCACCGGCACCCAATTCAACGTGTGGAAGTATCAGGACCAGGTCAAGGTCACCCTGGTGCAGGGATCGGTGCTGGTCAGCAGCGACGGCAGCACCGGCGGCTACCGCCTGGGCCCCGGCATGCAGGCCAGCTACCGTACCGGCGACTTCGAACCGCAGCTGGCCCAGAGCGAAGACCACGGCAACAGCCTGGCCTGGCGCCGCGGCCAGCTGGTGCTCGACAACCTCAGCCTCGAACAGGCACTGCCGGTGATCAACCGCTACCTCGATGCGCCCCTGCTGCTGGCCGATGCCAGCACCGGCCGCATCCGCATCAGCGGCATCTACAACACCCGTGAAGTCGGGCGCCTGGTGGACAACCTGCCCAAGGTGCTGCCGGTGTACCTGACCCGCAGCAAGGACGGCAGCACCGTCCTCAACAGCATTTCCCCACCGCCCGACAAGGGCTGATGGCCTAGAGCGTCATCGCCGCCAACCAGCCAAACGCCAGCAGTGGCAGGTTGTAGTGCAGGAAGGTCGGTACCACGGTGTCCCAGATGTGGTGATGCTGGCCGTCGACGTTGAGCCCCGAGGTTGGCCCCAGGGTCGAGTCCGATGCCGGCGAGCCTGCATCGCCCAGGGCACCGGCGGTGCCGACGATGCACACGGTGGCCAAGGGGTCGAAGCCCAGTTGCACGCACAGCGGCACGAAGATCGCCGCCAGAATCGGCACCGTCGAGAACGACGAGCCAATGCCCATGGTCACCAGCAACCCCACCAGCAGCATCAGCAAGGCACCAACGCCCTTGCTGTGGTCGATCCATTGCGCCGAGGTTTCCACCAGCCCTTGGACCTCGCCAGTGGCTTTGAGTACCTCGGCGAAACCCGAAGCGGCGATCATGATGAACCCGATCATGGCCATCATCTTCATGCCTTCGGTAAACAGGCTGTCGGTGTCTTTCCAGCGCACGATGCCCGACAGTGAGAAGATCAGGAAGCCGACCATGGCACCGATGATCATCGAGTCCAGCCACAGCTGAACGATGAACGCCGCAGCGATCGCCAGCCCGGCCACCAGCAGGGTCAGCGGGTTGTACTGCACGCTGACCTGCTCGACCTGCTCGATGCGCGCCAGGTCATAATCACGCTTTTTGCGGTAGCTGAAGCACACCGCCAGCAGCAAGCCGGCCAGCATGCCCGCTGCCGGAATGGCCATGGCATGGGTGACGTTGACACCGCTCACATCGACGCCGGCGCGGGCAACGTTGGCCAGCAGGATCTCGTTGAGGAAGATGTTGCCGAACCCCACCGGCAGGAACATGTAGGGCGTGATCAAGCCAAAGGTGATCACACAGGCGATCAGCCGGCGGTCGATGCGCAGGCGGGTCAGCACATACAGCAGCGGCGGCACCAGCAGCGGGATGAAGGCGATGTGAATCGGCAGGATATTCTGCGACGACACCGCCACCACCAGCATCAGGCCGATCAGCAGCCACTTGACCTTGCCGCCGGTGGCCTGCCCCTGGCGGTCGATCATCGCCAGCGCACGGTCGGCCAGGGCGTGGGCCAGGCCGGACTTGGCGATGGCCACGGCAAAGGCGCCGAGCAAGGCATAGGACAACGCCACCGTGGCGCCCCCGCCCAGGCCGCCGTTGAAGGCCTTGAGCGTCCCCTCCATGCCCAGGCCGCCGACCAGGCCGCCGGCCAAGGCGCCGATGATCAAGGCGATGACCACGTGCACCCGTGACAGGCTGAGTATCAGCATGATGCCTACCGCGGCAATCACTGCATTCATGGTTTGGCTTTCCTCGTAGCTGCAGACAAAAAGCGCGCACTCTGCAGCACTGGGGCACAGATGTCAAAAGCGCCAGAGAGCGGCGTATTACGCGGGCCGGCAAATTTAAATTGAATGTTTGAATAAAGAAAAACCACAGAGCGCCGATATAACGCAGGGGCTGAGCCCCGACCGAGATCCAAAGCCAAACCCTTACCCTCAAAAAAGGGACGCCCCATGCCTTTGCGACAACTTTCCATCCAGTGGAAGATCACCCTGCTTGCCGGCCTGTGCCTGGCCAGCATCGTCACACTGCTCGTCGGCCTTTCGCTCTACCGCATGGACCACAGCTCGGACCTGGTCAAAGCCAGCAGCGAGAAGATGCTCAGTGAAGCGGCGCAGGCGCGCATCGAGTCGCAAGGCGAAGTCCAGGCCCTGAACATTCGCCGCCAGTTCATGGATGCCTACCAGTACGGTGCCGGGTTCGCCCGCCAGGTGCTGTTCCTGCGTGAGCAGGCGGAAAAGCGTTTTCTCGATGCCTACGACCTGCGTGAAGACATGACCCGCCAGGTTCGTGCAGCCCTGCAGGCCAACCCCGAGCTGCTGGGCCTGTCACTGGTGTTCGAACCCAATGCGCTGGACGGCAAGGACAGCCTGTTCACCGGCCAGCCCGAGCTTGGCAGCAACGAGACCGGGCGTTTCGCCCTGTACTGGTCGCAACCGCGGGCCGGCCAGCTGACCGCCATGGCCCTGCCCGAACACGACATGAGCAACACCGAGATCGGCCCCAGCGGCCAGCCCGCCAACACCTGGTGGGTGTGCCCGCGCAGCAGCGGCCAGGTGTGCGTGGTGGAACCCTATTTCTACGACATCGACGGCCAGCGCGTGCTGATGACCAGCATCGTCTTCCCGCTGGCGGTCAACGGCAAGGTGATCGCCACCCTGTCCATCGACATCAACCTCAACAGCCTGCAGGCCCTGAGCCAGGAAGCCAGCCGCAGCCTGTACGAAGGCCGCACCACGGTCGGCATCCTCAGCCCCGTGGGCCTGCTGGCCGGCTACAGCGCCGACGCCAGCAAGCTGGCGCAGCGTTTCGACCAGGTCGACACCGGCAAAGGCGCCGAACTGGTACGCAAGCTGGCCGAGGGTAAATTGAGCGTCCATCACGACCAGCAACGCCTCAAGGTACTCGCGGCGTTCCAGCCGATCCCCGGCGCCCAGCCATGGGGTGTGCTGCTGGATGTGCCGGAAAACGCCCTGACCGGCCCGGCCGAAGCGCTGAAACAAGAGCTCGACGCCCTGAACACCAGCGGCACCCTGCTGGAGCTGGGCCTCGGCCTGGGCGCTGCGATTGCCGGCCTGCTGCTGGTGTGGCTGATGGCCCGTGGCGTGACCCGGCCGATCCTCGGGGTGGCGGCCATGCTCAAGGACATCGCCAGTGGTGAAGGCGACCTCACCCGCCGCCTGACCTACGACAAGCACGACGAGCTCGGCGAACTGGCCGGTTGGTTCAACCGCTTCCTGGACAAACTGCAGCCGACCATCGCCGAGGTCAAACGCTCGGTGCAGGCAGCCCGCGGCACCGCTGATCAGTCCTCGGCAATTGCTACGCAAACCAGCGCCGGCATGGAGCAGCAATACCGCCAGGTCGACCAGGTGGCCACCGCCTCGCACGAAATGAGCGCCACGGCCCAGGACGTCGCCCGCAGCGCCGCCCAGGCTGCCCAGGCGGCGCGCGATGCCGACCAGGCCACCCGCGAAGGCCTGGCGGTGATCGACCGCACCACCCACAGCATCGACACACTGGCCGCCAACATGAGCCAGGCCATGAGCGAAGTCGAAGGCCTGGCGCAGAACAGTGAGAAAATCGGCTCGGTGCTGGAGGTGATCCGTTCGATCGCCGAACAGACCAACCTGCTAGCGCTCAACGCCGCCATCGAAGCCGCCCGTGCCGGCGAGGCCGGGCGTGGTTTCGCGGTAGTGGCCGATGAAGTGCGTAACCTGGCGCAGCGCACCCAGGAATCGGTGGAAGAAACCCGCCAGGTCATCGAGGCACTGCAAACCGGCACCCGCGAGGTGGTCGGCGCCATGGACAACAGCCACCGCCAGGCCCAGGGCGGCGTCGAGCAGGTCGGCCAGGCGGTTACCGCGCTGCAACGTATCGGCCAGGCCGTGACCGTGATCACCGACATGAACCTGCAGATCGCCTCGGCCGCCGAAGAACAAAGCGCGGTGGCCGAAGAGATCAACAGCAATGTCGCGACCATACGTGATGTCACCGAATCGCTGTCGGGCCAGGCCAACGAATCGGCGCGGGTCAGCCAGTCGCTCAACAGCCTGGCCAACCAACAGCAGGCGTTGATGGATCAGTTCCGCGTCTGAGCCCTAAGACGCACATTCATCGCCGCAAAAACCATCGTCCGGCAGGTAAAAACTGCCGGCCTGCAAGATCCGGTCGAGCAGCATCAAGGCGCCCAGTACATTGGGTCGGGCGCCCATGGGCAACCTGCCGGTATCGGCTGACGTGGCATCCTTGTAGCCCGACTGCATCACCAGCAGGTGCATCTGCCGGGCGTTCAGGTAAAGGTGATGCTGTTCGATGGCGTAGGACTGGATCAAGGCCAGGGCGCCGGTGACCAGGGGTGTGGCGCTCGAGGTGCCGCCATAGTTGCTGGTGTAGTCGCGGTCGTGTTCGTTCTTGTCCTGCAGTGCGCCGTAACCCAGCGTCGCGACACTGTCGCCCCAGGCATTGAGCATGCTGTAGCGGTAGTTGTAGTTGGAGTACTGGTGCGCTTTGCCATCCCAAGAATGGCAAGCCCCCACCAGAATCGCGTCGGCGTCACCATGGTCGTTGAAATAGCGCCACTCCCCAAGGTCGACACCATAGCCCTGTGTGGTACCGGCCTTGTCATCACTCTTGTAGGTGCCGTTGCACGCAGCATTGAGCACTACCGCACCGCGCTCGGTCAGCGCCTGGGTGACATCCCACCAGGTCTTTTCATGCAACGAAGGTAAGAACGTACCCAGCGCATTGGGGTTGGCCGTCTGCCGGTTGATAGCGACGATGTCTCCAGCTCTGGTGTAAGCCAGCAGGTTTTTCAGCGTTTGTGAGTAACTGCGCGCATCGATGGCCAGGTTGTCATACAGGTACAGCTCTGCCGCATGGCAAATACCGGTCATGCCGAGGCCGTTGTCACGCGCCGACAGCACACCGACCGATGCGGTGCCATGGTCTGCATCCCTGTTGATCGATGGCGGGATCACGTTCAACTTCGGGTTGCCACGCAAGTCTTCATGGTTGGCATGCAGGCCACCATCGGAAAAGTGCACCCGTGCACCTCTGCCCTTCACGCCAGCCGCCCAGACTTTGCGAATGTTCAGGCCGCGGTACCTGGCATCGGGTGCATCCAGGTAACGCTGCAGGGCTTCGAAGTCCGGGGTGGGCTGGGCTTCATCGTGGGCATTGGTGCCGGCGACATACGCCCCGCCAGTGAGCAGTGTGGCAATCACAGCGGCCCCACCGAGCAACAGCAAGTTGCCGTGCTCGAGCTGAGGCGGCACGAATGCCGTGGCGTCGACGTAATCAAGGGCCTCCAGGGTCTGGATCAACGCGACGAACGTGTCGTTGAGCATGCTCTGGGGCTGCTCGATCCAGTAGTGATTGGCGAGCACTTTGAACCGCGCGTCCTCCCGTTCTTGATGGTCAAGAAACGGATGCACCTGGATCACGTGCTGGAGCCCCGGCCAGTACCTTGCAAGTACCGACCTGGCCTCGGGCTGCAGGTCAGCCATGAGCCGCGCGTAGCCTCCTTCGGCGAACACCAGCACCAGCGCGGGGTAACGCTGGCCTTCGGGGCGATACGGGAATGCGCTCGCGGCCCGCACCGATCGCTTGCGCCGCGTGGACGTGGACGATAACGCCACGCTGTCCAGAATGCCCCGGGTCAGTTCACCCTCGCTGATGTCGATGGCCAGCGGTGCTGGGCGCCAGGTGGCGTCCGCTTCGGCGGGCAAGTTCAGCGCGAGGATTTCGCTGTCCATCAGCGTCACCAGCGGCCTGATCCTGTAGCTGCCCGCTTGCGCCTCGCAGCTCAGCATGGCCGGGCAACCATGGTGGGCGACCTGCCCGCTACTGACCTGTGAAGCCACCGTAGCGCCATCCAGGTGGACCACACCTTCGCCTGCAATGCGCTCCAGCAGGTAATGAATCGACTTGACCTTGTGCAGGTCGTCGCCGCTGCAACGCACATGGAAATGCCCATCGAAGGTGAAGTTGCGGTAGTACACGAAATCCAGATTCAAACGCATCTCGTCTTCCTTTCGTCTCGACTGGCCCGGCGATCGCGGGCGGGTGCGAAGCCTTGCAAGTGGTACCGTTCGAGCACAGACAGAAGCCGTTCCGGTGGTGCTGCCAAAGCGTGCGAAACGGTGGACTACACTTGCCCGGCACACGCAGTGACAACCGTCGAGGTACTGATGAGGAAAATCCAAACGCTGCTGGCCGCCCTGCTGCTTACCGCGGGGCTGGCCAGCACCGACAGCGCGGCATCAGCTGAACAACGCCCCCCTATCCGCTTTGGCGCCATCAACTGGGAAAGCGGCGCCCTGACCACCGCGATCCTGCGCCGGATCGTCGAGCACGGATATGGCTACCCCACCGAGACCCTCCCCGGCAGCACCGTCGGCATGGAAATCTCATTGGCGCGCAATGACCTGCAGGTCATCGCCGAGGAATGGGCCGGCCGCAGCCCGGCGTGGGTCAAGGCCGAGCAGGCCGGCCAGGTGTTCGCCTTGGGCGACACGGTGAAAAACGCTGTAGAAGGCTGGTGGGTACCGGCCTACGTGATCAAGGGCGACCCGGATCGTGGCCTGGAGGCGCTGGCGCCAGACCTGCGCACGGTCGACGACCTCAAGCGCTACCCGCAGGTGTTCAGCGACCCCGAAGCGCCAGGCAAGGGCCGCTTCCTCAACAGCCCCAGCGGCTGGACGTCCGAGATCGTCAATAGCCAGAAGCTCAAGGCCTATGGCCTCGACAGCCTGTACAACAACTTTCGCAGTGGCACGGGGGCCGCACTGGATGCGGAAGTCGATTCGGCCATCCGCCGCGACAAACCGGTACTGTTCTACTACTGGAGCCCAACACCGCTGATCGGCCGTCACGACCTGGTGCGCCTGCAGGAGCCGCCCTTCGATGCCCAAGCCTGGGCAACCCTCACCGACCCGAACAACCCGAACCCACGGGGCAGCGAGTCGCTGCCGGCGAAGCTGTCGATCGGTGTGTCCAAAGCGTTCAGGGAGAGCTACCCGGAACTGGTTGCCGTGTTCGAAAAGGTCGAGCTGCCGATCGATCGCCTGAACAAGGCACTTGCTGAAATGAGCGAAAAACGCCTGGCGCCGGAAGCGGCGGCAAAGGCGTTCATGCACAACAACCCAGACGTATGGAAGGCCTGGTTGCCCGCCGATGTGGCGGCCAAAGTCCAGGCGCAGTTGTGACCAACGCGGTACATTGTCGGCTCTTACCGGAAAAGGACGCACAGCATGCTACGGATATTGGGCAGGGATTCTTCCATCAACGTGCGCAAGGTCCTCTGGGCCTGCATCGAGTTCGATGTTCCCTTCGAGCGCGAAGACTGGGGCGCAGGCTTTCAGCCCACGGACACGCCCGCGTTCCTGGCCCTGAACCCCAACGCCATGGTCCCGGTGATTCAGGACGGCGACTTCACGCTGTGGGAATCCAACACCATCATCCGCTACCTGGCCACGCGCTATGGCGATGCGCCGGTGTACCCCACCGAAGCCACGGCCAGGGCCAGGGTCGATCAATGGATCGACTGGCAGGCCTCGGACCTGAACCGCTCGTGGAGCTATGCCTTCATGTCGCTGGTGCGCCACTCACCGGCGCACCAGGACGCCCAGGCGCTGGCCGCCGGCTGCGCAGACTGGTCGCGCCATATGCGAATCCTCGAGCAGCAGTTGGCCACGACCGGTGCTTATGTGGCCGGTGACCGCTTTACGTTGGCCGATATCCCCATCGGGCTTTCGGTCAATCGCTGGTTCGAAACACCCTTGGAGCACCCGCACCTGCCAGCGGTGCGCGATTACTATCAGCGCCTGAGCGAGCATCCAGGCTTCCTGGCCCATGGCCGCAACGGAATGGCCTAGCGGGGCCGACGCCTGCGGGCGGGGCTGGCTGCAGCGCTTGCCCTAGAACCCAACCGTTGCCGACAGCAGCCAGGTACGCGGCGTAGACAGCGTCAGCCCTGGCTCGCTGTCATCCGACGCCCCGGCAGAGGCCCAGTAGCGCTCGTTCAGCACGTTCTCCACATTGGCGCGCAAGGTGACCTGGGTTGCGTCGACCTTGAAGGCATACCGCGCGCCAAGGTCCAAGCGCTCCCAGCCATCGATCTGCTTGCTGTTGTTCTGGTCCAGGTACTGGGAGCTCGAGTGGATGCCCCGTGCGGTGAAGGTCAGCCCGGCCAGCCCGGGCACATCCCATTCGGCGCCGAGGTTGACGTTGTACGCCGGGGTTGCCGGTGCGCGGTTGCCGTCGTAGGCGCCGCCAATAGTGTCAGTCAGCTCGCTGTCGATATACATCACTCCGCCCAGCAGGCGAACGCCCGTCAGCGGCTCGCCGAATACGCTGAGCTCGATGCCACGGTTGTCGCGCTTGCCATTAGGGCCGAACACCCGTGAACCGGCATTGGTCTCGTAGGCGGGCTGGCGAATGCGGAAGGCGCTGGCGGTAAAGGCGACATGGCCCAGGTCGTACTTGGCGCCGACCTCCACCTGGCGGCTGGTGAACGGCGGGAAGATCTGGTCCTCGTTGACCGCAGTCGACGGTGCGATCTTGCCTTGGCTCAATCCCTCCATGTAGTTGGCGTAGAGCGAGAGCTGGTCGGTGACCTTGAGCAGCACACCGCCCGAGGGCGAGACCTTTTCCTCGTCGTAGGCGGTGTCGCCCTTGACGCCATCGCTCCAGTCATCGACCTGAACGCGCTGCCAGCGGGCCCCCAGCGTCAGCAGCAGGCGGTCGTCGAAAAAGCCGAGCGTATCGGCCAGCGCCAAGCCGGTGAAGCGGTTTTCGGTGTAGACCTTGGCATCGATCCGCGTCGGCGTGGTTGGGCTGGGTGTCGCGACCGGGTCGTAGAGGTTGCTGGGCGCCGAGGCATAGCGCGCACCACCGTTTTCGAAGTCCATATAGAAGTATGTGGCAGCCAGGTTCAGCTCATGGCTGACCGGACCGGTATGGAACCAGTTGCGCAGGCCGGCCATGGCGGTGCGCACGGTTTCATCACGGGTGAAATCCCGTGGCTGGACGTTGAAATCACCCGCATCGTTGATGATCGAAACGTTGTGCCGCAGAAAGTCATGGTTGCTCTTGCGGGCACCGACCGCGCCGTAGGCCAACAAGGCATCGCTGATATCGTACTCGGCATTGAGCGCACCAAAGGTATCGTTGGTGCGCGCCTGACTCCAGGCCTGGGCGTAGTTGTGGCGCACCTGGTCGGCGTTCGGCACCTTGGCATTGGCGCCGATCAGTACCCGTTCCTGGGGGGCGTCGGTGTCACGCTCGGTGTGGCCGAGGTCAGCCGAGAGGCGCAAGCGCTCACCCCGAAAGTCCAGGCCCAGCACGGCCATCTCGCGTTCCACACGCTGGTGGTCCCATTCGGTGTCGCCGGACTGCTTCACCCCGTTGAAGCGCAGGCCGAACGAGTCGCCCTCGCCAAAGCGCCGCCCGATATCCACCGCGCCACCCACCTGGCTATCGGAGGCATAGCTGCCGGTGAACTCGGTGAGTGGTGTATCCCCCGCGCGCTTGGGCACCACATTGATACCGCCGCCCACGCTGCCCCGGGGCGATATGCCATTGATCAGCTGGCTGGGCCCTTTGATGATGTCGACCCGGTCGGCCAACTCCATGTCGATCGAGTAGGTCGGCAGGATGCCGTACAGGCCGTTATAGGCGACATCGCTGTTGAACAGGCTGAAACCTCGGATGGTGAATTGCTCGAAACGCCCACCCGCCGGGTTGGTTGCCCGCACCGATGGGTCGCTGGCGACCAGGTCGCCCAACGTCCGGGCCTGCTGATTCTTGACCAGGTCGCTGGTGTAGGTGGTCATGCTGAACGGCGTGTCCATGAAGTCGCGCGCGCCAAGCATGCCTTGCGCGCCCTGCCGGGCGACCTGGCCGCCAGCGTAAGGCTGGGCTTGGCTACCCGCTGCAGGGCCGCCAACGATGTTGGTCGGGGCGATCTCCATTGCCTCGGCGCTTTGCGCTGCAGGCACCAGGGTGAAGGCCCCCTCGCCCACTTGCTGCCATTGCAGGCCGCTGCCCTGGAGCAGCTGCATGAAACCTTCGGCTACGCTGTAGCGGCCGGACAACCCGGCACTTTGCCGGCCCTGGAGCAGGGCCGGGTCGAGCGAAAGGCTGACCCCAGCCTGCTCGGCGAAGCGCGTCAGGGCCGCGCCCAGGCTGCCGGCAGGCACCTGATAGGCACGCCTGGCAACATCATCGGCAAAGGTGGGTGAACTCAACAACAGGCTCAGGGTGAAACCCAGGTGCATCCAGGGACGTGGGCGGCAAGACTGTACTGCAGGCATTGAATGAAGCTCCCGTTATTTTTTCTACTGCTAATGACCGGCGAGTGGAAAAAAGGGGACAGCCTTACGCGCGTTTTTCTCGCGCCGTCAGCGTGACCCAATAACGGGTGCGCGCATGCACCTCCAGCGGCAGGCTGGCCGCCAGCAGTGACAGCGCGCGGTCCGTGTCGTCGAGGTGGAAGGTGCCGGTGACACGCAGCGTGTCCAGCGCCGCTGCCCAGCGCAAAACACCGGGGCGGTACCTGCGCAATTCACGCAACAAGTCGCCCAATGGCCGATCGTCCAGCCTCAGCACCCCGTCGCGCCAGCCCAGCAGCCAATCATCCAGTTCGCTTACCACGCTCACGCTGGCGGCCTGCAGGCTGGCCTGCTGCCCCGCCTGCAACGCCACGGCCGTGCCGCGCAGTGGTTGCAGCGTGGCGGTGCCATTGAGTACAGAAACCCGACACGACTGATCGAACAGACGAGCACAGGCCTCGCCTGCGTTGACCGCTACCTGGCCAAACGGTACCTGCACGGTCATGCGCACGCCTTGGGGGGTTTTGATAGCCACCTCACCGCGGACCAGGGTCAGCCGTCGCGCTGCCAGGTCAATGTTGACGGCACTGTCGGTGTTCAGCTGCAAGACCGTGCCATCGCCCAGCACCCGTCGACTGCGCGCCCCCACAGCGGTATGCACATCGGCGGTCCACGCATCCAGTGGTACCTGCCGACCAAGCAGCCAGGCGGCGGGAACCAGCGCGGCCACCCCCAACGCTTGCTTGAGCAGGGCACGACGCTCGGCGTCCGGGCGGTCGAGCGTGGCCAGCGCAAGCTCTCCGGGCAGCTGGGCGAAGCGTTGGCGCAGCAGCTGCGCCTTCTGCCAGGCCTGCTCATGCAGGGTGTTGCTGGCGCGCCACTGCGCCAGGCGCTGCAGCTCACCTTCACTGGCCTTGCCTGACTCCAGCAGTGCCAGCCAGCGCGCCGCCGTGCGTACGACTTCGCGGGCTTGAGCGGAAGGTTCGGCCATTACAGGTCCACCAGCAGGCAGTGCTCATAGGCCTGCGCCATGTAGCGTTTGACGGTGCGCTCGGATACCCCAAGGCGTTGCGCAATTTCGCTGTAGCCCAGGCCTTCCAGCTGGCTCCAGAGAAAGGCCTTGCGCACCGGCGCGTTGAGGCCGTCGAGCAGCTCATCCAGCGCTTGCAGGGTTTCGAGCAAGATCCAGCGTTGTTCCGGCGATGGCAGGCACTGCTCGGGCAATCGTGCCAGCGCGTCCAGGTAGGCTTGCTCCAGGCTGCGGCGCTTGTGGAAATTGCTCAACAGGCGCCTGCCGACGGTCAACAGGTAGGCGCGCGGTTCGCGGATTTCGGCCAGTGGCTGGGCACTGGCCAGCACTTTCAGAAAAGTGTCCTGGCTCAGGTCGGCCGCATCCCAGGCGTTGCTCAGGCGCCGGCGCAGCCAGGCTTCCAGCCAGCCACGGTGCTCACGGTACAGGGCAGGCAAGCTGTGCTCCGGGGGCGTCGCGGCGTCAGTCATGGGGAAGGCCCTGCAGTGGCGTAAATAGAAGTGATTCTATTTTACGTTGCAGTGCAGATCCAAGGGGTTTGTGTTCACGGGACCGTCAGGACGCCTGTGAATGTCCTCCCACAGGAGGTCTGCGCCGTATCTGTGGGGGGTAGGCTTGCTGAGGATGTTCTGGCGTGCTGGCCAGAGCGGTGGCTTGCGAATAGTGCTGCAAGTACCGGCCCCATCGCCGGCAAGCCGGCTCCCACTGGGATCGCGCCGGCTTTTAGAAATTGGGCAAGACGGTTGCTTGCACAGGTAAAGCGCAGGCCTGATGAACTGCGCGGTCGCGGTGGGAGGCACCGGCTTTGCCGGTGATCGCCGGCAAGCCGGCACACACAGGGATCGCGCCGGCTTTTAGAAATTGGGCAAGACGGTTGCTTGCCAGGTAAAGCACAGGCCTGATGAACTGCGCGGTCGCGGTGGGAGGCACCGGCTTTGCCGGTGATCGCCGGCAAGCCGGCACACACAGGGATCGCGCCGGCTTTTAGAAATTGGGCAAGACGGTTGCTTGCCAGGTAAAGCACAGGCCTGATGAACTGCGCGGTCGCGGTGGCCGGCTTGCCGGCGATGGGCTGCGCAGCAGCCCCCATAGCGGTGCGGTAATAGCCCGAGCGCCCTCGACGGGACCAGTTCAAGCCTGGCTAAGATCAACAAGGCTCGCCGGTTGCTGTGGAATGACGCACAGCGAAACGGCATGATCGGTGCCCCCCTGAAAGGAACTCGACATGCAAGCATCCCCTCCCAATGACCTCCCCCGCTACCGGCTGATCACCGGCAAGGACGATGCTGCGTTCTGTCGCAGAATATCGGACATACTTGCCTTGGGGTATGAACTGCATGGTTCGCCAAGCCTCACCTATGGCCCCAAGCAACAGTGCGTCATCGCAGGCCAGGCGGTGGTATGGCCGAGCGCCAAGGGCCAGCCTCAGCAGTGCTGACTACACCAGGCTGATGCCGGGCAGGGAACGTCTGCCCCGCTACGCCCTCCCACAGTAACGCAGGGCGAACGGCGCGCTGCCCATTCATGCTTGGAGAACTGGCTCAGATGAAAAAGATCCTGATGGTGCTGACATCCCACGATCAGTTGGGCGACACCGGCAAGAAAACCGGCTTCTGGCTGGAGGAGTTTGCCGCACCTTACTACGTGTTCATCGACGCCAACGCCGACGTCACCCTTGCCTCGCCCAAAGGCGGGCAGCCACCGCTGGACCCCAAAAGTGACGAGGACGATGCGCAAACCGACGCGACCCGGCGTTTTCGCAGTGATACCGAGGGGCAGATGGCACTGGCCGACACAGTACCGCTGAGCGAAATCGACCCTTATGACTTCGACGCCGTATTCTACCCCGGTGGCCATGGGCCGCTGTGGGACCTGGCCGAGGACACCGACTCCAAGACGCTGCTCGAAGCCTTCTATGCATCCAACAAGCCGATTGCCGCCGTGTGTCATGCACCGGGGGTGTTCAAGAATGTCAACGCGCCAGACGGCCACCCTGTGGTCAAGGGCAAGAAAGTGACCGGGTTCGCCAACAGCGAGGAAGATGCGGTCGGGCTGACTGATGTGGTGCCCTTTCTGGTCGAGGACATGCTCAAGCACAACGGCGGCGAGTACTCCAAAGGCCCGGACTGGGCAAGCCATGTGGTCGAGGACGGGCATCTGATCACTGGGCAGAACCCGGCATCGTCCGAAGCGGTGGCCAAGGCGCTGCTCAAGCGCCTGGCAGCCGAGTAGGCCCGCTGCACCATGACGCTGAACGCACTCATCTGCGGCGCCAGCCAGGGCATCGGCCTGGCGCTTTGCGAACAGCTGCTGGCACGCGACGACGTGGCGCGGGTGTGGGCGGTGTCACGCCAGGCCAGGGGCAGCCAAGCCCTGGCCGCGCTCGCCGCTGCACATGGCGAGCGCCTGGTGCGTATCGATTGCGACGCCCGCAATGAAGAGGCCCTTGAAGCATTGGCCAGCGAGGTCAGCCGCATCTGCACGCACCTCGATCTGGTCATAAGCACCTTGGGCATTCTGCAGCGCGACGGGGCCAAGGCGGAAAAGGCCCTGGCCCAACTCGACCTGGCGGGGCTGCAGGCCAGCTTCGCTACCAATGCGTTCGCGCCGGTGCTGCTGCTCAAACACCTGCTGCCGCTGCTGCGCAAGCAGCCCTGCACCTTTGCCGCGCTTTCGGCCAGGGTCGGTTCCATCGGCGACAACCGCCTGGGCGGCTGGTACAGCTACCGCGCCAGCAAGGCCGCGTTGAACCAGCTGCTGCATACGGCCAGCATCGAACTCAAACGGCTCAACCCGGCCTCTACGGTGCTGGTGCTGCACCCCGGCACCACCGATACCCAGCTTTCCCAACCGTTTCAGGCGAATGTGCCCGCCGAACAATTGTTTGCACCTGCATTCGCTGCGCAGTGCATCCTGGAGCAGATTGGCCGGCTTGGGCCGGCGGACAGTGGCACCTTCTGGGCGTGGGATGGTCAGCCGATCACCTGGTGACATTGCCAAGGTCAAGCCGGTGCATGGCGCAAGTGCTCTGGCACTCGATCCAAGCAGTGCCGAAGACCCGCCCCATGCCCCTGACAGCGCACTGCTCAATCCGCGAAGTTGATCACCATGCGGCCCTTGATCTTGCCTTCCAGCATCTCTTCGAAAATAGCGTTGATGTCTTCGATCGGCCGCAACGTCACCTTCGGTACCACCTTGCCTTGCGCGGCAAACTCGAAGGCTTCAGCCAGGTCCTGGCGGGTACCGACCAATGAGCCGACCACTTCGATGCCATCGAGCACCAGGCGCGGGATGTCCAGGCTCATGGCCTCTGGCGGCAGCCCGACCGCCACCAGCCGGCCCCCGGCACGCAGCGCATCGACTGCAGAATTGAACGCGCTTTTCGACACCGCCGTCACCACGGCCGCCTGCGCGCCGCCGGTTTTCGCCTGGATGACTTTGGCTACATCCTCACTGCGCGCATTGACCACCAGGTCGGCGCCCATCTCACGGGCGAATGCCAGCTGTTCATCGTTCACGTCAATCGCGATGACCCGGGCGTTGAAGACATTCTTCGCATACTGCAGGGCCAGATTGCCCAGCCCGCCGAGGCCATAGACCGCAAGCCACTGCCCGGGGCGGATGTTGGACGATTTCACCGCCTTGTACGTGGTCACACCGGCGCAGGTGATGCTGCTGGCGGCAGCCGAGTCGAGCCCGTCAGGCACCTTCACCGCGTAGTCGGCCACCACGATGCACGCCTCGGCCATGCCGCCGTCGACGGTATAGCCCGAGTTCTTCACCTCACGGCACAGCGTTTCGTTACCGCTGTTGCAGTACTCGCAGTGCCCACACCCTTGGAAGAACCACGCCACGCTGGCGCGGTCGCCCGGCTTGAGCGACGTGACGCCCGGGCCTACCTTCACCACCACGCCAATCCCTTCGTGGCCGAGGGTCACACCCGTCTTGTCACCGAAATCGCCATTCTTGACGTGCAGGTCGGTGTGGCACACGCCACAGCACTGCATCTTCAGCAACGCTTCACCGTGGGCAAGCGGGCGCAGGGTTTTTTCCACCACGTCCACGCGTTGCCCTTTGGCCACAACTGCAGCTTTCATGAATGCCTCCTTGATTACCTGAGTGAGCTTGAGTCGAAGCGTTCAGCATAGTGGTGGTTTGGCCGCAAAACTTGCTGCAGGTCAGGGTCTGTGACGATAGGTGGCCGGGTTTGCTAGGATTCGGCCTAGCCTGCTGACAAGGCGCCCCAGCTCCATCACCAGGAAGCCCGCCATGCCCTACCCCATCGAACAGAAACTCGTCGTCGGCGTCGCTTCCAGTGCACTGTTCGACCTGACCGTCTCGGACGATATCTACCAGGCAGATGGCGTGGAAGCCTACCGCCTGCACCAGGAGGCCAACCTTGACGTGCCCTTCCCCAAAGGTGTGGCATTCCCCTTTATCCGCCGCTTCCTGAGCATCAACAAAGCGTTCCCCGAGCAGTTGCCCGTAGAAGTGGTGCTGCTCTCGCGCAACTCACCCGAAACCGGCCTGCGGGTGTTCCGCTCCATCGCCCATTACGGCCTGGACATCACCCGCGCCGCGTTCATGTCCGGCCGCTCGCCCTACGAATACATCCCCGCCTTCAACGCCTCGCTGTTTCTAAGCGCCCACGAAGGGGACGTGCAGCGCGCCATCGACGCCGACTACCCTGCCGGCCTGGTGTTGCCGAGCAAGATCTACGATGACGAGATCGACACCGAATTACGGGTGGCTTTCGACTTCGACGGGGTGATCGCCGATGACGAAGCCGAAAGCGTGTACAAGCAGCGCCAGGACCTGACTGAGTTTCAGGCCCACGAGCATGCGCACAAGACGATCCCGCATCAGCCGGGGCCGTTGGCAGACCTGTATCGCAAACTTTCGCTGATCCGCACGCTGGAAGATCAGAAGTTGGTGCAGGACCCAACGTACAAACGCATTCTGCGCATCGCCATCGTCACCGCGCGCAATGCTCCGTCGCATGAACGTGTGGTGACTACCTTGAAAAACTGGGGCGTTTCGCCGGATGAATCGTTCTTTCTTGGGGGAATGGAGAAGAGTCGAGTGCTGTCGATTCTCAAACCGCACATGTTCTTTGATGACCAGCGCAGCCATCTGATGTCGGCGGCAGGGAATTTACCGATGGTCCATGTGCCGTTTGGGGTAGCCAACAAAAGGCTAGAGCGGCCCGCGAACGAGGCTGCCAAAACGACCACGGCACGCTTGAAGATGAGTTGAAAGCGCTCTTCAACCACTTCGATCGAACGCTCCGCTTACCACCTCGTGGATTCACCCCGGGTGGCAAGGCCAGCGCACCTGGCAGGCTCAGCACATGCCACCTACAACGTGGTAGGCATGCCGCGCCGGTCCAGCTCGAACACCTTGGTACGCTGCAGGCAATCGCGCAACCACAGGGCAGCCTTGCCCGGCCGGTGCTGCTGATGCCACAGCAGGTCCACGCCGACCAGCCAGTCGGTGTGCGGATAGGCCTGCAGTTGCAGCTCGATCAACTCCCCGGCGTCCAGCTCCCGCTGCACCAGCTGCCGTGGCAGGGTCGCCCACCCCAGGCCACCGCGCACCATCTCCACCAACGCCAGGTAGCTCTCAGCCTGCCAGAGCTGCGCAGTACGCAGGTATTCGCTGCTGGGCAGCTTTTGTGCGTGGGCGAAGAAGGCCAGCCGGCGGTGGGCGTGCAAGTCGGCGAAGGTGCAGGTTTGCAGTTGCGCCAGCGAGTGGGTGGCGTGGCAGACATGCGCCATGATCAATTTGCCCAGCTGCTGGAAGGCCAACGCAGGCGGGTAGCCCGGCTGGGAAAAGGCGATGCCCAGGTCTGCCTCACCTTTATGCACCATCTCGCTGACATCGCCGTGCACCGGGTGACGAATCAGCAAGTCGACGAAGGGAAAGGCCTGGTCGAACGCTTTGAACACCGGGATCAGTGACCCATACGGCACCTCGATGGCGAGCGTGAGCGCAGGCTCGGCCTGCTGGGCCAGGTTGTCGGCGCTGCCCTCCAGGGCGTAGCAACGCTCAAGGATGCCCTCGGCTCGCAGCAGCAGTTTATGCCCGGCGGCGGTCAGTGCCGGTATGCGGCTGCTACGGTCGAAAAGCGCCACGCCCAGGTCGGTTTCCAGGTTGGCGATTGCAGCGCTGACGGTGGACTGCGTACGCCCCAGGCGCCGCGCCGCTGCCGAAAACGAGCCCGCTTGTACCGCGGCAACGAACACCTGCAATTGCTCCAGCGAAAAACGCATCTCCACCCCCTGCCTACCCCATGATCCATCGATGCTAACGATGGTTACTCATTTGTTCCATCGTTTGTTTCGCCGGATCATCAGCCTCGACCACGCTTGCAGCTGCCCTGTTCAAACCCTGCGCTGCGTGTCACTCCAGGCGCCGATAACAACGAAAAGAGCCGCACCTTCAGGAGATTCACGCCATGAGCCCATGCAAGGTCCACGCTGTAGACGAAGTATTACCGCTGCGCCAACTGTTCACCTTTGGCCTGCAGCACGTACTGGTGATGTATGCCGGCGCGGTCGCGGTGCCGCTCATCCTCGGCAGCGCACTGGGCCTGACCCAGGCGCAGGTGGTGACGCTGATCAACGCCAACCTGTTCACCTCGGGTATCGCCACACTCATCCAGACCCTCGGTTTCTGGCGCTTCGGGGCGCGCCTGCCGTTGATCCAGGGCTGCTCGTTCATCGCGCTGGCACCGATGATCATGATCGGCAAGCAGTTCGGCCTGCAGGAGGTGTTTGGTGCGGTGATTGCCGCCGGCGCTATCACCATCGCCCTCGCGCCGCTGTTCAGCCGGCTGCTGCGCTTCTTCCCGCCGGTGGTGATCGGCAGCCTGATCACCATCATCGGTATTTCGCTGATGCCTGCAGCGGCCATCTGGCTGGGGGGCGGCGACCCGGGCGCGGCGGACTTCGGCGCCCCCGCCAACCTGTTGCTGGGCATCGCGACGGTGGCCATCACGCTGCTGATTCATGCGCGCTTTTCGGGCTTTATCGGCAACCTCAGCGTGCTGCTCGGCCTGCTGGGCGGCAGCCTGTTGGCCGCAGCCTTCGGCATGACGCACTTCGGCAAGGTCAGCCAGGCCGCGTGGTTCGAGCTGAGCCCGCCCATGGCCTTCGGTGCGCCACAGTTCTCCACCACGCCAATCCTCATCATGGTGCTGGCGATGCTGGTGATCATGGCCGAAACCACCGGCAACTGCCTGGCCATCGGCAAACTGGTCGGCAAGCCCACAGACGCCACCACACTGGGCGACGCTTTCCGCGCAGACGGGCTATCGACGATGCTCGGCGGGCTGTTCAACAGTTTCCCGTACAACGCCTTCACCCAGAACACCGGGTTGATCGCGCTTTCCAACGTCAAGAGCCGCTTTGTGGTGGCCGCCGCCGGCGCAATCATGGTGCTGATGGGGTTGTTTCCGAAACTGGGCGCGCTGATCGCTGCCGTGCCCACGCCGGTGCTGGGCGGCTGCGCCATCGTCATGTTCGGCATGACCACGGTGGCCGGGATCCAGGCGCTCTCCCGCGTACCGTTCGAAGGCACCCGCAACGGCATCATCGTTGCCGTTTCGATCAGCATCGGCGTATTGCCAATGTCCTTCCCCGGGCTGTTCCAGCACCTGAGCGGCCCGCTCAAGCTGGTGCTGGAGAGCGGTATTTTCCTCGGCGCGATCACGGCGATCACGCTCAATCTGCTGCTCAACAACACCAAGACCACTGACCCGGACCGCGCCGATGCCAGCGTAGCCAAGTGAGCCCTTTTACCCCTGCCGATCCCAGGAGCAACCATGACCACTCTCCACACCCCTGCCGCCGCCGACCTGTCCGCCCTCGACCTGGACCTGCTACGCCAGTCGATGCGCCTGGCAGAGCAGGCCAAAGCACGCGGTCGTCACCCCTTTGCGGCCATTGTCGCCGATGCCCAAGGCCGAGTGATCGCCAGCGCTGGCAACAACTCCATGCCGCCCGAAGGCGACCCCACCCAACACGCCGAACTGGTCGCCGCAGCCCTGGCTGCCAAAGCCCTGCCAGCCGAAGCACTGGCCAGCTGCACGCTCTACACCAGCGCTGAACCCTGCTGCATGTGCGCCGGTGCCGTGTACTGGACCGGTATCGGCCGGGTGGTGTATGCGCTGTCGGAACATACGCTGCTCGAACTGACCGGGGACCACCCGGAAAACCCGACGTTTTCCTTGCCATGCCGCGAGGTGTTCGCCCGCGGCCAGCGTGAGATCGTCGTGCACGGCCCGCTGTTGGAGGACGAAGCCGCTGCGGCGCACAAAGGGTTCTGGAAATGAGCATGGGCACTGACTGAGCCCAAGAAGCGCCAGGCAGGCTCACCGAGCTGCCTGGCAGCTTGAACCGGCTGCGGGCCGGCTCACTGCGGTTGGCGGTTACGCCTGGCCAGCAATGCGCGTGCCGCCACAGCAGCCACCACCAGGCCCGGTGAGGCTGCCAGCAGCAGCCCACCCACCCCCGTACCGGCGGCCAGAATCTGCCCCGCCGCCAACGGCCCGGCCATCGAACCCAAACGCCCGATGGCTACCGAAGCCCCCACCCCCGTGGCCCGAACCTGAGTCGAATACAGGGTCGGCGCCAGTGCGTACAGCACCAGTTGGCCGCCGATGGCGCAATACCCGGCAACGAAACCGGCCACCAGCATGAACGCAAAGCTCGTCGACAGGCCAAGCCCCGCCAGCGCTGCCAGCATGCCGATGTACGCGATGAACACTGCGCGCCGGGCATGGCCCTTGTCCATCATCCGCCCAGTGAGGAACGAGCCCGCCGCACCGCCGAGGTTGAACAGGATCTGTACCATGCCAGCCTGCGGGCGGCTGAAACCTTGCCCGATCAGCAACGACGGCAACCAGTTGAGCAGCATGTACAACACGGTAAGGGTAAAGAAGCACGCCACCCACAGCAGCAAGGTGCGGCTTGCATGCCCAGGCCCGAACAGCTGGGCCAGCATGCCTTGGCCGGCAATCTTTTCACCGGTTTGCGCCCGAAACGCCTGGGACTCTTTCAGCCATACCACCAGCACCAGGGCGATGACGATCGGCGCGATACCGCCCACATAGAACACTACCCGCCAGTCTTCGCCCAACGGCGCCATGCCGATGATCGAAGCGATGGCGCCGCCCAGGGGCACGCCACAATACGTGATGCTCACCGCGGTGCTGCGCAATTGCTCGGGCGCCGCCTCACTGGCCAGGGCAATGAGGATGGGCAACGCCGCCCCCAGCCCCAGCCCCGTCATCAGCCGTGCGACCAGCAGTGAGGCGTAGCTGTCGGCCAAGGCAGTACCGAGCGAAAAACCACCGAACAGCAGCACCGCCACGATCAGGATGTTCTTGCGGCCCAGCCGGTCGGCGAGCCAACCCCCGATGAAGGCGCCGGGCAACAACCCCAGCAGCCCTGCGCTGAACACCCAGCCAAGCATCGCCGGGGTCAGCGCGAACGCCTTGGCCATGTGCGGTGCGGCGATGCCGGTCGCCTGAAGGTCGAGGCCTTCGAGCAGTGCCACGAGAAAACACAGGCCGATGGTAAGCACCGGCTTGCTTGAGGACGAGGATGAATCACGCATGGGTAGGCCCTTTTGTTGTTATGCGTTGGGTTGGGATCAAAGCCTGAACGTGGCACGTAACGAGATGAACGAAGAATCTTCCCCACCGGCGTCCTTGATGGCGGAACTGACGTCGTAGTACTTCAGGTCGACGTCCAGGGTCAGATTGGGTGTCGCCAACCAACGGGTGTTGGCGCGGTAGATGGTGCCCACATGGCGCCCGGTGCCCCGGGTGTTGGCCAGCATGCTCATGCCAGGCATGTACACACCGTCTTCTGCACGCTGCTTCCACACCTCGAAGACGCCCGGCTCGAAGCGCAAGGTACGCCAGGGTGAAAAGCCCAACGTCGGCCCGACCACGATGATGTTGCTCAAGGTGGTCAGGCTGGCCTCGCCATAAACGCCATTGCGCGGGAACAGCGGGTCGAAGGTGTTGACCTTGCCATCGCCCAGTTCGCGGTCACCGCTGGCGGCGTCGATGCGCATGCCCAACCGCGGCTGCCAGGGGTGCGCGAAGGTGTAGCCGGTATCGCTGGACAGTGCCCAGGCACGGATCGAGGCATTGCCCAGGTGGCCGGTCTGCCCGGCCAGGTTCCAGCTCCAGTCCAGGGCCTGCTGGCGGCCGAACAGCCGCGTGCCGAAGGTATAGCGTTGCTCATCGCCCGCTTCACCCGCCAGGCTGCGGTCATCGGTTTCCAGGCCGAAGGCGAACAGGTCGATGTTCCAGGCTGGCGTCAGCGGCAAGGTGCTGTACAGGCCATAGAACTTCACCGCATTGTTGCTGCCGTCGTCCCAGCTGTCCTCGCCGGTCTTGAGCGGCCGAAACGCGAAGGCATCGAGCTTGCGGCCGTCCTTGAGGTTGAGGCTGGCACGCACGCCATCGAAGCTCAGGCGGATGTTGGGTGAGTCCCGGTAGGTGACCCACGCCTGGTCGCCAAGCCCCATCTCCTGGCGGCCAATGCGGGTGGTATAGCGCCCTTGGGCAACGTCATGATTGAAGTCGACGAAGGCCTGGCGCACTTCATTGCGGCTTTCATCGTTGGGGGAGTACAGGTCCTTGCCGAAAGCCCGGGTGTTCTCCACCTGGACGAACGTGCGCACAGCATCATCGAACAGATGCAGGTCGGCGTGCGCCTGCAAGCGCTGCATCAGGTAGGAGTCGTCGTTCAACCCGCGCAAGCCGAAAAATGGCTTGTTGAATACATCGGCCCGGTAACGGGCTTCGGCCCCCAGCTGCAGCCAGGCCGACTCGGACAAGCGATGGTAGCGCACCCCATCGAATGGGTCGCTGGCCTTGGCCGGGGCATCCAGGAAGCGATAGTCCTCGACCCAGCGAGGCGCACCGGGCCGGCCTGGCCGGCTCTGTTCAAGCGGACTGGCCGCCTGCACGCATTGGCCTATGGAAAGCAGTACAACGGGCACCCACCACCGGTTCAACGGCCTGGTCATCAGAATTTCCCTTTACTTGTTTTTATGAAATTGGATAACTCTGTTAACGATTATTTTTGTTAACCATCTTGCCGTCAATAGGGGGATGCAAACTACCTGACATTGGCCAAATCCAGCGTTCGTTTATCGAACGCTTTTTTCCAGGGCGCCTGCGCAGCCGCCGTTATGGCCGTTAACATGAGTGCTGCGGGCTCTCTACCTTGCGGGCACGCCGCCACGCCCCCCCAACAAAAAACAAAAAGAGCACTCTGATGAACTGCCTCAAATCCCTTGCCGCTCTCGGCCTGCTCATGCTTGGCACCAGCCAGGCCATGGCCACGCCAACCGTTAAACAACCAAACATTCTGCTGATTGTTGCCGATGACCTCGGCTTCTCTGACCTGTCGGCCCTGGGCAGCGAAATCCAGACGCCCAACCTGGACAAGTTGCTGACCGACGGCCGCCTGATGCTGGACTTCCACGCGGCGCCAAGCTGCTCCCCTACCCGCGCCATGCTGATGTCTGGCAACGACCCGCACCTGGCAGGGCTGGGCATGATGGCCGAAGCACGCAAGCGCTTGCCGGCCGGCGTTGCGGTGCGCGCCGGTTACGAAGGGGTACTGGGCAGCAATGTCGCGACCCTGGCAGAACTGCTGCACGATGCTGGCTATCGCACCTACATCTCCGGCAAATGGCACCTGGGCATGCAACCTGCGCAGCAGCCCCAGAACCGCGGCTTCGACCAGGCCTACGTACTGCTCGAAGGCGGCGCCGCGCATTTCAAGCAGGCCAACATGGCGCTGCAGCCCAACTACAGTTCCACGTTCCGCCACAATGGCGACCCCATCGAACTGCCTGACGACTTCTACTCCACCACCTGGTTCACCGACCGCCTCATCGCCGCCATCGACGATGGCAAAGCCAGTAACAAACCCTTCTTTGCCTTTGCCGCCTACACCGCGCCGCACTGGCCCTTGCAGGCACCGGATAAATACCTGGCGCAATACCGCGGCCGCTACGACCAGGGCTATGAGGTGATTGCCCGCGAGCGCCTGGCGCGCCAGCGCAAGGCCGGGCTGGTGCCCGCAGACTTCCCCCTCCAGCCGCAACTGGAAGGTGTACCGGGCTGGGCCACGCTGAGCGAACAGCAACAACGGCAATCGGCGCGCACCATGGAGGTGTACGCGGCCATGGTGGCAGCCCTGGATGCCGAGGTCGGGCGCCTGGTCGATCACCTGCGCCAAACCGGCGAGCTGGACAACACACTGGTACTGTTCATGTCCGACAACGGGCCGGAAAATGCCACCCGCGTCGACCCCAACTGGATCAAGGAACACTTCGACAACCGCCTGGCCAACTACGGCCGGCGTGATTCGTTCCTGATGATCGGCTCGGCCTGGGCGCAAGTCAGTGCCCTGCCCAGCCGCCGCTACAAGATGACCACCTACCAGGGCGGCATCCGCGTGCCTGCCTTCGTTTACCACCCGGCCAGCATCAAGGCCGGACGCAGCGATGAGATGGCCAGTGTCAGGGACATCATGCCGACCCTGCTGCAACTGGCCGGCGCGCCGATGCCCGGCATCAGCTACCGCGACCGGGCCATCGTGCCGCCGCAGGGCACCTCGGCGCTGGACTACCTGCAAGGCAAGGACACGCGGATTCACGCCCATGACGAAGCGCTGGGCTGGGAAATCAACGGCAGCGCCTCGCTGCGCAAGGGGCCGATGAAACTGCTGTGGGACGCCACCGACAGCGCCCCGGCCTGGCACCTGTACGACCTGAGCAAAGACCCCGGCGAACACCATGACATCGCTGCTGCACACCCCCGGCAGGTGAGCGACCTGCTGCGCGACTGGAAGGCCTATGCCCAGCGCAGCAACATCGCCATCGACGCTGACGGGCGCCCCGCAAGCCCCGCCATGCCCCTGGCCAGCAAACCATGATGGCCCGGGTAGCCGGCTGCGCGCTGCTCGCCGCTGGCTTGCTCGCCGTGGCCTACGGCGCCTGGCCACACGCCCCGGCGCCGGTACTGCTGTGCGATGGCTATAGCGGCTTACCCGGCAGGCAAGATGGCATGGTGCACTTGCCGGGGGGCGCCTTCACCTTCGGCTCCGACCGCTTCTACGATGAAGAAGGCCCGCCACATGCGGCGAAGGTGTCGGGCTTCTGGGTCGACAGGCACCCGGTCACAAACGCCCAGTTCGCCCGGTTCGTGGCCGTTACCGGCTACCGTACCCAGGCCGAACGGGGCATCAGCGCCGAGGCGGACCCCACCCTGCCCGACACGCTGCGCGTGCCGGGCGCTATGGTGTTCCAGCAAGGGCCGAAGGTGCTCGCTCCCGGCTGGCAGTTCGTGCCGGGGGCCAGCTGGCGACACCCGAAAGGCCCTGGCAGTGACCTGGCAGGGCTGGAAAACCACCCGGTGGTGCAAGTGACACTGGAAGATGCCCAGGCCTACGCGCGCTGGGCGGGCCGTGCACTGCCCAGCGAAGCGCAACTGGAATACGCCATGCGTGGCGGGCTGGACGATGCCGACTTCAGTTGGGGCAAGACTGAACTGCCCAAGGGCAAGCTGATGGCCAACACCTGGCAGGGCCAGTTCCCCTACAACAACACGGCCGCCGACGGCTTCAGCGGTACTTCACCGGTGGGCTGCTTCCCGGCCAACCGGTTTGGTGTGTTCGATGCAGGGGGCAATGTCTGGGAGCTGACCCGCACCGGTTACCGCCCGGGCCACGATGCGCGACGCGACGCGGCCCTCGACCCGCCCGGCCCCGCCTTGAGCGAAAGCTACGACCCGGCCGAACCCGGCGTACCGGTGGTGGTGATCAAAGGCGGATCGCACCTGTGTTCAGCGGACCTGTGCATGCGTTACCGGCCCTCGGCGCGCCAGCCCCAGCCGGTCTTTATCGCGACTTCGCACGTGGGGTTCAGAACGGTTCGGCAATGAAAGGCAATGGGCAGGCGGCCGCCTCGACAGCGGCCACTTGCCGGTCGAAGTCAGGCAGCAGGTAGCTGCAAAAGAAGGTGGCGCTTTCATGCTTCTCACGCCGTAGCGGCGCCTCGGCCGGCAACGCGTCGAGGCAGCGAACGGTGCGGGCCCAGGCAAAGGCCTGCAGCGCCGTGGCGCACACCTGCAGGAAGGCCCCCGCCGCGCGATAGGGGTATTCCACGTTGTGCGCCGCACTGCGCTCAAGCGTGGCAACCAGCCCTTGCAACCGGTCGCAGATCACGCCGAGTGCCTCGGCCGCCGCGCCCGGGGCAGCAACAGCCTCCGCGCGCAGCTCGCCCAGCAGCAGCGCGAAACCTTCACCGCCATCGCCCAGCACTTTGCGCAACAACAGATCGTTGGCCTGAATTTCGTTGGTGCCTTCGTAGATCATCGCAATCCGGCTGTCGCGCAGCACCTGCTCGATGGCGAACTCGCAGGTGTAGCCGTAACCGCCAAACACCTGCAGCGCTTTGCTCGACAGGCTGAAACCGTAGTCGGTGAACGCTGCCTTGACGATGGGCGTCAGCAACGCCGCCAGCGTCGCCGCTTTAGCGCGCAGCGCAGGGTCGGCAGAGGCGTCGGCCACATCCAGCCAGTGCGCCGTCCAGTAGCCCAAAGTGCGCATGCCTTCGCTACGCACCCGCAACTCCAGCAGCGCAAGGCGCATGGCAGGGTGCAGGTGGATGGGGTCGGCAGCAGCGCCCGGCCAATGCCCGGGGGCGCGCATCTGGCGACGCTCCCGGGCGTAGTCACGGGCCAGTTGCCAGGCCGCTTCGGCGTGCCCCAACCCTTGCAGGCCAACATGCAGCCTGGCCGAATTCATCATCACGAACATGGCCGCCAGGCCACCGTGGGCCTGCCCTACCAGCCAGCCTCTGGCCCCCTCGAAGCGCAGCGCACAGGTGGCGCTAGCGCGAATGCCCAGCTTGTGCTCCAGGCCATCGCACTGCACCCCATTGCCCACACCACCTTCCAGGCCGTTGGGTACCAGCAGCAATGACAGCCCGCGGCTGCCTGCCGGGGCGTCGGGCAAACGCGCCAGCACCAGGTGCAGGATGTCGCGGGTCAGGTCGTGGTCGCCGCCGGAAATGAACAGCTTGTTGCCGGTAACGGCGTAGCTGCCATCGCCCAGCGGTTCGGCACGGCAGCGCAGCAAGGCAAGGTCACTGCCGGCCTGTGGCTCGGTCAGGCACATGGTCGGCAGGCTAGCGCCGCTGACGATGCCAGGCAGGTAACGCGCCTGCAATTGGGCACTGCCATGGGCCTTCAGGCACCGGTAGGCGCCATGGGCGATGCCGGTGTACATGGCCCAGCCATGGTTGCTGGCAAAGAGCATTTCCTGAACGGCCGCATCCAGTACCAATGGCAAGCCCTGGCCGCCGAACCGGGGCTCGCAGGCCAGCGCCGGCCAGCCGCCGTCCACGTAGGCCCGATAGGCTGCGGCAAAGCCGTCCGGCGTGCGCACCCTGCCCTGCTCCAGCCGGCAGCCCTGGCGGTCGCCGGAAGCATTCAGCGGCGCCAGAACCTGTTCGCTGAAACGGGCGGCCTCCTGCAGCACCTGCAGGGCCAGTTCCAGGTCGACGTCGGCGTAGGCCGGCAGGTGCTGCCAGGCCTGGTCGGCTCTGAGCCAATGCTCAAGCACGAATTGCATGTCTTGCAGGGGAGCCTTCCAGGCCATGGGAGTCCTCGGTTTCAAGCCGCGAAGTGGGGGTTTTCGATCAGCACCGCCATGCCCTGGCCGCCGCCGATGCAGGCCGCAGCGATGCCATAACGCAGGTTGCCCTGGCGCAGTTGGCGGGCCAGGGTATGCACCAGGCGCAAGCCAGTGGCGGCCAAGGGGTGGCCCAGGGCGATGGCCCCGCCATGGACGTTGAGCTTTTCCTCATCCAGTTGCAGGGCCTGGGCCACCGCCAGTACCTGGGCGGCTTGCGCTTCGTTGATTTCGAAGCGGTCGACCTGCTCCAGGCGCAGGCCACTGCGTTCGAGCAGCAGGGCAATCGCCGGGGCCGGCCCGATGCCCATGGTGCTGGGGGGCACACCCACGGCGGTGGCCATCAGCAGGCGGGCCAACGGTGGCTGGGTGCACGTGGAAAAACGCCTCACCAACGCTGCCGCCGCGCCATCGACCACCGCACAACTGTTGCCCGCGGTTTGCACCCCACCAGCGTGCACCGCACGCAAGCGGGCCAGCGCTGGGGCATCGGTAGGCCGCGGGTGGCTGTCGTGGCTGACATGGGCCACCCCGCGTGGCAGTTCGATGCCGCGCGGCAGGCAGCCTTCAGCGCTGAAAGCCTCTGCCGTGACCTCGACGATTTCCTCATCGAACCAGCCCTGCTGCTGAGCCTGCAGCGCACGCTGATGGCTGCGCAGCGCCCAGGCATCCACCGCCTCGCGGCCAAGGCCATGCGCGCGTGCCAGGTTTTCTGCGGTACCGATCATGTCCACTCCGGCAGCCGGGTCGTACAACGCCTCCCAGAGAAAGTCCTTGAACCCAACCGGCGCGCCGAGGCGAAAGCCGCCACGGTGTTCATAAGCCGCGATCGGGTTGCGCGACATCGACTCGGCGCCCACGCACAATACCTGCTGCACGCCACTGCGCAACTGTTCCCCGGCCTGACGCAACAGCTCCAGGCCGGTACCGCAGATACGCTGCACTGCCAGTGCGGGTACGGCCTGTGGCACCCCGCAGTACAGCCCGATATGGCGCGGCAGCAGGTACGCATCGAAACTGGCCTGGGCCATGCTGCCGGCCAGCACGCTGTCCACCGCCTGTGGGGCGATACCGGCCCGTGCCAGCACCGCCCGCCCGGCCTTGATGCCCAAGTCGATCGGGGAAACCGCGGCGAGTGCACCGCCAAGGTCGACCCACGGCGTACGTACCATCTCCACGATGGCCACATCGTCGAACGCCATGCACAGCCCGGCACTGCTCACGGGCGCACCTGCGCGGGCAGCACGGTCGGGTCTTCGCCACGGTACAGCGCCGCTACCTTGTCAGCCCGGCGCTGCAACACCGCGCGCTGGTTGATCGAACCTTTGTCGGTGATTTCCCCGGCGTCGATCGACGGCGGCTCTACCAGCAGTGACAACCATTCGATGCGGCTGGCGTTGCCCTGGGCGTCACGGTTCAGGCGCTGCAGCCAAGCGGCGAACCAGCTGCGCACCGCGTCGCTGCCGAGCACGTCGGCATCGCTGGCTTCGGCCGATAGCCCGGCCAATTGCCGGCATTCGGGCAAACGCGGGAACACCAGGATGCCCAGGCATTCGCGGTCCGGCGCGGCCACCACGATGTCCTGCACATAGGGCGAGCCTTCGAGCACCGCACGGTTACGCAGCGGGCCGACGCTGACGAACACGCCGGACGACAACTTGAAGTCTTCGGCAATACGCCCATCGAACATCAGGCCCTGCTCGGGCTGCTGCGCATCGGCGAGCTTCAAGGCATCGCCCGAGCAGTAAAAGCCTTCATCATCGAACGCCTCGGCCGTTTGCTGCGGCGAGCGCCAATAGCCGGGCATGATGTGCGGGCCGCGAAAGCGCGCCTCCAGCTTGCCGTCCAACGGCACCAGCTTCACTTCGCAACCCGGGGCAGGCAAGCCCACGTAGCCGGCCAGGGACAAAGGCCCGGTAGTGAAGGTGCAGGACGGCGCCGCCTCGGTCATGCCCAGGCCAGCCATCATGCGGATGCGCTCGCCACAGTGCTGCTCGGCGATGCGGTCCAGGCGGTCCCACACGCTTTGCGAAAGCCCGGCGGCAGCGAAGAAAAACAGCTTCATGCGGGCAAAGAACACCTCGCGTAACTGCGCGTCCTGCTCCAGCGCCTTGACCAGCTCTTCCCAGCCCTTGGGCACGGTCAGGTAGGCGGTGGGGGAAATTTCGCGCAGGTTGCGCAAGGTTTCGCCGAAGCCTTGCGGGGTGGGCTTGCCGGCATCCAGGTAGAAGCTGCCGCCGTTGTACAGCACGATGCCCAGGTTGTGGCTGCCACCGAAGGTGTGGTTCCACGGCAGCCAGTCCACCAGCACCGGCGGCTCTTCGGCGAACACCGGGAAGGTCTGCAACAGCATCTGCTGGTTGGCGCACAGCATGCGTTGGGTGGTGACCACCGCCTTGGGCAGCTTGGTGGAGCCAGAGGTGAAGAGAAACTTGGCGATAGTGTCGGGCCCGGTGGCGGCAAACGCGGCGTCGGCGGGCGCAAGGTCGCACGGCTGCAGCAGGCTGTCGAAGCTCAGGTGCCGACGGCCCGGGGCCTGGCCATGCACGCTCACCACCGCCACCGAGGCATCCAGGACGGCATCGAAGGCCCGCTGGAACGGTTGGGTGTCGGTGGTGAACACCAGCCCTGGGGTCAGTACCTCACACACATGGCGCAACTTGGCGAAGTCCTGGGACAACAGTGCGTAGGCCGGCGACACCGGGCAATACGGGATGCCGGCATACATGGCGCCCAAGGCGATCTGCAGGTGCTCGATATCGTTGCCGGAAAAAAGCGCCAGCGGCCGCTCGGCGCTCAGGCCAAAGCCCAGCAGGTTGGCGGCGATGGTACGGACCTGCACGAGCATTTGCGCGTAGGTGATCGCGCGCCAGGCCCCATCGGGCTGCCGCGCGGCAATGAAGGTAGTGTCCGGGCGCTGTACGGCCCAGTGCAGCAGCCGGTCGAGCAGGCGCGCCGGCAGCGGCGCCAGGGGCTCGACGGCTTGCATGCGCAATATGCCGTCGGCCTCGCTGAACTGCACCTGGGGATGCCCGATGGACACCTGCCGGTAGCGCGGGCTTTGGCCAGGGTCGCGCGACCCTGTGCGGGCTTGGTTATTCACGCAGGTTGCTCCTTGTTATTGTTGTACAGCCTGCCGCCGCCCGACGGTACGGACGACGGCCAATGATGCGCGTTGCCTAGATGGGGTAATGCCTGGGTCCGTGCTGGAGGGTGACCCAGCGCAGCTGGGTGAATTGATCGATGGCGGTGCGGCTGCCGAAGCTGCCGTAGCCGCTGGCCTTGACCCCACCGAAGGGCATCTGCGCTTCGTCATGCACGGTCGGGCCGTTGATATGGCAGATACCCGACTCCACACGCTGGGCCAAGGCCAACGCACGGCTGGTGTCGCGGCTGAAGATGGCTGACGACAGGCCGAATTCCGAGTCGTTGGCCAGCGTCAACAAGGCTTCATCGCCCTGCGCGCGCAGCACCACCGCGACCGGCCCGAAGGACTCTTCGTGATACAGGCGCATGCTGGCGTCGACGTTGTCCAACAAGGTGGGTTGCAGGATGCTGCCGTCCAGCTGGCCGCCGCATACCAGGCGTGCGCCCTTGGCCACGGCATCGTCGATCAGCGCCTTGATGCGCTCGCCGGCCGCACCGCTGACCAGCGAACCGAGCACCGAGGTGCTGGCCTGCGGGTCGCCAGCGCGCAGCCCGGCGACCTTGGCCGCCAGCTTGTCGACGAACGTGTCGGCGATGCGGTCGTCGACCACCAGGCGCTCGGTGGACATGCAGATCTGGCCTTGGTTGAAGTACGCCCCGAACGCTGCGGCGGCTACGGCGGCGTCCAGGTCGGCATCGTCGAGCACCAGCAGCGGCGCCTTGCCGCCCAGTTCGAGCAAGGCAGGTTTCAGGTGCCGGGCAGCCAGCTCGCCGACGATACGCCCCACCTGGGTGGACCCGGTGAAATTGACGCGGCGCACCGCTGGGTTGGCGATCAGCCGCTCGACGATGGCAGGCGCATCGGCCGGGTCATTGCTGATCACATTGACCACACCCTCGCCCAAGCCGGCATCGTGGAGCACCTGGCCGATCAACCGGTGCACCGCCGGGCTGACCTCGGAGGCCTTGAGCACCACGGTGTTGCCACAGGCAAGCGGCATGGCGATGGCCCGCGTGGCGAGGATCACCGGGGCATTCCACGGCGCGATGCCCAGCACCACACCGCACGGTGCGCGCAAGGCCATGGCGAAGCTGCCAGGCACGTCCGAAGGGATGACCTCACCGGTAATCTGCGTGGTCATGGCCGCGGCTTCGCGCAGCATGTTGGCGGCCAGCTTCACGTTGAAGCCATACCAGTTGGCCATGGCCCCGGTTTCGCCGGCGGCGGCGATGAACTCGGCAGCCCGCGCCTGCAACAGGTCGGCGCCGGCCAGCAAGCGGCTGCGCCGTTCACCGGGCGCCAGCGCGGCCCAGGCCGGGAACGCTGCGCTGGCCGCGGCCACCGCCGCATCGGCGTCGGCCAGGGTGGCGGCAGCGGCTTGCGACACCACCTCACCGGTGACCGGGTTGCAGCGCTGGAAGGTTCGTCCATCACTGGCGGGGCGCGACTGCCCGCCAATCAGCAAAGGCACCTGCAACATGCTCATTCCTCTTGTTGTGGTTATAGAGAAATATCCGCAGGCTGTGGCCAGGGGCGGCACAGCCCGCGCTGGCCCTCAGCGTTTGTAAGCCTGCAGGCCCGGCTTGATGGACTTGTCATCGAGGAACTGCTTCATGCCCTGCTCGCGACCGCCCTCGGTGTCCAGCAGCCGGGACTGGTCGAGCTTGGCGTAGAGGTAGTCTTCGTTCTGCTCCCAGGTCAGTTCGCGGCAGCGCTTGAAGCCGTTCTTGGCGGCACGCAGCACCACCGGGTTTTTCTCCAGCAGGTTCAGCGCCAGCTCGCGGGTCGTCTCGCGCAGCTGGGCCAACGGCACGCTCTCGTTGACCAGGCCCATCTCGGCGGCTTTGGCACCGCCGAAGGTCTTGCCGGTCATGATGTAATACAGCGACTGACGATGGCCAACGGTATCGGCCATCGCCTTGCTCACCAGGTTGCCAGGCGGGATGCCCCAGTTGATTTCCGACAGGCCGAAGGTGGCCTCGTTGGCGCAGATCGCCAGGTCGCACGCCACCAGTGGGCTGAAGCCGCCACCGAAGCACCAGCCGTTGACCATGGCGATGGTCGGCTTGGCGTACATGCGCAGCAGCTTCCACTGCCATTGCGAGGCTTCACGGCGGATTTTTTCCTGAAGGATTTCAGGGCCGGCGTCGACTTCGCGGAAGTATTCCTTGAGGTCCATGCCCGCCGTCCACGACTCACCTGCCCCGGTCAGCACCAGCACGCCGGCCTCGGCGTCCTGCTCCAAGGTTTCCAGCACGTCGACCATTTCCCGGTTCAGGGTGGGGCTCATGGCATTGCGCTTTTCCGGGCGGTTGAGGGTTACCCAGGCGATGCCCGACTCCAGTTCGACCTTCACGGTGGTCCAGCGGCCTTCGTATTTGCTCATGGTTCTGCACTCTTGTTGTTCGGGGTGGTGACCATCAAGCTAATCCGGCCAATTAGTTATGTCAATTAACTATTATGGAAATTATCTTTGCCTTCCAGCCGGTTGAGAGGCTTTTTGGCCTGAGCTCCCCTAGCCGGATCGTGCCGGCGCAGGCAAACTGGGTAACTTTCTTACTCATGAACCAGGAGCATGCAACCCGATGGCAAGGTCTGCCCGAACCGACGACACCGCTTCCCTGCCCACGCCGCCTGACGATACGGTCCTCGAAGACCTGCTCGGCTATGCGTTGCGCCGCGCCCAACTGAAGCTGTTCCAGCACCTGATCGGCCGGTTGTCGGCCTACGACCTGCGCCCGGCGCAGTTCTCTGCGTTGGCGATCATCGAGCAGAACCCAGGCTTGATGCAGGCGGACCTGGCGCGTGCCCTGGCGATCGAGCCGCCGCAAGTGGTGCCGCTGCTGAACAAACTGGAAGAGCGTGCGCTGGCCGTGCGAGTACGCTGCAAGCCAGACAAGCGCTCCTACGGGATTTTCTTGAGCAAGTCGGGTGAAGCGATGCTCAAGCAGCTCAAGCAGATCGCCAGCGACAGCGACCGGGAGGCTACTGCCAGCCTTGACGAGGATGAGCGCGCACAACTGCTGCGGCTGCTGACGAAAATCTACAAGGACTAGGTTGGTTCATCCGAAAACAGCCTAATGGATCCATTAACCGTACGATAATCGCACAACCTCCAATTTTTGTTGGGATTTGCCATTGACCAGCTTTTCAGCTCGGGTATTAATGGATCCATTAAATAACAACAATCGGAGGTCCTTCATGTACCCGAAAAACGCCTGGTATGTCGCCTGCACCCCTGACGAAATCGCCGAGAAGCCCTTGGGCCGGCAGATTTGCGGGGAAAAGATCGTGTTCTACCGCCCCAGCGAAAACCGCGTAGCGGCCGTCGAAGACTTTTGCCCCCACCGCGGCGCGCCGTTGTCGCTGGGTTTTGTCGAAAACGGCAACCTGGTGTGCGGCTATCACGGGCTGGTGATGGGCTGTGATGGCAAGACCGTCGACATGCCGGGCCAACGGGTGCGGGGCTTCCCCTGCATCAAGGCTTTTGCCGTGGTCGAGCGCCATGGCTTCATCTGGGTCTGGCCGGGTGACCAGGCCCAGGCGGACCCCGCCCTGATCCCGCAGCTGCCCTGGGCGGCCAGCGATGAGTGGGCCTATGGCGGCGGGTTGTTCCACATCGGCTGCGATTACCGCCTGATGATCGACAACCTGATGGACCTCACCCACGAAACCTATGTGCACGCCTCCAGCATCGGCCAGAAGGAAATCGACGAGGCGCCCCCGGTCACCACGGTGAGCGGCGACGAAGTGGTCACGGCCCGGCACATGGAAAACATCATGCCCCCGCCCTTCTGGCGCATGGCCCTGCGCGGCAATGGCCTGGCCGACGACGTGCCGGTGGACCGCTGGCAGATCTGCCGCTTCACACCGCCCAGCCATGTACTGATCGAAGTGGGTGTGGCGCATGCCGGCCACGGCGGCTACCACGCCCCGGTCGAGCACAAGGCCTCGAGCATCGTGGTCGATTTCATCACCCCCGAGAGCGACACGTCGATCTGGTACTTCTGGGGCATGGCGCGCAATTTTGCCGCCCACGATCAGGCCCTGACCGAGAGCATCCGAGAAGGCCAGGGCAAGATCTTCAGCGAAGACCTGGACATGCTCGAACGCCAGCAGCAGAACCTGCTCGCCTACCCCGAGCGCAACCTGCTCAAACTCAACATCGACGCCGGCGGCGTACAGGCACGCAAGGTGCTGGAGCGGCTGATCGGCAAAGAGCACGCGCCGCAACCGCACGTGATCGCCACCCACGCCTGAGGAGCCCGCGCCATGATCGATGCCGTAGTGGTATCCCGCAACAACGAAGCCCAAGGCATCTGCAGCTTCGAGCTGGCAGCCGCCGATGGCAGCCCATTGCCGCCCTTCAGCGCCGGCGCGCACATCGATGTGCACCTGCCGGATGGGCGGGTGCGCCAGTATTCGCTGTGCAACCACCCCGCCGAACGCCACCGCTACCTGATCGGTGTGCTCAACGACCCCGCCTCACGCGGCGGCTCACGTAGCCTTCACGAGCAGGTGCAGGCCGGCCACTGCCTGCGCATCAGCGCCCCGCGCAACCTGTTCCCGCTGGCCCAGGGCGCCCGGCGCAGCGTGCTGTTCGCCGGCGGCATTGGCATCACGCCGCTGCTGTGCATGGCTGAGCAGCTGGCCTGCAACGGCGACGATTTCGAGCTGCACTACTGCGCCCGCTCCAGCCAACGCGCGGCCTTCGTCGAGCGCCTGCGCGCCGCACCGTTCGCTGACCGCCTGTTCGTGCATTTTGACGAGCAGCCGGAGACCGCCCTGGATATCGCCCAGGTGCTGGGCACCGCGCAGGATGATGTGCACCTTTACGTGTGCGGCCCGGGCGGCTTCATGCAGCACGTGCTGGACACCGCCCGGCAGCTGGGCTGGCAGCAGGCCAACCTGCACCGCGAATACTTCGCCGCAGCACCGGTTGAAAACAGCGACGACGGCAGCTTCTCGGTGCAGCTAGGCAGCACCGGCCAGGTGTTCGAGGTGCCGGCCGACCAAAGTGTGGTGCAGGTGCTGGAACGCCACGGCATCGAGATCGCCGTTTCCTGTGAACAAGGCATTTGCGGCACCTGCCTGACCCGTGTGCTGCAGGGCACGCCAGAGCACCGCGACCTGTTCCTCACGGAACAGGAACAGGCGCTGAACGATCAGTTCACACCGTGCTGTTCGCGGGCGAAGACCCCCCTGCTGGTACTGGACCTGTAAACGGCTCAGGACGAGGGCAGGATCACTTTCATGCCCTCGTCCGCCGTGGCCCCGCCAAAGGTTTCGGCATAGCGCAGCGTGGCATTGGCATGCTCGCGCATGATCGCCTCGGCGCGGGCCCCCTGGCCGTGGATGAGCGCGTCGAACACCGCATGGTGCTGCATGTGCGCGAAGTTGAAGCGCCGGTATTCACGGGCAAGGTCGTGACGGTCCACCGCCAGCGCGGTGACCGAAGCGAACGGCAGGTGATCGTTGCGCGCCAGGGCATCGGCGATGGCCGGGTTGTGGCTCGCCTCGACGATCACCTGGTGAAAGCGCATGTTCAGGTCGTGATAGGCGTGCAAGTCCTCTTCGCTCACATACCCCTTGTCGAACAACAGGTCGCCTTCGACCAGGCAGCGCTGCAACGCCTCGCGCGCCGCTGGCAGCAAGCCACGCTCAGCCGCCTGGCGGGCCGCCAGGCCTTCGAGGACACCGCGCACCTCCACGGCACCGGCGATGTCCTCGGCGCTGACCGAACGCACCTGGAAGCCCCGGCCGCCGCAACGCACCAGCAGGCCCTCCTGCTCCAGGGTTCGGAATGCCATGCGTACGGGCATGCGTGAGACGCCGAACCGTTCGGCGGTGGGCACTTCCATCAGCCGCGCGCCAGCCGCCAGTTCGCCCGAAGCGATCATCTTGCGCAACGCGATCAGCACCATTTGACCGGGCTTGCTCATCCAGGGAGGTTCCAGAGACAGAAGCGCGCATCTTACCGCAAGCGCGGGCGCGCTTGGCGGCCTGTAACACCTGCCCTGTTCAGGCTACGATGCCCCTTCGTCCTCCGGAGCCCATCAGCGCCATGCCCAGAACGAGCAAAGTCACCGACCCGTCCTACGAGTTGATGGACGACCACGAGGGCGACTCACTGATCTACCGCCAGCATGGCTTCCCCAGCCCGCTGGTGCGCTGGCATTTCCACAAGGAATACGAACTGCACCTGATCGTGGCCAGCGCCGGCAAAGTGTTCATCGGCGACTACATCGGCAGCTTCGGGCCGAACACGCTGTTCCTCACAGGCCCCAACCTGCCGCACAACTGGATCAGCCAGGCCGGCCCCGACGAGGTGTTCAGCCAGCGCGACATGCTGGTCAACTTCACCGACGAGGTGCTGCACAGCGGCAGCCGGGTGTTTTCTGAACTGCACCAACTCAGCCCGTTGCTGGCCCGCGCGCACTACGGCATCGAGTTCCGTGACCCGGCGCTGATCGCCGAGAGCCGCAGGCTGTTGCAACGCATCGCGGACAGCCGGGGCATGACCCGCCTTGGATACTTTTTTATCCTCATGGAACAGCTCGCCGGCTGCGAGGACTACCAGTTATTGTCCACGGTCACCTCCTCGCACCTGGCTGACGAGCACAACGTCGAGCGCATCAACCGGGCGGTGGACTACATCTTCCAGCACTACGCTCAGGACTTGACCCAGAACGAAGTGGCCGAGCATCTGGGCATGACCCCCACCTACTTCTCACGCTTTTTCAAACAGGCGGCCGGGCGCGGTTTTGTCGAGTTCGTCAACCGCCTGCGGGTCAGCAAGGCCTGCGAATTACTGGCCAAAAGCGACCTGCCGGTGACCGAGGTGTGCTTCGAATCAGGCTTCAGCAACCTGTCCAATTTCAACCGGCGCTTTCAACAGCTCAAAGGCATGACCCCCTCCGACTACCGCTGCCTGGTGACCCAGCGGCTGACCGAGCAGAACCGTCACTGAGCGAACCACTGCAAAAAAGTATCAGCCGGCGTGCAGTCCACGCTTTGTCGCCAACGCCACACGGGGGTGTAATCAGCGCCAGCGACACAAAAATAATAATGTCTTCCGTGCCGTCAGCCGGCCCGGTAAGGGAGTTCATAGATGAACGACGCGATCAAGGCCTGCCTGGCCGCTGCCTGCCTCAGCCTGCCGCTATTGGCCCAGGGCGCCGAAACACTGACCATCGCCACGGTCAACAACAACGACATGATCCGCATGCAGCGCCTGGCCAAGGTGTTCGAAGAACAGCACCCGGACATCAGCCTCAAGTGGGTCGTGCTTGAAGAAAACGTGCTGCGCCAGCGCCTGACTACCGACATCGCCACCCAGGGCGGGCAGTTCGACGTACTGACCATCGGCATGTATGAAGCGGCGCTGTGGGGCGCCAAAGGCTGGCTGGAGCCGATGCAGGACCTGCCGGCCGATTACAACCTCGACGACGTGTTCCCGTCCGTGCGCAATGGCTTGTCGGCCAACGGTACGCTGTATGCCCTGCCCTTCTACGCCGAAGCCTCGATCACCTACTACCGCAAGGACCTGTTCCAGAACGCAGGGCTGAGCATGCCCGAGCAACCAACCTGGACCCAGCTGGGTGAGTTCGCCGCCAAACTCCACCACCCCGACCAGGGCCAGTACGGCATCTGCCTGCGCGGCAAGGCCGGCTGGGGCGAGAACATGGCGCTGATCGGCACCGTGGCCAATGCCTTTGGCGCACGTTGGTTCAACGAACAGTGGCAGCCGGAATTCACCGGCAGCGCGTGGAAGAACGCGCTGAACTTCTACGTCGATACCTTGAAGCAGTACGGCCCGCCTGGCGCGTCGAGCAACGGTTTCAACGAAAACCTGGCGCTGTTCAACAGCGGCAAGTGCGCGATGTGGGTCGATGCCAGCGTTGCCGGCTCGTTCGTCACCGACAAGACCCAGAGCAAGGTCGCCGACCAGGTCGGCTTCACCTTTGCGCCAAAGGAGGTCACCGACAAGGGCGCCTCGTGGCTGTATGCCTGGGCGCTGGCCATCCCAAGCAGCTCCAAAGCCAAGGAGGCGGCGAAGGCCTTCAGCACCTGGGCCACGTCCGAAGCCTACGGCAAGCTGGTGGCCGACAAGGAAGGCGTGGCCAACGTACCACCAGGCACCCGCGCCTCGACCTACAGCGACGCCTACCTGGCCGCTGCGCCGTTCGCCAAGGTGACGCTGGAGTCGCTCAAGCGCGTCGACCCCAACCACCCCACGCTCAAGCCCGTGCCGTACGTGGGTATTCAGTTGGTGACCATCCCTGAGTTCCAGGCCATTGGTACGCAGGTCGGCAAGCTGTTCTCCGCCGCCCTGACCGGGCAGATGAAGGTCGACCAAGTGCTTGCCGCCGCACAGCAGTCCACCGAACGCGAGATGAAGCGCGCCGGTTATCCCAAGTAGCCCAGCCGTGGCCATCTGCGCGCCAACGCCTGGCGCGCGGATGGCTGCCGTCCGCCCTTGTCGCTGCACACGGAGTCGCCATGGACACTTCGGCCCTCGATACCTCGACCCTCGCCACCCCACGCCCCGGTAAACGCCGCGTCGGGCCGGGCTGGTTCCTGGTCAGCCCTTCAGTGGCGCTGCTGCTGTTGTGGATGGTCGTGCCCTTGGGCATGACCCTGTATTTTTCCCTGATCCGCTACAACCTGCTGTACCCGGGCGAAAATGCGTACGTCGGCCTGGAGAACTTCGCGTACTTCGTCACCGACCCAGGCTTCATGCCCGGCGCCCTCAACACCCTGACTCTGGTCGGCAGCGTGCTGGCGATCAGCGTGGTGTTTGGCGTGCTCATCGCGGCGCTGCTGGAGGCCGGCGAGTTCTGGGGCCGCGGCGTGGTGCGGGTGCTGCTGATTTCACCGTTCTTCATCATGCCCACCGTCAGCGCGCTGCTGTGGAAGAACCTGATATTCCACCCGGTGTCAGGCATCCTCGCCGCCGTGTGGCGGCTGTTCGGCGCGCAGCCGGTGGACTGGCTGGCGCACTACCCGCTGCTGTCGATCATCCTGATCGTCTCCTGGCAGTGGCTGCCGTTCGCCATCCTGATCCTGATGACCGCCATGCAGTCGCAGGACCAGGAACAGAAAGAAGCCGCACGCCTGGACGGCGCCGGGCCGCTGGCGATCTTCTGGCACCTGACCCTGCCGCATCTGGCCCGCCCGATCGCCGTGGTGGTGATGATCGAGACCATCTTCCTGCTGTCGGTGTTCGCCGAAATCTTCACCACCACCAGCGGCGGCCCGGGCTATGAGTCGACCAACCTCGCCTACCTGATCTACAACCAGGCGCTGCTGCAGTTCGACGTGGGCATGGCCTCGGCGGGCGGGCTGATCGCCGTGTTGATCGCCAACATCGCCGCCATCGTGCTGGTACGGATGATCGGCAAGAACCTGACCGAGCGCCGCTGAGGAGCCCGCCATGCTGTCACTCAAGCAAACCCGCCGCCTGCGCGACGCATTGATTGGCCTGCTGTGCTGGGGCATCGCCCTGACGATCTTCTTCCCGATCTTCTGGATGCTGCTGACCAGCTTCAAGACTGAGCTCGATGCCTTCGCCACCCCGCCGCAGTTCATCTTCGCGCCAACGCTGGAAAACTACCTGCACATCAACGACCGCAGCGACTATTTCGCCTACGCCTGGAATTCGGTGCTGATCGCTTTCTCGGCCACCGCGCTGTGCATGCTTATCGCAGTGCCGGCGGCCTACTCCATGGCCTTTTTCGAAACCCGCCACACCAAGCGCACGCTGCTGTGGATGCTGTCGACCAAGATGCTGCCGCCGGTGGGTGTGCTGATGCCCATCTACCTGCTGGCCAAGCAGTTCGGCCTGCTCGACTCGCGCCTGGCGCTGATCATCGTCTACACCCTGATCAACCTGCCGATCGTGGTGTGGATGGTGTACACCTACTTCAAGGACATCCCGGTGGACATCCTTGAAGCCGCGCGCCTGGACGGTGCCGGCACCTGGCAGGAAATCGTCCGCGTGCTGCTGCCGATCGCCCGCGGCGGGCTTGCCTCGACCGTGCTGCTGTCGTTGATCCTGTGCTGGAACGAGGCGTTCTGGTCGCTCAACCTGACCTCTTCGGCCGCCGCGCCACTGACCGCGCTGGTGGCCTCCTACTCAAGCCCCGAAGGGCTGTTCTGGGCCAAGCTCTCGGCCGTCTCTACCCTGGCCTGCGCGCCCATCCTGATTTTCGGCTGGATCAGCCAAAAGCAGCTGGTGCGTGGCCTGTCGTTCGGGGCCGTCAAATGACCCAGCTCCCCGCGACACCTGCTCGATCAACCCCATTGCCGGCCGCCGCAGAGGACATTCGCCATGGCTGACCTGAAGATCCGCAACCTGCACAAAGGCTTCGATGGCCACGCCATCATCAAGGGCATCGACCTGGAGGTGCGCGACCGTGAGTTCGTGGTCTTCGTCGGCCCGTCCGGGTGTGGCAAGTCGACCCTGCTGCGGCTGATCGCCGGGCTTGAGGAGGTCAGCGGCGGCCATATCACCCTGGACGGCGTCGACATCACTGACACCGCCCCGGCCAAACGTGACCTGGCCATGGTGTTCCAGACCTACGCGCTTTACCCGCACATGACCGTTCGCAAGAACCTGTCGTTCGCCTTGGACCTGGCCGGCGTGGACAAGCGTGACGTGCAGGCCAAAGTCGACAACGCCGCGCGCATCCTCGAACTGCAACCGTTGCTCGAACGCAAGCCGCGGCAACTGTCGGGTGGCCAGCGCCAGCGGGTGGCGATCGGCCGGGCGATCGTGCGCAACCCGAAGATTTTCCTGTTCGACGAGCCGCTGTCGAACCTCGACGCCGCCCTGCGCGTGCAGATGCGGCTGGAGCTTGCGCGCCTGCACCAGGAGCTGGCCGCGACCATGATCTACGTGACCCACGACCAGGTCGAGGCTATGACCCTGGCCGACAAGGTGGTGGTGCTCAACGGCGGGCGCATCGAGCAGGTCGGCTCACCGCTGGAGCTGTACCACCACCCGGCCAACCTGTTCGTCGCAGGTTTTCTCGGCACCCCGAAAATGGGCTTTTTGCGCGGCCACCTGAGCCACAGCCAGGGCACACAATGCGAGGTCACCCTTGAGTGCGGCGCCCGTGTCAGCCTGGCACTGAGCGCAGACGCCCTGCCCACTGGCAGCCCCGTGACGCTGGGCATCCGCCCCGAGCACCTGAACATCGCCAGCACTGGGCACGACACACCCGGCTCACTGCAGGTGACCGCCGACGTCAGTGAACGCCTGGGCAGCGACAGCTACTGCCATGTACGTGCCGGCTCCGGGGAAATGCTCACCGTACGGGTGCGCGGCGACTTTGCGCCGGCCTTCGGCGCGCCCCTGGGCCTGACCTTCGACCCGGGCCACTGCCACCTGTTCGACAGCAACGGCCAAGCCCTGGACAAACGCCTGCAGCACGCGGCCTGAGGACACACGCGATGAAACTCGACCCGCACCACCTCGACCTGCTGGCGCCTACGGTCGCCCTCCCTTCCTACGCGCCCTCGCAACTGCGCCAGGGCATCGTGCACATTGGCGTAGGTGGGTTCCACCGCGCCCACCAGGCGGCCTACACCGACGCCCTGATGAACCGCGGCGAAGGGCTGGACTGGGCCATCTGCGGCGCCGGCCTGCGCAGCGAAGACCGCGCCATGCGCGACGCTCTGGCGGCGCAGGGCTACCTGTACACCCTGTTCGTGCTGGACGACCAACCTGACACCGAAGTGCGGGTGATCGGTGCCCTCAATGACATGCTTCTGGCCGAGGACGACGCCCAGGCGCTGCTGGCCAAACTGGCCGAGCCCGGCATCCGCATCGTCTCGCTGACCATCACCGAAGGCGGCTACTGCATCGACGACAGCACCGGGGAGTTTCGCGCCGAGCTGGCGCAGGTCCAGCACGACCTGGCCAACCCGCAGGCGCCGCAAGGCGTCTTCGGCTTTCTCTGCGAAGCCTTGCGGCGGAGGCGCGAGGCCGGCGTGGGGCCGTTCACGGTGATGTCCTGCGACAACCTTCCACACAATGGCGCGGTCGCGCGCAAGGCGCTGCTGGCCTTTGCCCAGTTGCTCGACCCGGACCTGGCCCGCTGGATAGGCGAGAACGTGAGCTTCCCCAATGCCATGGTCGACCGCATCACGCCAATGACCAGCGGCGACCACCGCCAACAACTGTTCGAGCGCCACGGCGTCGAGGATGCCTGGCCGGTGGTGTGCGAGCCGTTCCTGCAGTGGGTGGTGGAAGACACATTCGTCGCCGGGCGCCCGGCCTGGGAAAAGGTCGGCGTGCAGTTCACCAACGACGTCACCCCCTATGAAGAAATGAAGATCAAGCTGCTCAACGGCAGCCACCTGGCATTGACCTACCTGGGCTTCCTGCAGGGCTATCGCCTGGTCCATGAAACCCTTGCCGACCCACTGCTGCACCGCTACATGCGCACGTTCATGGACCTGGACGTGACCCCGCAGCTTGCCCCGGCGCCCGGCATCGACCTGGAACGCTACAAGGACAGCCTCACCGAGCGCTTTGCCAACCGCGCCATCGCCGATCAACTGGAGCGGGTGTGCTCGGACGGCTCATCGAAGTTTCCCAAGTACATCGTCCCCACCGCCAACCAGCTGATTGCCCAGGGCCAGCCACTGGACCGCGTGGCCCTGGTGGTGGCGGCCTGGGCCTTGTACCTGGGCGGGGTAGACGAACAGGGCAGCACCTATGCCATCCCCGACCCGCGCGCGGCCCAGTGCCAGGCACGGGTGGTGCAGCGTGACGGGCTGGCTGCCCGGCTGCTGGGCGACGAGACCATATTTGGCACGGTCATCCCCGCCTCCGGTGCCTTCGTCAGCGCTTTCGAGCGCCTGTATGACAGCCTGTGTGAGGTTGGCGTGAGCGAAACGCTGCGCCACGTGCTTGGCGACTGACCCGGAGCGCGCGATGGACGGACTGTTTCTCGGCATCGATTGCGGTACCCAGGGCACCAAGGCGCTGGTGTTGGACGCCGGCAGCGGCCAGGTGCTGGGCCTTGGTAGTGCCGCGCACGCGCCTGCCCGGGGCCGAAACGGGCGCCGCGAGCAGGACCCGGCCGACTGGCTGGCCGCCCTGCACACGGCAGTCGCTGGCGCACTGCATGCGGCCGGCGTCGACGGCCAGGCCATCCGTGCGCTGGCGGTATCAGGCCAGCAGCATGGCCTGGTGATGCTGGACGCCCAAGGCCACGTGCTGCGCCCGGCCAAGCTCTGGTGCGACACCGAAACCACGGCAGAAAACCAGGCCCTGCTGAACGCCCTCGGCGGTCCGCAGGGCTCGATCGAACACCTGGGACTGGTGATTGCGCCGGGTTATACGGTGTCCAAGCTGCTGTGGAGCAAACGGCACTTCCCCGACCTGTTCGCGCGCCTGGCCCATGTGCTGCTGCCCCACGACTACCTCAATTACTGGCTGACAGGCCGCGCCTGCAGCGAGCCGGGCGATGCGTCGGGTACCGGTTACTACAACGTGCACCGCAACACCTGGGCAAACGATGTGCTGCAACTCATAGAGCCGGGCGAGCGCCTGTTGGCGGCACTGCCCGAGCTGCTCGCCCCTGGCGCCTGCGTCGGCCCGCTGCGCGAGCAGGCTGCTGCTGGCCTGGGGCTGAACCCTCACGCCTGGGTGGCCACCGGCGGCGGCGACAACATGCTCAGCGCCATCGGTACCGGCAATATCAGCCCCGGCATGATCACCCTCAGCCTGGGCACCTCGGGTACCCTGGCAGCTTACACCGAGCATGCCCAGCTCAACCCCAAGGGTGAGGTGGCGAACTTCTGCGCCTCCAGCGGTGGCTGGCTGCCCTTGATCTGCACGATGAACCTGACCAGCGCTTGTGCGCTGGTGCGTGACCTGCTGGAGCTTGACCTCACCCGCTTCACGGCCCTCGCCGCACACGCGCCGGTTGGCGCCGACGGCCTGTTGATGCTGCCGTTTTTCGATGGCGAACGGGTGCCCGCGCTGCCCACTGCCAGCGCCAGCCTGCATGGCATGACCAGCGCCAACCTGACCCGTGCCAACCTGTGCCGGGCCGTGCTCGAAGGCACCTGCTTCAGCCTGCGCTATGGCCTGGACCTGCTGCGCGCCAATGGCCTGCAGGGCAGCGAAATCCGCCTGGTAGGTGGGGCGGCAAAAAGCGAGTTGTGGCGCCAGGTCCTGGCCAATCTTCTGGGCCTGCCAGTGGTGTGCCCGCGCCAGACCGAAGCCGCCGCACTGGGCGCGGCCATCCAGGCCGCCTGGAGCCTTGGCCGCCAACTGGGCACCGGCGACAGCCTCCAGGCCCTGTGCGAACGCTGCGTCGAGCTGGACGAAAGCACCCGCACGCTGCCCAACCTGGCACAACAGGCCGCCTACGGCGTGGCCTACAGACGCTACCTGGATCAACTGCCTGTGCGCTGATCGCGGTACTGTCCTTACTTTTTTCTGTTTGGGAGAACTTCATGTATCTGGTATGTGGCGAGGCGTTGTTCGATGTCTTCAGCGTGGAAAACAGCCCGCGCAGCGCAGAACTGGGCTTTACCGCAATCGCTGGCGGCTCGCCGTTCAACGTCGCCGTCGGCCTGCGCAGGCTGGGCGTTGCCGCAGGGTTGTTCGGCGGATTGTCCAGCGACCACCTCGGCGCGCGCCTGCGCCGGGTACTTGAGGAAGAAGGCGTCGATTGCCAGCACCTGGTCACCAGCGATGCCCCCACTACCCTGGCCATGGTCGGTCTGGATGCCAACGGCTCGGCGCAGTACCAGTTCCGCGGCGAAGGCTGTGCCGACCGGCAGGTGCGGCTTGAGCATCTGCCAGTGCTGGATGAGCGCGTGCACGGGCTGCACGTGGGGTCGTACACACTGGTGGTGACACCGGTGGCCGACACGCTGCTGGCACTGGTGGAGCGCGAACGCGATCAGCGGCTGATCAGCCTGGACCCGAACGTGCGCCTGAATCCACAGCCGGATGTGGCGCTGTGGCGCACACGCGTTGAAGCATTTGCCGCGCACGCACATTTGATCAAGGCCAGCGAGGAAGACCTGCAGGTGCTGTACCCAGGGCGCGACGTTGGCGAGGTAGCCCGTGGCTGGTTGAACGAGCGCTGCCGGCTGGTGTTCGTGACCCACGGGGCTGAGGGGGCCAGCGTGCATTGTGCGCACGGGTCATGGCACAGGCCCGCGGACAGCTCACTGCCGGTTCGCGATACCGTGGGGGCTGGGGACACGTTCCAGGCAGCCGTGCTGGCCTGCTTGGCTCGACTGGGTGTGGACAGCCCGAGGGGTGTGGCGATGCTGGCGCGCGCGACGGTCGATGCGATACTGACCTACGCCATTGCGGCGGCGGCGGTGACCTGTTCCAGGGTCGGGCCGGACCTGCCGTTTGAACGTGAGGTTTCCCGCATGCCTCAGGCTGTCGATACCTCGGGCTGATTACCGATCAGGCGTTGTGCTGCTTCATCGTTTGCCGATGCAGGGCAATGAACGGTGCCTCCGCCGGGTCGATGCGGTCCATTTTCGCCGCGATGCGGTGCCAGTACGGATACTGCGGCGCAATCTGCGTCACCCGCTCGATCTGCTCCAGGTCTTGGCTTGTCAGCACCAGTTCCACCGCCTGCAGGTTGTCGTGCAACTGCTCGGCCGTGCGCCCCGCGGTGATGACACTGGTGATGCCTGGCCGGTCCTTGAGCCAGGCCAGGCACACCCGTGCCGGGGAGCAGCCATGGCGCCGCCCCACCTCGATCAGCGCCTCGATGATGTCGTAGGCCCGCTCCTTGTCATGCACGTAGGGTTCCGGCCAATCATTGCCCTGGCGCGTGCCGGCGGGTGTCTGTTGCCCGCGGCGCACCTTGCCGGTCAACAAGCCCTCCCCCAGCGGCCCCCATACCAGCGTGGCAAGGCCCTGGTCGAGCGCCATCGGCAGCAGCTCGTACTCCGCTTCACGGGCTTCGGGGGTGTAGTAGATCTGCTGGGAAACCGGCTGCTGCCAGCCGTTGAGCCGGGCACTGCCGAGGGTTTTCATCATCTGCCAGGCGGTGTAGTTGGACGTGCCGAAGTAACGCACCTTGCCGCTTTGCACCAGATGCTCGAGCGCGGCCAGGGTCTCTTCTACAGGGGTGATGCCGTCCCAGTTGTGGATCTGGTAGAGGTCGATATGGTCGGTGCCCAAGCGCTTGAGGCTGGCTTCACAGGCACGGATCAGGTGATAGCGCGAGGCGCCGCTGTCGTTGGGGTTGTCGCCCATCGGGCTGCGCGCCTTGGTGGCGAGGATGATCGACTGACGCCGTTCACCCAGCGCCTGGCCGACGATTTCTTCGGCCAGGCCGTGGGAGTAAAGGTCTGCCGTGTCGACCAGGTTGACCCCGGCGTCGAAGGCGATGTCGAACATGCGCCGGGCCAGTGCCACGTCCACGCTGCCGGTTTTCTCGAATGCGCCACGCCCACCGAACGGGACCGTGCCGACTACCAGTTCAGAGACCAGCAGACCAGTGTTGCCGAGTGTGCGGTACTTCATGGGGAGTGCCTCCAAATGCGAACGACTTGGAAGTACCGACGGGGTGAATGGCTGAAACGTTCAATCTGATTGGTTATGCCTGAGCGCTTTGGGGCTGCTGCGCAGCCCATCGCCGGCAAGCCGGCTCCCACCCGGGCCGCGCGGTTCTTGAGCTGCGCGCTCGACCTGTGTCAGCCGGCCTGCCGGCTCTTGCATGGACAGCGCAGTTCTTGAGCTGCGCGCTGGACCTGTGGGAGCCGGGCTTGCCGGCGATGGGCCGCAAAGCGGCCCCATCTTCAAGGCTTCACTCAGCGCCAGGCGGGATACCGTCCTTGTTCTTGTCCTTGAGCCTGGCCTTTTCCTCTTCCGTGGAATGGGCCGGAACCTGGCTTTGTTTCGGGTCTTCGTTGTGCTCAGTCATGGTGCTTGCCCTCAGGGTGATGTTCGTTGGGCTTCCTCGTGACCAGGCAGTTCAAGTGGGATTTACCAACATACCCATCAACACTCGCCCGAGACCCTGCGTGACCCACGCGGCTTCGCCACCAAGTTCTACACCGCAGACGGCAACTGGGACCTAATAGGTAACAACTTCCCGACCTTCTTCATCCGAGACGACCGCCATGTATGCGGCCATGTTTCAGCGCAAAGCATTGCTCGACGCGCTGACCGCCCAAGGTGCCGATATCGAAGCAACAGATGCATTGGGCAACAGCGTGCAAAGCCTCGAACAGGGTGCGCTCAACGGCGTATCGGCGCACCGCTGAGGGCTGTGCAGTGTGTAACGCAACTTGCCAGCACACGGCCAAAGGGCTGCGATAAGAAAATTGGATATCTCGTTAAGATAATCCCGCAGGCGCTGCCTGAACCGTGGGATTACAGTCGCCGTCACGCCGTAGTCCGGCGGGGTGATTTCTGCTGAGCCGTAGCGCTTTCGAAGCCTTACTGGAACCAGACGGAACTCATACCAATACAAGAACAAAGGTGACCACCCATGCTCAAGCCTTCTGTCGATGCCCCTGTCGATGTCAAAGACTGGATCGATAACCGCCCCATCGCTGCCTACCAGTGGCTGATCCTGTCACTGTGCTTCCTGATCGTGCTGTTCGACGGCTTCGATGTTGCCGTCATGGGTTTCATCGCCCCTTCGCTGATGCAGGACTGGGGGCTGTCGCGTACCGCCTTTGGCCCGGTGATGAGTGCCGGCATGGTGGGCCTGGCCATCGGTGCACTCACCGCGGGCCCGTATGCCGACAGGCTGGGCCGCAAGAAAGTGCTGCTGATCGCGGTCAGCGGTTTCAGCCTGCTGAGCCTGGCCTGCGCCTTCGCTCGCAACCCCTATGAGCTGGCCGTGCTACGGCTGCTGACCGGCATCGCCTTGGGCGCGGCCATGCCCAATTGCACCACACTGCTCGCCGAATACCTGCCCACACGCAACCGCTCGCTGATGATCACCATCATGTTCACCGGCTTCAACATGGGCTCGGGCCTGGGCGGCTTTCTGTCCGCCTGGCTGATCCCTCATCACGGCTGGAAATCGGTACTGCTTGCCGGTGGGCTTCTGCCACTGGCATTGCTGCCACTGTTGTTGTGGCTGCTGCCAGAGTCAGCTCGCTTCCTCGCAGCCCGCCAGGCACCGGCCAGCCAGATTGCGGCAGCCTTGGCCAAGCTCGGCGGCCGCTTCGCTGCCGGCACCCGTTTTATCGTCAATGAGCCGACCACCCAGCACAAGGCACCGGCCCGGCAGCTGTTCAGCGAGCGCTACCGGTTCGGCACCCTGGCCCTGTGGCTGACCTATTTCATGGGCCTGCTGGTGATCTACCTGACCATGGGCTGGTTGCCGACCCTGCTGCGTGACGGCGGGCTGTCCATCGAGCGCGCCGCCACCATCACCGGCCTGTTCCAGATCGGCGGCGCAGTGGGCGCAATCGTGGTCGGCTGGATCATGGACCGACGCAACCCCAACCGGGTCATCGCCATCGCCTACGCCCTCGGCGGCCTGTGCATCGTCTCACTGGGCGCCCTGAGCCTGGAGTCGAGCCTGCTGGTGGTGGGCGTGGCGGCTGCCGGGTTCTGCATGAGCGGCGCGCAGACCGGCCTGAACGCCTTCGCCCCTGGCTACTACCCGACCGAGTTCCGCGCCACAGGTGTAAGCTGGATGCTCGGTATCGGGCGCTTCGGGGCCATTTTCGGCTCCCTCATCGGTGGTGCCGTGCTCAGCCTGGGGCTGGGCCTGCCGCTGCTGTTCACCCTCCTCGGCCTGCCGGCATTCGTCGCTGCCCTGGCGATCCTGGCCAACGGCCACGCCCGGCTGCGCACGACCCCCGCAGTAACCGCGCCGTAACCTGTAACAGAGGACTTTCGCATGGCTCGTATCATTGGTGGCCTGGCCGTCTCCCACACCCCAACCATCGGCTTCGCAGTCGACCACGACAAACAGGAAGAAGCCGCCTGGGCGCCGATCTTCGAAAGCTTCGAGCCGATCCGCACCTGGCTGCAGCAGCGCCAGCCGGACGTGCTGTTCTACATCTTCAACGACCACGTCACCTCGTTCTTCTTCGACCATTACAGTGCCTTCACCCTGGGCGTGGACGAGCAGTACGGCGTGGCCGATGAAGGCGGCAACCCACGGGACCTGCCGCCAGTAGGCGGCCACGCCGCGCTGTCGCGACACATCGGCCAGAGCCTGATGGCCGATGAGTTCGACATGAGTTTCTTCCGCGACAAGCCGCTGGACCACGGCTTCTTCTCGCCCATGTCAGCCCTGCTGCCCTGCGATGAAAGCTGGCCCGTACAGATCGTGCCGCTGCAAGTCGGCGTACTGCAACTGCCGATCCCCACGGCGCGGCGCTGCTACAAACTGGGCCAGGCATTGCGCCGCGCCATCGAGAGCTACCCCGAAGACCTCAAGGTCGCGATCGTCGCCACCGGCGGGGTGTCGCACCAGGTGCATGGCGAGCGTTGCGGTTTCAACAATCCGGAGTGGGACGCGCAGTTCCTTGACCTGCTGGTGAACGACCCGCAGCGCCTGACCGAGATGACACTGGCCGAGTACGCCACGCTCGGCGGCATGGAAGGTGCCGAGGTGATCACCTGGCTGATCATGCGCGGCGCGTTGTCTGCCAATGTTGAGCGCAAGCACCAAAGCTACTACCTGCCGTCGATGACCGGCATCGCCACCCTGCTGCTGGAAAATCGCGACCAGGCACTGCCGGCGCCGGTCAACGAACGTCACCGCCAGCACATGCAGCATCAGCTGGCAGGGGCTGAGCAGCTTGAGGGCACCTACCCCTACACCCTGGAGCGCAGTGCCAAAGGCTACCGTCTGAACAAGTTCTTGCACCGCATGATCGAGCCGCAGTGGCGCCAGCGCTTCCTCAGCGAGCCCGAAGCGCTGTACCGCGAAGCGGGCCTGAACGAAGAGGAAAGCGACTTGCTGCGCCGCCGCGACTGGCGTGGGCTGATCCACTACGGGGTGATCTTCTTCGTGCTGGAGAAGCTGGGCGCCGTGCTGGGTGTGTCCAACCTGGATATTTACGCCGCCATGCGCGGGCAGAGCATCGAAGACTTCATGAAGACCCGCAACCAGCAGGTTCGCTACTCGGTGGCCGGCAAAGCGCCCAACTGACCGATGCAACCCGCTTGATCCTGTGGCGGCGCGAGCCGCGCTGCCACACCGCTCCCTGATTCAACCTGCCCAGCGCCGAAACGACGCTGGCGGGCAGCGCTGTGCCCATCCCTGGAGAATAAAAATAATGAAATGCCGCACCCTGTACCCGCTCGTCCCCACATTCGCCCTGGCAGCCAGCCTGCCACTGCAAGCTGTGGCCGAAGGCTTCGTCGACGACGCCAAGGCAACCCTGACGCTGCGTAACTTCTACATGAACCGCGATTACACAGGCACGGCAAGCCAAGGCAAAGCCGAGGAATGGACGCAAAGTTTCATCCTCGACTTCAAGTCCGGCTTCACCCCCGGCGTGGTCGGGTTTGGCGTTGACGTGCTGGGCCTTTACAGCATCAAACTCGATGGCGGCAAGGGCACCGCCGGCACCCAATTGCTGCCTGTTCACGACGACGGGCGCCCGGCGGACGACTTTGGCCGCACGGCGCTGGCGGCCAAGATGCGGGTCTCCAAGACCGAACTCAAGGTCGGTGAGTGGTCGCCCACCCTACCCATCCTGCGCGCCGACGACGGCCGCTCGCTGCCGCAAACCTTACAGGGCGCCCAGGTCACCTCCAACGAGCTGGCCGGCCTGACCCTGTATGGCGGCCAGTTCCGCCAGAACAGCCCGCGCAACGACACCAGCATGCAGGACATGAGCCTGTTCACGCGTACAGCGTTCACCTCGGACCGCTTCAACTTCGCCGGCGGCGACTACCGCTTCAACCAGGAGCGCACCTTGGTCGGCGCCTGGTACGCCCAGCTGCAGGACATCTACCAGCAGCGCTTCTTGCAGGTGCAGCATCAACAGCCGGTCGGCAACTGGGTGCTGGGCGCCAACCTGGGCTACTTCTGGGGCAAGGACGACGGCGGCGCCAAGGCAGGCGAACTGGACAACCGCACCGCATCGGGCCTGTTCTCGGCGAAGCTGGGTGGCAACACGTTCTACGTCGGCTTGCAGAAGGTCATGGGCGATGATGAATGGTTCCGGCTCAACGGTGCCAGCGGCGGCACGCTGGCCAACGACGCCTTCGGCTCAAGCTACGAAAGCGCCCAGGAACGCTCCTGGCAGGTGCGCCACGACTTCAACTTCGTGGTGCTCGGCATACCCGGCCTGACCCTGATGAACCGCTATATCCACGGCGATAACGTGCACAACGCCAGCACCCAGGACGGCACCGAGTGGGGCCGCGAAAGCGAGCTGGCCTATGTGATCCAGTCCGGGCCGTTCAAGGCCCTGAACCTCAAGTGGCGCAACTCCAGCCAGCGCCGGGATTGGGGCAGCACCAACAGTTTCGATGAGAACAGGCTGATCGTCAGCTACCCGCTGAGCCTGCTTTAAGGCACCCTGCCGGGCTCATGCCTGCTCAGTGATGACCTGGCGGATACAGGCCATCAGCGCGACTGCCGCCGGTGACTGCAGGCAGCCACTGCGCTGCATGAGACCAATGGCGCGAGCAGTACCGGGCAGTGCCAGCGGCAGGCGTTGCAGTTCGCCGCTGGCAATCTCGTAAGCCAACTGGTGCGCGGATACTGCCGCCAGCATGTCCGAACGGACCAGCAGGCCTCGGATAACCGCCAGATCAGCGCTTTCCACCACTGGCCACGGCGCTGCCAGGCCGGCGGCGGCAAAGCAGTTGTCGAGCAGCCCGCGCGCTGGCGAACCGGCGCGCGGCAACACCCAGCGCGCCTGGTGCACGCCCTCGAGCGTGAGGTGTGTGTGCAAAAGCGGGTGCCCACGGCGGGCCAGCAGCACCATTTCCTCGTTGATGAGCGGCTCGCCCACCAGGTCGCTGGCGTAGTCGTGAGGCCGCAAGGCGCCCAGCACGAAGTCCACATCCCCTACCCGCAGCTCGGTTGCCAGCAGGTCGAACGGGCTTTCGTTGGTCACCACCCGGACCTGCGGATGCTGGGCCGTGAAGCGTAAAATGGCATCCGGCAGAATGCGCGAGCGGCCCAGCGGCAACGCGCCGACATGCACCACCCCGCGCAGGGTGCCTTGCATCGCGCTCAGGTCGCTGTCCAGGTGGCGCAATTCGTTCAGCGCCCGACGGATGGGGAAGAGGATATCCCGGCTGGCCACGGTGGGCTGCAGGCCTCGCGAGGTACGCACGAACAAGGGCTGCCCGCATCCGCCTTCGAGTACTTTCAAAGCAGCACTGACGGCCGGTTGGCTAAGGCCGAAGTGCCGCGCCACGGTCTGCATGTGCCGTGTTTCACAGAGCTTCACGAACACCTGCAGGCGCCGCGCCTGAAACAGGTAGAGGGGCTCGCCCTGCGCGGTGCCCAGCAAACTCGGCACGCCGTCCAGTTCCGCCAGCACGCGCTGGGCACGCGGCAGCAAGCACTCGCCATAGTCGGTCAGGCGCATGCCATTGGCATGGCGCTCGAACAACGGGACAGCGAACCGCGCCTCCAGCTCGGCGATGGCGCGGGTGACCACCGACTGAGCACGGAACAACACCTCCGTCGCCCGCGAAACGCTGCCCAACTCGGCTACCCGGATGAACGCGCGTACTTGCATCAGGTTGGGCAGTTCGACGTTGATCATAAAGCTCCCCCTGCGCTGGGCACGTGACTGGGGCGACTATGCCTCTACCCCGCTTGCCAGGCAATAAATAAAACGCATAGCCGTTGCAAGTGAACGCATTAGTGCCTCGCACAGGCCGATGACATCCTGCGTCAACCCCCACTGCAGGAGCCATCACACAATGAATACCCCAGAAAAAGCCGCCTTGGTGATCAGCGCACATTCCGCCGACTTCGTCTGGCGGGCCAGTGGCGCCATTGCGCTGCACGCAGAGCAAGGCTATGCCATGCACGTGGTTTGCCTGTCCTTCGGTGAGCGCGGTGAGTCTGCCAAACTGTGGCGCAAGGGTGAAATGACCGAAGCCAAGGTCAAGGACGCACGCCGTGAGGAAGCCATGGCAGCGGCCGAAATCCTGGGTGCCAGTGTGGAATTCTTCGACATCGGCGACTACCCGATGCGCGCCGACAAGGACACCCTGCTGCGCCTGGCCGATGTGTATCGCCGGGTGCAACCGGAGTTCGTGCTCAGCCATTCGTTGAAAGACCCCTACAACTACGACCACCCGCTGGCCATGCACCTGGCCCAGGAGGCCCGCATCATCGCCCAGGCCGAAGGCTACAAACCGGGCGAGAAGATCGTTGGCGCACCGCCGGTGTACGCCTTTGAGCCGCACCAGCCCGAACAGTGCGAATGGCGCCCGGATACCTTCCTGGACATCACCCCGGTGTGGGACAAAAAGTATGCGGCCATCCAGTGCATGGCCGGCCAGGAACACCTCTGGGAGTACTACACCCGCGTAGCCCTGCAGCGCGGTGTGCAGGCCAAGCGTAACGTCGGCATCACCAGCGCACGCAACATCGTCTACGCCGAAGGGCTGCAGAGTGTGTTCCCACGCGTGACGGAGAACCTGGCATGAGTGGGCTGATCGGCAAGACCGGCATCGTGGTGCGTCATATCCCGCGCGCTGAGCCGCACATGATTGATGCCCTGGGCCGGCTGGGCGTAGCCACGGTGCATGAGGCGCAAGGCCGCAAGGGGCTGCTCAATACTGCCGTGCGCCCCCTCCAGCAGGGTGTGGCGGTGGCCGGCAGCGCGGTAACCGTGCTGGTGGCCCCAGGCGACAACTGGATGTTCCATGTGGCCGTTGAGCAGTGCCGCCCAGGCGACGTACTGGTGGTGGCGCCCAGCTCGCCGTGCAGCGATGGCTATTTCGGCGACCTGCTGGCGACCTCGCTGCAGGCCCGCGGGGTGCGCGGCTTGGTGATCGACGCGGGCGTGCGCGACAGCCAGACACTGCGCGACATGGGCTTTGCCGTGTGGTCCCGCGCCATCAACGCCCAAGGCACGGTGAAGGAAGTGCTGGGTTCTGTGAACCTGCCGCTGCTGTGTGCCGGGCAGTTGATCAATGCCGGTGACATCGTCGTGGCCGACGACGACGGCATCGTGGTGGTGCGCCATGGCGAAGCCCAGGCGGTACTCGAAGCGGCCACCCAGCGCGCCGACCTGGAAGAACGCAAACGCCTGCGCCTGGCCGCCGGCGAGCTTGGCCTGGACATCTACGAGATGCGCCCGCGCCTGGCGGCCAAGGGCCTGCGTTATGTCGACCACCTCACCGACCTGGAAGGCTGAACATGGGCCAGACCCGCATACCCTGCCTGCTGATGCGCGGCGGCACCTCCAAGGGCGCCTATTTCCTGCATGACGACCTGCCCGCCCCAGGCCCGCTGCGTGACCGGGTGCTGTTGGCGGCGATGGGCTCACCCGATGCGCGGCAGATTGACGGCATCGGCGGCGCCGACTCGCTCACCAGCAAAGTCGCCATCATCCGCGCCTCGCAGCGCGAGGACGCCGACGTCGACTACCTGTTCGCTCAGGTGGTGGTGGACGAGGCGCGGGTGGACTATGGCCAGAACTGCGGCAACATTCTGGCCGGCGTAGGGCCGTTCGCCCTCGAGCGCGGCCTGGTAGCCGCCAGCGGCGCGAGCACGCCGGTACGCATCTTCATGGAAAACACCGGGCAGATCGCCATCGCCCAGGTGCCGACCACCGATGGCCAGGTGGAGTACGCCGGCGATACCCGTATCGATGGGGTGCCGGGCCGTGCGGCGGGGCTGGTGGTCACGTTTGCCGACGTGGCCGGCGCCAGCTGTGGAGCCCTGCTGCCCACCGGCAACAGCCGCGACAGGGTCGATGGCGTGGACGTCACCTGCATCGACAACGGTATGCCGGTGGTACTGCTGCGTGCCGAGGATTTTGGCGTGACCGGTTACGAGCCGTGCGAAACGCTGGAGGCCGACCGCTCACTGAAAACGCGCCTGGAAGCCATCCGCCTGCAACTGGGCCCACGCATGAACCTGGGTGATGTCAGCCAGCGCAATGTGCCGAAGATGTGCCTGTTGTCGGCACCGCGCAACGGCGGCACGGTCAATACGCGCTCGTTCATTCCGCACCGTTGTCATGCATCCATTGGGGTGTTTGGCGCGGTGAGTGTTGCTACGGCCTGCTTGATTGAAGGGTCGGTTGCACAGGGCCTTGCCAGCACGTGCGGCGGTGATCGTCAGCGTTTGGCGGTGGAGCATCCGAGTGGGGAATTTACCGTGGAAATCAGCGTGGCACATGGGGTGATCACGGGGTGCGGGTTGGTGAGGACGGCGCGGTTGTTGTTTGATGGGGTTGTGGGTGTTGCTCGGAATGTATGGGGTGGGCGGCAGTAGTGCTTGCCAACGCCTCTTCGCCGTTGAGGTCGAGCGCTGCCCGCGCGGCGCATCAAAACTCATGAAACAAGCTGCCCTGGTGGCAGAACTGAAGATTCTGGCATCCACACGCCCTGTGGAAAGTGGACAAAAAAACGGCATAATCGCGAAATCTGAAGATTTTGTGAGCTGAATTAAAAAAACACAGCGCTCACGCCCAAACTGAAGGAAAAGGTACATGCGGGCAGCGGGAGATACTCCGGGCCCGCGAACAATCGCCGTTAGCAGTACCTGTACAGGGTCCCCAAGGCGGTGTTCGACTCTATCGAGTTGACGGCGCAACAGGTGCTTGCCGGCCAGCGCTCAGAGACTCAAGCGCAACAGGCGGCAGCGCGACAGTCGGATGCATAGCGTTGAGTCGAAGAGCGTTTATTCATGGCACGAAAAGCAGGCCACGCAGCCAGCCCCGACTGGGTCATCCGCAGCGCTCACCCTGGCAGCGTAGAGCGGATAGAAGCGTGGTTCGGTAGCCATGGCTACGATCCTCACCGTCACGACACCTACTCGATCGGCCGCACCCTCGCCGGGGTGCAGAGCTTTCACTACAAAGGGGCGCTGTGCCACGGCCTACCGGGTAACACGTTGGTCCTGCACCCTGACGAAGTGCACGACGGCATGGCCGGGACTGAAGCGGGCTTTCGCTACCGCATGGCCTACATCGACCCAGCACTGATCCAGAATGCGCTCGGCGGTGAACCGTTGCCCTTCATCGCGGGTGGGCTGTCCAGCGACCCGCGCCTGTACCGCGCCAGTGAAGCCTTCGTGCAGGCACTGGAGCACCCGCTGGAAACGCTGGAGGAACAGGACGCCGTGTATGACCTGGCGATGGCGTTGCGTGCGGTGGGCGGTAAGCCACGCGGCCGCAAACGCCTGGATTACCGGGCGGCCGAGCGCGCCAGGGCGTTCATCCTGGAGCACCTTCACCTGGGCATCACCCTGGAGATGCTGGAACAGGCCAGCGGCCGCGAACAATGGAGCCTGTCCCGCGACTTTCGCGCCCTCTACGGCACCAGCCCCTACCGCTTCGTGACCCTGCGGCGCCTGGACACTGTGCGCAGGCTGATGCTCGATGGTTTCACCTTGGTCGATGCGGCCCTGGCGGCAGGCTTTCACGATCAGAGCCACATGACACGGCACTTCACACGCAGCTATGGGGTGCCACCGCTGCGCTGGCTGGAGCGCTTGCGACCTGCGCGCTGACGTGTAGGATCGTACAAGAACGCCTTGTGGCGGTTCGATAGGCTGGCGACTTCAACCCATGAGGAGCCGTCATGTCCAACCCCATCCCGCAACGCCCGGCATACCCCGTAAACCTGGCCCAGAAAGCTGCACTGATCGAACAGCAGTGGAGCCCGAGAGTGGTCGCTGAGATGAACGACTACCAGTTCAAGGTTGTGCGAATAGAAGGTGAATTCATCTGGCATTCGCACCCGGAAACCGACGAAGCGTTTCTTGTGCTCGAAGGCACCTTGCGCATCGATTTACCGCAGGGCTGCGTTCATGTGAACCCAGGCGAGTTGTATGTGGTACCACGTGGGGTGGAGCACAGGACAGCGGCGCAGGGCGAAGCGAAACTGATGATGATCGAGCCCAGAGGCGTGTTGAATACCGGCCATGAAGGTGGAGCGCGCACTGCCATGAACGACGTGTGGATATGAGGGGTAAACATCACTCATAGCGGATGGTTCGTGGTTTCAAAAATCCATTGCTACCGCAAGTGCACTGAGCAGCAAACAGAGGCTTGCCACAGCTGTTAAATGGACCCGCATCGGCAGATACCACCCAGGCACAGCTTGCACCAGTTTGCGATCCTGCCAAAGGTGGCCGATAAAACCACAGGTCAGCACCAGACAACCCACTGGCACGGGTAGCAACGTGCCAACCCAACCGATCAGGGCCGGGATAACGCTCCACACGAGCCGCTCGCGACGCTGCTTCGCGAGCAAACCCTGTAACGTCATGGCGAAGCCCCAGTGCAGGGCGCCGACGAAGCTCAGTATCACAGCGCCATAGCTGACCAACATGAACGAGGTGAAAGCTCGATACTCAGCGAAAAAGACGATGAGCAGGGTCAAACCAACGAAGGGCAGCAAGCCACCGTAACCCAGCATCGTGTAGCGGCTTGCAGGTAAAGCAGCAGTGACTGCACTCATTTGGACGCCCCTTCGCGACGGTTCAGCATCGCCTGTCAATTGTGCCGCCCAATGAGGTTAAGGAATTCGTGCCGAGTCGAAGCGGAGTCGCGAAACTCCCCCAACATCACGGAGGAAATCATCACGGAGTTCTGCTTCTCGACACCGCGCATCATCATGCACATATGCTTCGCTTCAATCACGACCGCAACCCCTGCGGCGTCCGTGACTTGCCCAATTGCATGCGCAATCTGCCGCGTCAGGTTTTCCTGTATCTGTAAGCGACGGGCATACATGTCCACCACGCGCGCGACCTTAGAAAGCCCTAATACCCGCCCTGTTGGCAAATACGCGACATGCGCCTTGCCGATGAACGGCAACATGTGGTGTTCGCACAACGAGTAGAGCTCAATGTCACGCACGACAATCATCTCGTCGTTCTGACTTTCGAACAGAGCACCGTTGACGACCTCGTCAAGACGCTGGGCATATCCGTTGCACAAGTACTGCATCGCTTTGGCCGCACGCTGGGGCGTGCCCACCAGCCCTTCGCGCTGCGGGTTTTCACCAACGCCAACAAGGATCTGATGGTAGTGCTCGGCTAACGAATGTGACATTTGGACTCCTCACCGCTACAGCGGTGCCCGGCATCGGGATGTGGTAGCCAGGCCAAGTGTGGCCGCAAACGACAGAACAACCGGTAAAAGACTGAAAACAGGGGGCGTAGCGGGCGCCAGGACAGTGGCGCGACCCACGTACCCGCATCGGCAGCACGCCAGGCCCACAAGGTAGCGTCCAAGCCCTTAACCCATTGCCCGTTCGCGAACCGTCCATGCAGGCATGACCTCAGTTGCTCAACCGTCACGCTCAATGCCTCTGCATCGAAATCATCATCACTGATATCAACCAGAATGAGCTTCGCCTGGGTCGATTTCCGGCGCAGAAAGGCTATCTCTCTAGCGCACAGGGGGCAGGCGCCATCGAAGTACAGCGTTAGGGGCCACTGACAATACATGTACAACCTCTAATGTTTGTACAGGTTTTTGTATAAGTTAGCGGAAACCAGGAAATTCGCAATGGGCATGTGATGGCTTTCCGGCGGTGGCAGCCAAGCGCAATGCCTCGGTTGCCGGGTATGCCTGGACGCAGCTGCCGCTAGGACATGCACACCGGCATGGCCCGAGCGCGGTGATTATGCTTGACTGTATACACGCTAGAAGCACTTACAGCGGCAGCTGGACATTACCTGTGGGAGTCCGGTTTACCGGCAATATCGCCAGCCCAAGCAGCTGCAACTGCAGGGAAATCGGACAACGGCAAAAGGGCAGCAGGCGGATGTGCCGTCCTCTCGTTGTCTTACCTCTTGTCAGCCCAAATAAGACGCCGTTCTTCTGGCGAGACTCCTGCGATTCAGCTCAATCTCGTCATTCACGTCGACGCCTCGATAAACCATTGAAGTCTCGTGACGGACGTACTCCCCTTCGCGCTGAGCACTCAGCCAGTTGAATGAACCGACACATAAAAGACTCTGATCGGCCATGACGATCTTGCTGTGTACTTTATTGACGATACGCACGGGAATGCCCCGGGCTTTCAACTCAGCCAAGGTAGCGTTGAATGCCGCGATCTTTTGCGGCTCGCCTTGGGGTTTTCGGGCTGATATTTCAGTATTGAGCTGCAGGTCGGTGAACACTTCGACATTGACGCCACGCTCCACCGTTGCACGCATGTGCTCAAGCGCCCCTGTAGTGAACAGGCATTCCAACTTGACCCACGGCGTAATGATCTGAACCTGGTGGCTGGCCGTTTGCAATGTCTCTTTCAGAAACTCGTCATGCTGGCGCCAATCGTGCAAATGACTTAACCCGGTACTCGCGGTGTACAAGTCTTGCCTAGGCTGATACTCGAACTGCAACTCACTGGCCGGGTCAGCCAGCAGGTACTTCGCCAGCAGCCCACGTGGTTTACTTACAGGCACCTGGCCAATCAAATCCATGTCGCCAAACACCAAGAAGCTGTCCTTAGCCCGCGACACAGCTACATTGAGCATACTTTCGCGTCGATCAATGAAACCGCCATCGGCATGCTTGGAATATACCGCCGAAAAAATCACCAACGGCCGCTCTGCGCCCTGGAACGAATGCACGGTACCGACAGTGATCTGGTCCGCCCCTTTTCCAGCGTTCAGGCCCAATGCCTGGCATGCCTCGGCGATGGCGCGGCTTTGCGCTCCGAATGGCGTTATCACCCCTACAATCTCGTGAAGCGACCTGCGTGGGTAGCGCTGCTTGAGTTCATCTGCGTGGGCATGAAGCCACGCAGCAATGGTCTGCGCCTCTAGCAAGTTTTGGCGGCTGCCATGGCTGTTTTGCTCACACAAGCCGTCGATGTGGAGGTAGCCAAGTCCCGGTAAGCCATCTTGCACTGCCTGCCCCCGGCGAGGCAGCAGTTTGCCCTTGTAGCAAAGGGTGTTGCAGAAAGTGATGATCGAGTCATAGCAGCGGCGGTGCTCGTAGAGGTACATCCCCCGGGCAAGGTCTGGGTCGTAGTGATAACGGCTGGTCGACTGGGCGATGGCCATCACGCTGCCACTTGCGGCACTGCGCCCAGCTTTGCAGAATGCCTCGTAGTCTTCCTCGGCCTGGCTGTGCGAAACCAGCCCAGCACTGGTGAGGTTGCCGATATCCACCTTGGCCGGGATCGACCAGATGGGCTCGATCTGTTGGGTGTCGCCGATGACCAGCGCTTGACGAGCAAGGGCAAACGACGCCGCGGCCACCTCCGGCAGCACCTGTCCAGCTTCGTCGACGATCAGCAAGTCAATGAAATCGACCAAGTAGTCGTCTATGTAATCACCGTCGTCGTAGCGTTTACATGAGAGCTCTTTGGGCAGCCTGAAAAAGGTAGAGACCACACAAGGTGTGAGTTTCATCCAACGGCGCCAGTTCTTGATCAGCGTCTTGGCACCGGTTTTCTTGCGGCTATCGAGTATTTCCTGCAGCTCCTCGCTGACTTCCAATAGCCAACGCCCTTCCCAGTAGTGAGTAGTCAGCAGGAATATTTCGAAACGCAGTGACGTATCGGCCCAGCGGTCGCATTCCCCTAGCGTGGCCTGGGCCGCAGGTCGGCCGGCCGCATCGGCCAGCGAGCTGATTGCGCCATGCCAGCCGTCCAGCCACTGTTGTTCAGCCTCGAACAGTTGATGAGCGGTTTGCAGCAGTTGGGTGAGTCGCTGATGCTCTTGGCGTGCTCGGGCCTGCCCAGCTTCCAGCCGCGTTTCAATTTCGCCCAAGGTCGCAGCATTCTGTAGCTCCGCATCGGCCCCATCGAGCTGCAATTTGGCCAGGCGAAGGCGCTTGGCGGCAACGGGGCGAATCCAGCTGAACAGGCTGTAGAACAGCGACTCATGTGCCAGGTAATGCTTGAAATCTTTGAGTTGCTTCTGGGCCGCGTTGAGTTGATGCAATTGGTCGAGTTGAGCGGTTTGCCGGGCCTGCAGAGTGGCCTGGGGGTCATCTCCCAACGCAACGCGTAGCGCCTCCCGAGCGAGGCCAAGCGCCGCCCACGCCTGTTCAATATCGGCAAGCTGCTGCTGGCGTGCCTTGATTTGCTGCTGCAATAACCCGACCGCGCGCTCGACATCGAGGTTTTGAACACCCGGGAAAGCCGTTGCCGCTTGTGTCAGATAGGCGTGCTTGGCTTTGTCCAGATAGGCGCAAGACTCCAAATCATGAAAAAAGCTCTTGGTCTGGTAGACACTGGAAAGCTCTGCTTCGGCAGATGCCTTCGGGAAGTAGGCGCCAAAGCTTTTGATGCCTGGCAACCATCGCCCCGCCAACGGCCCGGTGCCCTCGGCAAAGTCTTTGCCGAAAGCCGCGAGGACATTAGTCACCGCCTGGTTATTGGTGGAACTGACAACAATCACCGGAGGCTCGCCACCAGCCACAGCGGCATTGGCCCAAAGCGAGGCGACCACCGAAAGCACGAGTGTGGTTTTGCCCGTGCCTGGCGGCCCATTGACTGCCAGCACATCGCCCACCTGCCCGGCCATCAGATGAGCCAAAGCATCACGCTGGGCAGGTGCCAGGGCGTATTCGTCGCCAGCGTGGCCCAAACGTGCGGCGAAATGGCTGCCCGGGGGCAGACAAGACTCGTCGGGGCTTGGTTCACGCTGGGCGAAGCGCTCGAACAGCGGGGCATCAGGCTTGTGCTGACGCAAATAGTCATAGAGATTGACGATGTTCTTGCTGAAGCCGTCAGGTTTATCCTCCTTGAACAGCAGACTGTATTTTGCCGGCTTCATGCCGTCTTCGGCCGCATCCCAACCCTGACCGACCTCACGGGCCATCCGCAGACAAAACGCGTAGAACTTACGCCACTGCTCAAGATGCTGCTGGACGTCGAGTGTCTCCCCCTCACCCGGCGGCGTGAAAGCGGGCACCTCTTCGACCGACAAAAAGTCATCCAGCGCAGATTGTGCCCCGATGAAGAAGGTGTCCTTGTCCAGCGGCTCAAGAATGTCACGCGGCACGAAAGCGTGTGTGGTCGGGTAAAGACGCCCATCACGGCACACCAATACGGCACAGATCAGCGGTGTTACTGCTGCAGGCAAGCTCGTCCTAACCTTGCCGTGCTCACGCTGTGAAAGGTAAACCCAAGGGCGCAGCGTGATTTTTACGCTCGTAGTGTCTGGTGCCTCATCGGTAAACAGCTTGGCTACAAGCTCTTCTGGCAAGCCGCCCCTCTGTACATGCTCCATACCGACGGGGGTGAGCGCTTCGGCTTGCTTGGAGTTGAGCGCGCCATTGCCGTTTTCAGCATCGGCGAGGGAGGTGCGCCAGTAATTGGCCAGTTTTAAGGCGTAATCGTTCATCGTCCTGATCTGTTACTGACCGGCACTCAATGTTGCGGTCGAAAGCGGGTGGGGGTAACGCTGCGCATCGTCAATCGTGCCTGGGTCTGGATGGTCGTTAGCTAATGGAAGGCTGTCAATGGCTGACTGACATCCATTCTTTGATTTTGTAGCCCATGCGCCTATGCTCGCGCTCGATGTGGCTGCCCGGACGCAGCCGCCGTTATCAAACAAGGACTGGCATGACCAAGCTCACCAAACTTCGAATTGTGCTGACACTCGGCGCGCTCATTGGCATCGCCCCGCTCACCTACTCCTTCATCGGGGCCACGCTGTTTTTAGCGGTCATGCTATTCAAGGTGCCGGAGTTCGTGATACCCGTCTTTCTGATTTCCACGGTCGGCCTGTGGGGTTGCTGGAAGGCCTATGCGGCAGCCATGGCTCGCGAGCCGAAATTACCCCTGGACAGGCGAGTCATCGCTGCAGTCATCATTGCGCTTGTGTGGGGGCTGATCTTGGCAGGGGGATTGAGCTGGGCCAGCGATTTGAATGAATTGGGGTGGTATTCGGGTTTTGTGTTGTTCTACCCAATACCTGGACTCACCGCAGTGATCATGCTGCTCGTCACTCGCCGAAGGGCGAGCCAGGCATCAGCCGAGGGTGTTGCAGCAAACGTTGAATGACCCTCTTCAGTTTTCTCGGGCAGGTTTGCATAAAAGGGAATGAGGATGAGATTTGACTGGCATGCCGGGCCGATCACCCGCGCGACCCCGATAGACGACGGCTACCGGAACACGCAGAAGGTTCGGCAGTTCCTGCTGAGGGAATGCGGTGAGGCTTTCAAGTTCGACCGTACCTTCATGGCCTGGATAAAGAGCGGGGCTCCAGCCAACATGGGCGACGTCGCTGATGAATGGCTGCGCACCCACAGTCGTTAGAGCTCTATTGTTCGCGCGCCTCTATGCCAAGGCGAACAGAACAGCCAGGAACAGGTGCCAGCTCTGCTTGGCATTAGCCGGCCGGTAGCGCTAACTAGTTTCATGGAACCCAGCCCATGGTTTGTATCCCGCTGTTCGCCACACTGGTCATTTTTCGCTATGTGAATTTTGACTGCCCGCGGGATACAAGCTGTTACATCGAACGGCTGAAAAAATCAGATTTAACCCCTTTCCTGTAGGGCATTTCCCAAAGATACTGCCGCCGCCTGTTTTTCGTTGCACATGCCCAACGTGGATTCTAGTCTCGGCCCGTCGCTGCCAATTCAGCGATCGGTTTTGACAGGCCGTCTTCGTTGTCCACATGTGCACACTTTTATGGTGGCTGTACGTGCGGGCACCTCTGGTGCGCCGAGTGCCAACGTCTCGGTCTGTCAACCCGCGTACAGCTGCCACCTCATTGTTTGACAGCAAGACCGTGGTAGCTCCACCCTTCGACGTTGGAGTTTCATCATGCTCAAGATCGTCCCCGATCCGCCTCACAATCCCCATTCCCTCGAAGACACGCTGATGATGGCTGCCGACTACGCGCTCTGCGCCGAGATCGTGGCCCAGCAAGCGATGTTGATGCAGCCGAAAGCCCCCGTATCCGTGATGATCATGACCTCGATGCACGAACTTGATGCCCTGCGCAAGTTGCTCGAGTCAGCACTGGCACAAATACAAAAGCCAGCCGATCCACAAACGCTGCATTAATCCTCATCATGATCGGCCTGGCCTGGCTTCTTCACGGGCTGGCTTCCTTGCACAGCACCGCCGCTGAGTCGTAGACGCCACTCAGGCGCACGGTGAAACCTGTGGGGGGCCGGCTCGCCGGCGATGGGCCGCAAAGCGGACCCAAGGGCTGCTGCGCAGCCCATCGCCGGCAAGCCGGCTCCCACCACGATCGCGCAGTTCTTCAGGCTTGCGCTTTGCCTGTGGAAGCACAGGTCTTGCCCAATTTCTAAAAGTTGGCGCAAGTCCAGGTGGGAGCCGGCTTGCCGGCGATAGGGCCAGCCCAGGCAGTTACAACTTCAGGGAGATCACACCATGGCCACCGAACACACCGCATTCACCGTGGGCAAAACCGTCTTCTACCAAGGCGAAAACCAGACCCACCCCCTCTTCCGCATCGAGCCCGGCATCCCCTGCCAAAGCGCCCGCGAACAAGCCTCGGAACTGATGGGCTACGCCCGCGACCTGACCCTCGACGGCCTGATGGAAGACAAGCCCCAGCTGCTCTGGGCCTCGCACTACCTCTGCGCCCTGGCCAAAGCCCTGCTCGACGATGCCGAACTGGGCGCGATGAAAACCCCGTGACCCTACCCCTACCTGCAGACCTACGCCGCCCCTCGCCGAAGCGGCCTTGTGTCGCGAAAGGACCTCGCCCAAGAGGTAGTAAGCCTGGTGCAGTTCGACCACAATCAGGCGCTGAGTCAAACTTGGGACGCACCGCATGCTCACCACCCTCGCCATCGGCAACTACCGCTCCATCAACCACCTTGTGTTGCCCTTGAGCCAACTCAACCTGGTGACCGGCGCAAACGGCAGCGGCAAATCTAATCTGTACAAAGCCCTGCGCCTGCTCGCAGAGACCGCTCAGGGTGGCGTGATCGAAGCGCTTGCCCGCGAAGGCGGGTTGGATTCGACCTGGTGGGCGGGGCCAGAGATGAGTGCGCGCATGAAACGCGGTGAAGTGCCCATTCAAGGCCAGCACCCGAGCGAAGCCAGACGTCTGCGCCTGGGGTTCGCCACCGAAGATTTCGGCTTTGCCATCTCGCTGGGCTTGCCGATACCCCTGCCCTATCCCACCGCCTTCATGCTCGACCCTGAGATCAAGACCGAAGCCATCTGGGGCGCTGGGGCTTATCGCCCATCGTCCTTGCTGGTCGAGCGCAAAAACGCCATGGTTCGTGCGCGGGAGGGCAATGGTTGGACGGTACTCGATCAACATGCCGACAGCTGCGAGAGCCTCTTCAACATCGTGGGCCGACCACGGCAGGCCCCGGAGATTGGTGAGCTGCGGGCGTTCATCAACAGCTGGCGCTTTTACGATCATTTCCGTATCGACCGCGACGCCCCTTGCCGCCAACCCCAGCTGGGGACCCGCTCGCCGGTGCTGCACCATGACGGCCGCAACCTTGCCTCGGCGTTGCAGACCATCATCGAGATTGGTGAGGTGGAGGACCTGGTAGCGGCACTGGATGACGCGTTTCCCGGTAGCCGCTTAGAGATTGATGCGCCGCCGGGCGGGCTGTTCAGCGTGCGGCTGCACCAGCATGGGCTGCTGCGCCCACTGGACGGGGGCGAATTGTCGGATGGTACGTTGCGTTATCTGCTGTTGATGGCTGCGCTGCTGACGCCACGGCCGCCATCGCTGATGGTGCTGAACGAGCCGGAAACCAGCCTCCATGCCGACCTGCTGCCCGCGCTGGCGCGGTTGATCGTTCGTGCTTCGCGGCGGAGCCAGGTTTGGGTGGTGTCGCACAGTGCGCCGCTGATTGAGGCGCTGTCAGCCTGTGACGGGTGCAACTTACTGGAGCTGGAGAAGGTTCAGGGGCAGACACAGCTGCGCGGGGTGGGGTTGCTGGATGAACCGCTGTGGCGGTGGGTTGACTGACCGCGATGCACCAAAAGCGCCAACTGCCGAGGCGTGCAACGTAGGAGCTGATCGCTCCTACGCGCGCCCTGACGCATTGGAGGCCTTGCACGCCCTGCCCTCGAGCCAGAGCCAGCCCCGGCGTCAGCTCAGCGGGTCGCGGCTGTGCTGGCCGTCGACCAGGCGCTGCACGCCCAACGGGTTGGCGTTTTTCAGGGCGTCGGGTAACAGCGCGTCTGGGTAGTCCTGGTAGCACACCGGGCGCAGAAAGCGGTCGATGGCCAGGGTGCCGACGGAGGTACCACGGGCATCGGAGGTGGCCGGGTAAGGGCCGCCATGCACCATTGCATCACACACCTCGACGCCAGTCGGGTAGCCGTTGACCAACAGGCGGCCGGCCTTGCGCTGCAGCAGCGGCACCAGCGCGGCAAAGCGCTGGAAGTCTTCCGGCTCGGCAATCAGGGTGGCGGTCAGTTGCCCGTGCAGGGCTTGCAGCGCGCGGCACAGTTCGGCTTCGTCAGCCACCTCGACCACCACCGTGGCAGGCCCGAAAACCTCTTCCTGCAACAGCTCGTCGCCGCTTAGCAGCACGCTCACATCAGCCTGGAACAGCTGTGCCCGGGCCTGGTCGCCGACCTGCTCGGCACCGGCCAGATGGCGCACGCCCGGGTGGCGCTGCAGGCGCTGTACGCCGCTGGTGTAGCTGCGCAAGGTACCGGCGTTGAGCATGGTCTGCGCGGGCTGGTCGGCCATTTGCGCAGCCAGTGCCGTGACGAAGGTGTCGAACGCTGCGCCAGCGATGCCGATCACCAACCCGGGGTTGGTGCAGAACTGCCCGCAGCCCAGCACCACCGAGGCGGCCAGTTCCTTGGCCACCTGCTCGCCGCGGGCCTGCAGCGCCGCGGGCAACACCAGCACCGGGTTGATGCTGCTCATTTCGGCAAACACCGGGATAGGCTGCGGGCGCGCCGCCGCCAGATCGCACAGGGCACGGCCGCCCTTGAGCGAACCGGTGAAGCCGACCGCCTGGATCGCCGGGTGGCGCACCAGCGCTTCACCGACACCGGCGCCGTAGATCATGTTGAACACCCCGGCAGGCATGCCGGTGGCCACCACCGCTCGCTCGATAGCTTCTGCTACCTGCTCTGCAGTGGCCATATGGCCGCTGTGTGCCTTGACCACCACCGGGCAGCCGGCAGCCAGCGCTGCGGCGGTGTCACCGCCTGCCGTGGAGAAGGCCAATGGGAAGTTGCTGGCGCCGAACACCGCCACCGGGCCAAGGCCGGTACGGTACTGGCGCAGGTCAGGGCGTGGCAGTGGCTGGCGCTGTGGCTGCGCACGGTCGATACGCGCCCCCAGGTAGTCGCCACGGCGCAGCACCTTGGCGAACAGGCGCATCTGGTTGCTGGTACGGCCACGCTCGCCCTGGATGCGCGCAGCCGGCAGCGCAGTCTCGCGGCACACTGTGGCGACGAAGGTATCGTCCAGCGCGTCCAGCTGGTCGGCGATGGCATCCAGAAACTGCGCGCGGCGCTCTGGTGCCAGCGCATTGTATTCGGCAAATGCCGCTTCGGCGGCCTGGGCGGCGGCGGCCACTTCCTCAGGGGTGGCCTGGGTGAAGACCACCGGCAATGCTTCGCCGGTGCGTGCATCGAAGCTTTGCAGGCGGACGCTGCCGGCAGCGCTGCGCTGGCCGCCAATGAAGTTGCTTGCAGACATGGTTGACTCCTGTAACAAAGAAAGAGGGCTCAGTGGCACATGGCGGCCAACCCCTTGAGGTTTGCGCGATACCTGTGGGCTGGCTTGCCGGCGATGGACCGCACAGCGGTCCCGACTTCGTCGACTGGCCGGCAACACTCAAAGGCTTTTCACTACCCCGGGGCGAACCTGCCCGGACGCTGCGCCAATACCATTGCGCAGCGGCTGGCCAAAGGCGTCGAGGCTGACCTCGAAGGTATCGCCCGGGCGAGCCTGAACGCCGTCGGCAAACGACAGCGTGGCGGTGCCGAAATAGTGCACATGGATATCGCCAGCACGCAGGAACTGGTCGTACTTGAAGTGGTGGAACTCAAGGTTCTCGAAGCTGTGGCACATGTTCTGCTCACCCGACAGGAACGGCTTGCTCCACAGCACCTGGCCATCGCGCAGGATGCGGCTGGTGCCTTCAAGGTGAGCCGGCAATGCCCCCAGGCGCAGCTCCGGGCCGAAGCTGCAGGCGCGCAGCTTGGAATGCGCCAGGTACAGGTAGTTGCGCCGCTCCATCACATGGTCGGAAAACTCGTTGCCCAAGGCGTAGCCGAGGCGGTATGGCGTGGCGTCGGGTCCGATCAGGTACAGCCCGACCAGCTCCGGCTCTTCGCCAGCATCTTCGGCAAAAGCCGGCAGCGGCAGGTCGGCACCGGGGCGCACGACGATGCCGCCGTCGCCCTTGTAGAACCACTCAGGCTGCGCGCCCTCCTCGCCCGCTGCCGGCCGACCGCCCTCCAGGCCCCACTGGAACATGCGCATGCTGTCGGTGACGGCGCCTTCGGCTTGCTGCTGGTGCATCTTGTCGCGGGTGGCGGCGCTTCCCAGGTGGGTCAGGCCGGTGCCGGTCACCAGGCAGTGGGCCGGGTCCGGGTGGTCCAGCGGTGGCAGTACGCGGCCTTCGGCCAGCAGGGCCAGGTAGTCATGGCGCTCACCGAGCCCGGCGGCCCGCACTTCGCTGGCCAGGTCACGGCCCGCGGCGATGGCCTGCAGGGCCAGCTCACGGGTGCTGCTGGCGCCCAGTACTTCAAGGGCGTACTCGCCTTCCACCACGCCCACGTGGCGCGCGCCGGCGGCGGTTTCGAATTGGATCAGTCGCATACTTGTGCTCGCTTGTCGGTTGCAAAGGTTAGCGGGAGGCTTCGGCCGCCCGTGAGGAAGCCAGGCGCTGGCGGCGCTCCAGGCGGTTGTAGACCACGCCCGTGAGCAGCACCCCGCACAGCATCACCAGCGCCAGGAAGTACAGGCCCGACGACAGCTGCCCGGTGTACTCCTTCAGCGCGCCGATGCCGAACGGGCCCAGGTAGCCGCCGAGGTTGCCGATCGAGTTGATCAAGGCGATGCCCGCAGCAGCGCTGGCACCGGAGAAGAACCGCCCCGGCAGCGTCCAGAAGATGGCCGTGCAGGAGAACAGCGCGAACGCCACCAGGCACAGCGCGGCCAACTGCAGCACCGGCACCGTCAGCCAGGCGCTGAAGAACAGGCCGATTGCACCCAGGGCGTACAGCAGGCCCAGATGGCCATAGCGGTCGTTCAGGCGGTCGGAGCTACGCGGCACGATCAACAGCCCGATGATGCCGAACAGGTAGGGCACCGCCGAGACGAAACCGGTGACCAGGTCACTGCCGCCAAACTGATGGATCAGCGTTGGCAGCCAGAGCCCCAGGCCATAGATGCTCAGGGTCATCGGCAGGTAGAACAGCGCCAGCAACAGCACCCGGCTGTCTTTCAGGGCATGCAGCGGGTTGCCATGGCGGGTCTGGCCGAACTCGCGCAGGTCGTTGGCCAACTGCTCCTGCAACCAGTTGCGTTGCTCGTCGCTGAGCCAGCGCACCTTGGCAGGGCCGTCCGGCAGCAGGCGCAAGGTGGGCCAGGCCAGCAGCATTGCCGGGGTACCGATACAGATGAACAACCACTGCCAGCCATGCAGGCCATAACTGCCCTCAAGCCCCAGCAGCGCGCCCGAAAGCGGCCCGGTGATCAGCATGGCAAGCGGCTGCGAGAGAATGAAGAAACCGAGGATCTTGCCGCGATGGCGCACCGGGTACCACTGGGTGATGTAGTACAGCACCCCCGGGAAGAAGCCCGCCTCGGCGGCCCCCAGCAAGAAGCGCATCACGTAGAAACCGTTGGGCCCGGTGACAAACGCCATGCCTACGGTAATCGCGCCCCAGGTCACCAGGATGCGGGCGAACCAGCGACGCGCGCCGAAGCGGTCGAGCAACAGGTTGCTCGGCACTTCGAAAAGAAAATAACCGATGAAGAATAGCCCGGCGCCAAGGCCATAGGCCGCGTCACCCAGGCCAATGTCGGCGCCCATGTGCAGCTTGGCAAAGCCTACTGCCGAGCGATCGACATAGGCCACCAGGTAAAGCAGAACCAGAAAAGGGATGAGTTTCAGTGTGATCAGGCGGACGAGCCGCTGCTCCTGAATCATGGCGATGTCTCCAATTGTTCTTGTAATGGGCACAGCACCTGGCCGGGGCTTTTTGGCAGACCGCTAACCTGGCAAATCGATCATATAGTATTACTATTTAAAACAACAACCCTTCACAGATGCCTTTTCAGCCGGTAGAGTCAGCACCACAACGACAAATAGTAATACTAATTAGGTGTTCCGCTTATGTCTGACAACAACCGCCCCCTGCGCTCCGCCCAATGGTTTGGTACCGCCGACAAAAACGGCTTCATGTACCGCAGCTGGATGAAGAACCAAGGCATCCCGGACCACGAATTCCAGGGCAAGCCGATCATCGGCATCTGCAACACCTGGTCGGAGCTGACCCCGTGCAACGCCCACTTCCGCAAGATTGCCGAGCACGTCAAAAAAGGCGTGCTGGAGGCGGGTGGCTTCCCGGTGGAGTTCCCGGTGTTTTCCAGCGGCGAGTCCAACCTACGCCCCACCGCCATGCTGACGCGCAACCTGGCGAGCATGGATGTGGAAGAAGCGATCCGTGGCAACCCGGTGGACGCCGTGGTGCTGCTGACTGGCTGCGACAAGACCACCCCGGCACTGCTGATGGGCGCCGCCAGCTGCGATGTGCCAGCGATCGTGGTCACCGGTGGGCCGATGCTCAACGGCAAGCACAAAGGCAAGGACATTGGCGCCGGCACCATCGTCTGGCAGATGCACGAGGCCTATAAGGCCGGCCAGATCGACCTCAACGAATTCCTCTCCGCCGAGGCCGGCATGTCGCGCTCAGCGGGCACCTGCAACACCATGGGCACCGCGTCGACCATGGCCTGCATGGCCGAAGCGCTGGGCACCTCGCTGCCGCACAACGCCGCCATCCCCGCGGTGGATGCCCGCCGCTATGTACTGGCCCACCTGTCGGGCATGCGCATTGTCGACATGGTCCGCGAAGACCTGCGTCTGTCGAAGATCCTCACCCGCGAAGCCTTCGAGAACGCCATCCGCGTCAACGCCGCCATCGGTGGTTCGACCAACGCCGTGATCCACCTCAAGGCCATTGCCGGGCGCATTGGCGTAGACCTGCAACTGGAAGACTGGACCCGCGTCGGCCGCGGCACACCGACCTTGGTCGACTTGCAGCCCTCGGGCCGCTTCCTGATGGAAGAGTTCTACTACGCCGGCGGTCTGCCCGCAGTCATTCGCCGCCTGGGCGAGCATGGCCTGCTGCCCAACCCCACCGCATTGACCGCCAACGGCAAAAGCCTGTGGGACAACTGCCTGGCCGCGCCGCTGTATGACGAAGAAGTCATCCGCCCGCTCGATAAACCACTGGTAGCCGATGGCGGCATCTGCATCCTGCGCGGCAACCTGGCGCCCAAAGGCGCGGTGCTCAAGCCCTCAGCGGCCACCCCGGCGTTGATGCAGCACCGCGGCCGCGCCGTGGTGTTCGAGAACTTCGAGGACTACAAAGCACGCATCAACGACCCCGAATTGGATGTGGACGCCAATTCGGTGCTGGTGATGAAGTACTGCGGGCCCAAGGGTTACCCGGGCATGGCCGAGGTGGGCAACATGGGCCTGCCGGCCAAGCTGCTGGCCCAGGGCGTGACCGACATGGTGCGCATTTCCGACGCCCGCATGAGTGGTACTGCCTACGGCACCGTGGTGCTGCACGTGGCACCCGAGGCTGCTGCGGGCGGGCCATTGGCAGCCGTGCGCGAAGGTGACTGGATCGAGCTGGACTGCAAGGAAGGCCGGCTGCACCTGGACATCAGCGCCGAAGAACTGGCTGGCCGCCTGGCCGACCTGCAAGCGCCACCCCAGCTGATCAGTGGTGGTTATGCGAAGCTGTATCTGGACCATGTGATGCAGGCTGACGAAGGTTGCGATTTCGACTTCCTGGTTGGCTGCCGTGGCGCTGCGGTGCCCAAGCATTCGCACTGACCAACCCGCAACACCGCCGCGCAGTAGCGGCGGTGTACCGCTTGAGGGCGAAGCCCGCGCCCTTCACCGCAACACTTCCCGCTGACAAATCACCCCGCCCAGCCCCGCCCCACAGGCCGCCCCTCGACCACTAATGCTATGATGCCCACCCCGCTCGAAGGACCTCCCGCGCCCCCCATGAACTACCGCCAGCCCACCACGCGCAAAAGCATGCACGCCACCCTGGTCCAGGACCTCGGCCTGCAAATCGTATCCGGCCAACTCGCACCCGGGCAAAAGCTGCCCTCCGAGGCCAGCCTGTGCGAAAGCTACGCGATCAGCCGGCCGGTATTCCGCGAAGCGATGCGCGCCCTGACCGCCAAGGGCCTGGTCGAAGCGCGTCCGCGGGTCGGCACGCTGGTGCGGCCCCGCCATGACTGGCACATGCTCGACCCCGACGTGCTGCACTGGCTGATGCAGGCCACCCCACAAAAGGACTTTTTCAATACCCTGTCCAGCGTGCGCTGGGTCATCGAACCGGCCGCCGCCGCGCTGGCCGCCACCAACGCCACCCCCGAGGATGTCGCGTCGATCGGCGAGGCCTACCAGCGCATGGAAGCGGCGCGCACCCATGAAGAGCGCCTGCAACCCGACCTGGACTTCCACGCCCGCATCGCCGACGCCACCCACAACGACCTGCTGGCCTACCTGTGCAACATGTTGTCGATGGCCCTGCGCGAATCGGTGCGCTATTCCAACCAGCGGCCAAACTTCGACCAACTCGCCCTGCCCCGGCACAAAGCGATTCTCACGGCTATCCAGAACGGCGACGCACTGGGTGCAAGGCATGCTTCGCTGGTGCAGCTTGAAGATGCGCGTGTGGCGTTGAGCAAGGTGTTGGGGCAAGACCCGACTAGCTGAGGCAACGTTTTCGGCTGCCTGCGCGTTATTTTTTGAGCAGAACGAACTCGTAACGCAGTTCTCGCGTTACGTCATCAAGCTGACGCGGAAACGGGGCGCCGAATCTAGATCACACGCCCGTGCAGCTCTGAAGCAGCCAAAAAAATTGAATCTCCTAGTTGCCTGCTGGGTCAGGAATTATGAACGCAGTAAATCTGACGAGGTAACAGCAATGACTATCGAGGCAGAGACACTCGCTCAACTTGCCGAAGCCCTTCAAGAGCGCGGCATGACTCTAGTAACAGACGTCGCATTTACCAGAGCGCCATACCGACAAAACCACCGCTGGATTTGCACCGTAGAGTAGTAATTCTTTTTGCCGGCGGCTCGGACGCCGCCGGCCCTTTTAATGCCGCCCCTTCTGCAACCAACCGTAGATGAAGCTGACCGTACTGTGCTTGCAACAGCTCGAATCCTACTTGCGATATCTGCCATTGACGCACATCGACGACTAGGCGCTGGCCCCGTTCATTCGGGACCGCAAAACGGATGAAGCCTTGCCATTTGGGAATCAGCGCCGGACTCGCGCGGACCGGTGCTGACAGTTCAGAAGAGGAGGCAGGTGCAAGACCCTGAGAAGTCACGTGAAAGTTACGCACATGAAAAAGGCCACTCCTTTCGGAAATGGCCTAAGTCATTGAAATATATGGTCGGGACGGAGTGATTCGAACACTCGACCCCTTGCACCCCATTCGATTATTTACTAGATTTTGGTGGACATTGAAAGAACACAGAGGCACGTCACCAACCTAGCAAACACAGGGGTTTCAGGCTAATATCCTATCTACCTCAGCCCATAGTTTTCCACCGAAAGCCGTCGCCATGGTAGGGGTATAAGTAGGGGTATTTTTCGATCTCCCCAACGCGTGCAAGGGGTAGAGAATGGCCAAAATAACCGTCAAAGAACTGGAATCGCTCACCATTGAGGATAACGGGAAGACCCTTCGCGACGACGGGAACTTGATAGGCAAAGTGATTGCTCGTCAGAAAGGCGTCTCGGTGAGTTTTTATTATCGCTTCAAGTGGGACGGAAAATTCAAAGACTTCGCCTGCGGCACATGGGCCAAGACTGGTAGCAAAAGTAAATCCCTGTCCGAAATAAGATCCGAGCACAGGAACGCGAGTCGAAGAGTAGCTGAAGGTATTGATCCGACATCTGCCAAGAAGGCTGCCAAAATTGAAGCGCAAACCGCCATTGCCGCCACAATTGCCGAGGCCGAACGGCAGGCAGCGGAAAATAAGACCGTTGAAGACTTATTCAACGAATGGGTAATCGACGGCGTTTCTCGCCAGGATGGAAACGCGGAGTTACGCCGCAGCTTCAAAAAGGACGTACTCCCTGCCATTGGCAAGAAGCCGTTGCGTGCCCTGACAGAGAGAGGCTTATTGACTGTCCTGCGTGCAGTTCGTGCGCGCGGTCTTAACCGTACCGTGGTGATCCTGTGCAACGACATTGGGCAGATGCTGCGCTGGGCCGAAAAGCGAAAACCTTGGCGATCGCTAATGATTGACGGGAACCCCATCGAATTGGTCGATGTGCAGACACTACTGGACGACGACTATCAGGAAGAGCGTGACCGCGTGCTCTCCCCTAGCGAAATCCGTGAACTGGCAGATATCTTCGTCCGCCTGGAGCACGACTACGAGGCGTTACCCGCCGGTAGTAAATACTCCGGCATCCGAGCTGTCAGCCCTCGCGTCCAGTGCGCGGCATGGATCTGCCTGAGCACTCTTTGCCGTATTGGTGAACTACTCAAGTCCGAGTGGAAGAATGTAGATCTGGACAAAGGCACCTGGCTCATCCCGGCGCTTACCACGAAAGGTCGTAAAGGCAAGCGCCAGGATCACCATGTATTTCTTTCAGGGTTCGCCTTGAGACAGTTTAAGCGTTTGAAGGCAGAAGCTGGAGCAGCCCATACTGCTTCCCGAGTAAGTCTGGGCGTGCGCATTTGCGCCGGTGGCCAGTGAGGGCAGTGCTGCGCCCACAGCGATCGTCGCGCCGGTTTTCAGCAGATCGCGTCGGCCCATGTCGGCGATGCGGCTGTCATCCGCTGTTTCAGGTGTCAATTCGGTATGGTTCGTCACGTGTGTCACCAATCAAAAATGCTGCAGCCTGACTGTGATGACTGCTTCTATGTCCGCTCCGCCATCTCGGATGGTTCGGCCGCCTGAAGCCACATGCCCATCATCGCCGTGATGAGCGCGATGCCGGCCGCCAACAGCAAGCTGATGCGCATTCCAGTCATGAAACTGGACGCCTGCGCCAGCAATGCGCCGAACACCGCCACCGCCAGTGCGCCACCCACCTGCCGGCAGGCGTTCAAGACGCCGCTGGCCGTGCCCGCCAGCGCACCCGGCACGCAGGACAGCAACACGGCCGCCACTGGCTGCGCCACGAAGGGTCCGGACAGCCCCTCCAGCACCATCAGCGCGGCGATCACCGCCACCGGCGCCGACGCGGGCAAGAGGGCCACGGCGGCCAGCCCGGCCGCCATGCTCAGCAGGCCGGTCACGATCAAGGGCCGTGCGCCGAAGCGTTGCACCAGCCGAGCAATGAACGGCGTCAGCACCAGCCCGATCAGCATCATCGCCAGGAAGGCTGCCCCAGTTTGCGGTGCCGACAGGCCGAGGTGCTGCTGCAGGTGCAGGCTCATCACGAACGGCAGGCCGAAGTAGCCGACCATGAAGGTGAAGCCCACCGCCATCGAAATGCGGGCGTTGCGCGGCGCCAGCAGGCCCGGGGGCACCATGGGGTGCGCGCCGCGCCGCTGCAACTACACGAAGGCGGCCAGCGCTAGCAGCGCCAGGATGAAGGTCGACCACACCGGGGCTGCGCCCAGACCTAACACGCCGGCCTTGATGGCCCCATAGATCAGCGCGCCCATGATCAGCACGGCCATCACCTGGCCCACTGCATCGAAGGGCGCCCGACGGCGCGGCGAGGCAGGCGTGCGCACCAGGAAGGCCAGGTTGCCCCGTGCGCACCGCGCCCTGCGTCACTTCGAGCGGCAGAAGTGACAGACCCACTTCGGCCCTTCCTCATGCCCATAGGCGAACGCAGTGGCGAGCATTCCGAATGACTCGGCAAGGCGGGCGATCCGCAAGGGGCCGGCGTCCACGGGGGCGAACCCGATCTCCCCAAGAAGTGCGGCAGCGAGCTCTTCGCTCGGCGCATGGTCGCCGCAGTAAACGATGTTCGGACGCGAAGACGAAGCCCGCGCCTCGAACACGTCGAACAGCAATTCGCTGGGCTTGGCCTGGAACGAGGCGACGACGTGAGAGGAAGGCAGTCGGCGGGCGATGGATTCCGCACCGGAATCTGTGTGACCCACGACCAATTCGCTATTGCTGGCGTCCACCCGGTCGGTTTCGCACGGCGTTGATGACGCTGCACGGCGACATGGGCGCGGCCGCCGTCGTGCGTGCGCACCGCCAGGCTGCGGCGGTGCTGGAACTGCATCTGGACGATCCGGGGATCGTGACGGATATCGACACGCGGGAAGACCTGGCACGGGCCGAAGCCCTGCTGGCCTGTCCCGGTGTTTAGGGAGCGATGCAATGGAAAGCGTTGATGTGCGCGCGCTGCCCGCCGGGCGCGACTGGCATGCAGCCGGGCACCGGCTGATGCTGGTTACGGTGGTCAAGACCTGGGGCTCATCGCCGCGGCCGTTCGGCTCGATGATGGCGCTGCGCGAGGACGGCCGCTGTATCGGCTCGGTCTCGGGCGGCTGCATCGAGGACTACCTGGTGCATCGCTACACCCGCGCCTATGGCGACGCGAGCATTCCGCTCTCGGCTCCGTCGCTCGTGCGCTACGGTGTCACGACGGACGAGGCGCACCGCTTCGGCCTGCCGTGTGGCGGCACGCTGGAGCTGCTGCTGGAGTTCCAGCCCGAATTCGCGACGCTCGATGAACTGGTGCAACGGCTCGAATCGGGCCAGTTCGTGCAGCGCACGGTGGACTGCGCCACGGGTAGCGTAGCGCTGGCAACCCCATCCGCTCGCGAGGCGCTACATTTCGACGGCGACACCCTCTCCAACACACTCGGGCCGCAATATCGGAGGCTGCTCATCGGTGCCGGCGCGCTGGCCGAATGCGTAGCGACGAAGGCGCTGTTCAACGACTTCGCGGTGACGGTCTGCGACCCGCGCGTCGATCACCGGGGCACATGGTCGGTGCCAGGCGTGGAGATCACCACGGAGATGCGCGACGACGCGGTACGAGCGCTCCAGCCCGATGCGCACACCTGCATCGTGGCCTTGAGCCACGACCCCAAGCTCGATGACCTGGCGTTGCTGGAGGCGCTGCACAGCCCCGCGTTCTACGTGGGCGCCATCGAGTACTTCGACGAGACGGAAGAATCCCTGCTGCGCCTGCACTCGCCGGTGGGCCTGTACATCGGCGGCAAAACACCCGCCGAGATCGCGGTGAGCGTCATGGTCGAGATACTGGCAGCAAAGAACGGTGCAGTGCCGCTACGCATACCTCATGCCGCACGGGTCTAGGGCCGGTTCGCGGAGCTGGCAGGCGACTAAGATTTTAGGCGTCCATGCGGTCGCTGAAAAAGGGCGGCGCAACCGCTGTTGCTACGCGACCCGTGCGGTAACTTAATGCGGTGCCCTCTAACCGGTGGTGGGAAGACCGAGACGTCGGCGCAATTCAGGTGCGGTCAGGTGGGCGCGGAAACCCGGCCCGCCCGGCTGGAACGAAGCCGCCGCCGCCAGATTGCCGACGATGACCGGATCGCATCCGGCATCACCCACCAGGCCCTCGGCGACCTTCATCGCTTCCGCATCGTCGCTGGCGAGCGGCATCCCGATGCGCCCGCCGCGCCGCGAGGCTGAGGTCTCCACCACGGTTGCATCGACGGCGCTAAACGCGCGCACCAGCCGCGCGCCGGGTATGTACTTCACGACGGTCTGGGCAATGCCCAGTTCGCGCGCCTCGCGGTACACGTCGGCGCTGTTCGCTCCCCAGGGATTGGTGGAGTCCAGCACGATTTTCCCGTTGTAGGCGCCGCGCAGATCGCGCCCGACCTGGGGCAATGCCTCGAAGGGCACGGCCAGCAGCAGCACGGTGCCGAACTCGGCCGCCGCCAGCGGCTGGCCGACCGAGGCACGCGGTCCCAGTTCGCGCGCCATTGCTTCCAGTTGCTCAGGATGGCGCGAGGAGAACATCACCTCGTGCCCGGCCTTCACCCACAGGCGGCCCACGGTACCGCCCAGCGAGCCGGCGCCGATCACGCCGATGCGCATCGGCGCGGCTGCGAACGCACGGCTGGGCGGCAGGAGCCACGGCATGACGGCCAGCAGGCCTATGGATTTCAGAACGGAGCGGCGGGAAGGCTTCATGGTCGTGTCCTTTTCAAGCGTGTTCAGGGGGGGAATGGTGCGGTGGCGGCGTCCTGCCGCTCCTGCGCCTGGTGGGTGCGCCCCAGCCAGACGCTCAGGCCCAGCCAGACGGCCGACACCGGCACCGCGATCATGGGAATCTGCGCGAGGGTCAGGCCTAGGCCCATCAGGCCCGCATAGCCCCAACTGGCGATCTGGTCGCCGCCCCGGTACACCACGGTGTCGATGAAGTTTTTGGCCTTGTAGCGGTCCTCGCGGGCGCTGGAGGTGAACAGGATTTCCCGCGCGGGCCGGGCCAGCGCGAAGTTCGCCACGCGCCGGGCCACCTGCGCGGCCACGATGACGGCGACGCTGGGGCTGGCGGCCAGGGCCGCGAAGCCCAGCAGGCTCACCAGGGGCAGCACGCACAGGGTCGCCACGATGCCCACGGTCGCCATCATCCGGCCGGTGACGAAGAGCTGGAACACCAGCGTCACCGCGTTGACGATCAGGTCGATGTTGGCGAAGAACGCCGTGCGGGCCGCCCTGTCTGGGAACGAGGCCTGCGCGATGCTGGCCTGCTGGAAGTACAGTAAGGTCGAGGTGACCGAGTACAGCAGGATGAAGATCGCCAGCCCGCCCAGGTAGGGCGAGCGCAGCGTGTGAACCATGCCCGCGAAGATGCCCCCGCCCAGCGGCTGGTCCGGGTTGTCGCGGCCCGCGGCGTGCTGGAACGCCGGCGCGATGCGCGACAGCCGGCGCGAGGCGAGCACCGCCCCTTCCAGGAACACGATGGCGATCGCCATCAGCCAGGAGCGGTCCAGGTGCTCGATCAAGCCGGACGTGATGGCCGAGCCCAGCAGACCGCCCGCCGTGGCCCCGGCGGCTAACAGCCCGAACAGCCGGTTGCCTTGCTCGCTGTCGAAGAGATCCACCATGAAGGACCAGAACACCGACACGATGAACAAGTTGAAGACCGAGACCCAGATGAAGAAGGCTCGGCCAACCCACACCTGTCCCTCGGGATCGGCGAAGTGCAGCAGCAGCGCGAACAGCACGAGGTTCATCGCGAAGAAGCGGTAGGCCAAGGCGATGAACTGTCGGCGCGGCAGGCTGCGCACCGCCAGCGCGAACAAGGGGCTGGCCACCAGCATCGCCAGCAGCGTGCCGGTGAACAGCCACGGCAGGCTCTGCACGCCGCCGGCCACGCCCAGCTCGTCGCGGATCGGGCGCAGCACGTAGTACGCCAGGAACAGCGCGACGACGTAGAGCACCGACCACAGGACAGCCGGGACTTCCTCCGGGTGCACGCCCGCGAGGCGCTGCAACAGGGGCTGTCGGGACGATGAAATCGGTTTGGTGCCTGGCAATCACTGCTCCTTGGCGCCAGCGGCGAGCTGGGGCGAGTTGGCTGCACCGTTCGTCCACCACGCCACGAAGGTCTGCGCGCGGCCGTCCAGGTGGACGGGGCGACCGATCTCCGGCGTCCACAGCGCGTAGCTGCGGCCCTGGCTCGCCGCCGTGATGCGCTTGAATGGGTCGTCCCAGTCGTGCGGAGAAATCGAGAAGCGCCCGGCATGCGCGGGCGTGAGCACCTTCGCGTGCAGTTCCTCGGCCGCCTGCGCGGCCTGCTCGGGGTTCATGTGGACGTTGGCCCAACGCGGGTCGTACTGGCCCATGTCGAGCGCCACCCAGTCGAAGGGACCGAGACGCTGCCCGATCTCGGCGAAGTGCGGCCCGTAGCCCGTGTCGCCGCTGAAGAACAGCCGCCGCTCGGGCGTAACCAGGGCCAGCCCCATCCACAGCGACTTGTTCTTGGTGAAGGTGCGTCCCGAGAAATGCCGCGCCGGCGTGGCGGTGAGTTGCAGCGTGGGCGACAGCGCGAGATTGTCGTACCAATCGGCCTCCTGCACGCGCTGAATGTCGTAGCCCCAGCGCTCGAAATGCGCGCCCACCCCCAGTGGCACCATGACCTTGCCGACCTTCTGTTGCAGCGCCTGGATGCTCGGGTAGTCCAGGTGGTCGTAGTGGTCGTGGGTGATGACCAGAAGGTCGATCGGGGGCACGTCGGCGGCGGCGTAGAGGCTGGTGCCGTCGAAGGCCACGTTCGTGCCCGGCACGGGTGACGCATTGACGCTGAACACCGGGTCGATCAGCAGGCGCTGCCCTCCCAGTTGCACGTAGTAGGACGAGTGGCCCAGCCAGACCACCACGTCGTCGCTCGCGTCCAGCGCCTTCAGGTCGGTCTTGGTCGCCGGCAGCGGCATCGGCGGGCGCGTGGTGCCCTTGTTGCGCATGTTGTCCAGCATGATCGACACCTGCGTCTGGTCTGTCGTCAGCAGCGGTGTGTCGGTCTGGTTTTGGAAGGCGCCATCGGCGTAGTTGGGCGAGCGCTCGATGCGCGACTGGCGCTCGCCGCTGGGCAGCTCGCCGAACAGGGGATGCTGCAGGTAGGCGGCCACGCCGACGCCGCCCAGGACGGCGACGCCGACACCCACCCTGATGACGCGGGACCAGAGTTTTTTCATGCAGGGTATTCCATGGTTGCCATCAGGCCAGCTTGGTGCCGGTGGCGCGTGCGAGTTCGGCCAGCAGCGCCTCCTGGAACCGGGTGTCATTGACGGCGGGGTGCGGTTCCTGGCGCTGCTGGTGATGCCAGAGGCCGCCGCTGGTCAGCGCCTGGGGGTCGTCGCTGGTCGCCAGCCACTCCTGCGTCAGGTGCCCCAGGCGCAGGTCGTCCGGTGCCCCGGCGCCGCCCATCTTGGTCGGCACCCAGCCGGGATCGACCGCGTTGCTGTACACCTCGGGCCACAGCCGAGCGACGGCGGCGGCCAGCGTGGTGACGAACAGCTTGCTGTCCGAGTAGCTGCAGGTGGATGCGCGGCCGGTCCAGTCCATGCCCGACAGGCTGGCGCGTCCGCCTTTATGCATGCTGCTGCTCAGGTAGATCAGGCGCTGCGGCCGCTGGATCAGGGCTGTCAGCAGGTAGGGGGCGACGACGTTGACCACCAACACCTGGTTGCCGGAGAGGATGCCGGCGTTGTGGATGACGGCATCCATGCGGCCGAGGTCGTTGACCTGGCGTGCGAGGTCGTGCACCTGCGCAAGGTCCGACAGGTCGCCGACTGTGGCGGTCGCGCCCTGGTCCACGAGTTCCTTCACGGCGGACATGCGCGCCTGGGAGCGAACATGCACCACGACCTCGTGGCCCTGCGACAGCAGCGTCTTGGCCGCGGCATGGCCCAATCCGTCGGCCGAGCCGGTGATGAATACGCGGGCCTTGCGGCCCGCGCCACGTTGCGCGTTGGGCACGGGGGTCTCCTTTCGGGCGGGTGTCTGCGCCCAGGACGGCGTGGCGGCTAGCAGCGATCCGGCGATCAGGGTTGATCCCAGCTTGGCGCCGGTGGCGAGGAATCTTCGACGGTCCATGAGCATGTTCTCCTGTCAGGCTGCCAGGCCGTGCGCGGCCCCCAGCGGGTTGCTGCGGTGGCAGCGAATCATTGGGCGGCTCAGCGATAGGCGGCAGGCCGGTCACCGTCGCTGTGGGGCTGGCTGATACCCAGGTCTTCGTTGACGTGGCGCTCGGGGTGCTTGACCAGATCGGCGATGAAATGCCCCAGGCTGGCGCGCGAAGTCTCCGTGCCCTTGAAGGTCTCGCCCTTGCGGGTCAGCTCGACCTCTTCGGTGGGCTTGTTGGTCAGCCAGACGGGGCGCAACAGGGTGTAGTCCAGCGAGGGCTTCTCGATCACCTCGGCGGTCTTGCGGTTGGTCGGCCGGGTGTAGCCCACCATGTCCTTGTCCCATGCGTTGAACGGCTCGGGCAGTTCGTCGTAGATGCCGCCCGCGCTGATGGCGATGATGCGGCGCACGCCCAGCTCTTCCATCACCTGGACGACGCCCTCGGTGAGGTTGCCCAGGTCCATGCCACCCATGGCGTTGATCACCACGTCCTGGTCCTGGATGGCGGCCTTGAGGTCATCAAGGTTGCGGGCATCGCCCTCGACCACATGGACGCGCTCGCCCCGGAAGCCACTCAGGCGCTTGGCGTTGCGCGCGAACAGGGTCAGTTCCACGTCGTCCTGCTCCAGCAGGCGGGAGATGATTTCGCGGGCGGTGTGGCCGGTGGCGCCCAGCACAATGACTTTCTTCATGAGGTCTGTCCTCCGTTGACCTTGTAGCGCGCCCAGATCGTGCCGCCCTCCAGGGGCTTGGCCTCGATCAGGGTGAAGGCGCGCGGCTGCACCCGGGTGAGCGGCTCCTTGGCCGTGAACAGGCTCGGGGCATCCGGTGACCCATCCGCGACCGGCGCCATGAGCAGGCTCAGCTCGTCCACCAGACCGTCTTGCAGGTACGACCAGTTCAGCACGCCGCCGCCACCGATCATCAAGCGCTCCATGCCGAACAGCGTGGCGAGCTTGTGCAGGACCAGGGCGTTGTCCAGCCGATCCTTGCCGGCCACGATGTAGGAGATGCCCATGCGGCGCAGCAGGTCCTTGTAGGCGTTGCTCGCCTGCTCGGTGAGCACCGAGATCACGTGCGACTGGCGGCTGCCGTAATCGACGACGTTCTCCTGCCATCCCAGGCGGCCGCTGGCATCGATCGCCACGTAGTACATCGACGCATGGGCGTCGGCGACGAAATCCCCCTCGGGCACCGGAGCCGCTGCCTCGTTCACCTGCGGGGTGCGGTAGTGCGTGGTGTTGTCGTCGGTGGTGACGCGGCCATTGATGTAGCCCTGAATGTCGAACACCTGCTGGTCGGCATGCAGCACCAGTTGCTCGTACTGCAGCGCCGCGAGATCGAATTCGGGAAGGTCGATCGCGTGGATCTTGCCATCCAGCGAGGTCAGCGTATGGATGATGACGTGGGGTTTCTTCATGCCTTCCTCGGAAGATCGGTCAGCCGTGCGACGCGGACTGGCGCGCGGTCACGATGGTCAGCACGGCGCAGATCGCCAGCAGCGCGGCGCTCGCCACGAAGGTGGTGCGGTAGCCGCTGTTGTCGAACAGAATACCGCCCACGGTGGAGCCCAGCGCGATGGACAGTTGCACCACGGCGACGAACAGGCCGCCGCCGGCTTCGGCATCCTTGGGGAACACCTTGGCGATCCAGGCCCACCAGCCCACCGGCGCCGAGGTGCCGGTCAAGCCCCACAGCGCGAGCAGCACGAGGACGATGGCGACGGAGCTACCGAAGGCGATCAGGGCCAGGGCCGTCAAGGCCATCAGCATCGGGATGACGATCAGCGTCTGGTAGAAGCTGCGTTGCAGCACGCGGCCGATGAGCACCGTGCCGATGAAGCCGGCGGCGCCCAGCACGAGCAGGAACAGCGAAATCGTCGCACCATGCACGTTGGTGACGGTTTCCAGGAAGGGACGCACGTAGGTGAACAGGCCGAACTGCCCCATGAACAGCAGGCTGCTGGCGAGCATGCCGACGGCCACGCCCGGGTGCTTAAACAGGGTGAACACCTTGAATACCTGGCCGATGCCCGGCGCACGCGCGGCGGCGGGCATGGACGGCAGCGTCTTCCACTGCCAGGCCAGCGCGATCAGCGACACTGGCACCAGGCACAGGAAGGCGCCGCGCCAGCCGATCACGGCGCCCAGGTACGCGCCCATCGGCGCGGCCACCACCGTGGCCAGCGCATTGCCGCCGTTGACGATGGCGAGCGCTCGCGGCACGTCGCGCTTGGGCACCATGCGGATCGCCGTGGCGGCTGACATGGACCAGAAGCCGCCGACGACCACGCCGATCAGGGCGCGGCCCAGCATGTAGATGGCGTAGTTCGGTGCCAGCGCGACGATGGCGCCGGAGATGCCCATCGCCAGCGTCAGGCCCAGCAGCAGGGTCTTGCGGTTGAGGCTGCCGGCCAGCGCCGAGATGAACAGGCTGGTGAGCACGGCGAACGCGCCGGAAATAGCGATGCCCTGGCCGGTCATGCCTTCGGTGACCTGCAGGTCCCGCGCCATGGGCGTCAGCAGGCTGACGGGCAGGAATTCGGAGGCGATCAGCGCGAAGGCGCAGACCGACATGGCGAACACGCCGCTCCAGGAGGTCGGCGTTTCTTGGGGATCGTTGAGGGTATCGGTGCCCTTGGGGGCGTCGATGGCGGTGGAAGTCATGGGATGCTTTTCTTCTGGCTCAATAGGAAACGCCGCGCCATCCATTGGGGCATGCGCGGTCGGGGATGCAAAACGAGGGGCGCGTCGCGCGCGCCCCGGTGGCCGGTGGCTTTACGCCGACGCGGCCAGGTTCTTCTGGAAGAACGCCGTCAGCTTGTCGAACGGGATCTTGTCCATCTTGTCGTACAGGTCCACGTGGACGGCGCCGGGAACGATCACCAGCTCCTTCGGCTCGGCCGCTACCGCGTAGGCGGTTTCGCTGAAGTAGCGCGAATGCGCCTTCTCGCCATGGACCAGGAGCATCGGCCGCGGCGAAATCTCCTGGATGTAGGTGAGGATCGGCATGTTCATGAACGGAAACGGCGTCGTCTGCGTCCAGGCGTTGCCGGAGTTCACGGCGCGCGGGTGGTAGCCGCGCGGCGTCATGTAGTAGTCGTGGTACTCGACCAGGAACTGCGCCTCGCCACCCTTCAGCTCGTTGTAGGGCGGCTGGTAGGCCGGCTTGCCGGCCTCGGCGTCCTTCCAGCGCTGCCGGCTCAGTTGCTCCAGCGTCTGCGTGCGCTGCGCGAGGGTCACGCTGTCGTTGTAGCCCTTGGACATGACGCGGGTCATGTCGTACATCGTGCTGGCGACGACGGCCTTGATGCGCTTGTCCACGGCCGCGGCGCTGAGCGCCATGCCACCCCAGCCGCAGATGCCGACGATGCCGATGCGCTCGCGGTCCACGTTCGGCAGCAGCCCCAGGCAATCCACCGCCGCGCTGAAGTCCTCGACGCTGATGTCGGGCGAGGCGACATTGCGCGGCTCGCCGCTGCTCTCGCCGGTGTAGGACGGATCGAAGGCCAGCGTGATGAAACCGCGCTCGGCCATGGTCTGCGCGTACAGTCCCGAGGACTGTTCCTTCACCGCGCCGAACGGGCCGCTGACGGCCAGCGCCGCGAGCTTGCCGCTGGCATTCTTGGGCTGGTACAGGTCGCCGGCCAGGGTGATGCCGTAGCGGTTCTCGAAGGTGATCTTCCGATGGTCCACCTTGTTGCTCTTGGGGAACACCTTGTCCCACTTGTCGGTGAGCGTCACGGCCGGCTGTGCCTGTGCCTGCGCCGGGCTGGCGGCGATGGCGCCGACGCCCGCGGCGGCGATGCCGGTGGCGGTCATTTTGAGCAAGGTGCGGCGGCCTACGTCCAGGCTACCCCGCGCGGCGAATTCGCTCGTCTCAATGGTCTTGGTCATGATGGGTATTCCTTTCATGCGGGCCGCTGTCGCGGAGGATGGTTCAGGGCTCGACGCGCTCGATGCGCATCTTGTAGGGGCCTGGCTGGGACACGATGGCGAGGCCATCGTCGATCTTGCCCAGCGGCAGCAGGCTGCGCGAATAGGAGCGCGGCTTGATGAAGATCGCCAGGTTGCCCCAGGGGGCGTAGTGGGTCAGCTCGCCGGCCACGGGCGCCACGCCCTCGGGCGCGCCCTGCGTGGACAGCTTACGCGGCAGGTCGGACACGCGCTCGATGGTGTCGTAGTCGGTCATCGTCAGGGACAGCGGCAGCAGCGACGCGAAGTCCTTGGCGGTGGCGTTGTCGTACAGGGTGGCGGTGGCGACCTGCTCACCGACGATCAGGCGAATCTTCATGTTGGGGTCCTTCGAGGACGAACGGGAGGCGCCGGCCGGCGTCTGGGCGACCGAACTGCCGGGGGCGCAGGCTGCCAACCCGACGAACGAGCCGACCAGCAGCGCGAGCACGCCGCGTCGCCAAGGGGAAGTTGGGGTTGACCTTTTCATGCCTCGTATCTTCCTCGTTGCGAGGCGCTTTGAATAGCTAATTAATACTTAAAAGCCCTATAAGTTATGCTAATTAGTAATTCTTTAAATACGTGGGAGACTGGGCACCATGGCCAGACGCAACCTCAACGATCTTCTGTACTTCGTGACCATCGCGCGCGAAGGCAGCTTCACGCGCGCGGCGGCCCACCTGGGCGTGACGCAATCGGCATTGAGCCAGGCCATCAACGGCCTGGAGGCACGGCTGCAGATCCGGCTGCTGACCCGAACCACGCGCAGCGTTTCGCCGACGGCGGCGGGCGAGCGCCTGCTGAACGCCATCGGGCATCGCTTCGATGAGATCGAGTCCGAGCTGGACGAACTGACCGAGCTGCGGGACAAGCCCGCGGGGACGGTGCGCATCACCTGCGGCGACCACATCCTGCGGACCACGATCCTGCCCAAGCTCACCCCGCTGCTGCGCGAGTATCCCGACATCAACATCGAGTTCGACGTGAACTACGGCTTCCGGGACATCGTGGCCGACCGCTTCGACGCGGGCGTGCGGATGGGCGACACCATCGACAAGGACATGATCGCGGTGCCCATCGGGCCACCGCTGCGCATGGCGATTGCTGCCTCGCCCGAGTACTTCGCATCGCACCCCGTCCCCAAGAAGCCGCACGATCTGTTGAACCACAACTGCATCAACATGCGCATGCAAACCAGCGGTGGCATCTACGTGTGGGACTTCATGCGAAGAGGTAAGCAGTTGAACGTGCGCGTGGATGGGCAACTGATCTTCAATACGACGCCGAACATGGTGGACGCCGCACTCGTGGGGCTGGGCATTGCCGCGCTGCCCGAAGAGGAGTTCGCACCGCACATCGAGGAAGGCCGCCTGGTGCGTGTGCTGGAGGACTGGTGCGAGCCGTTCTCGGGGTATTTCCTGTACTACCCCAGCCGCCGGCAACCATCGCCGGCGTTCTCGCTGGTGGTCGATGCGCTGCGCTACAGCGAGGGTCGTCCGAGCAAGGACCCGATCGGCACCCCCAAGAAGGCCGAGCCGCGGAAGAAAGCAGCCGCGAAATGAGCTGGTAGCGGTTACAGCGCGCACCGGCAATGTGGCACTGCGTTTTTTGTCACTTCTCTTTCACCAGTGCCAGATAGGGGTTGTTCGGCGGCGTGTCGGCGAACAGCAGGCGCGCATCGTCCAGCAGGTAGCCGTGGAGGCGGCGGGATTTGCGAGGCCCCGTCACCTCGCAGGTCCAGATGTTCAGGCCATTGGGATGCTTGCGATGGTGTTGCAGCCGCTCGAAACGCTTCTGTAGAGGACTTTCACCTCCAAGTCACCCGCTCGGCCACCACAGCCAAGCAAGTTGCGCTTACGCGCAACGCGCCACGCCTGGCGCACCCAAAAAAAGGTTCTTCACGGAATCCCGGGAAAGACTGAAACAAGAACGCCGGTTTGAGGGATGATGTTAGTGCGAACAAACACATCCACAAACCGGCGTTCTTGTGCACGATATTAATACGTTTCTGCCCTTTTGGGAGGGCTTTTCTGTCACTGCGATTCGGCCTGACGGTCACGACCTGCTGATCGACCTGATCCCGAACCCCACCAGATTCCCCCGCCTGCAGCGGCTGCCAGAGCCCCAGTACTACCGTCCACGAATACTGTCAGCGCTCAATCCGTGACCTGCCCATTCTTGGCCGTGCAGTGCGGTTGAATGTTGAGCTGCGGCGCGTCGGGTGCAGCGCATGCGGCAAGCGAATGGAATCAGTCCGTTGGCTTGACCGCTATTCGCGGATGACCAGGCGCTTGGCCGAAGCGGTGATCCAGTCTTGTCAAAGACTGCCCACCCTGCACGTCGCCGAGCTGTTTGGATTGCATTGGGACAGCGTGCGCTTGCTGGAGCGACGGGCGCTACAACACGCACTGGAGAAGCTACCGAAGGCCCAGCCCAGGCGCTTGGTGATGGATGAGTTCGCTCTGTTCAAAGGGCATCGCTATGCCAGCGTGGTGCTCGATGCCGATACCCGCCGGGTGCTGTGGATTGGCGAGGGGCGTAGCCGAGCTGCTGTCAGACCCTTTTTTGAAGAGCTGGGGCCGGAGGGCTGTGCACGGATCGAAGCAGTGGCAATGGACATGAACACCGCATTTGACCTGGAGGTACGCCAACATTGCCCGCAGGCACGCGTGGTTTATGACCTGTTTCATGTGGTTGCTAAGTATGGGCGAGAGGTAATTGACCGGGTGCGGGTCGATGAGGCCAACCGCTTGCGCCATGACAAGCCCGCCCGCATGGTGATCAAGCAAGCGCGGTGGCTCCTGCTGCGTAATCCAGAAAATCTCAAGCGAGAAGATCAGCAGGTACATCTGCAGGATCTGCTAGCGGCTAACCAATCGCTGATGACGGTTTATCTGATGAAGGCAGAGCTCAAAGCCCTGTGGTCACCCACCACCGCCTGGGGCTGGCGATCAGCCTGGAAGCAGTGGATACGCCTGGCTGATCAAAGCACGATACCGGCACTGAAGCAGTTCGCTAAACGCCTGAATGGATACTGGCGCGGCATCCTGAGCAGGGTGCGGTGGCCGATGCACACGGGTCAGTTGGAAGGTATCAACAACCGGATCAAGGTGATCAAGCGGATGGCTTACGGCTACCGGGACAGCGAGTTCTTTTTCATGAAGATCAAGACTGACTTTCCCGGCAATCCGTGAAATAAAAAAAGCCCCTTGCGGGGCTTTAAACCAAGGCACCAAAGGAGCGGAACCTCAGCGGGAAATGTTCGGCACCGGCCAAAGCCATGGAAAACAACCGCCAATCAACCCGGCGACAGGCTCATTCAACACAGCGCTACGCTCAGCGTTGTTCAGTTTCAATCAGGTATCTAGCGTTATACTTGATAGCACGAAAATTCTATCATAGCCCGCTTCCTAATTGAGGCTGCATATTGCCCAAAACTCCGAAATCCTGACCCGATACTCCGAGCGCTCGGCGACGCCACGGCTGACGAGCTAGAAATGCCAAGCGAATAGCGCAGGAATAGGCAAGGCATGCGCAGGTATTGAGTATCCTCTCGACGTGGCACGGCACTAGAATTCGCGGTTTACGAGCACAGCACACGTGGCGCGTATTGCTGTCTCGGCTCTTATATTTCCCTGCACGAGGTGATCTGACGATGAAAACCCTTGGTTACGCTGCAGAAGTTGCCGGAGCCCCGCTGGTTCCCTTTATCTTCAATCGCCGTGAGCTGCGTCCGAATGACGTTGCCATTGACATTCTTTATTGCGGTGTGTGCCACTCGGACTTGCACCATGCGCACGGTGACTGGCCGTGGACGCAGTTTCCGGTAGTTCCAGGCCACGAGATCGTAGGGCGAGTCATCCGCACAGGCAACGCTGTTAGCGACTACAAAGTGGGCGATGTGGTGGCGGTTGGCTGCATGGTGGACTCTTGCCAGCAATGCGATCAATGCGAACGAGGTGAAGAGCAGTTCTGCCGTAAGGGCTTGACTGAAACCTACAACAGCCCTGACCGGGTCACAGGCGAGACATTGAGAGGTGGGTATTCTACCAACCTGGTGGTCCGCCAGGAGTTTCTCCTGCGTGTGCCGACCTCCCTCGAACTCTCCCGTGTCGCGCCGCTGCTTTGTGCGGGTATCACGACCTATTCGCCGCTGCGCACTTTCAACGTAGGGCCTGGTAGCCGAGTGGGCGTGGTTGGCCTGGGCGGCCTTGGGCACATGGCAGTCAAACTGGCGGTCAGCATGGGTGCCGACGTGACTGTGATCAGCCGCACGACTGACAAGCAGGCCGATGCCTCGGCCCTTGGCGCGCACCACTTCCTGGCCTCAAGTGACGAAGCGTCCATGCAACAAGCCGCGTCACGCTTCGACCTGATCATTGACACTGTCCCCGTCCAGCACGACGTCATGCCGTACCTGCCGCTGCTGGATGTGGACGGCACCCTGGTGATTGTCGGCCAAGTGGGTGACCTGTCGCAGATCAACTCCGTGCCCTTCATCCTGGGGCGCCGTCGTGTGGCTGGCTCGGTGATCGGTGGCATTCGGGAAACCCAGGAGATGCTCGACTTTTGTGCCGAGAAAGGCGTTCTGCCGGAGTGCGAGATGATCCGAATGGATGAAATCAATGAGGCGTTCGAACGCATGGAGCGCGCAGATGTGCGCTATCGCTTCGTCATCGACATGGCCAGCCTGAAGGCCAGCGAGTAACACCACAACTGCCGCCGTGCGCAGACCGCCCAGGTCGAGGCACGGCGGCAACACATGCGACATGCAGAAGGAAGATTGCCTGCGCACTGCTGATGCCTATCCCGCTGCCAGGGGCACTCGCTACGTTCAACGCGAACACCTTGGTACGACACCCGCACGACCAACCTAGCACCTTCACGCCAGCCCGTGCCAGCACACCCTAGCAGCACGGAACAGGCGCGCACGCTTCGACTTCGCCGAATTCATTCATTCGACTTACTTAGCCCCCAGCTAGCACGAGGCTTTATCATGCAGCTAAAAACAGTAGCGCCAGCCGCACTGACCCTGTTGACACTTGCATCTGCGCTCTCCGGCTGCAACCCGCAGCAAGCCGCATCAGCCAAACCTGAGGCACAAGTGGTGTCGGTCGTCACCTTGAAACCCCAGCGCCTCGAGCTGACCACCGACCTTCCGGGCCGCACAGCCCCGTTGCGCGTCGCCGAGGTTCGCCCACAAGTCGACGGCATTATTCTCAAGCGGCTCTTCAAGGAAGGCGCCGATATCAAGGCCGGCCAGCAGCTCTACCAGATAGACCCTGCAACCTACCAAGCCAACCTGGCCAATGCCGAGGCACGCTTCGAGCAAAGCCGATCTTTGGCGGCGCGCTACAAAGCCTTGCTCAGCGAACAAGCGGTTAGCCGCCAGGCCTACGACGATGCTCGGGCAGAACAGCTGCAAGCGGCAGCGCAGCTCAAAACCGCCCAGATAAACCTCCGGTACACGAAGGTGCTGGCACCGATCAGCGGCCGTATCGGGCGTTCGGCCGCCACCGAAGGGGCACTGGTGACCAATGGCCAGACCCAAGCGCTGGCGACCCTCCAGCAACTCGACCCCATCTACGTCGATGTGACCCAGCCATACGCTGAAGTGCTGAAACTCAAACGCGCACTGAGCGACGGCCGTATCGCCAAAGGTGGCAAGAACGCAGCCTCGGTCAACCTCACCCTGCAGGACGGCACCCGCTATCCGCAGCAGGGTACCTTGGAGTTCTCGGAGGTATCCGTCGACCAGGCCACAGGCTCGGTCACAATCCGCGCCGTATTCCCTAACCCCGAGCACCTGTTGCTGCCTGGCATGTTTGTCCATGCCCAATTGCAGGCCGGCATCGCCGAACAGGCCATTCTCGCACCACAAATCGGTATCACCCGCGACCTCAAAGGTACGCCCACGGCGCTGGTCACTACAGCCGACAACACCGTCGAGCTGCGCGAACTTAAAACCGGCAACACCGTCGGCGACAAGGTGATCATCGAAGACGGGCTGCACGCCAATGACCGCTTGATTGTCGAGGGCCTGCAGTACGTGAAACCGGGGGACAGTATCCAGCCTCACGACATCTCGAACCCTAGCCTTGTATCCCAAACGCGCGGATCTGCTGCACCTGCACACTCGGAGTAACCCATGTCCAAGTTTTTCATCGACAGGCCCATTTTCGCATGGGTGCTGGCGCTGGTGATCATGCTCGCCGGCGCACTCTCCATCCTCAGCTTGCCTATCAACCAGTACCCCAATATCGCTCCGCCGGCGATTGCCATTCAGGTCAGCTACCCCGGAGCGAACGCCCAGACCGTGCAAGACACCGTGGTCCAGGTAATCGAGCAGCAGATGAACGGGCTGGACAACCTGCGCTATATCTCCTCGGAAAGTAACGCCGATGGCAGCATGCGCATCATTGTCACCTTCAACCAAGGTACAAGCCCTGATATCGCTCAAGTTCAGGTGCAAAACAAACTCAGCCTCGCCACCCCGCTGTTGCCGCAGGAAGTACAGCAGCAGGGGCTGCGCGTCACCAAGTTCCAGCAGAACTTCATGATGTTCGTCGGCCTTGTTTCGACTGACGGCAAATACAGCAAGGAAGACCTCTCGAACTACATCGTGTCCTACATCCAGGACCCCATCTCCCGCACCTCTGGCGTGGGGGACTTCCAAGTCTGGGGCACACAGTATGCTATGCGGGTCTGGCTGGACCCGGCCAAGCTCAATCAGTATCAGCTGACCCCGGTCGACGTCACCAGCGCTATCCAAGGGCAGAACGTCCAGATTTCCTCGGGCATGATCGGCGGCTTGCCGGCGGTCAAAGGTACCGTGTTCAACGCCAGCATTATCGGCAAGACCCGCCTGAGAAGTGCCGAGGAGTTCGGCGATATCCTGCTCAAAGTCAATCCCGACGGCTCGCAAGTGCGCGTTCGTGATGTGGCCCACATCGAGCTCGGCGGCGAAAACTACAGCATCGATGCCCAAGCCAACGGCCAACCGGCATCGGGCATCGCGATTCGTCTGGCAACCGGCGCCAATGCCCTGGACACCGCCAAGGCCATCCGCGCGACGATCGAGCGCCTCAAGCCGTTCTTCCCGCCAGGGGTCGAGGCGGTCTACCCCTACGACACCACCCCGGTGGTCACAGAGTCCATCAAGGGCGTGGTTCATACGCTCATCGAAGCCGTTGCCCTGGTGTTCCTGGTGATGCTGCTGTTCCTGCAGAACCTGCGAGCCACCATCATCACCACGCTGACCGTTCCCGTTGTGCTGCTGGGCACCTTCGGCATCCTCGCCGCAGCCGGCTTCACTATCAACACGCTGACTATGTTCGGCATGATCCTCGCCATCGGGCTTTTGGTGGACGACGCGATCGTGGTCGTGGAAAACGTCGAACGGGTGATCGCCGAGGAGCACCTGTCCCCTAAAGAAGCGACCAAGAAGTCGATGTCGCAGATCCAAGGGGCCCTGGTTGGCATTGCCTTGGTGCTGTCGGCCGTTCTGGTACCCATGGCGTTCTTCGGTGGTTCGACGGGCGTGATCTATCGCCAGTTCTCGATCACCATCGTCAGCGCCATGGCGCTGTCGGTGCTGGTCGCCCTGATCTTTACCCCGGCGATGTGCGCCACACTGCTCAAGCCTATTGCAGGGGACGCCCACGGCCTGTCCAAGCGCGGCTTCTTCGGCTGGTTCAACCGCAAGTTCGACAGCTTCACCGATCGCTATGAACGTGGCGTCAAGCACATCGTCGGCCACAAAGTACCCGCGTTCATCGCCTACGCGGTGCTGATCGCCGGTATGGCGTGGCTGTTCAAGACCATTCCAACGTCCTTCCTACCTGAAGAAGATCAAGGGGTGATCTTTACACAGGTCCAAACCCCTAATAACAGCTCCGCCGAAACGACCCAGAAAGTGCTGGACCGCATGACCCAATACCTTCTGGACAAAGAGCACGGCGAAGGGCGCGCGGTCAGCTCGGTGTTCACCGTGAACGGCTTCAACTTTGCCGGCCGGGGGCAGAACTCGGGCATCGCCTTCGTCTTGCTCAAACCCTGGGAGGAGCGCGACGCCGACCACAGCGTGTTTGCCATCGCCCAGCGCGCGCAAGCGGAGTTCGCCAAGTACCGCGACGCCATGGTGTATGCCATCGTGCCGCCTTCCGTGCTCGAGCTTGGCAACGCCACAGGCTTCGACTTCTTCCTGCAGGACCAGGCAGGGGTTGGCCACAGCCAGTTGATGGCGGCACGCGACAAGTTTCTTGAACTGGCCAGCCAGAGCAAGGTGCTGGCAGGTGTGCGGCCCAACGGCCTGTCCGACCAGCCTCAATACCACCTGACGATCGATGACGAGCGGGCTCGGGCGCTGGGCTTGTCGCTGGAAGACATCAACACCACCCTGTCGGTGGCCTTCGGTAGCCGTTATGTCAACGACTTCATCGACCGGGGCCGGGTCAAGCGCGTCTACGTCCAAGGCCAGGATGACTCGCGAATGACTGTCGAAGACCTGAAAAAATGGTACGTGCGCAACACCTCAGGCGACATGGTGCCGTTCGCGTCATTCGCGACAGGCGAATGGATCTATGGATCGCCTAAGCTTTCGCGTTATGACGGCGTGCCCGCCGAAGAAATCCTGGGGACCCCGGCGCCCGGTTACAGCTCAGGGCAAGCGATGGCGGAAGTCGAACGCATTGCCAAGGAGCTGCCGCCAGGTATCGGTATTTCCTTCACCGGCCTGTCGTACGAAGAACGTCTGTCGGGCTCTCAGGCTCCTGCACTGTACGCCCTGTCGATCCTGGTCGTGTTCCTGTGCCTTGCGGCGCTGTACGAAAGCTGGTCCGTGCCCATTGCAGTCATTCTGGTGGTGCCGTTGGGCGTCATTGGTGCGCTGCTCGCCACCAGCATGCGCGGCCTGAGCAACGATGTGTTCTTCCAGGTCGGGCTCTTGGTCACCGTGGGGCTCGCTTCGAAAAACGCCATCTTGATCGTGGAATTCGCCAAGGAGCTCCACGAGAAAGGAGCCTCGGTCGTCGACGCTGCTGTAGAAGCGTCCAAAATGCGCCTGCGCCCGATCATCATGACGTCCCTGGCCTTCATTCTGGGTGTGGTACCGCTGACCATCTCCAGCGGCGCCGGCTCAGGCAGCCAGCATGCGATCGGCACAGGGGTGATCGGTGGCATGATCACCGCGACGGTCCTGGCGATTTTCTGGGTGCCGCTGTTCTACGTCACAGTGTCGTTGCTGTCCCGTTCGGCCAAAGCGAAAGAGAAAAAAGCGGTAAACGCCGAGGGCTCGGTATGATCAAGTTGCGTCTGCTGGTATTGGCCATCTCAGCCACCGTTGGCGGCTGCTCGCTGATCCCGGACTATCACCGCCCCGCCGCGCCGGTGCCGACGCAGTTCTCCTCGGCGCCCGGCGCCGAGCAGGAAGAGCCCGCGCAAGCAGCCGATGCCAGCACCGAGGCGGTCTTCTCCGACCCTGCGCTACGGCAGCTTGTCACGCTGGCACTGCACAACAACCGCGACCTTCGGGTCGCGATGCTCAACGTCGATGCGTACCGTGCGCAATACCACATCCAACGCGCAGCGCTGCTGCCCGCGGTGAACGCGAACGCCAGCGGCAGCCGCGAGCGCATGCCGGCCGACCTGTCCAACACTGGGCAGGCCGACATCTCCAGCAACTACTCCGCAAACCTGGGCATCAGTGCCTATGAGCTGGACCTATTCGGACGTGTCAGAAGCCTCAGCCAGGAAGCCTTCGAGGGCTACATGGCCAGCGTGGAATCACAGCGAACCGCCGAGATCGCGCTGACGTCCAGCGTCGCCAACGCCTATCTCATCTGGGTCGCCGATCGGGAGCAGCTCAAGCTCGCAGAGGATACGCTGCAGACCTACACGCAGAGCCTTGAACTCACCGCCAGCAGCAACACCGTGGGCGTCACTTCTGCGCTGGATGTCAGCCGGGCCCGTACCTCGGTCGAGGGTGCTCGCGCCAGCGCCACAAGGTATCAGCGGCTGGTTGCTCAGGATGAAAACGCGCTCGTGACCCTGCTGGGTACGCAAGTACCCTCAAACCTGCCGGCCATCCCGCTGGCCAAGATCTACATCACCCAATTACCCGCAGGGCTGCCATCGCAACTGCTGGAGGAACGCCCCGATATCCTCGAGGCCGAGCACCGCCTGAAGGCAGCCAACGCTGATGTTGGCGCCGCGCGGGCCGCGTTCTTCCCACAAATCACCTTGACTGCCGAGGCCGGAACCGCCAGCCGCGACCTTGATGATTTGTTCAAAGGGGGCGCGAGCTCCTGGTACTTCAGCCCGAGTATCAGCCTGCCAATTTTTAATACCGGGTCATTGAAAGCGAGCTTGGACTACTCGCGCGTGCAAAAGGAGATCAATGTCGCGAACTATGAGAAAGTCATACAAACGGCGTTCCAAGAGGTTTCCGACGGCCTGGCCGCACGTGCTACCTATGCACAGCAAGTCCAAGCGCAGAGCGATCTAGTTGCGGCGAGCCAGGCTTACTACCACCTTGCTGAGCGACGCTTTCGCATAGGCCTGGACAGTAGCCTGCCTCTACTGGACGCGCAGCGATCACTGTTCAGTGCCCAGCAGTCCCTCATCGATTATCGCCTGGCTCAGCGCGCCGCAGAGGTCAGCGTGTATGTCGCGCTTGGTGGACGCTGGCACATTAAAGCCCACCGGGAGGTGCAGCAACAACTTAACACAGGTACGGGACGAGTAGTTCTGCGCCGATAAAGACCGCAGTCTATTCAGTCCCTGAAGCGCTGCGGCTATAAACCTTTCCCGGCTATGCCGTGAAGACATCAATAACCCCACTTGGGCATCGGTCGGTCAAGCTAAAGTCAGACGGCCGCACGTATGAAATGGAGCGTTTTTAGGCAAGCGTTATCGAATCAAACAAAGTCAGCCACTGAGAGACATAATATGCACAGCGCCTCTTTGAAGTACACACCAGGCACTCACCCGCTTGCAAAACTTCGTCACATCCTTGCCAAGCATGCACCGTATCCAGGTGACTTCCGCACCGGCATAAATGACCTATTCGTCTACCAGCGAAACGCGTTGGCAGCGCCCAGCACCTGCCTGGTTGAACCGAGTATTGTATTAGTGGCCCAAGGCGCCAAAGAACTGGTCATCGGCAGCGACATGTACCGCTATGACTCAACTAGATTTCTAATCACATCATTAAATATTCCTGCCCATTCGGCCATTATCGAAGCCTCTGAATCCGCGCCCTGCCTCGGACTTGTCCTCAAGCTCGACCTGCGAACACTCGCTGAGTTGATTACTCAAGACAGTTGTATCATGGCTCGTGGACGCGCAGTAAAAACAAGTGCTGGTGTGGGCGAGTTGGACACTCAGCTTGTTGCCAGTTTCACCCGGCTTGTTGAACTGCTGGAAGAACCGCACGCTATCCCTGTGCTGTGGCCACTCATTCAACGGGAGATACACTATCGCGTGCTCATGAGTAACCAGGCGCCTCTGCTGAGGCACATCGCCTCCGTCGGAAGCAAAGGACATCGCATCGCCAAGGCCATCGATTGGATGAAGCAGAACTATGCAACGCCTTTACGCGTGGAAGAACTGGCCTCCCAAGTTCAAATGGGGCTTTCAAACTTCCATCAGCACTTTCGACAACTGACGACCATGAGCCCATTGCAATATCAGAAGTGGCTTAGACTAAACGAAGCAAAGCGACTGATGCTCAACGAACATCTAGATGCGGCCACAACAGCGTTCAAAGTTGGCTACGAAAGCCCTTCTCAATTCAGTCGTGAGTACAGCCGACAGTTCGGTTCTCCACCCAAACGCAACATAGCAGAATTGCGCCGACAGTCAAACGACTGATTCCGTCACATGGAAGCCAACGAAACATGCCCTGCACAGCCGCACAGACACGCGGCAGGCTGAGCGTGGTGGAGATGTGTTCACCCTTCAAAGTGACTAACCACGCACGTACCTAGAAAAAACCATCATAACGCAAAGCACCTCTTACGCGTACAGTTTAACCCTCAAGCCAGTAGTCGCTTTCTTAGATGGGGAGCGGGTGGTAAATCACTCACCTGCTGCATGAGGTAGTCACCATGTCGACTCAAAAGCTACCTGAAAACTCAGAAATCAAAGTTTCTTACCATTCAGTCGGTTTCTTGCTGCTAGACAACTTCACCTTGATTGCCTTGTCTTGCGCGATAGAGCCGCTGCGGATGGCCAATCAGCTCTCGGGCCGAGAGCTCTACAGTTGGCATACGCTCACTGTCGATGGTGGTCAGGTATGGGCCAGCGATGGTTTGCAGGTCACACCCGACAGCTCGATCAACGGTGCGCCTGACTTGGATGCTGTCGTGGTTTGCGGCGGCGTAGGCATACAACGAGCCGTGACACGCCCCCATATACGCTGGCTGCAAGCCCAGGCTCGACTATCGCGTCATCTGGGCGCGATTTGCACGGGAAGCTGGGCTTTAGCGTGCGCGGGCCTGCTCGATGGTTTTGAGTGCAGCGTGCATTGGGAATGCCTGGCGGCCATGCAAGAGGCTTTTCCCAGGGTGAATGTGAGTACCCGGGTGTTCACGCTTGACCGCAATCGCTACACCAGTTCGGGTGGCACAGCACCGCTCGATATGATGCTCCATCTGATAAGCCGTGAGCACGGCCGCGAACTTTCAGCCGCTATTTCCGAGATGTTCGTTTATGAGCGCATCCGTAACGAACAAGACCATCAGCGGGTACCGCTCAAGCATATGCTCGGAACCCAACAACCGAAACTTCAGGAAATAGTCGCGCTGATGGAGGCCAACCTAGAAGAACCCATCGACCTCGAACAGCTGGCCTGTTACGTGTCGGTGTCGAGGCGCCAGCTCGAGCGCCTGTTCCAAAAGCACCTGCACTGCTCACCCTCGCGCTATTACCTGAAACTGCGCCTGATCAGGGCCAGGCAACTGATCAAGCAGACACCGATTTCAATCATCGAGGTGGCTTCTATCGTGGGTTTCATTTCCACACCACATTTTTCAAAATGCTACCGCGAGTATTTCGGCATACCGCCGCGCGAAGAACGCTCTGCCTCGAATACCGCTCAACCGATAGCAACCTCGCCTGACGCCATCCAGCAAATTCACCCACGTGCTGACATTACGTTGACTCAAATGAGCTTGGCCCAAAACGAGTCAACCTTTGCAAGCGTCCGGCTCTGACGACCGGGCTGCCCTGCCCGCCCAGATTCGACCTGGGCGGGCAGGGTGTGCACTCACCGGCCCGCGCTTTGCTCATGGCGCTGCAACGCAGCAGTGATACGGCGCCCGGCCTCAACTCCCACCTGGGTAGCGAGCACGTGCTCGGCCTCACGCAACTGCGCAACACTGATACCGGCATTGATGCCCATGCGGATATGCGCCTGCAATTGCGCGTCGACACCTGACATCGCGGCGAGCATCGCCACCGTGGCCAGTTCCCGGTTTTGCCAATTGAGGTTGTCACGTTCGAAAATGTCGCCAAACAGGTGGCTGCGCAAATACTCGTTAGCGACGGGAGCAAAATCGAACAGCGGCCCTTCAACTGTCGCCCCCGCCAGTTCAGTCTGATTAGCAGTACCTGCCGCCATCAATGCGTCACCTTTCGGCGCGGGGTGGCTAGGCTCGCTGCCTTGCGCATCATGAATACCCCTGGCCTCACGCGCCTTGACTACCTTCATCAACTCGGCCAACGCGTTCAGGCTGCGGGGAAACCCGGCGTAAGCATAGAGTTGCACCAGCACCTCACGGGCATCGCTAATGCTCATCCCGGCATCCAGGCCGTGCTCAAGTGCTTTGTTCAGCCCGTCGATGTCACCGACGGCGGCAAAAGCGGCAACCGGCACGAGTGCCCGCTGGCAGGCATTGAGGGTTTCACTTTGATTGGCGGTTGTACAAAGGCTCATGTTGCGACTCTCCTGAGCAGTGGCGACTTCGGTCAGTCCTCCCAGCCCCAGTGCGACGATTGCACCGATGGCCAAGCCAGGGCTAGTCCTGTTGCGTTTGGCTGTACTGCTCATCGCTCACCTTTTCCATCCAGTTGACATTTTTCCCATCCAGGCTGGGCGTGACAGCCAGATGCGTCATGGCAGTGGTCGATGCGGCGCCATGCCAGTGCTTCACCCCAGGCGGACACCACACCACATCCCCGGGACGGATCACTTGAATCGGCTTGCCCCACTCCTGGGTCAGGCCAACGCCGGAGGTAACCACCAGGCGCTGCCCAGCCGGGTGTGTGTGCCAGGCCGAGCGTGCGCCTGGCTCGAAGGTAACCAACGCGCCGGTGGTATTGATGTGTTCATCGGCCTGCCACACCGGGTCGATACGCGCGCTCCCGGTGAAGAACTGCGCCGGGACTACCACCGAAGCCTGTTCCCCGGCATGGATGATCTGCTGCGTATCGCCCCTGCCCTCAGCGGCCATCACCGCTGCAGACTGAAACATTGCGATGCAGGCGAAGGCTTTTATCGTTCGGTTACTCATCGTGTCGGTCCTCCTTGGATTAACGTGCGGTGTAGCCACCATCTACCGGTAGTGCAACGCCAACAATGAACGTAGAACCAGGACTGCACAACCAGAGCACCGCGTCTGCGATTTCCTGCGCGGTGCCCAGCCGGCGGATGGGCACGTCCCTCATCATCTCGTTCATCACTTCGGTTTCGCCCGCGAGCATGCCGGCGACCATCGGTGTCTCGATGATCCCTGGGCAGATCGCGTTGATGCGGATCCCTTTGTCCGCGTACTCCAGCGCCGCACTTTTGGTCATGCCCACCAGCGCATGCTTGGCCGCATGATAAGCCACCCGGCCAGGCACCCCCACCAAACCGCCGAGCGACGAATTGTTGACGATCGCCCCGCTGCCTTGGGCGCGCATCTGAATCAACTGATACTTCATGCACAGCCAGACGCCGCGCATGTTGATATCCGTAATGCGGTCGAATACCTCACTAGGCACATCGGCCGTTTCAACCGCCGGGCTTTGAATACCGGCGTTGTTGAACGCAGCATCCAGCCGACCGAAAGTGGCCACGGTCTTCTCGACCAACGCCTTGACGTAGTGCTCATCAGCGATATCGCCTGCAAATGCCAGCACGTTGTGGCCGGCGGCTGTCATCTCAGCGGCCACAGCCTGCAAGGCATCTTCGCGAATGTCAGCCAACGCCACCGCTGCGCCTGCCTCGGCAAAAGCGCGCGCAGCCGCTAGCCCCATACCCGAGGCCGCACCGGTGACAAGCGCGACTTGGCCACTGAAGTCATAGTTGATAGGTGCCATGATCAGCTCTCCTGAAAAAGTTGGTTTTGAACGCTCAGTAGCGCTCGAAGCGATAGGTCAACTCGGGGCCGCTACGGCCGCCGTAGGCCAATTGAGCAGTCAGCATTGCAAACGGTTCAATGTACCGAGCGATGCGCAACGGCCCCGCATCTTCGGGGGCGAAACCGGCATCGCTGATCAGCGCCACAGCCACACGACGCGCCGCCGGCTCATCACTGCAGTACAACAAGTTGGGGCGCACAGCCTGCTCCCTACGCTCATAAACAGGCAGCAGTACCTCGCTGGGCGTCGTCTGGAAGGTGGCGACAACCAAAGCCTGGGGCAAACGCCTGGCGAGCACCTCGGCACCGGATTGCTGATGAGCGACGACCAGTTCCGTGTCTGCCTCGTTCAGCGGTACGCAGCACGTCAGCACCACCTTGCCTGCCAACGTGCCCGCTTGAGCCAGCACGTCATCCAGCCGACTCCAGTGCACCGCCAGCAACACCACATCCGCTTGCGCAGCCTCGTGAACGGTGCCGGCCTTGGCTCCTGGCCCGGCATTGCGCGCCAGGGCCTGCAGGCGGCTGGCGCTGCGCGAATAGCTGAACACCACGGCATGCCCTGCTCGCGCCAGCACGGTGCCAATATTGCCGCCCATGCGCCCAGCGCCCAGAATGCCGATTTTCATGTGCTTGCTCCTGCGCTTGGTTAGCGGGGTTTGACCGTCGACGGCAGTGGCCATGGCGGCCAGCGTGAGGGCCGCGCCTGGGCTGACCGCCATTTGGACTCGTCAGTTACAGTGCCAACTTGAGAATTTCGACGACATCTTGCGGGGTGATATCAGCGTGCTCACCCAGCTGCACGAACTGATGCTCCTCGAGTTTGGCCACCACCGCTGGTATGAGCGTCGCGTCCAGGCCATACGCTGACAGCCGGGTCGCGACCCCCATACGCTCGAAGAACTGGCGAGTACACGCGATGGCCTGGCGGGCGATCAGTTCAGGCTCGGTTTCCTGGATATGCCACACTCGCTGCCCGTACTGGACCAGCTTGGCCTGTTTCTGGGCCAGTTTGTAGGTCCAGATGGCAGGCATCATGATCGCCAAGGTCTGAGCGTGATCCAGGCCGTGCAATGCCGTCAGCTCCTGCCCGATGAGGTGCGAAGCCCAGTCCCCGGGTACACCGGTCGACAACAGGCCGTTCAAGGCCATGGTTGCGCTCCACATCAAGTTGGCACGCACGGCATAGTCATCAGGCTCGGACAAGGCCTTAGGGCCTTCTTCGATGATGGTCGCCAGCAGCCCCTCGGCGAAACGGTCCTGTACTTTGGCGTTGACCGGATAGGTCACGTACTGCTCAAGTACATGCACCATCGAATCGACCACCCCGTTGGCAACCTGCCGGGCTGGCAGCGAACAGGTGGTGCGCGGGTCCAGGATGGAGAACTGCGGGCGAACATGGTCGGAATTGAAGAACAGCTTGTCTTTCGATGCGGCGCGGGTGATCACCGAAGTCGGGTTCATTTCCGAGCCGGTAGCTGCCAGGGTCAGCACGCAGCCGATCGGTAACGCGCCTGTTACCGCCGCACCAAAGCTGGCGATGATTTCCCAAGGGTCGCCCTGGTGGGCGGCGGCAGCGGCAATGAATTTGCTCGCGTCGATCACCGAACCGCCACCGACAGCCAGCACGAAGTCGACATGCTCGCGACGCGCCAGGCTTACCGCCTCGACACAGGTTTCGAAGTGCGGGTTGGCCTCGATACCGCCGAACTCAAGCCAATCGACCCCTTCCAGGGCTGCGATGACTTGCTCGAAGATGCCATTCTTTTTGATGCTGCCGCCGCCATAGACAATCAGCACGCGAGCCTTAGCGGGGATCTGCTCGCGCAAGGCAGCGATCTGCCCTTCACCAAAAAGGATGCGGGTATTGTTGAAGAAATTGAAGCTGTTCACGTTAATACGCCTTTCAGAGAAAGCCGGCCACTCAGGTGGCCGGCGCTCGGATCATTGCAGCGCTGCGCAGAAGAATGCCTGCAGCTTGTCGAAGGGGATCACGTCGGTACGGTCATACAGGTCCACGTGGTCCGAGCCCGGAACCACATAAAGCTCCTTGGGCTCATTCGCGGCGGCGTGGATATCCTCGCTATAGAAGCGAGAATGGGCATGTTCACCAACGATCAGCAGGATCGGCCGTGGCGAAATCCACGCCAGTTTGTCGAGCAGCGGGAAGTTCATGAACGGCAAGGCCGATGTCTGCGTGAACTGCGTGGTCGAGTTGGGGTGGTAACCACGAGGGCGGGAGTAGAACTCACCAAACTCTCGGCCAATGGGGTGCGTATCTTCGTTGATCTCAAGCGGCGCGCCGCGCGCGGCCAAGGCCACACGACCACTGGCAAACTCGTTCCAACGCTGTTCAGCCAATGCCTCCAGCGTCGCTTTACGCGCCTGCTCATCGAGGCTGCCGGCAAAGCCTTCGGCATGCATGCGCGAAATGTCGTAGAGGCTGACGGTGGCAACCGCCTTGATCCGCGGATCGACCTGAGCGGCGCTCAGACCAAAGCCGCCAGACCCACAGATCCCAATGACCCCAATGGCATTGCGGTCGATACCCGCCTGATTACCGAGGAAGTCAACGCCCGCGTGGAAATCCTCGACGAACAGCTCCGGAGAAGACATACGCCGTGGAAAACCGCTGGACTCACCATTGTGCGAAGCATCGAAGGTCAGGGCCACGAAACCACGCTGGGCCAGCTGGTTGGCATAGACGCCAGGCCCCTGTTCCTTGACGCCGCCATAGGGCGCGCCAATGATCAGTGCAGGCCAGTCTTGGCGGCTGGCGAAGTCAGCTGGCAAATAAAGATCGCCGGCCAGCTCAACGCCAAAACGGTTGCGGTAGGTGACGGGTTCACGGCGGACCTGATCACTGAGTTCAAAAATGTAATTACTCACGATCACCTCTTCTGGAAAGGTTTCTGGAAGGTTGGAGTGGTTTCAGTCTTTTTTCACCGGGCCGGCGAGGAACACTTCATCGGTTACCGGCTCAAGCCAATCGACCGGTTTACCGTCGAGGAACTCGTTGATTGCCACATGCTGCATGGCGGTGGTGTCAGTGGCACCGTGCCAATGGCGACGGCCGCAGTTGCACCAGATCAGATCACCAGGCCGAATTTCGGTCTTCGGGCCGTTCTCGCACTGGGTCCAGCCGACGCCATCGGTCACAAGCAGAGCCTGGCCCAGCGGATGGGTGTGCCAGTTGGTACGTGCACCGGGCTCGAAATTCACGACTGCGATGCCAACGCGAGCCGGCGCCGGCGCCGTGAAGATACGATCAATGCGAACACGTCCAGTGAACCACTCGCTTGGTCCCTCGATGGCCTTGGTCGAACCGGCTCGATGGATTTGCATGTCGGTAGCGGTTGGATCAGTAGTGCTCATGAGCTACTCCTCATTGGGTTGTGCATGAGTAAAATGTAGCGCGCCCTTATTGATTCGTGTATATGCAAAATACAGAAATCTGTATTAAGCAGGGCTTCACAATGCTATTGAGTAAAGTCGACGACCTCATCGTTTTCGTCGCCGTGGCGCGCGAGGGCAACTTCACCCGAGCAGCGGCACACCTGGGCGTTTCACCGTCGTCGGTCAGCCAGACCATTCGAAGCCTTGAGGAACAACTTGGCGTACGTCTTCTGACGCGCACCACGCGAAGCGTCACGCGCACCGAGGCAGGCGAGCGACTGCTGGCGCAAATTGCCCCCCTGCTCGATCAGATCGAAGAACACCTGAGCGCCGTCTCCGACTTGCGCCAACGCCCTTCGGGTACCGTGCGCATCACTGCAGACGAGTTCGCAGCCCGTTATGTACTATGGCCCAAGCTGCTCCCGCTGCTCAAAGACTACCCAGAAATCACCGTTGAATTGATTACCGACTATGGCCTCACAGATATCGTTGCCGAGCGTTTCGATGCAGGCGTGCGCCTGGGCGGCATCATCGATGCCGATATGGTCGCAGTGCCAATAGGGCCTGAAATGCGTATGGTCACAGTGGCCGCGCCCGAGTACCTGGCGCGCAACGGCACGCCCTCTCGCCCAGAACAACTCACCGCCTATCAATGCATCAATCTGCGCTTGCCGACCCACGGCGGCCTTTACCCATGGGAGTTCGGCAGCGGCGAAAACGAGTTTCGCGTGCGAGTCAATGGACCGTTGATCATGAACAGCGTGTTACAGATACACGATGCCTGTTTGGCAGGCGTTGGCATCGCGCAGTTGCCTGACGCACAGGTTCAGCATTCCTTGCACAGCGGCGCGCTAGCAGAAATCCTCAAGCCGTGGTCAGACCCCTTTGCTGGCTACCACCTTTACTATCCCAGCCGCAGGCAACAGACCGCTGCATTTCGCGTGGTCGTGGAGCATTTGCGCCAAGGCATCGCCCCCGCTGCACCCTAAGAGATAACCCAGCCCTTCCGCGCTGCGCTGTCGCGGAGCGAACAGAGCATCATGAGGTACTCACTGCGCCTCAGGCGTGTCCTTGCCCACCACGAAATGTCCAGGCAGTGCGCTGAGCAGCACCACAAGGCAGCCGCACAATGCCAGCAACGCATAGGCCGAAGCCACCTGCACCAGGCTGAAGTAAGCCGACAACTGCCCGGCAATCAAGGTCGGAATCGCCGCCCCGGCGTAAGAAGTGGCATAAATCACCGACAGCACGCTGGCACGTTCTTGCTGTGCCACTTCACCCACTACGGTCTGGATGCTGCCACTCAACGTCAGCCCTTGCGCGGTACCGGCAACCACGCTGGCAATCAAGAACGGCACGAGCAGGCCAGCCTTGAGCGACAGCAATACCGCGACCACACCCACGGCAAATACCAGGATGCCAAGGCGCTGGGCCATGCGGGCGCTCATCCGCCCGGCGAGCGAAGCGCCCAGCGCGCCAGGGGCCATGATCGAGGCAAACACCAGCGCCGCCGCCAGCGCGCTGGCCGAATGCAACTGCTCGCGCGCCATGGCCGGGCCAAAGGCCTGATAAAAACCACCCAACGCCCAGGTGCTGACAAACACGCATGCGGCCACCGGAAAGGCACGACGCGCCACGGCCGGCATACTGAAGTGCGGGCGCAGCGAGGCTATCACACCGGGCCGGCGCGCCAGTGTTTCGCGAGCGCAAAGCAACACGACCGCGCATACCAGCAACACTGCCAACACCACCAAGTAGGGCAGCACGCGCGGCCAGGGTGCGTACTCCACCAAGGCGCCGGCCATCATGCCCCCCAAGGTCAACCCCGTCATTGGCCCACAACTGATGATCGCTGGCGCCAACCAGGCTGGCGAGCGCGGGGCCCTGTCCACCAGCCAGGCCGCCAGGGCGGTCGAAGCCAAGCCACACGACAGCCCTTGCAGCCCACGGGCGACCAGCAGCGGCGTGGCTTGGTGCACCGTTGTCAGCAGCAGGCAGGCGCACATTGCCAACAGCAATGCCAACAGCGCCGGGAGGCGCCGACCCAGGTGGTTGGACAGGCGCCCGAACACCAACAGCGCGGTCACCGCACCGGCGAAATAGATCACCGAGCTAAGTGAAAGGTCGCCATAGGTCAAGCCGTCGACAGCTCGATAGCTGCCATAAAGCGGGATGGGAGTGGCCGAAGCCGCGTAGGTCGCTACTAGCGACGTGCTGGCCCCCACGAAGGAAAGCCGGTGATAGGCACTCGTCACCGTGCGCCTCCTGTGTTGAAGAAATCGAGCGTTGCCTGCAATTGGACAGCAAAACTCCCCTGTCGAAAAAGCCCGCTTCTTTTCATGGGGTCATGAACTACTTTCATCAAACCTCGCCCCCTTAGCGGTTGTAGCGCAATGCCTCGATCACCAACTTCAGCGCCTGGGAGGGCTGGCGCCGGCTAGGGTAATAAAGGTGGTAGCCCGACCACAGCGGACACCAGGCGTCCAGTACGCGCTGCAAACGCCCTTCGCGCAGGTGCGTCTCGACCAGCGTGAGCGGCACGTACCCCAGGCCAAAGCCTGCCAGAGCCGCGTCACGCACCTCATAGATGCCATTGAATACCAACTGGCCATCCACTCGAACTTTCACCTCACGCCCGTCTGCGTCGGCGAACTCCCAGGCATAGAGGCCGCCATGGGTGGGCAGGCGCAAGTTGATACAGCGGTGCTCGACCAGTTCATGCGGGGTGCTGGGCGCCGGGTGAGCGGCAAAGTATTGCGCGGTCCCCACCACCGCGAAGCGTTCATCCGGGCCAATACGCACGGCCACCATGTCCTGCGCCAACTGTTCGCCGAAACGCACCCCGGCATCAAAGCGCTGGCCGGCAATGTCGGTCAGGCCATAGTCGCAACTTAGCTCGACCTTGATGTCGGGATAATTGGCCAGAAAAACCGAAAGCTTGGGCCAGAGGATGTCGCGAATCGCGTAGTCCGTTGCGGTGATACGCACCATGCCGGCCGGTTTGTCCCGAAATTCGTTGAGCGCCAATACTTCAGCATCGATCTGGGCCATCTGCGAGGCGATGTTCCGATACAAGTGCTCCCCCGCTTCAGTGGGGGATACATTGCGGGTGGTGCGGTTCAGCAAGCGGATGCCCAGCTGGCTTTCCAGCGTGCGAATGGTATGGCTCAGCGCAGACTGAGAAACGCCCATCTGCGCTGCCGCCCGGGTGAAGCTGCCTTCACGTGCCACCGTGACGAAGGCCTGCAGACCGCTGTAGTGATCCCGCGCCATTTATGAAAAAACCTCATGATAGTTTTTCAACCAAGGCAGCTTATCGCATAAGGTCTCACTTGCAACAATGTCACTTTTGAAAGTCGGCGGCCCCTGCAAGGGCTGCACGCACGGTGGGGGACTCATGCGACCGAGAATCATCTGCCATATGGTCAGTTCAGTGGACGGCCGCCTGCACAGCGAGCGTTGGACCCCCATCGTAGCCAGCCAGGAACCCGGCCTGCTCATGCGGGTTTACGAACAAACTGCCGAGCGCCTGGGTGCGCAGGGCTGGATCGTCGGACGCCAGACCATGCAGGCAATGACCAACGGCTCGTCCCACGGCGCGCAACCGCCCTCGCCACTGCCCCGCAGCCCTCACCTGGGCCAGCGTAACGGCCGCAGCCTGGCGGTCGCGGTCGACCCCAGTGGCAAGCTGCATTACGGCGCCGATCATGTCGGCGGTGACCACGCCGTCGCCATACTCGGCGAACAGGTCAGCGACACGTACCTGCAGGAGCTCAGACAAGATGGCGTTTCCTATCTGTTCGCCGGTGCCGATGGCCATGACCTGGCCGGCGCCCTGACGACCTTGGGCAGCAGCCTGGGTGTGGACAGGCTGTTGCTCGAAGGCGGCGGACGTATCAACGGCGCCTTTCTCCAAGCAGAGCTGATCGATGAACTGAGCCTGCTGATCTACCCAGGCATCGACGGCCTGACGGGCATCCCCAGCATCTTCGATTTCCACGGCCAAGGTGAACAGGTCGCGCGCTGCGCCTGCTGTCTTGCGAGGCCCTGGAGGCCGGCTTCGTCTGGTTGCGCTATAACGTGGAACGTCTGCAGGCCAAGGCTTGAACAGCCTTGGCTGGAAGGCGTCGGCAGCGGGGCACGAAAGGCACGCGTGGCCGATGGAAAACCGCGGCTTCAGGCCGTGACGACAGCATCAGATTCTCAAAGGTTAACTAGGTAAGAACGATGAAAATCAACTTGTTGATCAACGGCCAGTCCGTACCTGCCACGCTGGATGACAACGCCGCAAGCAGAGACTTCCTGGCGCTTTTGCCATTGACACTCAAGCTCAGCGATTACGCCTCGACCGAAAAAATCGCAGACCTGCCCAAGAAGCTTTCCACCCACGGTGCGCCTGCCGGCTACGCCGCAGAAGCCGGTGACATCACGTATTACGCCCCGTGGGGCAATCTGGCGATATTCTATCGTCGCTTCCATCATGCCAGCGGGCTGGTTCGCCTGGGGCGGCTGGAAGCGGGGCTGGACCTGCTGCAAGGCCAGGGGTCGATCACCGTGACCATTGAAGCGAACGGCTAAAGGGATTGCTGACCTGCCCCTGGGTGCCAGCTGGCAACCCAGGGTGGCTCATCAGAACTGCTTTTCCAGCTCCGGCACGGCTTCGAACAGGTCGGCGACCAGCCCGTAGTCGGCCACCTGGAAGATCGGCGCCTCTTCGTCCTTGTTGATCGCGACGATCACCTTGGAGTCCTTCATGCCCGCCAGGTGCTGGATCGCGCCGGAGATACCGACGGCGATGTACAGCTGCGGGGCGACGATCTTGCCGGTCTGGCCAACCTGCATGTCGTTCGGCACGAAGCCTGCATCGACCGCGGCGCGCGAGGCGCCGACGGCGGCGCCGAGCTTGTCGGCCAGGCTGTACAGGTGGCTGAAGTTGTCACCATTGCCCATGCCACGGCCGCCGGATACGACAATCTTGGCAGCGGTCAGCTCGGGGCGGTCGGACTTGGCCAACTCTTCGCCGACGAAGGCCGAGATACCGGCATCGTGCGCAGCGCCTACAGCTTCTACGGCAGTCGAGCCACCTTCGGCGGCCACGGCGTCGAAGCCGGTGGTACGCACGGTGATGACCTTGACCGCAGCGCTCGACTGCACGGTGGCGATGGCGTTACCGGCGTAGATCGGGCGCTTGAAGGTGTCGGCCGATTCTACCGAGATGATCTCGGAGATCTGGTCGACGTCCAGCAGCGCGGCCACACGTGGCAGGAGGTTCTTGCCGTTGGTGGTGGCCGGGGCCAGCACGTGGCTGTAACCCTTGGCCCCGCCTTGTCCAACAAGAGCAACGATCAGCGGCGCGACGTTTTCCGGCAGCACATGGGCATAGGCAGCGTTATCGGCGACCAGCACCTTGGCCACGCCAGCGATCTTGGCAGCGGATTCAACGACGCCGCCAACGTTCTGGCCAGCGACCAGGACGTGGATATCACCACCGATCTTGGCGGCAGCGGCGACAGTGTTCAGGGTGGCCGGGGCTACGGCACCGGCTTCGTATTCAGCGACAACCAGGATAGTCATTTCTGGCTCCTCATAATCAAAGCACCTTCGCTTCGTTCTTCAGTTTCTCGACCAGTTCGGCCACCGACTTGACCTTGATACCGGCGCTGCGGGCAGCAGGCGCTTCGACCTTGAGGGTCTTGGTGGTGGAGGCCAGGGAAACGCCCAATGCATCTGGCGTGAGGGTTTCCAGTGGTTTCTTCTTGGCCTTCATGATGTTCGGCAGCGACGCGTAGCGTGGCTCGTTCAGGCGCAGGTCGGTAGTGACGATGGCCGGCAAGTTCAGCGAAACGGTCTGCAGGCCGCCGTCGATTTCACGGGTGACGTTCAGCTTGTCGCCAGCGGCTTCCACCTTGGAGGCGAAGGTGCCCTGGGCGAAGCCGGTCAGCGCGGCGAGCATCTGGCCGGTCTGGTTGTTGTCGCTGTCGATGGCCTGCTTGCCGAGGATGACCAACTGCGGCTGCTCCTTGTCGACAACGGCTTTCAGGGCCTTGGCCACGGCCAGGGAGTTCAGCTCGTCGGCGACTTCGACCAGGATGGCACGGTCGGCACCCAGGGCCAGGGCGGTACGCAGTTGCTCCTGGGCGGTGGTCGGGCCGACGGAGACGACGACGATCTCAGTCGCTACGCCCTTCTCTTTCAGGCGTACGGCTTCTTCCACGGCGATTTCGCAGAAGGGGTTCATGGACATCTTGACGTTCGCAAGGTCGACGCCGGAGTTATCCGCCTTGACGCGAACCTTGACGTTGTAGTCGACCACGCGCTTGAGCGCTACCAGCACTTTCATGGTGTTTTCCTTGTATCGGCTGCGGGTTGTGTCATTGATACCTCCAAAGCCCTAGAGAAAGCCGATGAGCGACTTCACTTCCAGATACTCCTCCAGGCCGAACACCCCCATTTCCCGGCCATTGCCGGACTTCTTGTAACCTCCCATCGGGGCAACGTTGTTCGACGGCGCGCCATTGAGAAACACGCGCCCGGCCTGGCAGCGGCGCGCGACCGCCAAGGTCTGCTGCTGGTCACGCCCGAAAATGTACGCACCCAGCCCATAATCCGTACCGTTGGCGATGGCCAGCGCTTCGTCGATATCGGCATAGGTCATCACCACCAGTACCGGCCCGAATATCTCTTCCTGGGCAAGGGTGTCGGTGGGCTTGACGTCAGCGAACACGGTCGGCCGGATATAGTACCCGTGCTCCAGCCCCTCGGGGCGCCCCGGGCCACCGCAGACCAGGCGCCCCCCCTCCTCCAGGCCGATGCCGATATGCCGCTGAATGCTCGCGAACTGACGCGCGTTGACCACCGGGCCCATGGTGGTGGCCGGGTCACGCGGGTCTCCAACGCGAACGTGACGCTCAACCTCCTCGCGCAACAGCGTCAGCAAATCTTCCAGCTGGCTGTGATGGACCAGAATCCGCGTAGGCGCATGGCAAGATTGCCCCGCGTTGGAAAAACCTCGGGTGATGTTCCACTTCGCGGCCGCCGCCAGGTCAGCGTCCGGCAAGATGATATTGGCGGACTTGCCACCCAACTCCTGAGACACCCGCTTGACTGACGCCGCGGCGGCTTCGGCAACCAGAATACCGGCACGGGTCGAGCCGGTGAACGACACCAGATCGATGCCGGGGTGGGCACTGATGGCATGACCCACTTCCGGCCCGTCGCCGTTGACCAGATTGAACACACCTTTTGGCACACCGGCCTCGTGCAGTATCTCGGCCAGCACCCTGGCGCTGGCCGGGGTGTACTCGCTGGGTTTGGCGACCACGGTGCAGCCAGCGGCAAGTGCTGACGCCAGCTTGATGCTGAGCAACTGGATCGGCCAATTCCAGGCGGCGATCAGGCCGCACACGCCAATGGCCTCCCGGCGGATCAGGTTGTCGCCTAACGCCACCTCGAATTCGTAGCTGTTCAGGGTCTCGATGGCTTGGCGGAAGCAGGCCAGGGCGGATCCGGTCTGCCCAGTCAGGCTCAACGGCGCGCCCATTTCCAGTGAGATCGCCTGCATCACATCGGCCTGGCGCGCGTCGAAAACCTCGACGATGCGCTGCAGCAGGGCAATCCGCTGAGCCTTGCTGGTCTGGCTATAAGAAACGGACGCCTGACGTGCAGCCTGTACTGCGCGATCGACATCCTCGGCGCTACCCAGGCTCACCGTGCCGTAGGGTTGTTCGGTGGCGGGGTCGATCAACTCGAAGCATCGTCGGCCCACAGGCTCGACCCACGCGCCGTCGATATAGAATTGACGATAATCTTTCATGCGGACTCCTTGTGGTTCTTCACTGCAGCGCGGTACTGCGCCGGGCAAGCAATTCGCGTTCGAAGGCGTTCAACACTTCGCTGCCCGGACGCCCCTTACGGTCCAGGCTGTGCGCCCAGTCCAACGGAACATTGACCAGCAGCTTGTCAAGCGTGGCTTTCTGCTCATCGGTCCAGCTGTAGATGGTCATGCCAGCCTCCTGCACCTGCGCCATGGCTGCCTTTTCGGCCTGCTCTGCGTGGTTGCAGAAGCTCTGCTCGCTCTTGATACCGGCCTCCACCAGCACCTGTTGGATATCCGCAGGTAGCGACTGGAACTTGCGTTCGGACATCACCGCGAAAACTCCAGGGGTTCCCAGGCTATAACCGGTCACCCCATACTTGGCGGCTTCATACAGGTCGTAATCGACTACCGACAGATACGACGACATCATCGAGTCAAGCGTGCCACGGGCCAGCGACTGCATCACCTCCGGCGATGCCATTTTCACCGGAACGCCGCCCAGGGTGGCAATGGACATGGCCATCGCCCCGCCAGCGTTGCGATATTTCAGGCCATGCAGGTCTTCGACGCGGGTGATCGGACGGCGTGATGCCGAGGGAACGTAGGGCGGGTAGACGTGGTAGCTGAGTACGCGAATACCGTTGGGCGCGTACTCATTTTCATAGATGAAGCCGCCGGGCTTGCCCATGCTACGCATGATCGATGCGCCCTCGCAGGAGGACTGGATCTTGCCAGGCAAGTCCAGCACCCCGAGCAGCGGCAGCTTGTCGCTGGCAACGCCGGTGGGCACCTCGGCAATGTCGATGACGCCGACCTTGACCAGATCCAGCAACTGGTTGGCCTTGCCCAATTGCTCGGCCGGGTAGAACTCGAACTTCACCCGCCCCTGCGAGCGCTCGGTGGCATCGGCCATGAGAATGTTGTCGCCGTACTTCACGCCAATATGGGTGGAGGGGGTAAAAGTGGCCAAACGCAGCACGATCGGCTCTTCGGCGCGCACGCCGAGCGTTATCAGTGGCAGTGCCAAAGTGCAGGCGACGAGCAACCCTGTACGTTTCATCGGAACCTTCCTTTAAACGTCTTGTTATTGTGGGGTAGCGATACGGGTCGACCCACCCGGGCGACATCAGGACTTCATGGTCGAGGGCAGCCAGGTGACAATGCTCGGCATCGCCACCAGCAATGCGATCAGTAACAGGTGCGCGATCACATGGGGCACCGAGCCACGGAATACGTCTGTCACGGGCATGCGGGTGTACTTGGAGATGACGAACACGTTCATGCCCATCGGTGGTGTCAGCAGGCCCACTTCGCCAATGACGATGGTCAGTACGGCGAACCAGATCGGGTCGAACCCCAATTGCTGGATCAGCGGGCTGACGATCGGTACGGTCAGCACCATCATCGCGATCAGGTCCATGAAGCAACCCAGGATCAGGTAGATCACCAGGATGCACAGCAGGATCGTCCAGTTCGAGACCCCCGACTGGGTGAGAAACGTGAACAGCCCCTGGGTGGACTGGGTCAGCGTCAGGTAGTAACCGAACACCTGAGCACCGATGATGATGAAGGCGATCATGCAGCTGGCCTCGGCCGCCTTGATTGCGGCGCGCAGCAGCTTTTTGGTTGGCGTGCGGCGCGTCACCGCCAGCCCCAGCGCCGCCAGGGCGCCGACCGCCGAGGCTTCAGTTGGTGTACCGATGCCCGCATAGATGACCACGGTGATCAGGCTGAACAACAGGATGAACGACCAGGCAAAGCGCAGCGAACTGATTTTTTCCCACCAGCTGTAGCGCTGTGCCGGTGGTGCGTGCTGCGGATTACGCCAAACCAGCACCGCCACCGTCAGCATGATGACGAGCGCCACCAGCACGCCGGGCACGATACCGGCGATCATCAGCTTCGCCACGCTGATATCAGCCAGCAGTGCATAGATCACCATCGCGCCACTGGGCGGAATGAGCATCGCCAGCGTACCGGAAATGGCCACCACGCCCGCCGCCAGACGGCGATCATATCCCTGCTTGATCATGCCCGGAATGCTGGTAGACGACAGCGTCGCCGCCGCTGCGGTACTTGAGCCTGAAATAGCCCCGAATGCCGCACCCGTCAGCGCCGTGGCGTGCGCCAACCCGCCCGGTGTCTTGCCCATCCAGACTTTGGCGATATTGAACATATCATCGCTGACGCCGCTGGCGATGATGAAGTTGGCCATCAGAATGAACATCGGAATCATGATGAATTCGTAGCTGTGCACCGCCGACAGCGGCGTTGCCGCGAGCACGCCGAAGACCGTATGGATGTCGCCGATCATGAACAACCCGACCGCGCCGGCCATCATCAATGAAAGCGATACCGGCAGGCCGATGACCAGCCCCAACAGCAGTACGCAGAGCCCTGTGACAACGACCATCATGCGTTCTCCTCTTGAGCCTGCTCATGGCCGTCGATCAACGACAGCGCCACCGCCTGTTCGCCGGTAAGCCCGGCCAGCAGGTTACAGACCGACATTTGCAGCAAGCGCAGGGTCAACACGACCACGGAAAACGCCACGCCCGCCTCGCTGACCCAGATAGGCCAGGCATAAGGCCCGGATGCGAACAAGCTGAGCACCCAGCTTTCATGGGCGATGGTGGTGATCTTCCAGGCCATCATGGCAATCATCACGGCAGCGAGCAGCAAAGCCAGGCCAATGATGACCTGGTGCAGCCGCGGCGGTAACATGCTGGCGAACAGGTCCACGCAGATGTGACCATTGCCTCGCAGCGTATGGGACAAGGCGAGAAACAACACGCCCGGCAGCAGATAAAGAATGGAAACATCGACCGTGAAGGTGAACGGTCGATTGAACGCGTACCGCGACAGCGCGTCGAGCGACACCAGAATCATCAGCGCGAAGATCAGCACCCCGACCGCCAGGATCATCTTGCCCTCGACCCAGCTCAGGCCACGATCCCAGGCACGCATGCCTTTTACCCAGCCTCGCAGCTCGCGCTGGGCAGGGTTAACCGATGACTGGGCGGCGCAGTAGCTGTAAGGCACCTTGTCGGGTCGGCTGCACTTCAGCGGCATAAGAGCCAGCGGTTGCTTCATGGAAGCCTCCTATCATGTGTTTCTTGTCGTTGTTGTAGTCATGACATGCCTAGCGTTTCGCTGCCCTGAGGCAGGTACCAGAGGGGAGCAAGAAGCAAGCCAATGCCCGCGCAAAGGTTGCAACCCGGCCCCGCCTAGCTCCTGCCCTGCCACGCTCGATCACCAGGGTGCTCGCGTGTAGTTGTCGTGAACAAGCGACTGCACGTGGCGAATACATCCATCACAGGGTGATCGCCATCTGCAGGATGGTCTTGTTGACCCGGTAGCAGTCGAGCGTCTCCTCGCCGCCCTCGGTGCCGATGCCGCTCTCGCGCATTCCCCCAAAAGGCGACTCGGCCCCTGGGCTGCCGAAGTTATTGATGGCCACCGAGCCGCAGCGCAGTTCGCCGGAAACATACGCTGCCTGCTCCAGGGAGTTGGTGAATACATAGCCAGCCAGGCCGACAGACAAGCTGTTGGCGATCTGCAGGCCATGTTCGAAATCACGCATGGGCAGGCAAAGTGCCAACGGCCCGAAGGGCTCCTCGCTCATCGCTCGGGCATTCTCGGGTACATCGCAGAGGACCGTGGGCGCATAAAAGCAGCCCTGCTCTGCGACCCGCTCTCCACCGGCTGCCACTCGTGCCCCACGCGCCACCGCGTCTTGCACCAAGGCATCCACTGCGGCCACCCGCTGCGCGCTGATCAACGGGCCAACCTGAACCCCCGGCTCGAAACCGTCGCCCACGCGCAGGTTCGCCGCCGCCTCGGCAAAGGCGGCCACGAACGGCGCATACAGACGGTGATGAATGATGAAACGTGATGGCGATACACACAGCTGGCCGGCCATGCGGAACTTGGCAGCGACCGCCAGCTGGGCCACCGCGACTGGGTCGACATCCTCGCCTATCAACACCGGGGCATGCCCGCCCAGTTCCATGAGCACAGGTTTCATGCCCGCTGCGGCAAGGCGGGTCAATTGCTTGCCAACCTCCACCGAGCCGGTCAGGGTGACCATCTGGATCACATCCGATGCGATCAACGCCGTGGAAACCTGCGCCGAGTCACCGAATACCAGGTTGAGCACCCCGGCCGGCAGGCCGGCATCCATGAAACACCGAGCGAACAAGCAGACAACCCCAGGCGTTTCCTTGGCCGGCTTGATGATCACCGAGCAACCCGCCGCCAGCGCACCACTGATCTTGCGCGCAGGTGAACTCAACGGCACATTCCACGGAGTGAAGGCGGCTACTGGCCCCACCGGCTCCTTGCAGGTATAGAGCTGCATCGGCGCCGGTGCCGGAATCACCTTGCCGTGGCTACGCAGCAACTGCTCGGCATCCCATTCCAGGAAGCTGGCGGAGCGGTCGATTTCGCGGCGCGCATCCGGCAAGGGCTTGCCCTGCTCCAACGTGATCACCGGGGCAATCTGTTCGGTACGCTCGCGCAACAGCGCAGCAGCGCGGCGCAGCAGTGCCGCACGCTCCCCGGGCGCAGTGCGGCGCCAGGTGTCGAAGCCTCGGTCCGCCGCCGCCAAGGCGGCCTGCAGATCATCCGCCGTCGCCCCGGGGATGTCGCCAAGCACCGTGTCATCGCTGGGGTTGCGCACGGTGTAGCAGGCAGGGCGATCGTGTATCCACTCCCCGCCTATCAGCAGGCCGATGCGTGGATACTCGGGGCGCACGGCGGCACCCGAAGGGCGCTTGCCCAGGGTCATCTCGTTCATTTTTCAGATCCTCTGTATGCAGCCTTGCCGAATGTCGGCAGAGTCTGTGTGGGGTTTCAGTCCTGAGTACGCTGGGGGATGCCGAGGCAGTCCTGGCTAGCGTGAATACCGTGCAGGTCTGCGGCGCTGCGATAGCGCTGCAATGCGCAACCGAGCAGGGTCATCGGCGTGGCACTGGCCAAGCCCAACCCTACCAACGCCTGCAAGTCGCAAAGCGCCTGCTGCAGTGTTGCGTCACTTGCAGGTGAAACCGCCGGTTCCAGCAGGCGCTGGCATTCGCGGCTCCAAGCGGAGCCCTGATTGATCACGGTGGCCATGACTGGTTCTGCCAGCCCCAAACGGCGCCCGACAGCCACGCTTTCGTTGACCACCAGACGGTTGCACAAACCCACCGCATTGATCACCAGGCGTACCACGCCAGCCTGGCCAACTTCACCGCAGTCGATCAAAGGCTGGCGAAACACGCTCAGCACATGCCTTACCCGGGCCGACTGGGCTGCCTCGGTGGCATACAGCAGGCTGTCTGCTCTGGCGGCTGCCTGCTGTGGCAAACAGGCTTCGCACAGAACAATGCCTCGCAGGCGCAGGGCCGCTGCCAGTGGCGGCCAGTGTGCAGGCGGGCGCGCAGTGAAGTCGATGAGCAGCCGGGGCTCGCCCTTGACTGCTGCGCCATGCATCGGCAACTGCGCGAGTAACTGCTCGCTATCCAGCCCGCAGGCAATCACCACCGGGTTGTCGGCAAACAGCGTGGACAAACAAGTGACCGGCTTAGCGCCGTCGCGGGCGAAGGCCTGCATCCATTCATCCGGCAGGTCGCATACCTGCACCGTCTGCTCGGCCAGCAAGCGGCGTACGAACGCGCCACTGGCGAATTGCCGGCCGACGATACCCACACCATTCATTGCCCACCGACCCTCTGGCGCCTCGCCTTGCACAGCCGCCAGGCCGTCGACCAGACGCACGCCGGCCAGCGACTCACTGAAACCAACCAGATCGTCCAGGCAGGCCTGCTCGCTGAGCAGGCTGAGCGCCATCTGCATGACGCTGCGCGCCAGGCTCCCCATGGGCATTGCCGCCTCGACCTCTAGCCCCAGGCTCAGTGCCTGATTGAGATCCTTGATCATCAGCTGCAACGCAAAATCGCTTGAAGGCCGGCCTTCGAGCAGCGCAGTGAGCAAATGACGCGACGTGAAATTCTGCGCCCAGCTGGTGTTGAGTGCCTCGCTCAACACCACCAGCGGAACGCCCAGCTTGCGCCCAAGCGCCACCAGCTCCAGGGTCGAGATACGGTAACCGGCATTGATGATGTTGTTGACCAGCTTGAGCGCCTGGCCATCGCCAACCCGTTCGCTGCAGTGATAGACCCGCGGGCTGATCATCTGCAGCACTGGCAGGGCGCGGGCACAGTCAGCGGCCTGGCCAGCCAGCATGATCGTGATGGTGCCGGCCTGGGCCGCCGGCACGCCACCGGCGACTGGGGCGTCCACCAGTGAGCAGCCGCGCGCGCGCAGCCGATCGGCAAAGGCGCGCGTCTGCGCTGGAATACCGCTGGTCTGGTCGATGATCAATGTACCCTCGCGCAGGTGCGGGTAAAGCCCGCCTGGGCCGAACAACACCTGTTCGACGTTGGCGCTGCGTGGCAGGCACAGCAGAATCACCGAACACTCCTGGGCCAACTCCGTGAGGCTTGGTACCGCATGTGCGCCTTGGGCTGCCAGCGTGGCCACGGCTTGCTGATTGAGATCGCAGACCTGCAGCGGATGATGGGCGAGCAGTTGCCGGGCCAGCGCACTACCCATAGCGCCCAAACCGATGTAGCCAATTGTCATTGTTGTTCTCCTGTCCCTTCGGCCAGCGCATGGCGGTGTGCGGTTCGCGCCTGCCCTACCTTGTCGAGCAAGCTTGATGCCAGCCTTGCGCCCTTCTGTTCCGGGGACTGCCCGCACCTTCACCCCGCCACTGTCGCCGGTGCCGACATCGGCTGTGCGTGAACGCTACACGCCGCGTCGCTCAGACCATAGACACGTTGCGCCGTACCGCTGTAGATCAGGGACTTTTCCTCGACCGAACAGCCGGCCGTGATGCGCTTGAACAAGTTCCATACGGTGCGATAAGCGAAACCGGCCTTGTCCACCGGGAAGTTCGAAGAGACCATGCAGCGCCCGGCGCCGAACAGCTCGACGCAGGGCTCAAGGTAGGGCCGCCACAGTTCGGCCAGGGCCTCGGAACCGAGCGGCGCGGCGTGCTGAGTGAAGTCGTAGTTGCCAATGTTCATCAGTAGGCCGCCCATCTTCACCGAGACGTTCGGGCACGTGGCCAGCTCGCGCAGGTCGCGCAGCCAGCGTTGATGGTTGTCACGCTCGTGGCCGGCGTAGGCACCGTGGCCAACGGGGCTGCCGCAGTGGATGAGGACGATCTGCACCTGTGGGTGCGCCCGCGCCAGGGCCGTGACGTCGGGCATCTGCGGGTGGTAGATGCTGGCATCGAAGGCCAGCCCCAACTCGCCCAAGCGCTGGATGCCGCGACCGAATGCGGCATCCAGATACAAGCCTGCGCGGTCGGCGCTGTATTGGCCCTTGACGACCGGGTCGGCGTCCCACTTGGCGCGCTGACGAATACCTACCAAGCGACCATCGGCCACACGCAGGTGTTCCTCCAGTGCTTGCGCGGTGCGTTCGCCCTGGCTCAGATCGGCATAGCCGACGATGCCCGCCGCCACCTGTGTACGCGGCTCGGCTCTGGCGGCCGATTGCCGCGCCAGGTCCACGGCGAATTCGGTCTCGCCAGCGTACTTGAGGTGCTCAGGCCCCGTTTCGCGATAACGCTGGAAGCACTCGACGAACACCGAGGCCTGTACGTTATGGCCGCTGACGGCCAGGTCGGCGAGGTACTCGTCGAGAAAGTAGCGATGGCCCTGAAACGCCCACAGGTGCAAATGGGTATCGATGATCGGCAGCTCAGGCTCCAGCACCGGCTCAGCAGCGGCGCGGGCCAGCCACTGCTCGTCGGGCGCCTGAATGGTGGCGAAGATGCTGTTCTTGTTGTTGTTCATACCTGTCAGCCTCTGTGTGGTTCGGCCCGGCAGGCCCTCGAAAAGGAGCCTGCCGGGGTAGCGATCAATCCAATGCTCGCGTGGAAAGCGAAAGCGGCTCCCAGTGGTCCAGCTCGGCACTGACGGCGGCGATGTCGTCGCGGATCAACGACAGGCTGTCAGGCCCCAGTGGCAGGCGCAGGGGCGGCTGCTCGGCGGCGACCAGTGCGCAGAGCGCAGGGCCGAACTTGGCCGGGTCGCTTTCCTGTTTGCCATGGCGCTCCTGCACGTAATGCTTGATGCGTTCGTTGGTTTCCCGGTAGTCGCCGTCATCGATCAGCGCGGTGATCAGCGACGGGCCCGCGAAGTCGCTGCGGAAACCGCCCGGCTCGATGATCGTGACGTTGATGCCAAGATGACGGATCTCGTCGGCCAGTGCCTCGGAATAACCCTCCACAGCGAACTTCGACGCGCTGTAAAGGGAAAAGCCCGTGGCACCGCGATAACCGGCCTTGGACGACAGGTTGATGATGTGCCCGCTGCGCTGGCGGCGCATCACCGGCAGCACGGCGTGGGTCATCTCCACCAGGCCGAAGAAGTTGACCTCGAACAGCGGCCGGTACTTCTCGGCTGGCGTGGCCTCGGCCACTGCCAGCAGGCCGAAACCGGCGTTGTTGACCAGGACATCGATGCGTCCGAAGGCTTGCTCGGCCTGCGCGACCACCTCCTTGAAACGGCCGTGGTCACGGGCATCGAGGTGGAAGGCGCGCAACTGCTCGGGATAGTCGGCCAGCAGGCAGTGCGAGCCATCCTCGGCCAGCACGGTGACGATGACGTTGTCGCCTTGCTCCAGTGCGGCACGCGCGGTGGACAGGCCCAGGCCTTTGTCAGCGCCGGTAATCAACCAGGTACGGGGAGTCTGCATGGCAATTCTCTCTTGTCAGTCGAGGGGTAATGAGTCGCGCAGCGCCGTGGCTTTGCCGCCCGACGCTGTGTGTGACGTGGCGCTTGGCCCATGGCGTCGGCTGCGCCAGACGCTTCGCAGCTCGCCGACCACACCGCGGCGCAGCAGCAGCACGCAAAGCACGAACACGCTGCCGGTAAGCACCGGCGCCGGGAGTGCGGAGGTGACCAGCAGGCTCTCCAGGCTGACCACGATCAGCGCGCCGATCAGTGGCCCGAAAAAGGTCCCGAGGCCGCCGAGCAAGGCCATCAACACCACCTCGCCACTGAGGTGGAAGCTCACGTCGTCCAGTGTCGCCAGTTGGAACACTAGCGCCTTCATGCCGCCGGCCAGCGCCGCCAGCAGCGCCGAGATGACGAACACGATCAGTTTGTAGCGGGCCACCGGATAGCCGAGGGAGCTGGCGCGGTCCTCGTTCTCGCGGATGGCCAGCAAGATGTGCCCGAACGGCGAATGGAGGGTGCGCCAGATGACCAACATGCCACTGATGAACAGCAGCAGCACCAAAGCGTAAAGGTTTGCAGTCTGGTTCAGATCGATCAGGCCGAACAGCTCGCCACGCGGCACGTTCTGAATGCCGTTCTCGCCGCCGGTGAAGGGTGCCTGATGGGCGATGAAGGCCACCAGTTGGGCCATTGCCAACGTGATCATGGCGAACTCGATGCCACGCCGGCGAATGGCCAGCGCCCCGATCAACGCGCCCAACGCCGCCGCCATGACCATACCGAACAGCACCGCCAGCAGCGGATCGAACCCCCAGACCTTGGCCGCATGCGCGGTCAGGTAGGCACCGGTGCCAAGAAACGCAGCGTGCCCAAAGGACAACAGGCCGACATAGCCGAGCAGCAGGTTGAAGGTTGCCGCGAACAGCGTGTAGCACATCAGCTTCATCACAAAGACCGGGTAGACGAAGGCGGGGGCAATGATCAGCAACAGCACCACCAAGGCGGCGGCAATGGCCGTTGCACGGTTTTCAACGCGTGCATTACTCATTTCAGGCACTCCTCGCGAACAGGCCACCGGGACGCACCAGCAGCACCAGCGCCATGACCACGAACACCGCCAGGGTGGCGCCCGGTGGGTAGAAGAACTTGGTCATACCCTCGACCATACCTAGCAGGTAACCGGTCGTGACCGCACCGAAGACCGAGCCCATGCCGCCAATGACCACCACCCCGAACACCAGAATGATCAGGTTGGAGCCCATCTGTGGGCTGACCTGCAGGATCGGTGCGGCCAGTACCCCGGCCAGCGCAGCCAAGCCCGCCGCAGCAGCGAACGTCAGGGTCACCAGCCGCGACACATTGACCCCGAATACCTGCACCAGCGCGGCATTCTCGGTGGCCGCGCGCATGTAGGCGCCCAGCGTCGAGCGCTCGATTAACGCCCAGGTACCCAGGCATACCAACAGCGATACCGCGACCACGAACAGGCGGTAATACGGCACATAGACGAAACCCAGGTCGACCGCGCCGCGTAACAGTTCCGGTACCGGATAAGCTCGCCCCGAGGATCCAAAGCCGTACCGGAACAGGCCCTCGATCACCAGGGTAAGGCCGAAGGTGAGGAGAAACCCGTAGAGCGGATCGAGCCCGTGCAAACGGGTCAGCAGGGTACGCTCGAGAACACCGCCGATCACCGCCACCACCAGCGGTACCAGCAGCAACGCCCACCAAAAGTTCAGGCCGGTGTGCTGCAGTAATAGCCAGGCAAGGAAAGCGCCAACCATGTACAGCGCGCCGTGGGCAAAGTTGATGATGTGCAACAGGCCGAACACCAGGGCAATACCCAGCGACAGCATGGCGTAGAACGAGCCGTTGATCAGGCCCAGCAGCAGTTGTCCGAAAAACAGTTCCATGGTTACACCCCCAAGTACTTGTGCAGGGACGCTGCGTGCTGATCGAGTTCGTGGCGCTGCAGCGAATCGACGACCGTGCCGTGTTCCATGACGTAGAAACGGTCGGCCAGCTGCGCCGCGAAGCGCAGGTTCTGCTCGACCAACAGAAGGGTGTAGCCCAGGCCCTTGAGGTGAAGCAGCAGCTCGCCAATACGCTGTACGATCACCGGTGCCAGACCTTCGGTGGGCTCGTCGAGCAGCAGCACCCGAGCGCCTGTGCGCAAGACACGGGCAATGGCCAGCATCTGCTGTTCGCCGCCAGAGAGCTGGGTACCGGCGCTGTATCGGCGCTCCAGCAGGTTGGGGAACATCGCGTAGAGCGCCTCGAGCGACAACCCTTGATCATTGATGCTCGGTGGCAGGCGCAAGTTTTCCTCCACCGTCAGGCCAGCGAAGATACCGCGCTCCTCCGGTACGTAACCCAACCCGGTGCGGGCTATGCGGTGCGCGGGTAGGCGCATCAGGTCGGTGCCGCCCAGGTCGATGCTGCCCTGACGACGGCGGACCAACCCCACCAGGCTGCGCAGGGTGGTGCTTTTACCGGCACCGTTGCGCCCGAGCAGGGTCACGGTTTCGCCCTGGCGCACGTTCAGCGAGACGCCAAACAGCGCCTGACTGTCGCCGTACCAGGCGTGCAGGTCTTCGATATTCAGCAATGCAGTGGCAGCGTTCATCAGGCGACCTCCTCGGTACCGATGTAGGCTTCGCGCACCCGCGCGTCATTCGACACGCTCTGGTAGTCGCCTTGGGCGATCAACTCACCGCGTTGCAGCACGCTGACCGTGTCGCACAGATCGCGCACCACCGAGAGATTGTGCTCGACCATCAGTACCGTGCGGCCAGCGGCAACGCGCCGGATCAGCTCGACCACCGGCTCGATGTCCTCGTGCCCCATGCCGGCCATGGGTTCGTCGAGCAGTAGCAGGCGGGGCTCCAGGGCCAATGTGGTGGCGATCTCCAGCATGCGTTTGCGCCCATAGCTGAGGTTGCTGGCCTGAGCCTCGGCCAGCTCGCCAAGGCCAACGGCCTCAAGAAAGGCCTGGGTGCGCGCGTCGAGCTGCCGCAGGCAGGCTGACGAGCGCCAGAACTGGTGAGCCAGGCCTGCCTGGCGCTGCAGCGCCAGGCGCACATTCTCATGCACGCTGAGCTGCCCGAACACGGCGGAAATCTGAAACGAGCGCACCAGGCCAGCCCGTGCCACAGCCTCCTGGCCATGGGTGCTGATGTCCTGGCCGGCGAAGTGGATCTGGCCTGCGCTCAGCGGCAGAGCGCCGCACAGCAGGTTGAACAGCGTGGTCTTGCCGGCGCCGTTCGGGCCGATCAGCGCATGCACGCTGCCCTCGTGGATATCCAGATCCACGCCATTGACCGCGACAAAGCCACGAAACCCTCGCACCAGCCCGCGTGCGCACAGGATGGGCGCCTTGGCTTGAGTATGCTCAATCATGTGCGGCCTCCTGCGGCCTGGCTGCTGCCAGGCGCTGGCTATCTTCGAGCAGGGGGCAGTCACTCTGTGCCAGAGGCCGGTCGACTTGGCTGCCGGACAGGGTGGCCAAGATGTTCGAGTAGTCGCCGTCACCGGCGGATTGATCGGGCGATTTCAGCCGGGTCAGGTACATCTCGTGCGACATCAGGCCGTCCGCACGTACGTGGCCGTCCTTGGCGAAGGCATCGTTGATCGGCATGCGCTTGAGCTGCGCCATGACCACGTCAGCCTGATCGGTGCCAACCGCTTCGATGGCTTTGAGGTAACTGCGCACCGAAGAATAGGTGGCGGCCTGCATTTCGGTCGGCACGCGGCCCTGATTGCGCGCAGCGAAGGCTTCGCCCCAGGCACGGGCCTGATCATCGCGGTACATTTCGTACCAAGACAGGGTCTGCAACCCCTCCATGATCTGCAGGCCGGTGGCCTTGATCACATCCTTGGTCAGCGCCGCGGCCAGCAATTGCACGCCCGGCGTCAGGCCGAATTCCTGGGCTTGACGCGCCGCCGTCGCCAGGTCGACGCCGGCATTGGCCAGCATGATCGCCTTGGCGCCCGAGGCACGGGCCTGCAAAAGATACGAACTGAAGTCGGTGGTGTTCAGCGGATGGCGCACATGGCCGACGACCTTGCCGCCGGCCTGCTGCACGGCCTGTTCGAACACCGAGGAAATGGACTCGCCAAGGGCATAGTCGACCGCGATGATGAAAAAGCTGTCCATGCCCTGCTCGACCATCTGCCGGTTGACCACATTGTGCGCCGCGGCCCAGGCGTTGTACTGCCACTGTGCGGTGCGCGGCGTGCAAGCCGCCCCCGTGATAGAGGCCGAAGCGGAGTTATGCAGAATGAGCTTTTCACGCGTCTGCACCAGGCCACTGATGGCCAGACTGACTGCAGAATTGGCGATATCGGCGATCATGTCCACACCATCGGCGTCCAACCACTTGCGGGCGATGGCGGCGCCGACGTCGGTCTTGTTCTGGTGGTCGGCCGTGACGATTTCCACCGGCACGCCGAGCACGCGATTACCGAACTCCTCGGCGGCCATGCGCGCGGCAATGGCAGAGCCCTCACCGCTGACATCGGCGTAGGGGCCGCTGCGGTCGTTGAGAATACCGATGCGAATAACATCGTCGGAGAAGCGCGGCGCCTCGGCCTGGGCCTGTAAACTGGCCAGCGCAAGCATGCCGGCATACAACAGCGGGGGGCATCTTTTCATATTGAGACCTGCGGTTATTGTTTTTATAATTGAGCCGTTTCAATAAATCGCAACTGCAGGCTTCACGCTAAACCGGATCCGACCACAAAGATAATTATATATTCATTTCATCCTTCAAGGTTGCGCCTATCATGACCAACGATCAACTCAAGGCATTCATTGCGGTGGCCGAAAAAGGAAGTTTTCGCGCCGCGGCGCAACATATTTACAAAACCCAACCCTCTGTGAGCGCGGCCGTGGCCGCACTGGAAGAACAGTTCGCCCTACGGTTGTTCAACCGCGAACACTACCGGCCTGAACTCACGGTCGAAGGCCAGGTGTTCTATGACCAGGCCAAGCGGCTTATCGCCCAGGTTGACGAACTGGAGTCCCTGGGGCACCGCCTGGCACTGGACACGCAGCCTTCGCTTTCGATCTCGATGACGGCCATGTGCGCTTTTCCGCCCGGGCTCGAGCATATTCGCAACTTCTGCGAGCGCCATCGGCACCTGCAACTCAACCTCACCACCCGCCACCTCGCCGAAGTGCTGATGCAGCTTGACGAAGGCAAGGCGGACCTGGCCATAGGCCCACAGCAGCAAGACCTGCAGGATCGTTATGAACATGTCGAACTGACACGTGTCAGCATGCTCACCGTGGCAGCACCTGGCTTCGTCGAGCACGAACCAGGCAGTGAAATACCTCAATTGAAGCTGCGTGACCGGCCTCAGGTCCTACCGGTGGACCGCAAGGCCTACGTCAACGTCATTGCCGGCGGTACACGCTGGTACGCCAACGACTACATGATGATGAAAGCGTTGCTGGTGGCAGGCATGGGTTGGGCACGCATGCCCAGGCATATGGTCGAAGCTGAACTCGCCGACGGCAAATTAGTGCCATTGCGTATTGAACGGTTCAACTTCAGCAATCAAATCCCCATTTACCTGGTGCGCAACAAACAGCGCCCGCTACCACAACTTGCGCAGGCACTATGGGACGAAATGCTACAACTTCCAGCTGAAAGCTGAAGCGCTTTAACCCTGACTTTTAGTTACCACGTCACGCACAGGTTCATTCAAGTTGAAACTGTGCGTGGCGTATCAGGCCACTGGCAGCTCCCGCTTACTTGACCAAGGCGTCCACGGTATACACGCCCTCCCCCACAGCACGCACCAATACCGGGTTCATTTCAAACTCGGCGATAGGCTCACTGGCCAGGAAGAGATCACCGAAACGCACCGCCGCACTGGCCAGCGCATCGACATCTGCCGGCGGATTGCCACGAAAGCCTTGCAGCAGGGTCCACAGTTTGAGCCGGCGCAATGCCAGCTTGACCTGCTCGGCCGAGACCGGCAGCGCCAGATGCACCACATCCTGGTACAGCTCCACCGCCACTCCACCGCTTCCGATGGCCAGCACCGGACCAAAGTCTGTGTTACGCAGGCAGGACATCACCACTTCCACACCGCCGGAAAGCATTTCCTGTACCAAAATGCCGGCCTCTGGCTTAGCCAGTTGGCGTCGGTAAGCGCGAGCCAGGGCGTCCACCTCTTCCATGCTCGAGACCCGCAGCTTGACCAGGCCGAGTTCGGTCTTGTGTTCCGACTCGCTCGGCAACACTTTGACCACCAGTGGCAGGCGCAGGTCTGCGCAGGCGCGGGCGGCCTGGTCATCCGGCCCAAGAATGACCCATTTGGCTGGGGTGATGCCGCTGTCGCTGCACAGTTGCATGGTCTGTTGCCAGTCCGCCGGAAACGCATGCGCAGTGGCCGCGCAACGCTGCGGCAGTTTTGGCAAGCGCTGCATGCGTTCGCGCTGGTACAGCCAGGCCAGTGAGCGGGTCGCCAGCGACGGGTCGGCGCACAACAGCGCACCGGCCTTCAGGTACTGCTGGCGGGTCTCGGTATCGGGTACGTCGCCGATGAAACTGAGGAATACCGGCACCTGGCTGGCCGTCTGCCTGAAAGCATCGGCATTCGGGTCCAGGTGGCGCCGGCCGCTGGCCGAGAACTGCACGATCACCGCTTCGGTGCGAGGGTCGGCAGCCACGGCCGCGCAGCTGTCGCGGAACAGGTTCGGCAGGCTATTGATCTGGCCGGTCAGGTCGATCGGGTTTTCCTTGCGGGCGAACGCCGGCAGCACCGTATACAGGCGGTCGATGGTTGCCCCGGTGAAGGTGGCCATCGGCACGCCGTAATCATGGCTGTGGTCGGCCAACAGTGCGCCGGCACCGCCAGAGGCACTCATGATCGCCACCCCGCCCTGGGCGTCGCCACTGACCCGTGGGTTGGGCAAGTAGGCCAGCACTTCCACGGCCGACAACGCATCTACCAGGCTGTCCACCTCGATGATCCCGGCCTGGGCGAAGACATCGGCATACACCACATGGGACGAGGCGATCTTGCCAGTGTGCGAGGCAGTGGCGGCCTGGCCGCTGGCGGAGCGGCCGGCCTTCAGCGCGACGATCTGCACCCCCCGCGCGCGCGCACGCTCAGCCACCGGCAGCAGGCGCTGCGCCTGGTCCAGGCCCTCCAGGTAAAGCACCACCACGCGCACGTCGTCCTGCTCGACGATGGCCTCCAGGGCATTGATGACATCGAGCGCGGTTTCGTTGCCGACACTGACGATATACGAGCAACCAATACCGTTGATGTCCAGCGACCGGCCGATGGCCCCTGCCAACGCCCCACTCTGGCTGATCACTGCGATAGGCGCATGGCGCACGGCATCCATGCGCAACGCCGCCGGGCTGAACGTCAGCAGGGTCTTTGCACGCACCGACCACACGCCGTTGCAGTTGGGGCCGATCACCGCCACCTGATGACGTTGCGCGGCATCGGCCAACTGACGCGCCAGTTCGTCCCCTCCTTCCACTTCCTCGAAACCGGAACTGAATACGATGGCGTTGCCGATACCCTTGGCGCCGCATTCCTCGATCACCCCGGGCACGGTCGCGGCCGGGGTGATGATCAGCGCCACGTCCGGCGTTTCCGGCAGATCGGCCAGCGACGCATAGGCGGGCAGGCCCTCTACCTCGCCATGGCTGGGGCTGACCGGGTAAACCCGGCCAGTGAAACCATGCTTGAGCAGCACCTTGACCAGGGTATTGCGTGGATTGCCGGGCTTGGGCGAAGCGCCAACGATGGCCACGCTCTGCGGGCGCAGGAAAGCGTCGAATGTGTTCTTGTCTGTCATGTCCTTCATCCACTCGGTGAGGGCTGAATCAACGCCCTTTGAACTGTGGCGTACGTTTTTCCCGGAAGGCGTTGACCGCTTCCTGGTGGTCTTCGCTGGTGCGTACGATGGGCAGGTTGGCAGCAACCATCTCCTGCGCGGTGGCCAGGTCCTTGTCCAGGCCAAAGCGCATCACCCGCTTGATCAACTGAACCGCCAGCGGCGCGTTATCAGCGACCTTGCGGGCGAACAGATAGGTCTGCTCCATCAATTGGTCATCGGCAAACACCCGGTTGACCAGGCCGATGCGCTCGGCCTCGCGGGCATCCACCCAGTCACAACCCCAGAACATCTCCAGCGCTTTGGCCACACCCACGATACGGGGTAGCAGGTAGGCGCCACCCACCCCCGGAATCAGGCCCATGCGCGCGTAGGTCTCGGCAAAGCCGGCACTTTGCGCGGCAAAGCGGATATCGCAGGCCAGCGCGATATCCAGCCCGCCGGCCGTGGCAAAGCCGTTGAGCGCGGCGATCACCGGCTTGTCCAACTCGGCGATCTTGCGCGGCAGGCGCTGCACGCCGTCACTGACCCGCGCCTTGATCTGCGCCGGGCTCTGCCTGGCACTGGCCTCGAAGCCGCCGACGTCGCCGCCGGTGGTGAAAGCGCGACCGGTCCCGGTAATCACCACCACGCGCACCTCGGGGTCGGTGCGGCACTGCTCCAGTGCCGCCAACCAGTCTTCGAGCATCTCATCGGTAAAGGCGTTGAGCTTTTCCGGGCGATCGAGCGTGATGGTGGCAATGCCGTCCTCGATGTGGAATTTCAGCAACTGCGACATGCACGCCTCCTCACTTGAGCTCATTGGCGACATCGTGCTTGCGGATGTCGCGCAGGCCGGTGCGGCCATGGTGACGGTCAGCCAGCTTGTACCCCAGCGCGTCCTCGGCAATCATGATCTTCTGCACGTTGGCCGAACCTTCGCCCGTGAAGAACATGTCCGAATAGGCGCGGTAATAAGACACCGGGTACTCCATCGCCAGGCCGTAACCGCCAAAGATCTGCATCGCCTTGTCGGCGCACAGCTTGGCGGTCTGCGACGCGTGGTACTTGGCGATCGCGGCGATACGGTTAGAGGGCAGGCTGTCGTCCATCATCATCGCCGCCTTGTACACCAGCGCCCGGCTGGCTTCGATGGCGCAGGCCATCTCGGCGATTTCCGACTGGATCATCTGGAAGCGCCCAATCGGTTGGCCACGCAGTTCACGCTCGTTGGCGTAGCGCACGGCCTCTTCAAAGCAGCGACGGGCCACGCCGAGGGCCTTGGCGGCTACGCCAACACGTCCGGGCTGCAACGTGCGCATGATGATCTTGAAGCCGTCGCCCTCTTCGCCCAGCCGGTCCTCGACCGGTACGACGAAGTCGTCGAGGTAGACGATGTTGGTGCGGAACGACTTGGACAGCCCAAGGCAATCGATCGGCTGCGCCGTCCAGCCGGGGAATTTTTTCGGCTGCACGATGAAGGCGGTAACGCCCTTGGCCCCCGCCTCGCGGTCGGTCTTGGCCAGCAGCACGCCGACGTCGCATTCGTTGGCGATCGACGCCCACATCTTCTGCCCGCTGATACGGTATACGTCGCCATCGCGGCGGGCGAACGTCTTCATGTTACCGGCGGCATCGGAGCCGCCACCGGACTCTGTCAGCGACATCATGCCGATGGTCTTGCCGGCAATCAGGTTGGGCACGTACTTCATGATCTGTTCGCTGCTGCCGCCAAAGTAGATCGCACTCGGGCAGGTCGAACCTTGCTGGTTGTTGCACGAAGAGAAGCGCACGTCGTTGCGCACCATCTCCTCCTGAATGACCGCAGCCGCCAGATAACCCATGTCACTGCCGCCGACCGATTCGGGGAACACCGCCCCGTACAAGCCCGCCTCGCCGGCTTTGCCGACCAGCGCCCGGGGAAATTCGCCACGCGCTTCGTAGCCGTCCATCACCGGAGCGACCTCCGTGCGCATGAAGCGGTTGACCATGTCGCGAACTGCCTGGATTTCTTCCGACATCGACTGATCCATGCTTTGTGCCTCCTCGGCGTTGATCTTGTTATTTAAAGCGTTGCCAGTTGCAACATGACCGGTTCAGAGCATGGCACTGTAGCGGCCAACCTCACTGAACTGTCCGCGCCACACACACCTTGCACAGCGTCATCGTTGAGCGCTTGCGCCCGGGCGTGCGGCATCACGTTCGAACGCCTGGGTCACCCTATGTGGCTTCGACGTTGCCGAGTCTAACGAAGCAAGTTACAGGCCATTTTTATTTTTCCCTTATATTTCATCAGGATAAACGGCAAACACGCATTCACGACCGCGCGATCTGTTGCTCATGCAAGGGGCTGCGTGTATTTATCGAAAACACTATAAGAAATCCCGGCCGTATCGCTGCCTGCGGCGGCCCCAGGAGATATTCGATGCCTCGAGATTCCCGAACCTATGGCCTGCTCGTGCTCGACGAAGCCGGCCGGCCACAGCTGCGCTGCGGTGTTGCACTGGATGACGCACTGCTCGCCCAGATCCTGCCCCAGGTACGCGATGGCAAGCGCCAGCTCACCGGCATATCGCAGGGCGGCAGCGATTATGTCGTGGCCGCCCTGCCGCTGGCTGGACAGGGTAGCGCCGTGCTGATCCAGGTTTGCGACGGCGCCGACGAACTGGTCGATTTCCTTGGCACGGTGGATTTTGCGCCAGACATCCTCAACCAACTGCTGACCAGCCCGTTCGATGGCATGACGGTGGTGGACCGTGACGGCTGCATCGTTTACATCAGCCCCGTGCATGAGAAATACTTCGGCCTCGATCGCGGCGCCGCGACCGGGCGGCACGTCACCGAGATCATCAAGAACAGCCGGCTGCATGTCGTCGCGCGCAGCGGCCAGCCGGAAATCGGCCAGATGCACAAGATGCACGGCCAGAACCAAAACGTCAGCGACCGGATCGTCAGCCGCTTGCCCGTTCAACGTAACGGCGAGGTGGTCGGTGCCATCGGCCGGATCATGTTCAAGGGACCAGACCAGCTATTGGCGATGAGCCGTGAGATCTCGGCGTTGAAGTCCGAGGTCGAATACTACAAGCGCGAGGCCAAGCTGCTGCGCAAGCCCAGCTACGAAATCGACGACATCATCGGTGACAGCAAAGCACTCAAGCAGCTCAAGGCCGACATGCGTCGCGTGGCCAGGCTCGATGTACCGGTGCTCATCCTCGGTGAAAGCGGTACCGGTAAAGAGCTGGTAGCCCAGGCCCTGCACCAGTTGAGTCAGCGCCGCGAAAAACCCATGGTCATGGTCAATGCCGGTGCCTTACCGGAGAACTTGGTAGAGAGCGAGCTGTTCGGCCATGAGGCCGGCGCCTTCACCGGGGCCAAGAAGAACGGTCGCCAGGGCAAGTTCGAAGCCGCGCACAATGGTTCGCTGTTTCTCGACGAGATCGGCGAGATGCCATTGGAAATGCAGGTAAAGCTGCTGCGCGTGCTGCAGGACGGCTCTTTCGAGCGGGTCGGTGGGGACGAACGCAAATTTTCCAACTTCCGCCTGATCGCCGCCACCAACCGCGAGCTGGGGCGGATGATCGAAGAGGAAACCTTCCGCCTTGACCTCTACTACCGCATCAGCGGGGTGACCCTGCATGTGCCACCGCTGCGCGAGCGCCTTGAGGACATTCCGGCACTGGTCGATCACTTCATCCGCTCGTTCGCCACGCGGCAGAACCTGTCACGGGTCAAGGTGCACCCTGAGGTTTACGACTACCTGCAACGCCAGCAGTGGCCGGGCAACATCCGCCAGCTGCAGCATGAGGTCGAGCATGCGCTGATCTTTTGCGACGGCAACGAGCTCGCCGTGGACAACTTCCCTCACGTCGACATCTTCGCTGAGCAGAAAAGCAAGCCGCGCAGCCAGGCCGCAGTCAGCGAGGCCGGTGAAGAGCTCAAAACGACCCTGGACCGCGTCGAATTGCTCACCATCAGCGAAGCCATGACCCGCCACCGGGAAAACAAGAAGCGCGTCGCCGAGGAACTGGGCATCTCTCGCTCCTACCTGTACAAGCGTTTGCGCGACCTCGAAGACTCCTGAGTGGCGCTGTCCGGTCACGCCCGGGCGTGACCGGAACTGTTCGCCACGCGGCCACCGTGTCGATCCAGACGACACCCATCTGTGTCCTTCCACCCTTCCCTGACCTTCGCCAGCCCCTCTGCGACGAGACTTTGCGGCCAATTCACGGGAGCTGGCGCGGGCCTTGCTATTTCCCAGTCGAGATGCGCCTTGGGTGGTTCGCCCAGCGCCTGGATACCCCGACTGGAGAGCGCCACATGGCTATCCCGCTGCCTACGCCCATCGCCAACGCCGACAGCCAGCCCTACTGGGATGCTGCCCGCGATGGCCGCTTAATGATCCAGCACTGCACCGACTGCGGCAGTGTGCACTTCATGGCCCGCCAACTCTGCCCCAGTTGCTGGTCGCAGCACCTGGAATGGGTGCCCAGCCAAGGTACTGGCAAGGTCCACAGTTTCACCATCATCCGCCGCGCCTCGCTGCCAGCCTTCACCGCACAGGTGCCTTACGTGGTGGCCCTTATCGAGCTGGACGAGGGCCCGAGCATGGTCAGCAACATCGTCGGCGCCGACGCCCTCGACGTGCAGATCGATGACCGCGTGCAGGTCACCTTCGAAGCACGCGGCGACGACGCGCGCATTCCCCAGTTCAGCCGCACCTGAAGCGAGGCCGCTCCATGCTCAAGAACAGGATTGCCATCGCCGGTGTCGGCGAGTCCGATATCGGCAAGCTGCCCCACATGACAGGGCTGGGCCTCAACGCCCAGGCCGCGAAACGTGCACTGGACGATGCTGGGCTGACGCCGGCCGATGTCGATGGTGTGCTCACCGCATACTCCTTGACCGAACCGTATTTCATGCTCGGGTCGGTGCTCTGCGAATACCTCGGCATCCAGCCGCGGCTTAACGCCTCGATGGTGGTCGGCGGCGCCAGCCCAGCAGTGATGTTGCATCACGCTGCCCAAGCGATCGCAACGGGGCAGGCCAGCGTGGTGCTGGTCTGTGCTGGCGAGAATCGCGCTACCGGGCAGAGCCGCGACGCTGCGGTGGCCTCGCTCGCCGCCGTTGGCCACCCCTACTTCGAACAACCCTACGGCACCTCCATTCCCGGCTTCTACGCGATGATCGCGCAGCGCCACATGCACGAGTACGGCACCACGCGCGAGCAGATGGCCAGCGTCGCCGTACATACGCGCAGCAACGCCCTGCTGCACCCCAATGCGCAGATGAAAAGCCCACTGACCCTGGAGCAGGTGCTGCAAGCCAAGCCCATCGCCGACCCGCTGGGCATGTTCGATTGCTGCCTGATTTCCGATGCCGGCGGTGCGTTCGTGGTGACCAGCGCCGAACGCGCCCGCGACCTGAAAGCAAGACCTGTGTACCTGCAAGGCATTGGCGAGCACCATACCCATGAGCACCTGATGTGCGCGCCCAGCCTCACCCGCTTCGGCGCCAGCGAATCGGGCCGGCGCGCCTACCAGATGGCCGGCCTTGGCCCGCAGGACATCGACTTCGCCGAACTCTACGACTGTTTCACCATTGTGCCGATCATCGAGCTGGAAGAGCTCGGCCTGTGCGATCCCGGCCAAGGCGGTGCCTTCTTCGCCGCAGGCCACGCTGGAATCGAGGGCCGCCTGCCGGTCAACACCCATGGCGGCATGCTCTCCCACGCCCACGCGGGGGCCGCGGGCGGGCTGTTTGGCATCGTCGAAGCGGTGCGGCAGTTGCGCGGCGGCCTCGGCGCGCGCCAAGTGGCGGGTGCCGAGGTCGGCCTGGTGCACAACGAAGGCGGCATCCTGTCCTCGCACTGCACGCTGATTCTGTCCAACCAGCCCCTGTGAACTCATTGCACAACGACAACAACGAGAGGTATCGCATGCCCGACTCGCAACCGCGCGGTCACTACTTCGAGGACTTCGAGGTCGGCCAGGAGTTCGTCAGCCCGGCCCGCACCGTGACCCAGACCGACATCGTCAACTTCGCCTGCCTGTCTGGCGACTTCAACGAAGTGCACACCAATTTCGAGTACTGCAAGAACACCCCTTTCGGTGAGCCGATAGCCCACGGACCGCTGGTCTACTCGATCATGGGTGGCCTGCAGTACGCCAGCGGGATCAACGACGGCACGCTGCTGGCGCTGCTGCAGATCGACGCCTGGCGCATGCTCGCGCCGGTCAAGCATGGCGACACCATCCGCTTGCACCAGCGCGTGCTGGAAAAGAAAGAAACCAGTAAGCCCGACCGTGGCGTGGTCACCCTGGCACGCCGCTGCATCAAGCACGATGGCAGCGTCGTCCAGGAAATGACCGCCACCCTGCTCTATCGCCGCCGCCAACCATGACGGCCACAGCCCCTCACTTTCGGAGTATCACGATATGTTCGACAACACTACCCTCAAGGATCGTGTGGCCCTGATCACCGGCGGCGGCAGCGGCATCGGCCTGGAAATCGCCAGCCAGTACGCGCGTCTTGGCGCCAAGGTGATGCTCGTCGGGCGCCAGCAAGACCGCCTGCAGACCGCCGTGGCGGTGATTCGCGACCAGGGCGGCAGCGCTGAGTACCGACAGACCGACGTGCGCGACTATGATCAGGTCAAAGCTGCGGTAGACGCCACCGTGGCACGTTTCGGCGCGCTGGATATCCTGGTCAACAACGCCGCCGGCAACTTCGTCTGCCCCACCGCTGAACTGTCGCCCAACGGCTGGCGCACGGTGCTCGACATCGACCTGAACGGCACCTTCTATGGCTGCCACGCCGCCTACCCGCACCTCAAGGCCTCACAATACGGCGGCTCGATCATCAGCATCATCACCATGCTTGGCGTCACTGGTTGGCCCGGTGCGGCGCATGCCGCCGCCGCCAAGGGTGGCATCCTGTCGCTGTCGCGCACACTGGCAGTGGAATGGGGCGACGACCAGATCCGCGTCAATACCATCTCCCCAGGCCCCATCGGTGATACCGAAGGCGTACGGCGCATGTACATCGAGAAAGGCAACGGTGAGCGCGAGGCACGCAAGACTGCCCTCGGCCGATTCGGTGGCAAAGCCGATATCGGCCATGCCGCGGTCTACCTGGCCAGCGACCTGGCCGGCTATGTCACCGGAGAGAACCTGATCGTCGACGGCGGCCGCTGGTTGAAGTACGTGGCCGGCTGAACCATCGCACCGCCACTACGCCGGGGCAGTGCTCCGGCGTTTTTTCGTGCGTTTGCAAGGGTGGTCACGCAGAAAAAGCCCCGGCGACCTCTCGGCGCCAGGGCTTTGCACAGTGCCTCAGTCCAGCGGGCGCAGCACACCCGACTCGGCCGCGCCGGCAAAGTCTGCCGGGCGCTTGTCGATCGCGGCGGCCAGGCCCTCGCGAAACTCCGGGTTGGACATGGCCAGCACCTGACCGAAGCCCTCGAAGGCGAACATATCCTGCAGCGAGGTTTCGAAGCTGCGTGCCATCAGGGTCTTGGCCAGGCCCATGACTTCTGCCGGCCCCTGCGCCAAGCGCTCAGCTTCGGCCAGGCCGGCCGCTTCCACCGCTTCGTCATCCACCACCTGGGCGACGATGCCCAGCTCATAGGCTTGCTGTGCGCTCAAGCTGGCGCCGCTGAACAGCAGTTTCTTCGCTTGGGCCATGCCGATCAGGCGTGGCAGGTGGTACATGGTGCCAATGTCCGGGACTGTGCCGAGGCGGAAGAAGCCCGTGACGAACTTGCTGCCGCGCCCGGCGATCACCACGTCACCGGTCAGCGCCAGGCCCATGCCGCCGCCTACAGCGTGACCGCGTACGCCGACCACCACGGGTTTGTCCAAGGTGATCAGCGGTAGCAGCCAGCGGCTCAGATTGCGAAAGCGCCGGTGCACCGGCCACGGTTCGCATTCGGCCTTGAGCTGATTGAAGTCGCCACCGGAGCAGAACGTCGGCCCTTCACCTGTGAGGAACACGGCGCGTACACCGCGATCCTGTTCGGCCAATTCAATGGCCTCGCCCAGTTGCCGGCGCAAGGTAGCGGACAGCGAATTACGGGTGGCCGGGCTGTTCAGGCGAATCACCAGCACGCTGCCCATGCGCGATGTGGTTACCAGCGGGTCGGTCATGGTTTGCTCCCCATGTTGTTGTTATCCGTCGTCGCTGTCGCTGTCGCAAGTGTCGTGCCAGTATGCGCAAGGACAAGCAGAGGCACATCCATTGCTAGCCTCGCAGTACCACTGAACGCCACAGGAGTTCTCATGCCGTTTCTCAAATCCCTGCCCGAAGATGCCGGCCCGCCGCACCTGTTCAAACGCTACCCGCAGATATACCGGCCCTGGGCCGAGATGAGCGAGGCGCTGATGAACGGTGAATGCTCGTTGACCCCTGGCCAGCGTGAACTGCTGCTGGCCTATGCAGCAGGCGTCTGCGGCTGCACGTTCGTCTATCACGCGCATGCCGAGGTAGCCTATGCCCACGGCATCGAGCCGGGGTTGCTCGAGGCGCTGCTGGAAGACCCGCACAGTGCGCCGGTGGTGCCAGAGCTTGCCGTGCTGCTGGCCTATGTCGGCAAGCTCAGCCTGGCGCCCGACACCATCGTTCAGGCCGATGTCGATGCCGTGCTGGCCGCTGGCTGGGACGAGCAGGCCTTGCATGCGGCCATTGTCATCAGCGGCCGCGCCGCCTTGATGCAGCGCCTCGTTCAAGGCCTGGGTTTCACCCCACTGAGCCGCGAGGTGTATGCCGATCATGCGCGGCGACGGGTCGAGCGGGGCTACGTGCAGCTCTATCCGCAGTTTCGCGAACCGTCCTGAGCCCTTCGGGTGTCGTCGCCAGCGACAGTGATTGCCCGCACAAGACACAGTCTCGCCTCTGCGCTTGCGGGGCCGGTGTACGCCAGGGGCGCTGCCGGGGGTTTACAGGCGGTGGCACGCTTTCTGCGCGTGGCGAGGGATTGCCACGCCGGAGAATGTGCTTATGCCCCTGTCCACTGCTGCCAGCCGCCGCGAGATCCATCACCGCGCGATCGATATGCGGGTCTATTCCCGTGACGACGGCCTGTTCGATGTCGAAGCCCGTCTGCAAGACCGCAAGCCTTTCCCGCTGCAACGCCCACTCAATCCCGAGCCGATTGCCGCAGGCGATGCTCTGCATGACTTGCGGCTGCGTTTCACGGTAGGCAATGACTGCGTGATACGTGCCATCGAAGCCGCTGCCGAGGCCACCCCCTACAGCATCTGCCGCGGCGCCGAAGCAAGTCTGGGTGTGCTGGTTGGCGAGCAGATCGGTCCAGGCTGGTCGCGGCGCGTGAAGGCGCACTTGCGCGGTACGCGCAGCTGTACACACCTGATGGAGCTGCTGATCCCGATGGCCACCGCCACCCTGCAGGGGTTGCGTGCACTCGACGAAGGGCGCAATCAACGACGTGACGCACAAGGAAAGCCGCCACAAATGGATACCTGCTATGCCTACAGCAGCCAGCGCGAGGTGGTGCGCACCTTGTGGCCCGAGCATTATCGCGCGCAGGGTGAGCCAGAATGAGTAGCCCATCCTGCAGCAGCCACGCGACAAGCCCTGCCGTTACAGGCCGGATGAGCGAGCGCCGGGTCAGCCTGCTGTGCGGCCTGCTCGCCACTTTGGGGCCGGTTTCGCTGACCATCTACCTGCCCTCGGTCAGCGAAGTGACCCGTTACTTCGCCACCGATCAGGCCCATGTTCAGCTGTCGATATCGAGCTTCTTCGCCGGTTTCGCCCTCACCCAGCTCGTGTGCGGCCCGCTGTCCGACCGTTATGGGCGCAAACCGGTGGCTATCGCCTTTCTGCTGATCTACCTGGCAGGCAGTGCCCTGGCACTGCTGGCGCAAAGCATCGAAAGCCTGATCGCCGCACGGGTGCTGCAAGGGGTCGGCTCGGCGGTGGGGATCGCCCTGTCGCGGGCGATCGTTCGCGATCTGTTCGTCCGTGAGCAGGCAGTGCGCATCCAGGCCGGGGTCGGTATCGCCATGTCCGCCGGCCCGGTGCTGTCGCCAACGCTTGGCGGCGCCATCGTCACGCTGGGCGACTGGCATCTGGTATTCGTGGTCATGGCGGCGTGGGGCCTGACAGTGTTGCTGACCGTGCTGACCATGCTTCGCGAGACCCGGCCGCTGCCTGCGAGTTCATTGAGCCCTGCGCACATTGCCGGGACTTATCGGCGGGTATTGGCCACCCCGCGTTTTTTGCTGGCCGCGCTGGTGCTGGCCGGCACCAATGGCACCATCTACGCACAGGCCTCGGTGCTGCCGCTGGTCATGATCGATCAGTTGCGGTTGGCACCTTACCAGTTTGGCCTGTTCATGCTGTTCCAGGCGCTGGCCTTCGTGGGTTGCTCACTGCTGCTGCGGCGCTGGGTCGGGCGGGTGTCAGTGCGGCGCATCTACAGTATCGGCCTGACCCTGATGATGCTCTCTTGCCTGAGCCTTGCCGTCGCCCTCCTCTGGCTGCAGCCGAACGTGTGGTTGATGGCCGTGCCGCTGCTGCTGTGTGGCGCAGCCGTCGCCTGCACCATGCCGACCATGGTGGTCACCGCACTGGATGCCTTCCCCAGCAGCCATGGTGCGGCCTCGGCCGTACTGGGCTGTATCCAGATGGGCGCCGGCATGATCGGTGGCTATCTGGCGGCGCAGTTCTTGGACCCGGCACTGGCGCTGGCGATGATCACCTGCGCGATGGGTAGCATCGCGCTGGTGTGCGGCGTCGGCCTGCGCCGCCTGCTGCGGCCATTGTGAGTGTTGTCGTGGCGAACACCCGCTTGTGCGGTGTGCGCGGCACGCACAGCCAGAGCCGCTGGGGGCGGGCCAAAGGCCGCTTAAAATATCCAACCTATTGATATAACTGTAAAAAAATAAAATGGCATAGCGCTTGCGTTGTGAAGGGCAACAACAAGAAGGATGCCTCCGATGCTAGCCAATGACTTGCCTGAAGGTCGCCACGAACCTGCCTTCGCCATCTTGAACGGCGTTCGCGTCGTCGACCTCACCACCTCCGTCGCCGGCCCCTACGCAACCATGCTGCTTTCGGACTTTGGCGCGCAGGTCATAAAGGTCGAGCGCCAAAGCGGTGACGACGCTCGCTACTGGGGCCCGCCCTTCGTCGATGGCGAGTCGCTGTGGTTCCTCAGCGTCAACCGCAACAAGCACAGTGTCTGCCTGAACTATGCCGATGACGAAGGCCGGCGGGTCCTCGACGCGCTGCTCGACAGCGCCGATGTGGTGGTGACCAACCAGACCCCCGACGTCCAGCGTAAGCTGGGTATGCGCCCGGAAGACCTGCGCAAGGGCCGCGAAAAGCTGATCGTCGCCAGCATCACCGGCTTCGGCCTGTCTGGCAGCAAGTCGCGCCTGCCCTGCTACGACCTGATCGCTGAAGGCTACAGCGGCATCATGGACCTGACCGGCCCCGCCGACGCCGAGCCACAGAAGGTCGGCGCCCCGGCCGCCGACATGCTCGCCGGCAGCGACGCTGCGATGGGTGTACTGGCCGCCCTGCTGCGCCGGCACGGCACGGGCCAGGGCTGCGTAGTGGACGTGTCCCTGAGCGAAAGCATGATCCGCTTCACCTCGCCACGCATCGTCCCCTACTTGGGCTCGGGCGAGGTGTCACGGCGCAGCGGCGGGCGTGACAGTGTCATCGCCATTTACCAGACCTTCGAAACCGCCGACCTGCCAATGACCCTCGGCCTGGGCAGTGACCGCATCTGGCAGCGCTTCTGGGAGCTGTTGCAGCGCCCCGACCTGTGCACCGACCCGGCGTTGGCCAGCAATGCCCAGCGCCGCGCTCGGCGCGAGGAGATCGTCGAGCAGATCCAAGCCATCCTGCTGGGCAAGCCGCGCGCCGAGTGGTTGCGCTTGCTGGCCGAGGCTGGCGTGCCGGCCGGGCCGATCTACCGCGTGGACGAAGTCACCGAAGACCCGCACTTTCAGGCGCGAGAGCTGTTCTTCCAGATTCCGCGTAACGGTCACGCCCTGCCCCAGGTTGGCCTGGGCATTCACCTCGACGGCAAAGCCGCCGGCTACTTCGCCGCGCCGCCACGTCTGGGCGAGCACACCGAACAGATTCTCCAGGGCTGCCTCGGCTACGACGAGCAACGCCTGGCCGAACTGCGTAAACGCAACGTCATCTGATCGTCAGGAGCAACCCATGCATTACGAAACCATCCTTTACCGTGAAGACGGGCCCATCGGCACACTGACCCTGAATCGCCCGGAAGACGGCAACATGTTCAACAAGACCATGTGCCTGGAGATTCGCGATTGCATCGAGGCAGTGCGCTGCGAGACCCGCACCCGGGTGCTGGTCATCACTGGCGCGGGCGACCGTTTCTTCTGCGCCGGCGGCACCAAGGACGGCCTCGAACAGACTCATTTGTACGCTGGCGTACTACCGACGCTGGAAATGTACGACGCCATCGAACGCCTGCAAAAACCGGTGATTGCCAGCGTCAATGGTTACGCAGTGGGCGGCGGCAACGTGCTGCAGGTGGTCTGCGACCTGGCAATCGCCAAGGAAAGCGCGGTGTTCCGCCAAGTCGGACCGATGGTCGGCAGCTTCGATGCCGGCTATGGCACCTGGTACCTGGAAGACCTGGTGGGCAAGCGCCGGGCCAAGGAAATGTGGTTTCTCAACGACAAGCTCAGCGCTCGCCAAGCACTGGAGTACGGCCTGATCAACCGCGTAGTGCCCGACGATGAGCTGGAAGCGGCGACCCGCGAGATGGCATTGACCATCGCCGAGCGGGGCGCTTTCGCCCTGGCCTCGCTCAAGGCGGCCTTTACTGCCCGGCACAACGGCGTTGCCGGCTTGGCGCGGGTGTCCCACGACCTGCTGCTGCGCCCCTACCTCGACACCGAAGAAGCCCACGAGCTGAAGCAATCCTTCGCTGAAAAGCGCAAACCCGACGCCGGGCGCTTCGGCCACTGACGCCTGCAGGGCGCCGGTTCCAACGGAGCCGGCCAGCACAACAAGAGGCTTATCCATGACCGTCAGACTGACCCGGGAAGGCGCCTACGCCTACCTGACCCTGAACCGTCCCGAAGCGCTCAATGCGCTGAGCTTCGCCATCATCGGTGAAATCGGCGCCGCGCTGGACGACGCCGCCCAATGGGACATCCGTGCGTTGATCATAACCGGTGCTGGCGACAAGGCGTTCTGCGCCGGTGCCGACATCAAGGAGCTGATGGACCGCCCGCTGGCCGAGCAGAAACGCGGTGCTGAACTGGGCCAGGCGATCTTCGCCCGTCTTGACCGCTTTCCAGTACCGTCCATTGCCGCTATCGACGGCTTTGCCTTTGGCGGCGGGCTGGAACTGGCTTTGGCCTGCACCTTCCGCGTAGCCGGCCCACGTGCGCGCCTGGGCCTGCCCGAGGTCAAGCTCGGGCTGATTCCTGGCTACGGCGGCACCCAGCGCCTGCCACGGCTGATCGGCGAAGCGCGGGCGCTGGAGCTGATCCTCAGCGGACGCACGGTGAAAGCCGAGGAAGCCCTGCACATCGGTCTGGTCAACCGACTCAGCGACGGCGACGTGGTGGCTGCCGCCAGCGCCTTCGCTGATCAGTTCAGCACTTACAGCCTCATGGCCTTGGGCTTTGCCCGCGAGGCGGTACAACGCGCACTGTCCACGCCGCTGAGCGAGGGCCTGCGCATCGAGGCCGACCTGTCGACCCTGGCCTACCGCACCGCTGACGCCGAGGAGGGCATGCGCGCCTTCGTCGACAAACGCACGCCGACCTTCAAGGACCGTTGAGATGACGCCACACAACATTTTTCTGACCGGCGCCAGCCGGGGCATCGGTGCGGTCGTGGCGCTGGAGTTGGCTCGCCGAGGCCACCGTGTCGGCTGCGTTTCGCGCAGCGGCCTTGGCCCGGAGTCGCTGAGCGTGCCCGCCCCGTTGCGCGAGCGCCTGGTGCTGCTTCAGGGCGACGTGCGCGATGGCGCGTCCATCGCTGCCGCCCTGGAACGCTTTCACGCCGAAGCTGGGCCGATTACCGGCCTGATCAACAACGCTGGCATTCACAAGGAGGGCCCGGCGAAACACCAGGCGCTGACGGAGTTCGACGAGGTGCTGCTGACCAACGCCAGTGCCACCTTCGCCGTGTGCCAGCAGGCCTATCCCTACCTGGAGCGCGCTGGCGGAGGGCTGATCGTCAACATGGGCTCGTTCTTCGACAAGCTCGGCGTGCGCCGCAACGCCGCCTACGCCGCCTCCAAGGCAGCCACCGCAGCCATCGGCCGCTGCCTGGCAGTGGAGTGGGCGGCGAAGCAGATCCGTGTGCTGACCGTGGCGCCCGGCTACATCGAAACCGACCTGAACCGCGACTTCCTCCACGCCGAGAAGACCCGTGACTACCTCGCCTCACGCATTCCGGTCGGCGGTCCGGCCCAGGCACAGGAGGTGGCCAACCTGATCGGCCTGCTGTTCGCCGAACCGCTGCCCTACCTCACCGGCGAAACCCTCTACCTCGATGGCGGCCAGGGCATGGCGCTCTAGGAGATGCAGACAATGAACCTGATCGAACGATTGGACCAGCACTTCGATCTGCCTGAAGACGAGGCGCTGCTGCTGGACTCGGTGAAGCATTTCGCCCGCGAGCAGATCGCCCCGCGTGCGGCGCACTTCGATGAAAGCAAGGCATTCCCCTGGGCCAACATCGAGGGCATCAACGCCCTCGGCCTCAACGCCATGTTCATCCCCGAGGCTTACGGTGGCGCGGGGCTATCCTACCGGGTGTACCTGGCCTGCGTGCGCGAGATCAGCGCCGCCTGTGCCAGTACCGGGATCATCTGGGCGACCAATTACCATGCGATGAAGCCGCTGATCGAGTTCGGCAGCGAGGAACAGAAAGATCGCCTGCTGCCACGCATCGCCGAAGGTGGCCTGGCAGCGCTGGTGATCACCGAGCCGGACGCGGGCTCCGACGCCACCGGCATGCGGACCAGCATTCGCGAAGACGGCGACGATCTGATCCTCAGTGGCGCCAAAACCTTCATCACCAACGGCGACGTCGCCGACCTTTACCTGGTGTTCGCCAAATGGGCGGACGAGCCGGACCCGCGCAAGGCCATCTCCTGCCTGATCGTCGAGAAAGGCACGCCCGGGCTCAGCGTGGCGCGGCTGGAAGACAAGCTCGGGCACCGCGCCTCGAGCACCGCCACGCTGAATTTCGATGAGTGCCGGGTGCCTCGGCGCAACCTCATTCGCGGCCCCGGCGAAGGCCTGCCGATGCTGCTGGCTTCGCTCAACAAGTCGCGCCCAAGTGTCGCCGCGCATGCGCTGGGCATCGCCCACGCCGCGTTCGACGACGCCGTGGCCTACATCAACGGTCGTCGTCAGTCCGGCAAGCGCATCGTCGAATTCCAGGGCATCCAGTTCCTGCTCGCCGACCTCGCCTCGGAGCTGGCCCTGTGCGACGCCTGGCTGCTGCATGTGGCGCGGCTGGTCGACAGCGGGGTGAACGACATCGGCGTCGAGGCCTCGACGCTGAAGCTGCGCGCCACCGACCTGGCCATGCGCATGACCACCGAGGCTATCCAACTGCATGGCGGTTACGGCTACTGCAAGGAGTACCGCGTCGAGCGGCTCATGCGGGACGCCAAGATCACCCAGATCTGGGAAGGCACCAACCAGATTCATCGGCAAATCATCGGCCGCAGTTTCATCGAGCGCTGAGCGCCGACGCTAATTCAGGAGGCAACATGTCCAATCTTTCCATCGCCGTTGCCGGCTGCGGCACCATGGGCACCGGCATCGCCATTGTCGCCGCACGCGGCGGTTTCCCGACCGTGCTCTATGACGTGGATGCCGGCCGCCTTGAGCAGGCCCGCGAACAGATGGCCGCGTTCTTCGCCAAGTCGGTGGCGCGCGGCAAACTCACCGAGCAGCAGGTCGATGCGATCATGGCCCGCGTCAGCCTGGCTACCCGCCCCGAGCAAGTCGCCGATTGCGGCCTGGTGATCGAGGCGGTGTTCGAGGACCTGGCGGTCAAGGCCAAGCTGTTCCAGTCGCTCGACGCGGTATGTTCACCGCAAACCCTCTTCGCCTCCAACACCTCGACCCTGTCGATTACCGAGATCGCGGCCGTATCCGGTCGCGAGGACCGCTTCGTCGGCATGCACTTCTGCTTGCCGGCACAGCTGATGAAGCTGGTCGAAATGTCCCCGGGGATCAATACCCGTGCCGACGTGTTCGAGCGTGCCTGGGCGATCTGCGAGCAGATGGGCCAGCGCCCGGTGAAAACCCAGGACCAACCCGGCTTCATCCTCAATTGCTTTCTGGTGCCGTTCAACAACGATGCCATCCGCCTGGTCGAGCAAGGCGTGGCCGAGCCGGCCGACATCGACGAAGCGATCAAGGGTGCGCTGGGCTACGCCATGGGGCCTATGGAGCTGCTCGACCTGGTCGGCCTCGACACCCAGGTGCTGCTCTGCGAGGCGCTGCACGGCATCACCCACGAGCCGCGTGCGGCCTGCCCGCCGTTGCTGCGGCGAATGGTGGCAGCCAAACGTCTGGGGCGTAAGACGCAGCGCGGTTTCCACGACTATTCCTCCAGCCAGATATTCGGGAGCTGAGCCATGGCCCATAGCCTTCTGCAAGCCGGCGAAAGCCGTTCTTTCCCTACCCCCCACACGCTGCTGGAACAGGCCAGCGATGGCGGCGAGATCCTGTTGATCATTGGCGCCGATGCCGGCGAGGCTTACCGCGCGCTGTCCGAGCCTGAGCGCTACCGATTGATCCTGATCGAACTGGGCTGCGAGTGCCTGGGCCAGCACACCGGCGAGTCGCGCGGCAACGAGGGCAGCCATGTCCTCGGTTTTGCCCGCTACCGCTTGGGCCAGGCTGAACCCACCGCGTTGGTCGAGATCGTTCGCCAGCCGGCCACACCGCCGCAGGCCATTGCAGCGGCCCGCGCATTATTTAGCGAACACGGCCTGCGCACGGCAGTGTGCGGGGATTTCCCTGGGCGCATCGTCGACCGCCTGGTGCGGCCGTACTACAACGTGGCGTTGTCGCGCCTGGATGCCGGCCTGGCCAGCGCCGACGACCTGGACCTGACGTTGCGCCTTGGCTTGGGCTATCCGGAGGGACCGATCGAACGCCTGGAGCGTACCGGCCTGGCCGACCACTGCGCGGTGAGCGAAGCGCTCTACCACGCCCTGGGGGATGCCGCTTATGCACCGGCGCGGCGGGCGCGGGTGGCCCGTGCCCGTGATGCAGGCTGAGGCGCCCATGGGCCTGCTACCGCCGCTCGACGCGCTGCGGGTGTTGGATTTCAGCACGCTGTTACCCGGCCCGTGTGCCAGCCTGTTGCTGGCCGAGGCTGGGGCCAAAGTGCTGAAAATCGAACGGCCCGACGGCGAGGAGATGCGCCACTACGAACCGAAGGTGGGCGCCGACAGTATCAACTTCGCGCTGCTCAACCGGGGTAAGCACGCCCTGGCCATCGACCTCAAGGCGGACGACGCACTGGCCAGGCTGACCCCGCTGATCGAGCAAGCCGATGTTCTGATCGAGCAGTTCCGCCCCGGCGTGATGCAGCGTCTGGGGCTAGGTTACACGACGCTGCGTGAACTCAACCCACGCCTGATCTACTGCTCGATCAGCGGCTGGGGGCAGAACGGCCCCAAAGCGCAGCGTGCCGGTCACGACCTCAACTACATGGCCGAAAGCGGTGTGCTGGGCCTGACCGGCAGCGCCGCTGGCGAACCGGTACTGCCACCGCTGCTGGCCGCAGACATCGCAGGGGGGGCGTACCCGGCGGTGATCAACATCCTGCTGGCATTGCTGCGCCGCCAGAGCAGCGGCCAGGGCTGCCACCTGGACATCGCCATGGCCGAGAACCTGCTGCCCTTCCTCTACTGGGGCCTGGGCAATGGTTTCGCCTGCGGGCAATGGCCTGGCATGAGCGATGCCACCGTGACTGGCGGCTCGCCGCGCTACCACCTCTATCGTACCCGCGACGGCCGGTTTCTCGCTGCCGCGCCGCTGGAAGAGCGTTTCTGGTCGCGCTTCTGCGACCTTATCGAGCTCCCGACCGACCTGCGTGCCCCTGGAGTCCACGCCGCAAGGGTCACGCAGGCGGTCGCCGAGCGCATTGCCGGCCATGACGCCGCGCATTGGCAACAGTGTTTCGCCAACGAAGACGTGTGCTGCTCCATTGTCGCCACGCTGCACGAAGCGGTGAACGATGCCCAGTTGCACGCCCGTGGCGTGTTCGACCGCCAGTTGGCGGTGGCAGACCGGCAAATGCCGGCGCTGCCCACCCCGATCCTGGCCGCGTTTCGCAGTGCGCCGGCAGTCGCCGGCGCGCCAGGCCTGCGTCCGCCTGAGCGGACACCCTGAAGGCGCCATGGCTGGGCACTGAGCGTACTCATCGGCAAGGCGTGACTGCGGGGGCGTCCTTCGCACTTTAACGACGCCGCCAACACACGGGAGCGGGTCCGTCGGGGCCGGCACCCGGGCGAGGCGGTGCTGAACCAGCAACAAGGAGCTTGAAATGGCAGCGCTCGAACAATCCGTTGTGGTCGCCGTGGTCGGTGCCGGGGCCATGGGCGCAGGTATCGCCCAAGTCGCCGCGCAGGCCGGTCATTCGGTGATGTTGTATGACCTGCGCGAAGGCGCCGCGGCCGCAGCCCGTCAGCAGTTGCTGGCGGCACTGGGCAAACGCGTGGAAAAAGGCCGCATGGGCCGTGAGCAGGCGGCGCAGATCAGTGAACGCCTACAGGTCGTCGAGCAGTTGGCAGACCTTGCCGACGCCGGTCTGGTGGTCGAGGCCATCGTCGAGGACCTTGCGGCCAAGCGTGCGTTGTTCGCTCAACTGGAGGCGCTGGTGCCGCCACGAACGCTGCTGGCCACCAACACCTCTTCGATCTCGGTCACCACCATCGCAGCTGGCCTGATGCACCCCGAGCGGCTGGCCGGACTGCACTTCTTCAATCCTGCACCGGTGATGGCACTGGTCGAAATCGTTTCTGGCCTGGCCACCTCGCAGGCCACTCGGCAGACCCTCCATGCCACCGCCGAGGCGTGGGGCAAGCAACCGGTGCTGGCCCGTTCGACCCCTGGCTTCATCGTCAACCGAGTGGCACGCCCGTTCTATGCCGAAGGCTTACGCCTGCTCGAAGAGGGGGTGGCCGATGTCGCCACCCTCGATGCGCTGCTGCGCGAGGGCGGAGGGTTCCGCATGGGGCCCTTCGAGTTGACCGACCTGATCGGCCAGGACGTGAACGCAGCGGTCACCCGCTCGGTGTTCGATGCCTATGCCCATGACCCACGCTTTCGCCCTTCACTGATTCAGCAAGAACTGGTCGCTGCCGGGCGCCTCGGGCGCAAGAGCGGCCAGGGCTTCTACGACTACCGCGAAGGTGCCGAAAGCGCCGAAGCAGCCTCTATCAAACCGACGCAGGCGCCCCAACGGGTGCGCATCGAAGGGAATCTGGGCCCGGCGCAGGCGCTGATAGGGGCTTTGCAGGGCGCCGGAATCGTCTGCGAGCAAGCCTGCGGGGCTGGCGTGATACGCCTGCCCGGCGCCACCCTGGCACTCACCGACGGCCGCAGCGCCACCGTGCGCGCGGCCGAGGAAGATCTGCAGGACCTGGTGCTGTTCGATCTCGCGCTGGATTACGCCAAACCCGGCCGGCTGGCGCTGGGCAAGGCCGATCAGGCCGATGAATCGGCCCTGTACGTGGCTGCCGGCCTGTTTCAATCACTTGGCTGGCAGGTCTCGGCGATCGACGACACCCCCGCACTGGTGGTCATGCGTACCGTGGCCATGCTTGCCAATGAGGGTGCCGATGCCGTGATGCAAGGGGTTGCGAGCGCGACCGATGTCGATCGCGCCATGCGCTACGGCACCAATTACCCGCGCGGCCCGCTGGCCTGGGCCGACAGCATCGGCGTGCGCCTGGTGCTGCATGTGCTGAGCATGCTGCAAGAGCACTACGGCGATGACCGTTACCGGCCATCGGCGCTGTTGCGCCGCCATGCCATCACTCAACGCCGCCTGCTGGACCGCTGAGCCACAGGCGTGATGCGGCCATAACGACAAGAACAACCGGAGACCTCCGATGCGCTCGATCCTCATGACCCTGCACGACCCGGCCGTGGCCCGCGACTATTATCAGCGCGGTCTTTGGCAGCAGGACACGCTCTACACCCTGGCGCGGCAGCACGCGACTCGCCAGCCAGAACGCTATGCCGTACAGGACCGCCATCACCGCCTGACGTGGGGCGAACTGGTGCGCTGGGCCGATGCCCTGGCCGGCGACCTGCACGACGCCGGCCTTGCAACCGGCGATCGCGTGGCAGGCTGGCTGCCCAGCCGAGTGGAGTGCCACGTCCTGTACCTGGCCTGCTCACGCAATGGTTACGTGTGCTCGCAATCACTGCATCAGAACCACACCGTCGAAGACGTGTTGACCCTCCTCGAGCGCGGCGGGGTGGCCGCTTTCGTCGGCCAGCCGGGTTATGGCGCCGACGGCCAGAACAAAGACATTTTCGCCCGCCTCACGGCGCAAGGGCTGCGCCGCCTTTACGCGCTGCCGGCCGCGCCGGGCAGCCAAGGCACGCTGCCGGCAGGCACGCGGCCGTTCCCTGCGATCGACGCCCAACTGCCATTGCCTGCGCTGGACGATAACCCTGACAAGGTCGTCTACCTGGCCTACACCTCCGGCACCACCGGCCAGCCCAAGGCCTTGATGCACAGCGACAACACCTTGCTGGCCAACGGCCGAGCGTTGGTGGATGACTGGGGCATGAGCAGTGAAACGCGCACCCTGTGCCTCGGCCCGGTAAGCCACCATATCGCCACGGTAGGTTTCGAACAGATGCTGATCACCGGCGGCGAGCTGGTGCTCAACGATTACGCCCCCGGCACCCAGGCGATCGACCGTATCATCGAGACCGGCGCCGATTACCTGATGGGCGTGCCTACCCATGCCATCGACATCCTTCAACAGATGACCGAGCGCGGCCTGCAGCGCCTGGGGCAGGTCCGGGTGTTCTACATGGCCGGTGCGGCCATCCCGCCCGAAATTGCCCGACGCTTGATCGACCTGGGCATCACCCCGCAGAACATTTATGGCATGTCGGAAAACGGCTCGCACCACGGCACCGTGCCCAATGATGACATCGACACCCTTACCCGCAGTGTGGGCCAGGCCGTAGGCCGGCGTAATCCGGCCTACGAGATCCGCATCTGGAAGGCCGATGACCGCGACCTTGAAGCGGCGCCAGGAGAGGTCGGTGAGATCGGCGGGCGTGGCGCCACGCTGATGCTTGGCTACTTCGGCAACCATCAGGCCACCCAGGGCTCGTTCAACCGCGGCGGCTGGTTCATGAGTGGCGACCTGGGGCGCATCGACGCACTGGGCAATCTGGAAATCGTCGGCCGCTCCAAGGATTTGATCATCCGTGGTGGTCACAACATCTACCCGGCCGAAATCGAGAACCTGGTATTGCGCCATCCGCAGGTGGCCAAGGCCGCAGCCTTTCCGGTGCCCGACGAACGCCTTGGCGAGCGGGTCTGCCTGGGCATCATTGCCGAGCCCGGAAGCCAGCCGGATGCCCAGAGCCTGCTGGCCCACCTGCACCAGGCCGGGCTGTCGAAATATGACATGCCGGAGTACTTCCTGTGCGCCGAGGCATTCCCGCTCACGGCCAGCGGCAAGATTCTCAAGCGTGAGCTGACCGAACAGGTGCGCCGGGGGCTGATCGTCCCCCAGCCGGTACGCTGGCGCGCCGACCCGACGGTGATTCCGGCCTGAGCGCCGCCCTGGACACTCTCAGCGCGGTCTGGCCGTCGAGTGTCCACCACATGCACAGGCGTGTACGGGGCAACACCACCCTCCTCTGCACGCCTGAAAACAATCCTTTCGAATCAATAGGTCAGGCCACCGAAAAGGTTGGTACGGGGCTTGCTCATACCCTGTCGAGGCGCGTCGGGCTCGAACGACCGCGCAGGATGAATCCACAAGCACAACAACATGACATCCACTCGGAGCACCACTGATGGCTAATACACAGCCGGCCCCAGGCCAGCCGGTGTCGATCGTCAAGATCGCCACGGCCAGTTTCATCGGCACCCTGATCGAATACTTCGATTTCTTCCTGTTCGGTACTGCCGCAGCGCTGATCTTCAACAAGGTGTTCTTCCCCAACCTCGACCCGCTGGTCGGCACCCTCGCGGCCTTCGGGACCTTTGCTGCGGCTTTCATCGCGCGACCACTGGGCGGCATCGTGTTCGGTCACTTCGGTGATCGCCTGGGGCGCAAAGCGATGCTGGTGCTGAGCCTGTTGATGATGGGCATTGCCACCCTGGCGGTGGGCCTGATGCCTAGCTACGAGCAGGTCGGCCTGCTTGCCCCTACCCTGCTGGTACTGGCGCGGCTGGTGCAGGGCGTGGCCATCGGCGGCGAGTGGAGCGGCGCCGTGTTGATGGCAGTGGAGCATGCGCCGCCGCGTCAGCGTGCCTTCTACGGCAGTTGGCCACAATGCGGGATCCCTGCGGGGTTGGTGCTGGCAACGGCGTCCTTCTACCTGGTGCAGTTGTTGCCCGATGAGCAGATGTTCGCCTGGGGCTGGCGTTTGCCATTCATTGCCAGTGCGCTGCTGGTGGTGCTGGGCCTTTATATCCGGCTGAAGATCGGCGAGACGCCGGCATTCAAGCAGGTCAAGCAACAAAAAGCCGAAGTGCGTTTTCCGGTCGTGCAGGTGGTTACCCGTGCCTGGCGATCGGTGCTGATCACGATGTTCTCCATGGCGGCAGCCAACATCCTGTTCTATATCGCCACCGTGTTCGCCCTCAAATACGGCTCGCAGACGCTCGGTCTGCCACGCGCCACGCTGCTTGGCGCGGTGTGCCTGGCATCACTGATTCAGATCGGCACCATTCCATTGTTTGCCCTCGCTGCCGATCGCTACGGTCGTCGCCCGGTGCTCATGGCCGGATCGCTGGCCACCGCCGTGCTGGCGTTTCCATTCTTCTGGCTGATCGACAGCGGCCAACCGCTGAACATCTATCTGGCGATGATCATCGCCCTACCGGTGCTGCACGCATCCACCTATGGGCCGCTGGCCAGCTTCGTTCCTGAACAGTTCGAGACGCGCGTGCGCTACACCGGGTCGGCCATCGGTTACCACGTCGGGAGCCTGCTGTGCAGCGGGCCGGTGCCCTTCGTCGCGGCCGGGTTGTATGCCTGGGCGGGGTCATCACTGCCGCTGTCGCTTTACATCCTCGGCGGTGGTCTTTGCACCCTGGTGGCCGTGGCCTGTGCCAACGAGAAGAACGCTGCCGTGCCGGCAATGGGCGGGGCTGATACGGCGGCCCCCGCCTCACCCGGTGAACGTGCGGTACGCACCTGACCCTCTTTCCATGACTGTGAGCGAGAACCCACATGACCCAAGACGTGTTCATCTGTGACGCCATACGCACCCCTATCGGCCGGCTCAACGGTGGCCTGGCGGGCGTGCGCGCCGACGACCTGGCGGCCATCCCTCTGCGCGCGCTGGTCCAGCGCAACCCACAGGTACAGTGGAGCGAGCTGGACGAAGTGTTCATGGGCTGCGCCAACCAGTCCGGCGAGGACAACCGCAACGTCGCGCGCATGGCCCTGCTGCTGGCCGGCCTGCCCGCCAGTGTGCCGGGGGTGACCGTCAACCGTTTGTGCGCCTCGGGCATGGAGGCCATCGGCAGTGCCTACCGTGCCATTGCCTGTGGCGAGATGACGCTGGCGATCGCCGCCGGGGTTGAGTCGATGACCCGCGCCCCCTATGTGCTGGGCAAGGCCGACAGCGCGTTCGGGCGCGCGCAAAAACTGGAAGACACCACCCTAGGCTGGCGTTTCGTCAACCCGGCCATGCAGGAGCGTTACGGTGTGGACAGCATGCCCGTCACCGCTGACAACGTTGCCGAACTGCATGGCATCAGCCGGGCCGATCAGGATGCCTTCGCCCTGCGCAGCCAGCAACGAGCGGCAGCAGCGCAAGAAAGCGGGTACTTCGCCGAGGAGATCGTCCCGGTGCGTATCGCTACGCGCAAAGGCGAGCAGTGGGTCACCCGGGACGAACACCCGCGTGGCGACACCAGCGCCAGCGCGCTGGCAGCGCTCAAGCCGGTCAATGGTGCAGGCAAGTGGGTGACCGCCGGCAACGCCTCCGGGCTCAATGACGGCGCCTCGGCGATGATCCTGGCCTCGGCCGAAGCCGTACGCCGCCATGGCCTGACGCCACGCGCACGCATCCTGGGCATGGCCAGTGCCGGGGTCGAGCCGCGGGTGATGGGCATCGGCCCTGTGCCGGCGGTACGCAAGCTGCTTGCTCGCCTGCAGATACAGATTGACGCCTTCGATGTCATCGAACTCAACGAAGCCTTCGCGGCCCAGGGCCTGGCAGTGCTGCGCGGGCTCGGCGTGGCCGATGACAGCGACAAGGTCAACCCCAACGGCGGTGCGATCGCACTGGGCCACCCGCTGGGCATGAGCGGTAATCGCCTGGTGCTGACGGCGCTACACCAGTTGGAGACGGGTGGCGGTGAGCTGGCACTGGCCACGCTCTGCGTGGGTGTCGGTCAGGGCCTGGCCATCGCGATCCGCCGTGAACCACGCTGACACACAGCCTGCCGAACCGCAGCGGGCCTGCCTGCCCGTCCTGGAGGACTCCTGGAGATAACACTGAGCTGCAGCAGCCTGGCCTTGGCCGACTTCGTCGATGACGCCAAAGGCAGCCTCGAACTGCGCAACTTCTATATGAATCGAGATTTCCGTCAGCCTGGGAGCATCGAGCCGCAACACGATTGGGGCCAAGGCATGACGTTGCGCCTGCAGTCAGGCTTCAGTGAAGGAACGGTGGGGTTCGGGGTCGATGCCCTGGGCCAGCTCGGGGTCAAGCTCGACTCAGGCAAAGGCCGTGCCTCCGGTAACTCGGTGCTTCCCGTCGACAGCGACGGAACACCACGTGACGAATACGCGTCATTGGGCTTGACCGCCAAGGCGCGTTACTCGCACACCGTACTCAAGCTGGGCACCGTTCAACCAACGTTGCCGATCCTGCTCTACAACGACTCGCGAATGCTAGCCGGCACGTATTCGGGCGGTATGCTCAACAGCGAAGAGATCGATGGCCTGACCATCAACGCCGGGCGTTTGACCAAGACAAAGCTGCGCAACAGCAGTAGCAATGACGACATCGGGCACTATGGCGGCGCACGCAGCGATCATCTCGACTTCGCCGGTGGCACCTATCAAATCGCCCCAGACCTCGCCCTTAGCTACTATTACGCCGACCTCGCGGACATCTACACCCAGCACTACGCTGGCGTACTGCATACGCTGCCGCTGGGCGAGGGGGTAAAGTTGACCACCGACCTGCGCTATTTCGACAGCCGCGATACCGGGCAGGCCCGCGCCAGCCGCATCGATAACGGCAATTTCAACGGTATGCTCAGCCTTAGCGTGGGTGGCCACAAGTTCAGCGGCGCCTACCAGAAAATCAGCGGTGACGGTTACTTCCCGTTCGTCCTGGGCAGCGATCCGTACATCGTCAACCTGGCAACCTTCAATACGTTCAACCGCCCCCACGAGCGCTCGTGGCAAGTGCGGTACGACTACAACTTCGTGGCGCTGGGCCTGCCTGGGCTGACGTTCATGACCCGCTACATCCGTGGCGACCATGCCGATGACGGTGTGGTCAGCAACGGGACCGAGTGGGAACGGGATACGGATATTGCCTACGTGGTACAGAGTGGTCCGCTGAGTGGGCTGGGGTTAAAGTGGCGTAACGCCACGGTGCGCTCCGGCAACGGTCTGACCAACGAAGTCGACGAGAACCGGGTCATCATCAACTACACCATTGCGCTGTTCTGAAACATGGATGGATTTTCTTTCTCAGGAACAAGAGTACCTCACAGGATGCGACGCTTACTGACAGTACCTCTGACCCTCGCACTGGCCGGGTGCATGGGCACTCACCCGGTCGACGGGCAGGAACGTGCCACCGCGCGACCCTCGGCCAGCCAAGCCTCCATACCCCAAGCCGAGTCCGGCCTGCCGGCCATCATTGCACAGCACTGGCTGCAAGTATCCACTGCCCCAACCGTGCTCGAAGGGCCCAGCCTGGACCGAGCCGGCAACCTCTTCCTGACCGATCCCCTGCAAGGGCGAGTGTGGCGGGCGGGCAAAGATGGCGAGCTTCGCGAAATCGGTGATTTCAAGGGGAGCGGGCCGGGCGGTACGGCGTTTCATCGCGACGGCCGTCTGTTCGTCGCCGTCACCGCTGAGCACTTCACCCAAGGCTGGATCCTGGCCATGCAGCCGGACGGCTCGCAGCCACAGGTGATCGTGCCCAAAAGCAAGGGGTTCGTCCCCAACGATCTGGTGTTCGATCGCGACGGCGGCCTGTACTTCACCGACTTCCGCGGCTCGTCGACCGAACCCACCGGCGGCGCCTACTACCTCTCGCCCGACGGTTCCACCATCACGCCGGTGCTCGCACACCTGGCCAGGGCCAATGGCATCGCCTTGTCGCCGGACGGTTCGATGTTGTGGGTCACCGAGCATGGCAACAACCGGCTCCACCGCGTTCGCCTGCAAAGCGCGACGCGCCCAGCCGACAATGGCACCACGGTGCCCTACCATTTCATAGGGCCGCCGCCTGATTCCCTGCGCGTGGATCGTCATGGCAACGTGTACGTCGCACTCAACGGTCAGGGCCGTGTGCTGATATTCGCCAACAACGGCGTGCCCATCGCGCAAATCCTACTACCGGGTCGCGAGGCGGGCCGCTACCTCGACACGACCAACCTTGCGCTCGACGACCGAACCGGCACACTCTATGTGGTCTCAGGCGACCGCCGCACGGACAGCGGCGCCGCGGTGTTCAAGGCCCAGGGGCTGGCCCCTGGCCTGCGGTTGTTTGGGCACCCGTGACCTTGCTGCACCCATCATCTTTGCAAGGAGCTTATACGATGACATCACACCGCAACGTCTCTGCCTGGCTGCGCCGCGTGCTCGCCACGCTGTTCCTGGGGTTCGGCACAAGCCTGTTGATCGGCGGGGGGACGCTTGCCCTGAACGCCGGTTCGCTCTACTACCTGATCGCCGGGGCGCTGCTCGTCGTCATCGGCGTGTTGCAGTGGAGGCGCCAGCCTATGGCTTGGCTGCTGTACTGCCTCACGCTGGCCGGCACGGTCGCCTGGGCACTCTGGGAAGTTGGCTTCGACGCCTGGCAACTGGTGCCGCGCCTGGGCCTGCTGGCAGCGCTGGGCGTGTTGTTTCTGCTGCTCGAGTACGGCCAAGCGCCGCGTCTGGTACGCGCTCAGGGAGTGCTCGGCCTGGTAGGGCTCTGCCTTGCTGGCGTGACAGCCGGCGCGCTGCTGCATCGCCTGCACCCGTCCACCAGCGAGGATCCGCTCTATCGCGCGGGCACGGCCGAACGCTATCCGGTGCGAAGCGCTGCGCTAGTGCCCGGCCACGACGGCTGGCCGGCGTTCGGCAACGATCAGGGTGGCAGTCGCTTCAGCACGGTGGATCAGCTTACGCCGAACAATGTCGATCAGTTGCAAGTGGCATGGGAGGCAGATGTAGGGCCTGCATCGCCGGGCCCGAACATGGGGTTGGAAGTGGTCCCCGTCATGATCGACGATACGCTCTACGCCTGTAACGGCAACAACCGGGTTTTCGCGTTCGATGCGGAAACCGGAAAAGAGCGCTGGCACACCGATATTTCCAGGGGCGTCGAGGCCTCGGGCAAGCCGTGCCGAGGGGTGTCCTACTACCGGGTGCCCAATGCGAGCGGCCTCTGCGCCGAGCGCATCTTCGCCGCCAATCAGACTCCCGCACTGGTCGCGCTGGATGCTCGAACCGGTGAATTCTGCCCTCAATTCGCGCAAAAGGGCTTGGTCGATCTACGGCGTGACATCAAGCCCTACCCCCATGGCCTTTACTACGTCAGCTCGGCACCACTGGTGATTCGCGGCAAGGTGGTGGTCGGCGGAGGTATTCCCGACGGCCAATACTGGGGCGGCCCCTCCGGCGTGATCCGTGCCTTCGACGCGGTGACCGGTGCGCTGGCCTGGGCTTACGACTCTGGCGCGCCGGAACGCCTCGGCCAGCCACCACAGGGTGAGGTATACACGCCCTCGTCACCGAACAACTGGGCGCCCACGAGCGCCGATGAAGCGCTTGGTCTGCTGTTTCTGCCCATGGGCAATGCCACACCCGACAACTACGGCGGCCAACGCCGCCCAGGCGATGAACACGTCGCCAGTTCGGTGATCGCGCTCGATGCCGAAACCGGGCGCCTGCGCTGGCATTTCCAGACCACCCATCATGACATCTGGGACTACGACGTGGCTGCGCAGCCCACGTTGGTGGACCTCACCGTCGACGGCGAACGGCGCCCGGCGCTGATCCAGGCCACCAAACGCGGCGAGGTGTTCGTGCTCGACCGTGTCACGGGTAAACCGCTGTTTCCTGTCGAGGAGAAAAGCGTCCCCCAGGGAGGTACCGTGGAGGGGGAATGGCTGTCGCCCACACAACCCTTTTCAACACACCTTCCGGCGTTTCGGCGGCCGACCATGGAGGAGCGGGACATGTGGGGGGTGACCCCGATCGACCAGATGCTGTGCCGTATCGCGTTTCGTGAGTCGCGCTATGAAGGGCACCTGACACCTCTGCAACTCGACAAACCGGTCCTTATCGACCCGGGCTCATCGGGTGGCGTGAATTGGGGTGGCGTCTCCTTGGATCTCGACCATAACGTCATGGTCACCAACTGGATGCGCCTCACCGACCGCGTGACCGTGGTATCGCGCAAAGAAGCCGAAGCACGCAAGTTCCAGCTCGCCAATGGCCAAGGCCCGGGTGGTGACGCCCAGCGGCCAATGCTCAATACGCCTTATGGCGCCTACGGCACGCCATTCTTGTCGGTACTGGGTACCCCCTGCAACGCGCCGCCGTGGGGGTTGATCTCGGCGGTGGATCTGTCCACCGGAAAACTGCTGTGGACCCGCCCACTGGGCACCGCTCGGGACACCGGGCCACTGGGCATCCCTGCGATGCTCCCCGTGACCATCGGCACCCCCATGACGGGCGGCTCCATCATTACCCGTGGCGGGTTGATCTTCATCGGCGCCACCGCCGAACGTACCTTCAGGGCGCTGGATGTACGCACCGGCAAGACCCTGTGGTCGGCACGCCTGCCCGGCGGCGGCAACGCGACACCTGTCACCTACCTCGGCGCGAAAAGCGGACGCCAGTTCGTGGTGATCGCCGCTGGCGGGAGGAAGTCACTGAAGACTAGGCTCAGCACCAAAATCGTTGCGTATGCCCTGCCTGACGAACCTGCCGCCACGCCCTGAAGTATCGCCATCAAGCCAGCACCGTGGTTGGGCGTAACGGCTGCAACGGGGTGGCAGGGAGGCCACCCGAACGCCTATTCAGCCGTTGTACAGAGCCTTAGGCCCAGGCCACGGTGGGTTACGATCCTGGTCGAGGAGTCCAGCCCCCGAAGCACCTGCCTAAGGTAGTTGAGCTGCACTTCCAGGCGTTTGGTGCCGGGATCGAAATGCACCCCCCACACATCCTGGAAAATACGCTTGCGGCTGACAATGGCGTCACCGTGGTGCACCAACAAGGTCAGCAGTCTGAACGACGTTCTTTTGATGATCACCCGTTTGTCTTTACAAAGGGCTGCCCGTTGCAGGATGTCAAGGTTGAGGTCGGCAAAGGCGAGGTCATTGATCATGGGCGGGCCTTACGGTCATGTAGCGTCGAGCGCTTCGGGAATCAGCCTTGACGGCTTATCCGACGATACCTTCATCCAACAGGTGCATCCATTGCGAATAAACGCGCCTCCGATTCATTTTATGAATCGCTGGACGCCTTTGATTGTGGAACCAGATTCCACAGTGCTCAGCCTCGAACACCGATTATATTGACCGGAAAGCCCTGTACAGTGCCAAGGAACAGTGGTTTGGAAGATACGCTCGAGAGCTAACGATGAGTCTACTTTTTGCCCCCTATGATCTGGCTGGGCTAACGCTCAGTAACCGTGTCGTCATGGCGCCAATGACCCGCGCTCGTGCCGAAACGACCATTCCGGATGAGATGACGGTCCTTTACTACCAGCAGCGCGCAAGCGCGGGCCTGATCATCAGCGAAGGTGTGCCTGTGTCGCTTCAAGGCCGCGGCTATCTTTTCAATCCCGGTTTGTATACCCAGGAACAAGCCGATGGCTGGAAAAAGGTCACTGACGCCGTGCATGCGCGTGGGGGGAAGATTTTTGCTCAGCTGTGGCATGTCGGGCGCGTCTCCCACACCACCCTGCAGCCTGAGGGTGGAGCCCCTATCTCTGCCAGTGCCAAGCAAGCTGCGAACTCCATGGCCTATGCCTATGACGAAAATGGCCAACCTGGCCCCATGCAGGCAAGCCTTCCCCGGGCCCTTTCGCTGGAAGAAATCGCGGGCATCAAAGGTGATTTCGTCCGTGCAGCGGTGCGTGCAATTGAGGCTGGGTTCGATGGCGTGGAAATTCATGGCGCCAATGGCTACCTGTTCGAGCAGTTCATCAACCCTACCGTCAACGACCGAACGGACGCCTACGGCGGCTCGATCATGAACCGCATCAAGCTTCTGCTGGAAACGATCGACGCGGTGGCGGCGCAGATCGGTACCCACCGGGTGGGCGTACGCATCTCACCGTTCGGGCGCCTGTTCGATATGGCCCCGTTCGAAGACGAAGCGCAGACCTGGATGACCACGGCATCTGAGCTGCAAAAACGCCAGATCGCCTACGTGCACCTGAGCGACCAGTTGACCATTGGCGCAGAACGCATGCCTGCTGGCTTCGCTCAGCGTTTCAGAGCGTCGTATAAAGGCACGCTGATCGCCGCCGGAGGCTTTGATCACGCATCCGCTGAAAACGCCTTGCAGAGCGGCGATCTTGACTTGATCGCATTTGGTCGCCCTTTCATTGGCAACCCAGACCTGGTGGAGCGGATGAAAAACGGCTGGCCGGTGATCGAGCCCGACCGCACGACCTTTTACGGCACCCCGGGTGGAAAAGGCTACATCGATTACCCCTGTTTCACCCCGCAATGACCATGATTGCGGGCGTATGCCCTGGCAAAGGCGGTACTTAGCACCAGGAAAAGGCGACCCAGAAGGGTCGCCTTTTCCTGGTGCCTGCCGCCGACTCAGTCGGGACGGAAAACCTTGGCGTCCCGCTGCGCCAACTCAAGCAGGGCATCGACGATCATGCGCACCTTGGGCTGGATATAGCGGGTCCGTGGCCAAATGACGTGAATCGGCATCTCAGCGCCTTCGTATTGCTGCAGAACAGGAATCAAGCGCCCCTGCTCAACCTGATCCTGGACAAGCCAGGTCGGCAGTTGTGCCAGCCCTCCCCCGGCAAGCGTCATCTCCAACAGCATCTCGCCATCGCCCATCTCGTGCTTCACGTACACTTCCTGTTCAACGGCATGGCCTTTTTCGTCCAGCAGCATCCAGGTTTTGCGCGTGCCGTTTCGCCAGCCAACGATGCAGTCATGCACCAGCAAGTCTTCGCGTGTCTGGGGTACGCCACGCCGCTTGAGGTAGTCCGGTGTCGCGCAGATCAGCAAGCTTTGGCTGCCGAGCTTTCTGGCGACGATTTCACCGTCATCCTTGAGGTTGCCGATCCTCACCACCAGATCGACGCCATCGTTGATGATGTCTACCAGGCGCTCACTGAAGCTCACCGAAAGGTCCAACCTCTGGTATCGAACCGACAGCTCGATCAGTGTGGGCAGAATGTGCCGACGGCCGAACGCCGCTGGGAGATCGACCCGAAGACGCCCGACTGGCTCCTGCTGCCCCGTGGTGAGGAAGCTTTCCGACTCTGCCAGTTCATCGATCGCTCGCAGGCAACTGGCCAGAAACGCTTCGCCCTCACTGGTAAGAATCAAACGCCGGGTTGTGCGATGAAGAAGCTTCACACCCAGGCGCGCCTCCAGGCGTGTCACGCTCTTTCCGACCGCCGAACTCGTTACGCCTAATTCAAGCGCAGCTGCGGTAAAACTAAGGGTATTGGCAGAGGTGACAAACTCTCTGATGCCGTCAAAGGTATTCACCGACATTATGGAATCTCAAGATCAAATTCTGGGTTTCATGAGGGGCAGCCTCACCCGCTGAGTTACCCTGCAGGCCGGCGTGGCTCAAGGTTCCAGGGCAGAAGCCAGGCAAGCGCTGCCCCGACCACCGCCAGCATCACGGCTGAAGCCCTGACGAGGCCTAGCAGGTCCACTGCCACGCCCATCGCAATGATGCCCAGAGCGCTTCCCAGGTAGCCCGCCAGGTAGAACAGCGACCCGAGCGCCGCGCGATGCGCACTCGGCGCGAGCGTTGTGAAAATCCCCATCGCCCCTACGAACGTAGCACCGTAGCCAACGCCCGCAAGCACCGTAAACACGACGAACACCAGCGGCTGATGCAGGTACAGCGCCGCCAGACACCCCAACCAGGCCATAAAGAGTAGCGCCCCCCCGTACCTCATCGCATGAGCGGCGTTCACGCGCCGGCAAACGAATTGCGTGAGGCCGGCGATCGCCTGGAATGCCGTGACCAGCAGGCCGGCCGAGGCGTGGCTACCTGACGAGGCGCTGCTCATGGTACTGAGCAGCATCGAAGGCCCCAGTGCCACGAAGACCGACCCCACCGTCCAGGCAACCACAAGAATGAACGAAATCCGGGTGAAGGCCGGCCAGTTACCCTGCATCTGCTGCCGCAGGGCCGTTCGCGGCGCTTCACTGCCAGCAGGCTTGGACAACGGCTGAGCGGCCGTGTCGTTCCACGCCAGGCGGCATAAGCCGATCGCCGTCACAATGGCCAAGCTTGCGTTAAGTATGAAGGGGCTAAGGGTTGGGTAGAACCCCAGGCCCAATGCCAGTGAACTCAGTACAGGGCCAAGCGCTGCACCACAGGTGAACGAAATGGTCGCCAGCACTGCGGCATGGCGCTTGCGGTCTTGTGCGTCGAACCCTACCAGGGCCGCATTTGCACTCCCAGTCAGCGCTCCAGTGCCGATACCCGCCAGAAAGCGCCCCATGAAAAGCCCCGTCAGCTCGGTTGAGACGGCAAATACCAAGGACCCCGCTGCGACGACGAACAAAGCAGGCACGAGCACCAGGCGCCGGTCAGCCAAACGGTCTGACAGCGTGCCTAAAAGGCCCAGCGCCAGCAGTACGCCGATTGCATAGACAGCGAAGAGCATGGTCAACGTGGTCGAGGAGAAACCCAGGTTGTCCTGATACAGCGCATAAAGCGGAGACGGGGCCGTGCTTCCAACGAGGGCGCTGAGTATGGCCATGGACACAAGCCACCGTGCCTTGACCAATGAGTGATGCGCAGGCAAGCGTACAACCCGTTTTCAAGTGGAGGAGCACCCACTATACCGATACTTAGCCTGCTAAGCATCGCTTCGAAGGTTAATTTTTCGCCTGGCGCACGTTACCGCTTCCACGCCCTGGCCGCTATTGATTCCCGGGAAAAAGAAGGCGCCGCGCGGGCGCCTTGAAATACGCCTACCAAAGGAAATCGGCGTAATTACTGCTGCGCGACGTCTGGACCAGTCGGAGGCGCGGACCAGCCGCCCCCAAGCGCTTTGTAAAGCTGCACTTCGGACGTGAGCTGGGCGAGGCGGTCGACCAACAATTGCTGTCGCGCAGTCAACCATTGACGTTGGGCATCGAGCAGGGCCAGGTAACTGTCGACACCTTCGTCATAGCGCCGCTGAGCCATCTGGTGGTATTGCTCGGTGGTTCGTACCAGGTCACGCTGGCTTTCCAGTTGTTCATCCCAGGTGCCCAGCGCCGCCAAGCCATCGGCCACCTCGCGAAACGCGGTCTGGATGACGGATTCGTAGTGGGCGACCTCGATCGCTTTCTGGATCTTCGCGTAGTCCAGGCTCGCCCGCAGACGTCCACCATTGAAGATGGGCAGGTGGATTTGCGGAACGAAAGCCCAAGTCTCTGAACCTGCGTCAAACAGGCCGCTCAATCGACTGCTGGCTGTCCCCGCCCCTGCGGTCAGCGTAATGCTCGGGAAGAAAGCAGCCCGGGCGGCGCCGATATTGGCGTTGGCGGCAATCAGTTGATGCTCGGCAGCCCGGATGTCCGGACGCTGCTGCAACAGCGCTGCTGGCAGGCCAGCAGGGATTTCAGACAGCATGGCATCGTCCAGGTCCGCGGCCTTCAGGTTTGCAGGAATGTCGGTTCCGAGCAAAAGCCTGAGCGCATTCGCATCCTGTGCAACCTGCCGAGTGAAGGCGTGCACCTGCCCACGGGCGCTGTCGACCAACGTTCTTGCCTGGTGCACGTCGAGCTCTGAAGCAGTACCTGCCTCGCTGCTTGCTTGCACCAGCGCCAGATTGTGCCTGAAGTTCTGCAGGGTCGATTGCGTAACGCTCAGAAGTTGCTGATCGGTACGCCATGTGAAATAGGCGACTGCAACGTTGGCGACCAACCCGAGCTGCACGCTACGCTGCGTGTCTTCGCTGGCCAGGTACGTCTGAAGTGCACTCTGATCCAGGCTGCGCACTCGGCCCCAGACATCCAGTTCGTAGCTCGTCAGCCCCACCTGGAGGCTGTTGTCTCCCGTAGTGGTCGGGCGCCCACTGGCGGAAAGATCGCCGGGCGTCCGAGAGCGCCCAGCATTCGCGCCAATGCCGATGTCTGGTAGCAGCGCTGCACCCTGAATACGGTACTGAGCACGGTAGGCAGCCACATTCAACGCGGCTTTTCGCAGATCACGGTTGTTGATCAGCGCCAGATCCACCAGCGTATGCACTGCAGGGTCTTTGAAGAAATATTGCCAGTCGATCTGCGCAGCATTCCCCGAAGGCTGAGCCGCATAGGCGGCCCACTCCGGAAAGTTGCTGGGCACAGGTGCTTCAGGCCGCGTGTAGTCCGGTATCAGGCTGCACCCACCCAGTACCATCGCCAGCACCAGCAGGAGTGGCTTATGCTTCATGACGATCCCCCTCGTGGGTGGCGACACGCACAGCCCCGCGTCGTCCGGATTTGAACAGTTTCGTGACCGCCACGTAGAACAGCGGCACGAAGAAAATGGCCAAGAAGGTTGCTGCGAGCGTACCGCCGACCACGGCCGTGCCGATCGAGTGCTGACTTCCGCTGCCGGGCCCGAAAGCGCGGGCAAGAGGCAACGTGCCCATCACGAATGCGATGGAGGTCATGACGATCGGACGCAGACGCATGCGTGCTGCCTCCGTTGCAGCTTCCACCAACGTCCGGTCTTGGTTCTCGTACAGGTCTTTGGCGAATTCGACGATCAGAATCGCGTTCTTTGCCGCAAGCCCCATCGTGGTCAACATCCCCACCTGAAAGAAAACATCGTTGGAAAGCCCGCGCCCAAGCGTTGCAGCCACTGCGCCCAGGATACCCAGCGGCACGACGAGCATGATCGACACCGGTACCGACCAGCTTTCATACAGTGCTGCGAGACACAAGAAGACCATCAGCAACGAAAGCACATAGAGCATGGTCGCTTGGGAACCTGCCGCGCGCTCTTCATAAGAGAGCCCAGTCCAGGCCACCCCGAAGCCATTGGGTAGCTTTGCTGAAATACGCTCGATTGCAGCCATGGCATCGCCAGTGCTGTAGCCTGGAGCGGGTTGCCCCAATAGCTCTACAGAGGGAATACCGCCGTAGCGCTCAAGCTTCGGAGAGCCGTATGTCCACTGTCCGGTGGCAAACGCAGAGAATGGCACCATCTGCCCGGCAGCATTGCGCACATACCACTTGTCGAAGTCTTCCGGGGAGATGCGCGCATCCATTTCGCCTTGGACGTAAACCTTTTTCACTCGCCCTTTGTCAATGAAGTCGTTGACGTAGCTCGAGCCCCAGGCGACCGACATAGTGTCGTCGATCGATTGGATCGAAACCTGTAGCGCGCGTGCTTTTTCGTCATCGATCGTGACTTGGTACTGGGCTTCGTCATCCAGGCCGTTAGGCCGCACGATGGCCAGTGCAGGCTCCTGTTCCACCCATTTCAGCAGTTGGTTGCGAGCCTCCATCAGCGCGGCATGGCCGTGGGCGCCGTTATCCTGAAGGAACAGGTCGAACCCTGTTGCGTTGCCCATTTCCATGATCGCTGGTGGCACGATCGACACCACATTGGCATCGCGCACGGTGCTGGCGAATCGGGTGATACGCTGAGCAATGGCAAATGCCGACTGCTGACTGCTTTTGCGCTCTTCAAACGGCTTGAGCCGTACCCAGATGACCGCTGAGTTCTGCCCCCGACCAGCGAAGTTGTAGCCACTGATATTGAACGCCGAGGTCACGCCCTCCTTCTCATCCTCCAGCAGGTACCGGCGAACCTCATCAAGGACCGCTTCGGTCCGTTCGGCGCTGCTGTTCGGGGGCGTCTGGATCTGCACGACCAGCAAGCCCTGGTCTTCATCTGGCAGGAAAGCAGATGGAAGATGACGGAACATCAAAGCGACACCCACCAGCAACAGTGCATAGATCGCAAAGGTTCGCTTGGGATTGCGCAGAATGGTAGAGACCGACGATGCGTACCGAGCGGTATTTCGCTCGAACATGCGGTTGAACCAGGCAAAGAAACCTTTCTGCTTTTTGCCCCCACCGGCATGGGCCTTGAGCAGGGTTGCACAAAGCGCCGGGGTGAAGACCAGTGCCACCAGGACAGAGAGCCCCATCGCCGTGATGATCGTGATGGAAAACTGGCGGTAAATGATCCCTGCTGATCCGCCGAAGAAGGCCATGGGCATGAATACCGCACTGATCACCAGGCCGATACCCACCAATGCACCGGAAATCTGCTGCATGGACTTGTAGGTGGCCTCGCGCGGCGAGAGGTGCTCCTCTTCCATCAAGCGCTCGACGTTTTCCACGACCACGATCGCGTCATCTACTAGGAGGCCGATCGCCAAAACCATGGCGAACATCGTCATCACGTTGATGGTGAAGCCGCAGGCGTACAGCACACCGAAGGTACCCAACAATACAACTGGTACAGCGAGCGTAGGAATCAAGGTTGCCCGTATGTTCTGCAGGAACAGGAGCATCACCAGAAACACCAGGACAATGGCTTCGAACAGTGTATGCACCACCGAGTCGATCGAGGCCTTCACCGACGGGCTGGTGTCATAAGGGTAAACCACCTCTACATTCGGCGGGAGATAAGCCTTGAGCTGGTCGACCGTGTGTTTGACCCGCTCCACGGTTTCCAGCATGTTCGCGCCGGTTGCCAGGCGCAACGCGATACCGGCTGCCGGTTTGCCGTTGTAGTTGACGTCGTAGGAGTAGGTCTCGTTGCCGAGCACCACTTCGCCCAGGTCCTTCAGGCGAATCTGAGCGCCATCGGGCTGCACCTTGACCAGGATCTCTTTGAATTCATCGGCCGTCTTCAGCCGCGTCTTGCCGATTACAGTCGCGCTGAGCTCCACGCCCTTGCGCGTAGGCAGCCCCCCGATGGAGCCCGAAGACACCTGCACATTCTGCGCCGAGATGGCTGCAGTGACGTCACTGGGCATTAGCTGATAGCTGTTGAGTTTTGCGGGATCCAGCCAGATACGCATCGCGTTCTGGAAGCCGAACACGAAAAAGTCACCTACGCCCTGGGTGCGCGACAGCGGGTCCTGGAAGCTCGACACAATGATGTTTCCGAGGTCGCCGTAGCTGAGCTTGCCATCTTTGGAGTAAATGCTGACCAGCAACATGAAGTTGGCCTGGTACTTCACCACTCGGATGCCTTGGCGCTGTACCTCCGCCGGCAGGTTGGGCGTTGCAAGCTGCAGCTTGTTCTGCACCTGGACCTGGGCGATGTCAGGGTTTACGCCTTGGTCGAACGTCACTGTGATTTCGACACTGCCATCGCTGTTCGCAGCGGAGCTGATGTAACGAAGCCCATCCAGGCCGTTAAGCTGCTGCTCGATGACCTGCACCACGGTGTCTTGTACCGTCTGGGCAGACGCGCCGGGGTAGGTGACGGTGATCTGAACGGCTGGTGCCGCGATATTGGGGTATTGGTTGACCGGAAGGCTGTGAATGGCCAAAGCCCCACCCAGCATGATCGCGAGGGCGATCACCCAGGCGAAAATCGGGCGGTCAATGAAAAAGCGGGACATCATCAACCTCTCAATTTGCGGTCAAAGCCGTGTTCAGGTGCACGTTCGAAGCAGGCTCTGCCTCAACCACCGAATCCGGCTGGACGAACTGAAGCCCCTCGGTAATCACTCGCTCACCCGGTTGCACGCCACTGTCGACCAACCACGCGTTGCCAACCGTGCGAACGGTTTCCAGGTCTCGCTGTTCGACGTGATTATCCGCAGTGATCACCCAGGCGGTTGCCACGCCTCTGCTGTCTCGTATGACAGCTTGCTGTGGCACCAGCATGGCCTTTTCGCGTACGCCCTCCTTCACCTGGGCATGGACAAACATGCCAGGCAGCAACGCGCGGTCGGGGTTGGGGAAGACTGCGCGCAAGGTCACAGAGCCTGTCCCTTGATCGACACTGACCTCAGAAAACTTCAAACTACCGGTCAATGGATAGGCGCTGCCATCATCCAGCGTGAGGCTCACCTCAGCCTGGTCTGTGCCGGCGTTCTTCAGGTCGCCCGCTTTGATTGCCCGCTTCAGCGCAAGAATACGGGTGATGGGTTGAGTGACATCGACATAGATGGGGTCAAGCTGGTTCACTGTGGCCAGCGCACTGGTTTGGCCCTGGGTGACAAGCGCACCTTCCGTTACCGCAGAGCGGCCAATTCGGCCGGTGACGGGAGACAGCACTTTTGTGTACTGCACGTTGATATCCGCTACCCGTTTATCCGCTTCCGCCTGGCGCCAGGCTGTCACGGCGTCGTCGTACTGCTGCTGGCTGACCGCCTTGGCTTTGAGTAGTCGCTCGTAACGATTCGCGAGGTTGCGCGCACTGTGCAGGTTGGCCTCGGCCCGCGCTTGTTGGGCCAGGTAAGTCCGCGGGTCGATTTGATAAAGCGGCTGGCCCTGTTTGACTTCGGAGCCTTCAACGAAAAGGCGTTGCTGAAGAATACCGTCGACCTGCGGGCGTACCTCTGCAACCCGGTAAGCGGACGTTCTGCCAGGCAGGTCGGTGCTGAGCGTCAGCGGTGCCGCATTGATCTGGTAATAGCCCACCTTGAGGGCTGCAGGCCGGGCGCTTTGGTCCTGTGCCGGGCTACAGGCTGCCAGTAATGAAACCGACAGTGGCAGTAGCGCTAACGTGGCCCGTGAAAACGATCTGTTCATAAACTCTCCGCTACCTGCATGCGGACACGCACGCGCTCGCTCAAGCCCGGATTCGCAAGGCTCGCACGGGTAGGTATGTGAAATGGGAATGAAGGGTGACGCTTGAAGCCCAAGGGCTCATCGCCGTTGGTGGGCATTCTACGGCTCATCCCCAAGGTGATTAATTGGATTAAATTCCATTCATTTAATCCTCACATTCCGCAATTAAACGTTGCCGGGTTGACACGTTGCCGGCCTATCCAGGCGAGCATTGAAAAGGGCGGGGGAATCAAGGGCACCCGGAAAGCGGCGTGGCACTAAAGAGAGGGGGCGCTACGCAGCGTCGACCGCGTCGAGGGTTGGCAGTGGCTGGGCGACATTGTCGGAAAAGTGCAGCCGTGCATTGCGGAGCAGACCATCCACTCCAATGACACTCACGACAGCGTCGTAAGCCGGGCTACCCTCGGGGGCCGCAGCAACGGCACTGATGAGCTGAACTTCGTGCCCCAGGGCCACGAACAGTGCGTCATCTTCGTCGGTGATCCCACCCAGCGCGGCATGCAGGCGAGCCAATACACGATTGACTGCCCAAGAGGTTTCGTAGCGCTCTTTTGTGTTGGGGAGAATCGGCGTCTTGTCGAGCGCAATGAACCGCGGCGACGGCGAGGCGAAATCTATACGGGTTTCGTAGCTGATGATGGCCCCCTGCATTCGAGCCTCGCCCGGGGCTTGGTAAGCAACGATCATGTCCAGCAGACCATCGCCATTACCGGCAATCGAAAAGCTGGAGTGTATGATGTGATGCGAGCTGACCTCATCAGGCACCGCAGCGAACCAGGCCTGCAAGGATTCATGCTCGTTGGCAAACATATGGTTCAGGCGGTGGCCTGAAAGCTGAACATTTGGGTGAAACAGGGTGAGGTGCAGGCCCATGCCTCCACCGGGCGCCTCAAAGAAAGCAAACCAGCGATGGGCCATGGACAGCGCGATGTGATGTGCTCTGGAAATGGGCACGCTGGCCCCCGGCAACTTGTGCTCACCCATGGCCCCCCTCCTTCAGGCCTTCTCCGGCCAAGGGGCTGCCACACTCTGACCTGCGCGTGAGCATCGAGCGGGCAAGGCTGGTGACAGCGTTTAGCCGTGCGCCCTCACCCGGCATCATCAGGTTGATCATGACTTCGTCTGTCTGGTAGGCCGCCGCGAGTTCACTCAGTTGCGCTGCCACCTCATCTGCAGTGCCGTAGATCAACCGACCTTCATTTCGCCTGCGAGTCGCCAACTCTCCAGCCGACCAATGATGCGCTCGGGTGGTGTCGAGCGATGGCACTCGATCCAAAGGGTTGGCACTTTCCGCGTACGCCAACCAGAGGTGGAACGCCGACGCATATTCCTCAGCTTGCTCGGCTGTTTCGCCTACAGCGACAAAGACGGCAACCACCACAGAGGGCTCGCTGCCAAAGTCGGAGGGGACGAAGGCATCGCGATACGCTGCTGCTGCCCGAGGACCGTCGCCCCTCGGGTTGATGAAATGCGCGAATGTAAAGCCTAGCCCAGCACTGGCGGCTACTTCAGCGGTTGCCCCCGATGCCCCCAAGACAAAGGGATGGGGCGCCTCGCGAGTCACAGGCTGCGCGCGCATACCCGCATAACGCGAGTTGGCTTTGTGGTTGCCCGTCACAAAGCCCAGCAGGTCAGCGACTTTCTGCCCGTAGGGAATCGAGCCGCTTTTTTCATCATTGAGCGCCATGCTGGTTCGGCGATCAGCACCTGGTGCACGCCCGAAGCCCAGGTCGATTCGGCCGGGGAAGAGTGCTTCGAGCAACTGGTAGTTTTCAGCAATCTTCAGGCTGCTGTAGTTGGGCAACAGCACGCCCCCCGAACCTACCCGAATACGCGTGGTGGCTGATGCTATACGCGACATGAGGATTTCAGGCGAATTGCTCGCCGTCGCGGCTGCACCATGGTGCTCCGAGACCCAGAAACGCTGAAAGCCGCTCTGCTCCGCGAGTTGAGCCAAACGAACGCTTGCAGCAAGTGCATCCGTTGATTGAAGGTGCTCATCGACCGGAGAATAGTCAAGAATGCTCAGTTTTAAATGCGGGGACATTGTTCACGCTCCCGCCACCGAGGCTACAGGTGGCTGTTCGCTGCGCTCTGGCCAGACGACCTCCAGGCGGGTGCGGGTGATTCGCCACTCACCGTCGATACGCGCGTATTCGTCAGCATAGAGCCCCAGCAACAGCAGTGGGTTTGGGTCAGGCTTCGAGGCGGTTTCAAAGTCGATCAAATAGCAGCGACCTTCAGCGGTATCGGGCCCGGTCAGTTTGATCCAGTGATTCGCGATTGCATGCATGAAGGGGTAGCTCCCCTGCTTGTCACGGTCGAACAGTGTGAAGGCATCCTTCAAGCCCGAACGAATCGCCTCGATCCCCTCCATCTTGCCGACAGTCACCTCTACTACCGCATCAGCAGCAAATACGTTGTCAAGGGCGTCAATGTTGTTGCTGTCGAGCAGGTGGGCGTAGCGGGTTCTGAGGTCGCGAATTTCTTCTCGATCAAGCAGGCCTTTGATAACGCTGTCCATGGGCTGTTCCTCTGTAATCAGTACGCGATGAAGGTAAGCAACGAGCGCAGGTTCGTTGCCGCATTCTCAGAATGCCTACTGTAATTACGAAGTCGCCAAAGATAATCGACTTTTGATTCCAAACATTTTGGAATCATAGGAAGAAATAGAGAAAGCGCACCCACGTGGCGCCGTGTTCGGTTGGCGTCAGGGGGTGGAAAGATCGTTGCACCAGGTGCCTGCCCCGCGGCCGGGGCAGGCACTGGGACTACTACTGTTTCTTCGGCAGTGCGTATGCGATCAGCAAATCGCTGCGGTCCATGGAGCTGCGAGCCCCACCGGCACTGACCACGACGAACTGGCGAGCGCTCGACGGCGACACAAAGGTCATCGGGGTCGCCTGAGACCCTACAGGCATGCGAGCCTTCCAGAGCTCTTGGCCAGTGGATTGATCGTAAGCCCGCAGGAAATAGTCCTGGGTGCCGGCAAAAAAGACCAGGCCAGACCGCGTCGACACCGTGCCGCCGATAGTCGGCATACCAATAGGGAACGGCGCCCGTACTTTCACGCCAGCAATGGCGGTGTCCTGCACGGTACCTGCGGGCCGCTGCCAGATGACCTGACGTGTCTTCAGATCAATGCCTGTCACGGTACCGTAGGGAGGGGCCTGGCACGGCACATCTATCGGGGAAACGAACGAGGAATTGTTCACCACGAACGGCGTACCGCGCATGGGTGCAAACTCGGAGTGCGGCTTGCCGTTGCCATGGGTTTCGTGATGGTCGCTTGGGATCAACTGCACGCGCAGGGGAATGCGGATGTCGTTGACGACCATCACACCCGTATCTTCGTTGATCGAGACACTGCCCCAGTTCATACCGCCAAAATTACCAGGGTGCTGAAGGCTGGCAGTGGTGCCCGGCGGTGTGAAAGCGCCATCGTATCGCAACGACTTGAACTGGATGCGGCAAAGCAACTGATCGTAGAGGGTCGCGCCCCACATGTCTTGCTCAGTCAGTTCTGCCTGGCCGATGTAAGGCATACCGACCGAGAACGGCTGGGTCGGCGCGGTTTTGTCGCCCGACAGCTCTTGTTGCGGTACCTCACGCTCGACCACTTCGGTGATGGGTTCACCGGTCTCCCGATTGAGCATGAAGATGTTGCCGCTCTTGGTCGTCTGGATCAATGCCGGTTGAGTACCGCCTTGACCATCCGGTACGTCATACAGGGCAGGTTGTGACGGGATGTCATAGTCCCAGATATCGTGATGGACCGTCTGATAAGCCCAACGCTCTCGCCCGGTCTTGTAATCCAGCGCAACGACAGAGGAGGCATAGCGGTTGGCAGCCTCAGAGCGATGCCCACCCCAGAAATCCGGGGTAGAGTTACCCAGCGGAATATAGACAAGCCCCAGCGTGGAGTCGTAGGCAGCGGTCGACCACATGTTCGGCGTACCGCGGGTGTACGTCTGACCCGGTGGCGGGTACTTGGTGATCGAGGGGTTGCCCAGATCCCAAGCCCACTCCAACTCACCGGTGGCAGCGTTGAACGCACGGATGACCCCCGAAGGTTCGTTGGTTTCCAGGTTGTCGTAGACCCACCCCCCGACAATCAAGAGGTTACCCGCTACGGTAACGGGAGAGGTGCCCATGTAGTAGGTGGGTTTGATCTCGCCCATGCCCTGCTTGAGGCTGACTTGACCATCGGTACCGAAGCTTTGGCACGCTTGCCCTGTCTTGGCATCCAGTGCGATCAGGCGCGAGTCCAACGTCGAGAGAATGACCCGCTGCGGGCAATCCTGAACGGCGCTCGAGGCGCTGCGCACGGCATCCGAGACCTCAGTGGCGTCGTAATAGCTGACACCACGGCAACGGTTCCAGACCTTGAGGTTTTCAACCTTGGCATCGTAGCGCCAGATTTCCTTGCCGGTGTTCGCATCGACCGCAAAGACCTTGTTCAAAGGCGTGCAGATGTAAAGCGTGTCACCCACCTGAACTGGCGTGTTCTGGTTTTCAGAACCAGTATCGGCGATCTCTCCGGTACGGAACGTCCACGCGACCTCAAGGTCGGCAACGTTTTCTGGCGTGATCTGCTCGAGCGGTGCGAACCGCGTTCCGGTCGGTGTACGCCCGTAATGTTGCCAGTTGCCGTTCACTGCTTTATCGGCAGCAACACTGGCGACCGCAGGGCGAGCCTCCCCCCGGATAACCCCATGAGGGAAGAACATCGCAATGAAGCCGGCGACCAGCAACACAGCGGTGACCCCCGCGCCTCCCAGCCACACCTTCTGGCGCGGCGCGAAGCCCACCTTCGAGGCCAGCAGCAGAACCGGAATCAACAGGACCAGGAAACCCGCGAGGCGTGGCACCATTGGCCAGAACTGCAGCCCGACTTCGAAAAGCGACCAGACGATGGTGGCTGCAGTGAGGCCTAGGTAGACCCAGACACCCAGCTTCCTCCGCTGGAAGAAACCGTAGGCCGAGACAACCAGCGAAACGCCGATAATGAGGTAGTAAAGGGATCCACCCAACCAGGCCAGGTATATCCCACCCACGAGCAATGGCGCGGCAAGCAACAAAAGCAAACCGCCGAACCAGAGGGGTAGTTTAGACAGGACATGTGTATTCACTTGATCAGTGACGTCTTTTTCAAATTGCATGTGCGCACCTATTGTTTTTTTTCGCGCTTTGGGCTCGTACACAGAGCAGAACCCAGGCCACCCAAACTCGGGTAGCCTGAGAACCTATTGCGACGCAGTCTTGGTGAGGTTCATGTCACTCACCAGGCGGGTAAATGCTCAGCTCTTGAGCAGCACAGCGACCGATTTGGTCTCGGTGTAATGCTCCAGCCCACTGAGGCCCATTTCCCGGCCGATGCCAGACTCCTTGAACCCACCAAAGGGCAGCGATGGGTCTATCTGGTTATGGCTGTTGACCCAGATGATCCCTGCCCGGATGCGCGCAGCAAGTGCATGGGCCTGGGTCACGTTCTGCGTCCAGATACTGGCTGCAAGCCCGTATTCGGTGTTATTGGCTTCGCGAGCCAGGTCATCCAGGCTCTGATTGGAGATTTTCATCGCGCTGATCACCGGGCCAAAGATTTCTTCCCGGTAAACCGTCATGCGAGGGTCAACGTTGGCGAGCAGCGTGGGCTTGTAGAAGAACCCATCCCCGCCCACCTCACTGGCACCGCAGATTACCTTCGCACCTTCACTGACACCGCTGCGCACGAGTTGACTGACGCGGCCAAGCTGCCGCTGAGAGATCAGGGGGCCAATCTGCGTGGCGCGATTCAGCCCGTGCCCCAGCTTCATCTCGGAAATGAATTCAGCGACGCCATTGATGACATCGTCGTATACATCTTCGTGGATATAAAGCCGGGAGCCTGCGGTGCAGGCCTGGCCACTGTTCAGCATCACGGCTTGAGCGACCCCAGGAATGGCCGTCGACAGATCGGCATCCGGGAACACGATGACAGGGCTCTTGCCGCCCAGTTCCAGGGTAACGCGCTTGAGCGTCTTAGCTGCCGCAGACGCGATTGCCTTGCCAGTTGCCGTGCTCCCCGTGAACGCGATCTTGTCCACCCAAGGGCTGTCGACCAGCGCAGCGCCGCAACGACCATCCCCCGTGACTACGTTCAACGTACCCGGCGGAAGCCCTGCTTCCTCGCAAATGGCCGCCAGACGCAACGCCGTGAGCGGGGTGTCTTCGGCCGGCTTGAGCACAATGGAGCAACCCGCCGCCAGCGCAGGTGCAAGCTTCCACGCGGCCATCAGCAGAGGAACGTTCCAAGGGATGATCTGCCCGACCACACCGACGGGCTCGTGGGTCGTGTACGCATGCCATTCGCCGGCCAGGCCTACCGGTACGGACAGCCCGTTGAGCTTGGTGCACCAGCCCGCGTAGTAGCGGAAATGCTCGGCTGAGTTGCGGACGTAGGCGTCTTTCACGATGCCGTAGGGCGAGCCCTCATCGAGCACTTCAAGCTCTGCCAGCGTCTGTGAGTATTTGTCGATCAGCTCGCCAATGCGCCACAACACCTTGCTTTTTTCAGACCCCGAAAGGTTGCGCCAAGCACCAGAGTCGAATGACTTTCGGGCAGCGCTGACGGCTTTGTCGACGTCGGCTTGATCACCGTCGGCAACCTCAGCGATGACTTTTCCCGTCGCCGGGTCGAATACTTTTCTTCTCTCGCCGCTCTGGGCGTCTTGCCACTGACCGTCGATGAACAGCTTGTGGGATTTACTCAGGAAGCTGGTAGCTTCGCTCGAGATGGCAGGGTAAGAGAGATCGATCACATCGTGCGCAGGCATAGCATCTTGCTCCGGCTCTAGAGGGTTCGAAGAAACCTCATGTTGTAATTGGGTTGCCGCTACCGAACCTAACCAATTCTGCGATGCATGGCCAATGGAAAATGTGTGGATTTAGATGCAAAAAACGTATCGCGGGAGACGCCAGGCCCCTCCTGCGACCGAACCCAATCCAGAACGTAAAAAAGCAGTGGACACGAATGCCCACTGCCCCTTCGCCAGGCCCATGCTAAAGCCCGCGCGCGCCCCTCAGGAGTGGCCGCCGTAGGGCGGATAGTCAATGTACCCTTCGTCCCCGCCGCCGTAGAAAGTCGCACGGTTGAACGGGCTCAGCGGCAGACCGCGCCTGAACCGCTCCACCAGGTCGGGGTTGGAGATGTAGGGGCGACCGAAAGCAGCGAGGTCCACGAGCCCGTCGTCCATCATGGCCTGCGCAGTTTCTTGTGTAAGCGAACCTGCGAACATCAAGGTGCCCCGGTAAGCGTCGCGGAATTCGCGCACAAATTCACGATTCATGAAGTTTGCGCACAGCGAATCCTGGTCACTCAAATGCACATAGGCGAGGTCGCGCGAACTCAATGCTGCCGCCGCCGCCAGCCACGTTTCACGTTCATCCGCAAATGCCGGCATGCCTGACAGGCGCCCGAAAGGTGCTACTCGCAGGCCCACGCGGTGGCTGCCGATCGCCGCGCAAACCAAATCTACCGTCTCCAACAAGAAGCGCAGCCTGTTCTCGATGCTCCCACCGTACTGGTCAGTGCGCGTATTCAACCCACCATTGATGAACTGCTCGAAGATATAGCCGTTGGCGCCGTGAATCTCGACACCATCAAACCCTGCAAGGATGGCATTTTCAGCGGCCTTGACGAAGTCCTGCGACACCCGAGCGACCTCAGCGGCAGGCAATGCACGCGGGCGCGTCACCTGCACCTGACCTGGCTCGCCATCGGCGTCATAGCCATAGCAGGTGGTGTTTTCGGCCACGGTATCGACCGAAGAAACGGGCGAGCCGCCGTTGGGCTGCAAAGAGGTATGAGAGATACGACCAACGTGCCAGAGCTGAATGAAAATCTTGCCCCCCGCGTCGTGAACCTGGTCGGTGACACGCTTCCAGCCAGCGATCTGTTCGGCTGAAAAAATGCCAGGAGTGAACAGGTAGCCTTGGCCCTCCTGAGTGATCTGAGCCCCTTCCGTGATCAGCAGACCTGCACCGGCGCGCTGGCGATAGTACTCAGCGGTGCTTGCATTGGGCACGGTGTCCTTGGCTCTTGACCGGGTCATGGGTGCCATGACGACACGGGAGGTCAGTGGAGTGCCCGATAGATTGTAGGGAGTCAACAATGTCATCTTTTACCTCTGCGAATTCATGCCACGGTACGTCGGGCTTACCAGGACTCTTTTTTGAAAGGCGCCTCAACCCAACCTTTTGTCCACGGCGAGGACTGTTCGATCGTTCCGGTCATGGATTGGAACCGCCACTCACCCTGTACTTTCACCACGTGATCGGTGTAATGACCCGCGAGCAGAAAGGCTTCGTCTTTACCGCCGGCAACCTCGCTGCGCATCGTCAGCAAGCAGACCAGATTGAAATGGGCAACGGCACGATTACCCCGATCATTGAATTCAATGCGCGGCGCAAATATGTCGTGCTGGCTCCAGACGATGCCATTACTCAGGTTTTTACAATGCGCCCGGATGGCAGCTTGACCACGCACTTCACCGCCAACGCCTTTGATGATCCATTCCCCTGTTTCACAGAATAAGCCGGCAATACCATCTGGGTCGTACCCATTATCGAGATGAAAGGCATATTGGTATTTCAGCGTTTTGATTTTCTCCCGGTCTTCCAGTCGTTCTAGACGCTGTTCGAGCGTGAGAGGTTGTGCCGACATAGGTGGTTGCTCCTTGTTGTTATTGGTTATCCAACCCTGTGCACGGGAGAGGAATACCGCCGACCGATGATGAGACCGAAAGTGCCGTACACACCTTGCAACCGTAGCCACCGACGCAATGTTTGACTAATAGAGTTTTATGCTTTATTGATGCAAAAACCGAATCACAACAATAAAATAGCCAAATGCCATGAATCTTTCCCTTGCCAGCCCCGGTGCAAAAACCTATAGCCTTTTCAAGCGGTTGAAGTACCGTCATTTGTTCATGTTGACGACCTTGGGTAACTGCCAGAATCTGCATCGGGCTGCCGAGACGCTTAACATGTCTCAGCCCACCCTTACCCGCATGCTGCAGGAAGTGGAGGATGCGTTTGGCTGCGCACTTTTCGAACGCCAACCTCGAGGCGTCGTGCCTACCCCCGTGGGTGAAGCACTGTTGAAGTTCGCCCATTCAGCGCTCAACAGCCTGGATCGGTGCGTGGAAGACCTGACGGCCAGGGCGGAAGGCGGCTACGGCCATCTAGCCGTAGGCGTTGTCATGGGCAGCGCACTCGATCGAGTGGTATCGACTATCGCCACCCTGAAACGCGCCTCTCCTCAGTTGGGCATCAGGATGATGAGCGACACCAGCGACCTGCTGATAGAGATGCTGGAACAGGAGCGACTGGATGTGGCGATCGCACGCTTGGGGACCCCGAGCGATCGCTCCCGATTCGACTTCGAGCCCCTCGGTAACGATCGTCTGGTCATGGCTGTACGAAGTGGGCACCCGCTGGCAACGCATGCCCCTGCAAAGATGGAGGACATCCTTCAGAAGTGGACGTGGCTTCTTCAGCCCGCGGCGAGCCCTGGGCGAAAAGCTGTGGAGCGCTGGTGGGCGGACAGGGATCTGCTACCCCCTTCTAAAACGATCGAGTGCTCCTCTATCTGGGCGATGCTGCAACTGGTGCAATTGACAGATGCGGTCATGGTGTTAAGCGAAGCAGTGATCAGCGATCACGCCCGCACAGGGCTGATCACGGTCCTCAAAGGGTACGTAATCGAGGGCTTGCCACCGTATGGAATCATCTTGCGCAAGGGCATGGGAAGAAGCCGAGAACTTCAGAGCTTCTTGAGCCACCTGCAACAGGCTGCGCCTTTCGAAGGCTGACGGGCGTGCGCGCATCAAGGGCCCTGCGCGAACAGCACTTGGCCCCTGTGCACCCCAGCCAGAACCCTCAGACTAGAAGCTTGCTCTTACCATCAAACCCAGTAAGAATGCGTTATCGACCTCGTTGACTGCGCCAGGATGAACGATGTACTGCACGTTGGGGCGCACCGTCAGCCAGTCGGTAATCTTCACACCGTAATAGATCTCGCTACTGTATTCATCGGTCTGGATGGGTGTAAAACGCGGGTCGTCGTAATCGGTGACGTTATTGTAACGGTTGACATCATGCTGGTGCGCCGTGACATTTGAGGCAACGCTCAAGCCACCTACCGCAACGCCAATTGCGTCGTTGGGGCGTGAGGCGAACGGGCCATTGATGACAAGGCCGACATTGTAGTGCCTTGCGACGAAACCGGTATCCCGATCATTCCAGAATCCTTCTGAAAAGACCTCGATCTTGCGCTGCCGGTCTCCACCCACATACCCCACCGTCTGACGTGCGACATACCACCAGCCTTTACGACCACGGTGCGACTGGTAGCGAGTATCGGGCGCGAACGCATGCTCACCACCATCGTCGTTGTAGCGTAGGTCATCGGCATCAGTGGTGTTATAGAAGGCGCCTAACCTGAACTCCGCGGGCAGGCCAAGTAATGCGCGTTTGGGTGTCCAGATAACCTCCAGCGGAATGAGGGCGCCCTCCGCGCCACTGGTACTCACTTTGAAGGCATTGTCATTCTCTAAAAGGGTTGGATTCTGCTCGAAGACCCCGGCCTGGACAGCGACATCATCGAAGAATTGATACCGCGCTGCGGCCGCCCACTGACCGATCGGAAAGTTGTACCAGTCATCCCCGTGCCAGTTGCCGCCGGAATTCCCGCAAAATATCAGGTTTTGAAAATCGCAATCAAATTGACCAAATGCCTCAGGCCCGAATCGCCCAACTCTGAAATACGCGTCGGGTGCGCCCAGGCGGGTTTCCAAGTAAAGCTGGGATAACCGGGTAACACTGCCGCGCCCATACACATTCTGCGTCTGGGTCAATGAGCCTGAGCGCGGGTCAGTCAACCGCTCCTTGGCCAACTCTTCGCCATTACGATTAACGAAGGTCAATACAAATGCTGAAGAAGAGACGCCCAGCAGTTTGTCCAGATCGGCACTGACCGAGAATATATACTGATCCGCGTAGGCCAGTTTCTTGTCCTTGTCATAGCCCCCTTTCGCATTGTAGGCACTGTCACTTCTGTAATTGATGTCGACGTCGAAACCTTTCTGATGCAGTTCGTTTCTCAGCCCACCCCAATCCCCGAACATCCAGGGTGTTGAAGCGGCAACCGACGCTGCAGGCACACTAAAAAACAAGGCAACCGCCGCGCTCGCGCAGGTCACCTGAGGCGCAGAATTTTTCATTGTTGTTATGTCCCTTCTTAATAGCACCCAGGAGGCGCCGTTATTATTGTTGAGTCAGAAGAGTTTTATGGGGACGCAAAAAAAAACAGCGCCCCCTCCCCACAGGAGGCCGCCATCATGAAACATCAGAGCTTCCTGATCAGTCCTTCTTGTGCAACGGAAGCAACAAGCCGCCCTTGCTGATCAAAAATCGAGCCGCGCGACAGCCCTCGGCCCGCCCCACTCCAGGGGCTGTCATTGACATACAGGAGCCACTCGTCCACGCAGCAATCACTGTGGAACCAAATGGAATGGTCCAGGCTGGCAACTCGCATGTCTCGCTGCATGTCGGAAACGCCATGCGGCAACAAAGACGTAATCAGCAGGGCCGTATCACTGGCATACCCCAGCAAGCTTCGGTGCACGTCTGGATCGCGAGTCGAGAGTGGCGCGAACCTGAACCAAAAACGCTTGTGCGGCGCGCGCGGCTTGGGAGCGCTAGGGTCAATGGCCTCTACCGGTCGGATCTCCAGAGCGTTGGCGGCTTCGTAGCGGCTTTTGATCTCTGCAATCAACTCCGGGTCCCCGGCCAGCAAGTCCAGTTCAGTCGGCAAGGTCGATGCAACGGCGACCTCGGGGGCGCAACGCTGGTGGTGAAATCCCTCTTCGACAATATGAAATGAACCATCCCCAACGAAAATCACTTTCGAGTCTTGCCAGGCGGTGAGCCGCCTGCGGCTGAAGCTTCGACCATCCTGAACGGTCTCGACCTCATACATCACCGGCGCATCCGCACGCCCAGGGCGTACGAAATAGCCGTGCAAGGAATGCAGTTTCTTATCTGCCAACACCGTACGCGTCATCGCCATCGCGGCCTGGCCCAACACCTGCCCACCAAAGAGCTGAGGTAATCTCAGGTCTTGGCTCTCACCTTTGAATACATTGGCCTCCACCTCCTCCAACGCGAAAATGGCGGCTAACCTCTCTGCCGGCGTACTCATCTGGACTTGCCCCTGTGACGGGCGCCTGTACAGGCAAAGGGTGCAAGGCAACTTGCCCCCTAACGCCCATGCAACGCCCGTTATGTGCCGTACCTCAATGGCCGTTGTAGTTGGGCTCGCGTTTTTCGGTGAACGCCGCGATCCCTTCCTTGAAGTCTTCACTCAGAAGAATTCGACGGAAAGCCGTGCGCTCCAACTCCAGCGCAGCATCGAGGCCGCAGTCGGCGCCGCGTCGTATCACTTGCAGCGAAGCGCGAACAGCCAGCGGGCCATTTCTGGTGATGCCGTGGGCAATTTCCAACACGCGCGGCAGAAGATTTTCCGAAGTGGTGAGCTCACTCACCAACCCTTCGGCGAGCGCACGCTCGGCGGTAATAGGCTCGCCGGTCAGCACCATTTGAGTCGCCAGGGCACTGGGGACCACCCGCGACAGCCGAGTAACACCGCCGGCACCAGCGATGACACCCCATCGCGGCTCCGGCAGGGCGAACTTGGCATAATCCACGGCGATGCGCAGGTCGCAGGCCAGAGCGATTTCAAGCCCCCCCGCATAGGCAAGGCCGTTGATGGCGGCAATGATCGGCTTGGTCGTTGGCGAACCACGATTGATACCGCAAAAGTCCCCATCGTCCAGCTCCTTCACCGCCCGCTCGCGCAGGTAAGGCAGGAAGGTACCGATGTCAGCGCCTGAACAGAAAGCCTTGGTCCCGGCACCGGTCAACACCACAACCTGGATCTGGTCATCAGCATTGATCCGAGACCAGATCTCCTGAAAGGCCAGATGCGTGTTCAGGTCAATAGCGTTCATGGCCTGGGGACGACTGATCGTCACCAGGGCGACACGACCTTGTTTTTCGAAGTCGATAGCCATGTTAATCCTTATTGGCCCTGTGGCTCGAAACGTTGACGGAGCTCGCGCTTGAGAATCTTGCCGTTATGGTTGAATGGCATGTCTGCATAGGCGATGAACTCGACACGCTTGGGCAACTGGTAGCTCGCCAAGTGCTCACGGGCATGCGCGACGAGCAGTTCGGCATCACTGACAACCCCATCGTGCAGCACGATGATTGCGGTAACCTCCTCACCCCAGCGCTCGTTGTTCAAGCCGATCACTGCCACTTCGCGAACGTGGTCGTGCTTGGCCAGCACCGCCTCGACTTCCTGCGAATAGACGTTGAGCCCGCCGGTTTTGATCATGTCCTTCAGGCGATCGTAGAAATACACGAAGCCGTTGGCATCCATGTGCGCCAGGTCGCCCGTGTGCAGCCAACCGTCCTGGTCGATCGCATCAGCCGTCGCATCAGGGCGGTTGTGGTAACCCAGCATGATGGTAGGGCCCCGCAGCACGATTTCTCCGATCTCGCCTGCAGGGGCAATGTTGCCCTTGTCGTCGACGATGGCCACCTCCACGTTCTGGAAAGCCCGGCCAATCGAGCCGCGGGCGCGTTCGTAATCCTCTTCCTTGAGCACCGTCGCAATAGGGCCCGCTTCAGTGAGGCCGTACTGGTAGTAAATTTTCACGCCAGGAATACAGGCTTTCATGGCACTGCGGTCGTTTGCGGTAAGAATGCCGCTGCCTACGTACCACCGGGTCATGGAGCTGACATCGAGCGCCTTGGCCAGCGGGTGCAAGACGAACTCTCGGGCCAGCGAGGGCGGCATGAAGGTATTAGTGACGCGCTCTTTGCTGATGACGCGCAACACGTCTTCAGTGGCATATTTTTCAAGCAGCGTGGCAGTAGCCCCCAGGTACAGGTGCGGAAGCAACCAGCAATTGAGCGCCGCAGAGTGGTGCAACGGCGTAGCGATCAGGGTGTTGTCGCCCTCCTCCATGTCAGTATCGATGATTTCATTCAGCGAGTTCCAGAACAGGTTGGCATGGCTCAGCAGCACGCCCTTGGATCGCCCGGTCGTGCCACCGGTGTACAGAATCACCGCAGGGTCATGCTCGCTCAGGGAGCCTGCAGGGTGGGGTTCGTCAGCATGATCGGCCTTGAAGGCCTCCAGCGACTCCAGCCGCACGACTGGCAGTTGCAGCCGCTCCAGCAACCCAGCAAAGGCTTCAGCGTGCGGCTCGGAGATGAACAGTACTTTTGAACCGCTGTCCTCGAGCATCATGGAAATCTGCTCAGGCGTTTCCCGGTAATTCAGTGGTACAGCCACCGCACCGATCTTGACAGTACCGTAGAACGCCTCGACCCACTGGCGACTGGAGCTGGCCAGGAAGGCGACCTTGTCGCCATGCGAAACGCCATGCGCGCACAGCGCGTGGCCTACCCGGTTGGCACCGGACTCAAACGCCGAGTAGGTCGTGCGCCCCGCCTTGTCGATCAGGGCCACCTTGTCGGGGAAACGCTTGGCATTATGGGTGATATGCCCACCCAGCAGCATACGGCTAGACATAATTAATCCTCTTGTAATTGTTCTGAAGCTTCACAAACGCGCGAAGCGCCGCGCAGCCTGTGAGCTGTATGGACGCTCAGAATAACTAACCTTCGTTAGTTTGCAAGGGGGTAAGACCACTGTTTTTAGAACAAAAACACCTACAAAACAGCCAAATAGAGGGCGAAAATTAAGACAAAATACGGCAAAAGTCCTTGTAATTCGGGGCGTACAGGCTAAAAATAACGATCGTTAGTTTCTAATCCAAAAAATACAGGATCGACCATGACCAACCTGTCCCTACGCCTTGACGATGCCATCGTTCTCATCACCGGAGGCGGCCGAGGCAACGGAGCGACGCTCGCTCACGGCTTTTCGGCTGCCGGCGCGACGGTGATCGTCGCAGACATCGATTTGAACACTGCAACAGCTACCGCTAAAACCCTATCCGACAATGGTGGCAATGCTCACGCGTATGCACTGGATGTGTGCGATGAGCACGAGTGCCGCGCACTCGCAGAACGCGTACAGCGGGAGGTTGGCAACATCACTGCCTTGGTGAACAACGCCGGATTGCTGTTTCGTACCCCGTTCGCCAGCGATCAAAGCCCAGAACAATGGAAGCGAACGCTGGCCGTGAACGTAACCGGCATGTTCAACACTACCCATGCCTTCCTGCCACAGTTGAAGGCCACCAAAGGCTCCATACTCAACATTGGCTCCATCCACAGCTTCACCGCCGGCCTGTCATCGCTATCGAGCTATATCACGTCCAAGGGCGCGGTACTCCAGTTCACCAAGGCGTTGGCTTCGGAACTTGCAGCAGACGGCATCCGCGTAAACGGGTTAGCCCCCGGATCCTTTCCAACCGCGATGTCGCAAGACACCCGCCAGGATGCCGCCAAGCTCCAGACATTCCTCAGCCATGTCCCGATGGGGCGCACCGGTGAGCCACACGAACTGGTCGGCCCGGCGGTATTCTTGACCTCGCACCTGGCAAGCTATATTACTGGTGCGATGCTACCTGTGGATGGCGGCTACCTGACACGTTGAGCCGCCCTCCCACCCTTGAAGAGACAGTGACCTAATGCGACCCGTAGGCGCGAAACGAGAAATCACCGAGCTGGCCATTCATACTGCCGGCGTGGATTTGATAGCCACTTATGGCTATGAGGCCATGACCCTGAGGGCACTTGCAGAGAAGGTCGGCATCAAAGCCGCTTCGCTCTACAATTACTTCAGCAACAAGCAAGAGTTCCTGGCAACCGTTCTCAAGGCGGTGATGCGTGACCTGCTGATGGAGTTCACCGACAAGGTGGACCTTCAGCCAACGACGTATCAGCGCTTTGAGGCCATGGTCGGTGTGCACCTGCATTTCCATACAGAGCGCCGCAAGGAGGTCTTCATCGGCAACATGGAGCTTCGAAGCCTCGATGAAGACAACTACCGCATGGTGACCCGGCTACGCTCGGAATATGAACGCCGGGTGCGCCAGATCATTGAAGATGGCGTGAAGGAAGGCATCTTCAATGTCTCTGATTGCAACCTCACGACAAAAGCCCTGATCTCCATGCTCACCGGTATCTGCACCTGGTACCAGCCCGGCGGCAAGCTTGAGCTTGAAGAGCTTGCACGCCAGCACATAGAGCTTGCGCTTCGAATGGTTGGCTTCGAACGGGCCTGAAAAAACCCACCTGCGAAGGTGGGTTTTTCATACCTGCGGTCTTTATGCCTTTTTGTAGCGCGCCAAACTGCCGCCATGCATGACCTTGCCCGGAAGCTGGCGCCCGAAGATGTCTTCGGCCTGGTGAGCCACCTTTATCAGCGCATCGAGATCAACGCCCGTCTCGATACCCATCTCCTCGCACATGAACACCAGGTCTTCGGTGCAGATGTTGCCCGCCGCACCGCGGTGGCCTGCGAATGGACAACCACCCAGGCCCGCACATGAACTGTCGTACTTGGCCACGCCCAACTTGAGGGCGGCGTATACGTTAGCCAGCCCCGTTCCACGGGTATCGTGCAGGTGCAAACCCAGCGCCAGATCAGGCCACTTTTCGCGAACGGCGCCGATGGTTCTTTCCATCATCAACGGGTTGGCCCAACCCACCGTGTCGGCAAGATAGACCCCCTTGAGCTGCACATCCGCTTCAGCAGCGAGATCCAGGACCTCTCCAACCATTCGCACGACCTGCGCAATAGGCATGTAGCCTTCGTAGTTACACCCGAATGCCGTCATGACATAGCCCCACTCCACAGGCACGCCATGCTCCGCGTAAGACTTCAACCAGGCGCGCTGCTCATCCAGCGTTTGCTCGATGTTCTTGTTGGTGTTGTTGACCGAAAACGCTTCCGAGGCGGTTACACGGATAGCACCAATGATATCGAGCTGGGACTTGTAAGCGCGCTCCAGCCCCTGCTGATTCAACCAGAGACCGGTGTAGCGCACACCCGGCTGCTTCTTGATCGCCGCCGCCAACTGATCGGCATCCGCCATGCCAGGCACGCGCTTTGGATTGACGAACGAAACACAGTCAATCTGCTTCAGGCCGGTTTGCGCCAGGGCCTCGATCAGCTCGACCTTGCGACTCAACGCAATAGGGTTCGCCTCGATCTGGAAGCCTTCGCGCGGGCCTTCCTCGTTGATCCAGATATGCTTTGGAAGATCGCTCATTTCTTACTCCAGATTCTGACCTGCGTGTTCGCCCTCAAGGAACTTGTTCGGGCGCAAGAAGAATGAAAGCACCAGCGCCCCATTGGGCGATCGGGCCAAATGCTGATTACCGCGAGGGCGCCAGACGAAGTCACCCGCAACCACCTCTCCCTCGTCATCGACGATGCTGCCTTCCAGCACGTAGGTCTGCTCAACCTCTACATGCTCATGCAGTGGCAGGCGCGTGCCAGGCGCCCAGCGAAACAACGCGGTGAGAAGACCGCTTTCTTTGTCCTGCAACAGGATCTTCATGTCGATGCCGGGTGTAGGCGTGGGTTTCCAGGGAAGCGACTCGACATTGATGTAGCGCGAGGCCAGCTCGGAGAGCCCCTCGATGCCGGGCACGTTTGGAGTAGTAACAGCCATGTCGATTTCTCCTTAAGCGGATTGTTCTGCAGCAACCGCGAACAGGCTTCCGCTGTGCTCATCAATGAAACGGGTGTGCACCTTCGCCTCTAGGTAAGCCGGTTCGGCCAGTACGCGAAGCAGGAATTGGCGATTGGTCTTGAGCCCCGAAATCTTCAACTCGGTCAAGGCTTTCTCAAGCCGAGAGACCGCCTGGGCACGGTCTTTGCCATGGGCGATGATCTTCATGATCATTGGATCGTAGAACGGTGTGATACGGTCTCCGGCGACAAACCCACCATCGATGCGCACACCTTCAATTTGAGGCACCTCGAGCGCTTCAATCAGGCCCGGCGCAGGCATGAACTTCTTCTCGGGCGACTCGGCGTACAGCCGTGCCTCAATGGCATGACCACTGCGCTGGATCGACTGCTGGGTCAGATCGCGGGCCACATCCTCACCCAGGGCATGCCGAATCTGCGCCTCCACCAGATCAACGCCCGTAACCGCTTCGGTAACCGGGTGCTCAACCTGAATCCGCGTATTCATCTCCAGGAAGAAGTACGACTTGGAGGCATCGTCATACAGGAACTCCACGGTACCAGCGCCGTCGTAGCGGCAGAGTCGGGCCAGGTTGACAGCGGCTTCAGCCATCTGCGCCAGCACCTCGACGGGAACATTGGGCGCTGGCGACTCCTCCAGCACTTTCTGATAGCGGCGCTGGATCGAGCAATCGCGCTCGAATAGATGCACAGCCTCGCCGTTGCCGAAACCAAACACCTGGACTTCGATATGGCGCGCGCTTTGAATCAGCTTTTCAAGGAATACAGTGCCGTCGCCGAATGCCCGCTCGGCCATACGCTGAGTTGCCGCGACGGCCTCAACCAGCTCAGCGGGCGAATGGACAGGCTTGAGCCCGATACCGCCCCCCCCTGCTGAAGCTTTGACCAGCAGCGGGTAGCCCACCACTCTTGCGGCGTTGATCAGTGCTTCGGGGTCTTCGGCAGTCACGTTTTCTGCCGCAGGCTGCACGGGCACACCTGCTTTGATGGCCAAATGCCGGGAGCGCTGCTTGTCTCCCATTGCTTTGATCACCTCTGCGGTCGGCCCAATGAAGGTAATACCAGCAGCGGCGCAAGCGTCGGAGAAGTCGGTGTTTTCAGACAGGAAGCCGTAACCGGGGTGCACCAGAGTTACGCCATTGTCTTTGGCTACACGCAATACCTTTTGCGCATCAAGGTAGCTTTCCGCCGCTTTGGACGGGCCAATCAGAAACGCCTCATCAGCAGCCTTCACATGCTGCGCTTGGGCATCCGCTTCGGAATACACCGCGACGGTAGGAATTCCTAGAGCTTTGGCGGAGCGAATCACCCGGCAAGCGATCTCGCCGCGATTCGCGATCAGTAATTTTTGTTCTGTCACGATCATCTCCTAAAACTAACAGTTGTAAGTCACCTACCTTGATACATCTGCCTCCGCCTGCGCACCACATTCTTTGGGCGTAGCGTCCACAGATCGAAAAGCGACGACCAGGCTTGTGCTGGAAACAAAGCCTAGCTATATTCTCGAAAACTAACAACGGTTAGTAAAACAAAAAGGAGAACCCCTTGAGCACAACTCAGCTCCTGGTCGAGCGCCAAGGCCCCCGCGCCACCGTCATTCTGAGCAATCCGCCCAAGCGAAATGCGATTGCCACCGCCACTGCCAGCAACCTGGTAGATACGCTGATACAACTGGATGCCGAGCAGGACATTCGCGTCATTGTCATCACAGGCGAAGGCGAGTGCTTCTCCTCCGGCGGCGATCTCGACGAATTTCTGTCGACCGTTGATGCGGGCGGTACTCAGCTGTGGGAGACCGGTGAACCTTGGCAACGGCTTTTCAGCGTAATCCCGACCCTGAGCAAGCCGGTCATTGCCCGCGTTGTCGGCCCTGCCATGGCTGGCGCGTGCGGCCTGGTCGCTGCATGCGACTTTGCCTATTGCACCGAAGGCGCCAAGTTCGGCTCTCCGGAAGTGAAAATCGGGCTTTTCCCGCTTTTCATTCTTCCTGCGCTGCTAGGCCGCCTGGGACAGCGTCACGCCCTGGATCTGGCCCTTACCGGCCGCACCATCAATGCCCAAGAGGCCTACCGCATGGGGCTCGTCAATCAAGTTGCCACGGCTGACGAAATCGATGCCTTGGTAGACCAGTTGGTGAAAACGTTCACACACCTGGAACCCGCCACTGTTCGTCGGGGCAAGCACGCATTCAACAAAATCTCGTCCGTTGGCCTGATCGAAGGTTTGGAACTGGCCCGCGGCCTGCGCCCAGCCTTCATGTGCTCCGACGAGCTGCGTCGCGGCATCGAGAATTTTTTCGCCAAGAAAGAGGTGAAGGCATGAGCGGTTACGAAAACGTAAAAGAACTGCAACGTCGCGTTGAAATCGCACGCGCGGGCGGTTCAGACAAAGCAAAAGAAAAACACCAGGCTCAGGGTAAGATCCTCGTACGCGATCGCCTCAACATCCTCTTCGATGACGGTGAGTACCTCGAGGACGGCCTGCTTGTTGGCGCATCTCGGGGAATGCCTGGCGACGCCGTGGTAACTGCAGTGGGCAAGATCAACGGCCAGGAAGTCGCTGTGATTGCAAACGACATGACCGTCAAAGCAGGCACGTGGGGCTACCACACCTTCCGCAAAATCGTGCGAATGCAAGAAATAGCGGTCGAGGCCAAGATGCCGATCATCTACCTCGTGGACAGTGCCGGCGCTCGAATCGACAGCCAGTTCGACTGCTACCTCGGACGGATCGCCTGGGGCAACATCTTCTACACACAAGTGCAGATCTCGGGCGTGGTGCCCCAGGTCTGCGTCATGTTCGGCCCTTCCCCTGCCGGCTCAGCCTATGTCCCGGCGCTGTGCGACCTGGTCATCATGGTCGACAAGCAGGCAACGGCTTACCTGGGCTCTCCGCGCCTGGCTGAAGCGGCAATCGGCGAGAAGGTCACCGAAGAACAAATGGGCGGTGCTCGCATGCACTGTGCCATAAGTGGCCTGGGAGACTACCTGGCACAGAATGAAGAAGAAGCCCTCAAGGCCGCTGCAGACTACCTGCGCTTCTTCCCAAGTCACAACAGCCAGCTCCCTCCTTTGCGCGAACCGAAGCAGCCGGCCTCCCAACGCTCGATCACCGAAATCGTTCCAGCGGACCAGAACCGTCCGTTCGAGGTGCGCGAACTGGTTGAATCACTGGTCGACGAGGGCTCGATTTTTGAAGTGAAGGCGCTCTTTGCCAAAGAGATCTACACCGCCTTCGCATACCTAGGCGGCCGCCCTGTCGGGATTATCGCCAACAACTCGAAGAACAAAGGCGGCGTTTTGTTCAACGACAGCGCAGACAAAGCGACCCGTTTCATCTGGGCTTGCAACGCCTTCAACATTCCACTGCTGTTCCTGCAGGACATCAGTGGCTACATGATCGGCAGTGCCGTGGAGAAAGCGGGGATCATCCGTCACGGCGCCAAGCTGCTGCATGCGGTGTGCGAAGCGAAGGTGCCACGGATCTCCGTCATGGTTCGCAAAGGTTACGGCGGAGGCTACCTGGGTATGTCGGGCGGCCCGACCATGCCTGATGCACAGCTCGCCCTGCCAGGCGCAATGCCGGCACTGATGGGCCCAGAGGCTGCCATCAACGCCATCCACTACAACGAGATCCAGGCGCTGGAAGGCGAAGCGCGAGCAGCCTTCATCGATGCAAAGCAAAAGGCCTACGCCAAGGACATCAACGCGTTCGACCCTGCCGATCAGTTCTCCTTCGAAGCCGTCGTCGATCCCGACGAGCTGCGCGACGAACTGATCAAGCGCTTTGCACTGTACAGCCGCCGCGACATTCCTCGTATCGACCGTCGCAACGGCATCTACCCGGTTTAACCCTAAGACAATTAGAAAGGATTTAGCTGATGAGCGAAATCAAGGCACCCATGGCCGGAAACATTTGGAAGATCAACGTCCAGGTGGGGCAAGAGGTCAACTTCGGCGATGAGGTCATCATCATGGAGTCCATGAAGATGGAGATTCCGGTAGAGGCCGATGACTCGGGCGTCGTTAAAGAGATCAAGGTCGTAGAAAACGATACCGTCGACGACGGGCACGTTCTGATTGTCCTGGGTTAATCCTGAGAGATTTTGTCGATGAAAATTGCATCCTTCATCTATGACGGGCGCAGTTCGTACGGTGTCGTCAATGGCGACACCATTTCGGACGCTGGCGCAGTGCTCGGTCAATGCTATTCCGATTTGCGCTCCGTTCTAGAGTCCAGTAACGGTTTAGCTGAACTCGCTGCGTTGCGCGATGCGCCGGTTCTGAGTAAAGAACAGGTTCAATGGCTTCCAGTCATCCCAAACCCCGACAAGGTTCTGTGCGTTGGCCTGAACTACCTCAAGCACATTGTCGAGACTGGCCGCGAAGTACCAAAGCACCCCACCCTGTTCACGCGATTCGCGAGCGCCCAAGTTGGTCACGACCAGCCACTCATCCAGCCCAGGGCATCCACCGCTTTCGACTTTGAGGGCGAGTTGGCGATCGTGATCGGCAAAGCGGGTCGGCACATCTCGAAAGAGAACGCTCTGCAGCATGTAGCGGGTTACAGCCTCTTCAACGACGGATCGATTCGTGACTGGCAACGACACACCCTTCAGTTCACTGCGGGTAAGAATTTTGTCGGGAGCGGTAGCTTTGGCCCTTGGCTGGTCACCAAAGAGGAAATCACCGATATCAACAGCCTTGTCCTGGAAACGCGCTTGAACGGCGAGGTAGTACAGCGTGAAGGTCTTGACGACCTGCTGTTCAAAGTTCCTGAGTTGATCGAGTACATCTCAACCTTCACCGAGCTTCTGCCTGGGGATGTGATCGCGACTGGAACCCCCGGTGGCGTGGGTGCATTCCGTACCCCGCCACTCTGGATGAAACCTGGTGATGTTGTTGAAGTTGAAGTGGAGGGAATCGGAACACTCAAAAATACCGTAAATGCTGAGTAAGACCTAAATGGTGAAAGGCGTCCACGCGCGCCTTTCATTCGAAGTCCGCACAATAACAACACTGGACTCACCATGAAATCGACGATCGACGCCTCCAGCTGGAGCCTTGCTGAAGCAACCGCAATCAATCGTGTGCTTTTTCGAAAAATAGCACTGCGCGTCATCCCTCTGATTTTTGTCGCCTACATCTTCGCCTTCCTTGATCGGGTGAATATCGGCTATGCGAAGCTTCAGATGCTCCCCGACCTAGGCTTGACGGAAAGCCAATACGGCTTTGCAGCCGGCATCTTTTTCATTGGCTACGCCCTCTTTGAGATCCCTAGCAATCTGCTGCTAGACAAGATAGGCGCCCGAAAAACCATGACGAGAATCATGGTGCTCTGGGGGCTGGCATCGGCCGCCACCATGCTTGTTACCACCGCCCAGCAGCTCTACATCTTGCGCTTGCTGCTTGGGATCTTTGAAGCAGGCTTCTTCCCTGGTGTGATTCTCTATCTGAGCTACTGGTTCCCAAGCTATATGCGCGGTCGAGTGACCGGCACCCTTCTGCTTGCAACGCTGGTCGCCCCCATCCTGGGCGGCCCAATCTCAGGCCTCATCATGGAGTCAATGAATGGTGTTTCTGGCCTGGCGGGATGGCGGTGGCTCTTCTTGCTGGAAGCTGTACCCATCATCTTCATCGGGATCGCATGCTTCCTTTTGCTTTGCGATAAACCCGAACAGGCGCACTGGCTCAGCACCGAGGAGAAGGCTCTGCATCAAGAGCTGATGGCTCATGACAAGTCAACGCTCGACCCAGAAGCAGTCAACCCACACAGTGGTGAGGCGATATTCAGCGCTCTCATCGACCCGAAAGTGTATGTCCTGGCATTTCTCTATTTCAGCTCTGCTCTCGGCACCTACGCGTTCAATTTCTGGCTGCCGACTACTATCCAAAAGCTCGGCGTTTCCAGCATCACCCACATTTCGCTCTACGCAATGATCCCGTTTACCTGCGCCGCCCTCGGGATGATGTTGATCGGCCGCAGCTCTGACCTCAGACGCGAGCGACGAATGCATTACTGCATCAGCATCTTGTTCGGCGCAGCAATGCTATCCCTCTCTACCCTTTCTACCTCCCTCCCCCTGTCCCTAGCCCTATTGGGTGGGGCAGCGTTCGGATTCAGTGGGGCAATCATCGTCTGCTGGGCAATTCCAGCGACATACCTCAAAGGCAAAAGCGCGCCAGCTGGGATTGCATTGGTCAGCTCGCTCGGCTCGCTCTGTGGTTTTGCAGCGCCCGCGATCATTGGCATCGCGCGCGAACTGACGGGTAAGGACCACGCCGGCATGTATGCGATCAGCCTGATCATGGTGATCGCAGCCCTCTGTATGCTCACGCTCATGCCTAAACATGCCCTTGCTGTCGGTAAACCTGACTGACAGATTTCCACTCCAGCGGCCGGGAAGGCACGTAGCCCCCGGCTCCTTTGCAACCAGCAAGAAGCCCAGGAGAGTAGGATGTTTTTGAAGCTATCCGAAGAAGAGCAACTGTTCTGCGATGCAGTGGAAGGCACCATCAAGCGGGTGGCACCTGTTGAGCATGTCCAGAAGCTGGATAATGCCAAGAAATTCGATTTCGACTTACATAGAGCACTGGCTGAGCTCGGCGCCTGGGGCGTGGGTATCGGCGAGGAATGTGGGGGATCCGGTGGTACGCCTAAGCTCCAAGTTCTGACCTTGGAGGCGCTAGGTCGCAGGGCAACCTCCATGGCAGTCTTCGGCGTCGTTCAGTTCATGGCTACTCGACTCCTCAGCCAATACGGAACTCCGCAGCAGCAAGATCAATACCTGGCGAGACTCTGCGCCGGCGAGATCAAAGCATCGTTCTGCCTGACTGAAGAAGGCGGTGGCACTGACATCCTGCAGGCGATGCGCACCAAGGCCAAGCGAGTCGATGACGGTTGGCGACTAACCGGTAGCAAATATTGGATCAGTGGCGCAATCCACGCTGACCTGCTCATTGTCCTCGCTCGCACCGGCGAGCACCGCTCGCGCGGCGTAACCCTGTTCCTCGTCGATAAGTCAGCACCTGGCGTTTCGGCAACAGAGATCAATACCTTCGCTATCAACAGCTACGACACCTGCTCTGTTGCCTTCGACGACGTAAAGCTCTCGGATGACGCAGTACTGGCCGACGTAGATCAAGGCTTCATCCAAGTGTTGAGCACGCTCAACTCTGAGCGTCTGAACGCCGCTGCAGTCGCTGTTGGCATTGGTCGGGGCGCTCAGCAACTGGCAGTCGATTACGCCAAAGATCGTAAAGCATTCGGCCGACCCATCGGTCAATTCCAAGCGCTGCAGCATCGGCTGGTATACGCCGGCGTTGCACTAGAGCAGGCTTGGCTCACCACCCAACTGGCTGCGATTGCGCAGGAGCAAGGTGATCAGAATACCGAGGTTTCCAGCGCCATCGCAAAGCTTGCCGCCAGTAAAGCTGCCAACGAAGCGGTGAGGGTCGGCATGGAGTCGATGGGCGGAGCAGGCTTTGACTTGGAATATCCGATGCAACGCTACTATCGAGATATCCGCCTCTACTCTTTTGCACCACTGACCGATGACATGCTCGCAAACCTGCTAGGTGAACGCTGGCTCGAGTTACCTCGATCATTTTGAGATCAAAACCTAGCGGTTGGTACTAAAGCGTCGTTATTCCAACCTCAATGCCGCAGGCATGCCTGCATGCCTGCATAATATTTCGCACACGCGCTAATGGATTAGCAACCTCAAACGACAATTTTTGACCATAGAAAACCTCATATAAATGCGTTACCTCTCCAAACAAAAAAAATAAGGAAGGTACCTAAGATGTCACGCCATTGCGCAATGCTGATGGGCGCTCTCTGCATCTCATCATTTCAGGCAACTGCAGCGGAAAATCCATTATTTGATGACGCAAAACTGCGCTTTACCAATAAGAATTTTTTCTTCCATCGAGATTTCCGTAACGGCAGTTCAAGTGCTACCGGAACAAACGCCTTCAAGCCTGTTAACGAAAGAAATGGATACGCACAGGAGTGGGCCCAAGGCTTTCTTGTGGACTTTCAGTCCGGTTTTACACCCGGAGCAATCGGTCTTGGGTTAGATGCCAATGCAATCTTAGGCCTCAAGCTGAGTGCAGGAGGCGGTACCGCAGGCTTGCGACTCCTGCCCATCGACGGCGATGGCAAGCTTGGCGATGATTATTCTAGGGTTGGTGCCGCTCTGAAGCTTCGGGCATCAAAAAGTACGCTGAAGTATGGCGAACAGATGCCAATGACACCTGTACTGGCGGTGAATACTGTTCGGCTATTTCCCAGCGCCGCCACGGGGCTTCAGTTGAACGTCAACGAATTTGACAATTTCACTCTGGAGGCAGGCCACTACACGAGACAGACCGGGGTTGACTCGTCCAACAGCGACGATAAATTCACAACCGACTACGCCCTAAAGCGTGGAGGTACCGCGATCACTTATTACTCTGCTAGTTTTATCGGTGGCCGCTACCAGCAAGGGAATCTATCGGTAGCCCTCTATGCAGGTCAGCTAGAAAATGCCTGGCATCAATACTATGGCAACACTAAATACAGCTACGCCATTGACGAAAGCAAAAGAATAGATTTCGACTTAAACATTTACCGTACGTTGAACTATGGCAAAAGCCTCGCGGGCCCCATAAACAATACCTCCTGGTCATTTTCCACTGCCTACACCAACGGTGGCCACACACTCTCAGTCATTCACCAGAGGATCAACGGTGACGAGCCCCTGGACTGGATCGGCTTTGGCACCATGGGCGGCACCATCACGATAGGCAACGCGGTTCAGTACGCAACGTTCACGGAAGCCAACGAGAGGTCGTGGCAACTGAGGTACGACTACGACTTCGCAGCTTTAGGCATACCAGGGCTTAGCTTCATGACCAGGTATGTCAGGGGGGATGGGATGGATAACTCGCACAGTCACAACCCCTACTACACCGCTCGCTACGTGTATGACACCGACAAGGACAACAAGCATTGGGAGAGAAATTTCGACATCAAGTACGTGATCCAGTCCGGGCCTGCGCGCGATATGTCGTTTCGCCTGAGGCAATCTACTCACCGGGCTACCAGCGGCTACAGGTACCTTGACATCGATGAGGTCAGGCTGATTACCGAGTTTCCAATCAACATTTTCTAAGCTTGGGCGCCATTGGCGCCCAAGCCACTCAGGGGGGGCAGCCAGCAGCTATTCAGTCGATCTGCATCTGCTCGTCCAGTGGCAACGCGCCACTTCACCGCGGTCTGATATTTTCTCTCTCACGGTCTATGTCTTGGCATTCCTCTATTTCAGTTCTGCTCTGGGCACCTACGCGTTCAACTTCTGGTTGCCGACGACGATCCAGAAACTCGGTGTATCCAGCATCACCCACATTTCGCTCTAAACCATGATCCCCTTTACCTGCGCCGCCCTGGGGATGATTCTGATCGGTCGCAGCTCTGACCTGCGACGCGAACGACGCATGCGTTACTGCATCAGTATGACCCCTATACTGGCAATGAACACAGTCAGGCTGTTCCCCAGCGCCGCGATGGGCTTGCAATTGAACATCGACGAGTTCGACACCGTCAGCCTGGAGGCAGGGCATTTCACACGCCAGACCGGCGTCGACACCTTCAACAGCGACGACAAATTCACCACCGACTAATCCCTCATCGGTCGCGAATTCGGCCGGGCAGCCATTGAAGGGTTCACCGAAACAAAATCGGTGTGCATCAGTTACTTAGGCTCTCAGCCCAATGCGATGCCCCAAAGGGCCGGTTTGAACGGGCCGGCCCTTTGGGTTCTATGCCGACAAGGCGCTACTGAGCGCAGCCCCGCTGCTAATTTCGATGCATGGTGAATCCCAGAGGCGCATGAACGCTTGCCTCTGAGCCTCATGCCAAGCGCGGCGCCTGTGATCGAGCAGTGAGAGCCGTCAAAAGCGCTGCGACCAACAGAACGACCGCGCTCGCGATAAAGGTGCTTCGGTACCCACTCGCGTCGAACAGCACACCGCCGACCGTTGATCCCAGTGCGATGCACAACTGGATGACCGCTACCATCAAGCCACCACCCGCCTCTGCGTCTTCTGGCAGCGCCTGGGCTACCCAGCTCCACCACCCGACTGGAGCGGCAGTGGCCATCAAGCCCCACAACCCTAGCAGAACAGTTACAGGAGCGACCCAAGCGCCCAGGGGGATCAGTGTGAGAGCGATCGCGGCCATCAACGTCGAGATAATGATCAGCGTTCGGTAGAGACCCTTTCGGAGGAAAGTACCGATCAGGGCGGTGCCGATGAAACCCGCCACCCCGATGATCAGCAGAATGAACGACAGTGTGGTGATATTCACATGTGTTACGGTTTCAAGAAAAGGGCGAACGTAGGTGAACAGAGCGAACTGGCCCATAAAGAATGCACCACTGGCTGCCATGCCCAGGGCCACAGGCGGCTTTCTGAGCAACCTGAACACATTGCTGGAGGCGGACCGACCCGGAGCAGCTTTCATGGAGGGCAAGCTGAACCACTGCCAAGCCAGAACCAGAAGGGCAACCGGCACCAAGGCCAAAAAGGCGCCCCGCCACCCAACCATAGCCCCCAGATAACTTCCCATGGGGCAGCAATAACCGTTGCAAGAGCATTCCCGCTGTTGAAGATCGCAAGTGCTTTGGGCACCTGGTCGCTGGGGACTAGCCTCATGGCCGTTGCTGCGGACATCGACCAGAAGCCCCCAATCACCACACCAACGAGTGCGCGACCGACCATGTAGGCTTGGTAATTCGGGGCGAGTGCGACAAGTGCTCCCGACACGCCCATCAACGCGGTCAAGCCAAGCAGCACTGTCTTGCGGTCCATACCGCCGGCGATCCACGTGATCGACAGACTGGTGAGCACCGCGAAGGCACCTGAAATCGCGATACCTTGGCCCGCCATCCCTTCGGTGATACTCAGGTCGGCGGCAATCGGTGTGAGCAGACTCACCGGCATGAATTCGGAGGCGATTAGCGCAAAAACGCAGAGCGTCATTGCGAATACGCCACTCCAATAGGCCTGCGGCTGACTGTCAGCATTAGACGTCGCGAGGCCGGAAGTGGCGTTGTTCGTTTGATTGTTCATGGATTACTCGTGGTCTATACCAACGCCACTTGCACCATGCGGGCGCCAGCGGCGTTGGCAGCTTAGGATCAAGCCAGGTGTTGCTGGAAGAACGCTGACAGCTTGTCGAAGGGGATCTTGTCCATGCGGTCATACAGATCCACGTGATCTGCGTCTGGGACAATCAACAGCTCTTTGGGGTTCGATGCCGCCTTGAAGGCATCCTCGGAGTAGTAACGCGAGTGAGCGCTCTCCCCAGCAACCAGCAAAATTGGGCGTGGAGCGATCATTTCGATGTTGGCGTACATCGGGAAGTTGAAGAACGACACCGGTGTGGTTGCAGTCCACGCCGTCGTCGAGTTCACCCCTCTAGGGTGGAATCCGCGAGGAGTACGGTAGTAATCGAAGAATATCGCCAGTACCGGATCCGGATTCTTCGGCAGCGTTTCTGGCAATACACGCCGGCCCTTCACAATATTGCCATTTTCATCGAACGGTACCTCGTGATAACCCAACGCGGGTTCACCGAGCTCTGCATCAGCCCAGCGCTGCTGGCTCAGGTAGTCGATCACCTTGTGGCGTTGCTCGGTGGTGTAACTATCCTGGTAGCCACGGCTCATGCTGCGGGACATGTCGTACATGGACGCCGTGGCGACCGCTTTGATTCGGGAGTCGCTTGTGGCTGCGGTCAGCGCCATCCCGCTGTAACCACAGATGCCGATGACGCCTATGCGATTGCGGCCGACATAGGGCAACAGCCCGAGGAAGTCGATAGCTGCGCTGAAGTCTTCGGTGTTGATATCCGGGGATGCGATGTTACGGGTTTCGCCACTGCTTTCACCTGTGAAAGAAGGATCGAAGGCCACAGTGACAAAGCCGCGCTCAGCCATCGCCTGGGCGTACAGGCCGGAAGCCTGCTCTTTAACGGCCCCGAAGGGACCACTGATTGCCAACGCTGGGAGTTGCGTGCCGGCAGTGTTCTTGGGGCGGTAGAGGTCGGCGGCCACGGTGATGCCATAGCGATTCTTGAAGGTCACTTTCTTGTGGTCAACCTTGTCGCTCTTAGGGAAGGTCTTGTCCCACTTATTGGCGAGGGGCGAGCTACTTTCGGCCAGAGCGCCCTGTGCAAGCGCTGCACCAACGGTCAATGCAGCGACGCCAGTGCTGTCATCCTCAACACGGTGCGGCGTCCAACGCTGGGCATACCCGCGGCTGGACGGTCCAGGTTACCTTCAGTAAGCTCGAGCATGAGAGTCTCCATTGATTGCAACAACTTTAAGTATCGGGGCGCACAATGGTCTACCCTGGGCCGCCGCTTTACTAGCTACTTAATGCTTACAGAAGCTATAAGCTAAGCTAATCAATAATCTGTGGGATACTGGCGACATGGCCAAACGCAATTTCAATGAGCTACTTTCATTCGTCACTGTTGCCCGCGAGAGAAATTTCACGCGAGCAGCTGCGCTGCTGGGCGTGACCCAATCGGCCCTGAGTCAAACCGTGAGCGGCCTGGAGGCGCGCTTGCAGATTCGGCTGTTGACACGCACTACCCGCAGCGTCTTACTGACCCTTGCCGGTGAGCGTCTGCTGAGTGCTATAGGGCATCGATTCGATGAAATCGAGTTCGAACTGGAAGCGCTGACAGACATGCGTGACAAACCTGCAGGCACGATCAGGATTACAAGTGGCGATCACATCTTGCGGACGACCCTGCTGCCCAAGCTCACACCGTTTTTACTTGAACATCCCGACATAAACATCGAATTTGACGTGAGTTACGACCTTCGGAACATCGTCGAAGAGCGTTTCGATGCCGGTGTTCGCTTGGGCGACACAATCGATAGAGACATGATTGCGGTGCCCATTGGCCCACAGTTACGTATGGCCGTTGCTGCCTCCCCTGAGTACTTCGCACAGCACCCGAAGCCGAAGACACCTAAGGATTCTCCGATCAAGTCAGCACAGGCCATCTGACCTGTGCTGAAATAGCCCTCCGTCCAACTGCCTTCTACAAGCCCGCCATCCCATGAGTCAGATGAGCTTTTCCGATTTCGAGTACGCCGGCAAGCGCAAGCAAACCCGTCGCGAGCGTTTCCTGGCCGAGATGGAACAGGTGGTTCCGTGGAGTGGACTGGTGGCGTTGATCGAGCCTCACTACCCAAAGGCTGGCGGTGGCCGCAAGCCTTATCCTCTGGAAACCATGCTGCGCATTCACCTGCTGCAGAATTGGTTCTCTTTGAGCGATCCCGCCATGGAAGAGGCGCTGTACGAGATCACTTCGATGCGCCAGTTCGCTCGTCTGACGCTCAGCGCTCCGATCCCCGAAGACACGACGATCATGAACTTCCGGCACCTGCTGGAGAAGCATCAGTTGGCAGCCGGCATTCTGGAAACCATCAACAATTACCTGCAAGACAAGGGCCTGTCGTTGCGCCAGGGCACCATTGTCGACGCTACCATCATCCACGCGCCCAGTTCGACCAAGAACAAGGAAGGCAAGCGCGATCCTGAAATGCATCAAACGAAGAAGGGCAACCAGTACTATTTCGGCATGAAGGCCCACATCGGCGCGGATGCTGAATCGGGTCTGGTGCATCACGTTCATGGCACCGCCGCGAACGTAGCTGACGTGACGGAGGTCGCTCAGCTATTGCATGGCGAAAAGAATGTCGTGTGTGCGGATGCGGGTTACACAGGTGTGGAAAAGCGGCCAGAACACGAGGGACGGCAGGTGATATGGCAGGTCGCTGCCCGCCGCAGCACCTACAAACACTTGAGCAAACGCAGCGTGCTCTACCAAGCCAAGCGCAAGATCGAAAAGGCCAAGGCGCAAGTGCGTGCGAAGGTGGAGCACCCGTTCCGGGTGATCAAACGCCAGTTCGGCTATGTAAAGACTCGTTTTCGCGGCTTGGCCAAGAACACGGCGCAACTGACCACGCTGTTTGCCCTGTCGAATCTGTGGATGGTGCGCAGGCAATTATTGCCTGCTGCGGGAGAGGTGCGCCCGTGAGTCCGGATAACCAAGGCTTTGCCTTGGTTATCCAATAATCGGCGACTGAAAAGCGGGCTTTTCGGCATCCCTAAACCGCACATTTCCGACTGATGAGCAACTTGTTCGGAGTTTCCCTAGAAGCCGGCAGGTAGTGGCCTAGCGCCACTTTCGCACAGACAGTACAACCCCCTCTGGACACTGTCTATCGGCTACCCCATGATTTCTTGCGACATGTCACCATCCCGGGCGCTCACGATTTCGCACATGTCGCCGCGTCCACTGGCCTCAAACAGCAGCGACCAGTATGCTCACCTGACAATAGCCATTTGCCATACTGATAAGGGATGATCGTATGCTCGATTCCCGCCGCACTCTGCCTGCAGTGCTGGATCGCCACATTGAAACCGAAGACCAAGACGCCTTTGGCCATCGGCATTACGCTCAAGCATTGCGCTGCTTGGTCGAGGAAGAAGGCCACAAGCCACCTTTCAGCATCGGCTTGCTGGGCGGCTGGGGTACCGGCAAGAGCTCGGTCAAAGAACTACATACTCGCGCGCTCGCAGATGACACGTCAGTAGCCGGCGGGCGTCGACCTAGAAGCCAACGCTACAGAAGCATCACCTTCAACGCCTGGGGGTTCGGGCACTTGGCGCAGAAGCTTACGGTAACCTCAAAAAATTGCTGCTCGACGATGGCACCAATGATGAGCTGCGGGCCGATGTAGGCTTCGGCGAGGTTCTCGGCGGCGCCGACGATGGCTCCGCCAATCGAGGTGAAGCCGCCGATGATCAGCACCGGCAGTGCCTTGAGCACCACCAGCGAGAGCGAGAACTGCACGCCCTGGCGCGCGCCCCAGAGCAGCCCGGCCACCAGCCCGACCATTCCTGCCACGGCCCAGACGATCTGCCAGATGCGGTTGAGGTTGATGCCCAGCGACAGTGCCGCGCGGGTGTCGTCAGCCACCGCGCGCAACGCCACACCGATGCGGGTCTTGTTGAACAGCAGCGCCAGGACCACCACCAGCAAGGCGCAAACGCCCGAGGCGACCAGATCGAACTGGCTGAACATGATCTCGCCGACGAACAGCGGGACGTCCTCGATGCCCAGATCCAGCGCGCGCACCTGGGCGCCCATCAGGCCCTGGGCCAGACCCTCGATGATGAACGACAGGCCAAGGGTGGCCATGAACAGGTGATCTGCGAGCGATTAACCAGGGGCCGCAGCACCAGGCGCTCGATCAGCAGCGCACCGACGATCATCACCAGCACGGTCAGGGCCAACGCTAGGGCGAACGGCAAGCCCTGCTCATGCAGGCTGACGAAGGTCAGCGCAGCGAACAGCAACATCGCGCCCTGGGCGAAGTTGAACACGCCGCTGGCCTTGTAGATCAGCACGAAGCCGATGGCCACCAGCGAATACAGGGTGCCGGCAAGCAAGCCGCCGATCAGGGTTTCCAGGAAGAAGTTCATCAATGCGGCGCTCCCAGGTAGGCGGCGATCACATCGGGATTGGCCTGCACCTCGGCCGGCGTGCCATCGCCGACCTTGCGTCCGTAGTCCAGCACCACCACGTGGCTGGACAACCCCATGACCACCTGAATGTCGTGTTCGATGAGAATCACCGTGGTGCCGAGATCACGGTTGATATCGGCGATGAAGCGGCTCATGTCCTGTTTCTCCTCGGCGTTCATCCCCGCCATCGGCTCGTCGAGCAGCAGCAGGGTCGGCTGCGCGATCAGCGCACGGCCCAGTTCCACACGCTTCTGCAGGCCATAAGCCAGGCTGCCCACGGCAACGTCGCGCCAGGGTTGCAGCTCGAGGTACTCCAGCACCTGCTCGGCGCGTTCAGCGAAAACGCGCGCTTCACGCCGGCACGTGGCAGGCCGAGTGCCTGTTCGAGAAAGAAACTGCGCTGGAAACGCGACAGACCGGTGAGCAGGTTGTCCAGCACGCTCATCTTCTTGAACAGCGCATTGTTCTGGAAGGTACGGCCGATCCCCAGCCGCGCCGCCTGCAGCGGATGCGGCCGGCGCAACGGCTCGCTGGCGAAGAACAACTGGCCGGCATCGGCCCGGTAGACACCATTGAGGATGTTCAGCAGCGAGCTCTTGCCGGCGCCATCCGGCCCGATCAGGGCGCAGATCTCGCCGCGCCTGACGCTGAAGGACAAGCCGGAAATCGCCTTCACGCCCTTGAAAGACAACGACACGTTACGCACTTCCAGCAAGGCGCTCATGCCGCGCGCTCCAGATATTCATGCAGCCATGACAGGCGTGCCGGGCCTTGTAGCGCCACGCTGGCAGGCGCACTCGGCACCTCGATCCGGCGCAGGCGATGGAAGCCAAGCAGTCGCCGTACGCGCTGTTTCAGCCAGCGACGCAAACCTTGGTGCGGGTTCTCCAGCGTCCAGTCACACAGGCGCCACCGCCAACTGCCTGGTGGCGCCAGACGGGCATCGATTTCGCCAGCCAGCGCCTCGACCCGCGCGGCGGACAACAGCAACCCGGTCGGGGCGATTTCGCGGCGGTCGCGTCCGGCTGACTCGCTGGTTTCCGGGAAGGCCAGACCTTCACCCTGCTCCAGCCAGCGGCTCAGCAAATGCCCCAATCCCCCACGCCATTCGGTGCCCTCATCGACCCACAGCACGTCCTCTTCGGCGACCTGCGCCCAACCCTGGCGCTGCGCCACCGGCGCCTCGCCGACAAACAACACCGACAGCGGCTGCACCTGCCACAAACCGTTGCTCACGGCATTGGCTTGGGCGGAAAACAGACGCAGGGGCCACAGCTCGACAAGGCCGCTACCCAACCAGTGCGACACATCTTCACGGCGCTGGACGAAGGCGAACGTCGGACGCGCCTGGCGCAGTTGCCGTTGCAGTTCATCGCCACGGCTGTCGCGGCCAATCACCAGGCTCTGGCCACCAAGCTGATGAGCCGCCAGCATCAGCAGGCTCGGCTCGAAGGCACCGCTCAATGCCAGTCGCGCGCCAGGGGTGAAACCCTGCTGGCGCAAGCCATCGGCAACCCGCTCGACCTCACGCAGCACATCGATCCAGCGCCAGGCCTTCCACGCGCCAAGACGGCGATGGCGCAGGGCGATTTGTGTCGGCCGCTCTCTGGCCCAGCGTTGCAGCGCCGTCAGGGCACTGTAGGCCACTACGTAGGGCAACGACAGATAGTGTTCATGAATACTCATGCGATTTCTCCCCTGCCGATTCAGGCCGGCTCAACCAGGCTGACACTGGCGGTTTCGCGCGGCTGGCTGAGGTCGCGATAGCCGGCGCCAGGGTGGTTGGCGGGCAGTCGCGGGCCATCACCGAACAACTTCTCGCGCAGGGTGCCGCTGCGATATTCGGTCTTGAACACGCCGCGTTTCTGCAACTCGGGCACCAGCAGCTCGACCACGTCACGGAAGGTTTCGTGGGCCAGGACGTAAGCCAGGTTGAAACCGTCCACGTCGGTTTCCTCGACCAGGCCTGCAGTTCGTCGGCAACGGTCTGCGCACCTGCCGACGATCAGCGGGCCGAAGCCGCCAATGCCCACCCAGTCGGCCAGTTCCTGCACAGTCCATTGCTTGTCTGGGTCGGCGGTGGAGAAGGTTTCCACTGCCGACTGAATGGCATTGGTATGGATATGCTTGAGCACCTGGTCAGGCCGGTACTGGCCGAAGTCGATACCCATCCAGCCGGAGATCAGCGCCAGCGCACCTTCGTAGCTGCTGTAGGACTTGAGCTCCTGCCACTTGGCCTGGGCCTTGGCGTCGGTCTCGTCGACGATCACCGTCTGCAGGTTGAAGATCAGCACCTTACGCGGGTCGCGCCCGGCCTCGGCAGCGCGGCGGCGGATGTCGGCCACGGTTTTCTTCAGGATCACCTTGGACGGTGCGGCGACGAACACGCACTCGGCGTGCCCGGCAGCGAAGTCCTTGCCACGGCTCGACGCCCCCGCCTGGTAGAGCACCGGCGTACGCTGCGGCGATGGCTCGCAGAGGTGGATACCGGGCACCTGGAAGTGCTTGCCTTGGTGGCGGATCTCATGAACCTTGCTCGGATCGCTGAAAATGCGCTCGCGATCACGCACGACCGCGCCCTCCTCCCAGCTGCCTTCAAACAGCTTGTAGAGCACCTCGAGGTATTCGTCAGCGTAGTCATAGCGCGCATCGTGGTCGCTCAGCGCCTTCTGCCCGAGGTTGCGCGCGCCGCTGTCGAGGTAGGAGGTGACGATGTTCCAACCGATGCGGCCCTTGGTCAGGTGATCGAGAGTCGACAAGCGTCTGGCGAAGGGATACGGGTGCTCGAAGGTGAGCGAGGCGGTAAGGTCAAAACCAAGGTGTTCGGTGACCAGCGCCATCGGTGTGATCAACGCCAGCGGATCATTGACCGGCACCTGGGTCGCCTGACGGATGGCCGCATTGCCATTGCCGCCCAGCACATCGTAGATACCGATCACGTCGGCAATGAAGATGCCGTCGAACTTGCCGCGCTCCAGCAACTTGGCCAGATCCGTCCAGTAGTCCAGATCCTTGTATTGCCAGGCGCGATCCTTAGGGTGCCTCCAGAGGCCGGGCGACTGATGGCCGAAACAGTTCATCTCGAAGGCGTTCAAACGAATTTCACGTGGTATGGGGGACTCCTGCTCGATGGGCTCGGCACCAAGTTTCGGCGCCTCTCAGCACTTGCATGACAGGATTCATGCCAAAAATTAAATTCTTTAAAAACAGGAACTTATAAAATCTAGCAAACAGGAAAAATGCCTGCACAAGGTCATCCCTGTTGATTCGCTGCCCACCCACCAACAGTCGCTCATGCCCCTCGTTCAGGTGCTATGGAAGGCTGCAGCAGCCAGGCAAGAGCACGCCTCACATTCGAACCGATTAATATAAAAGTATTCTAAAAAAATATTTATCTATTCCATTTTATACAGATAATCTTGCTCCACCGGACCGCCGGACACCCTGACAACACCTGAACACCGTCCCGCGGCTCGGCATCCTCGTTAGAAGGGCCAGCCCGCCTTCGAGGAGCACCCGCATGACCCCGTTTCCCTTCGTGCGCCGCGTCCTGGTCGCACTGACCCTGTCGAGCGCGACCCTGGCCGCCCAGGCCGCCGACGTCACCGTTGCCTACCAGACCACCGTAGACCCGGCCAAGGTCGCCCAGGCCGATGGCGCCTACGAAAAGGCCGCCAAAGCCAAGATCGACTGGCGCAAGTTCGACAGCGGCGCCGAGGTGATCACCGCGGTCGCCTCCGGTGACGTGCAGATCGGCTACGTCGGCTCCAGCCCGCTGGCGGCCGCCGCCACCCGACAACTGCCGGTGCAGACCTTCCTCATCGCCACGCAGATCGGCGCCGCCGAGGCACTGGTCGTACGCAACGGCAGCGGCATCGACAAACCGGCCGACCTGATCGGCAAGAAGGTCGCCGTGCCGTTCGTTTCCACCGGCCCCTACAGCCTGCTGGCCTCGCTCAAGCACTGGAACATCGACCCCAGCAAGGTGCAGATCCTCAACCTGGCGCCACTGGCGATCACCGCTGCCTGGCAGCGTAGCGACATCGACGCCACCTACGTCTGGGATCCGGCGCTGGGTGTGGCCAAGGAAACAGGCAAGGTGCTGATCACCTCCGGCGAACTCAGCGAGCTGGGCGCCCCGAGCTTCGATGCCTGGATCGTGCGCAAGGACTTCGCCGAGAAGCATCCGGAGATCGTGCGTGCCTTCGCCAAGGTCACCCTCGATGCCTACGCCAACTACCGCAAGGATCCGCAAGCCTGGCTGGCCAACCAGTACAACATCGCCAAGGTGGTGAAACTCTCCGGCGCCAAGGCCGAGGACATCCCGCTGCTGCTGCAGGGCAACGTCTTCCCGCTGGCCGCCGACCAGGTGACCGCCCTCGGCGCGCCGACCACCCAGGCCGTCAGCGCCACCGCGGGTTTCCTCAAGGAGCAGGGCAAGGTGGACAAGGTGCTGCCTGACTACGCGCCCTACGTCAGCAATCAGTACATCACTAACTAAGCCATGTTTTCCGGGCGGCCAGGCCGCCCGGTCTCCTTTCATGCCCGGAGTCCATTCTATGCCCCGTATCCATCGCCTGTTCGCAGCCGTGGCCGCCGCTGCGTTCGCCTCGTTCAGCCAGGCTGCCGACCTGACAATCGCCTACCAAACCGGCATCGATCCGACCAAGGTCGCTCAGGCCGACGGTGCCTATGAGCAAGCCATTGGCCAGAAGATCGACTGGCGTCGCTTCAACAGCGGCGCCGAAGTGGTCACTGCTATCGCCTCCGGCGACGTGCAGATCGGCAACCTCGGTTCCAGCCCACTGGCAGCCGCCGCCAGCCGTAACCTGCCTATCGTCACCTTCGTCGTCGCCGCGCAGATCAATGCCGCCGAGGCGCTGGTAGTACGCAATGGCAGCGGTATCGAGAAACCCGCCGACCTCACCGGCAAGACTTTGGCTACGCCGTTCGTGTCCACTTCGCAATACAGCCTGCTCGGCGCCCTCAAGCACTGGCAGATCGATCCGGCCAAGGTGCGCATCGTCAACCTCAACCCGGCCGAGATCAACGCTGCCTGGCAACGCGGCAACATCGACGGTGCCTTCGTCTGGTCGCCGGCACTGGGCGAGATCAAGAAAACCGGCAAGGTGCTCACCGACGCCGCCGAAGTCGGCACCTGGGGCGCACCGACCTTCGAGGTCTGGGTCGCGCGCAAGGATTTCGCCGAAGAGCACCCCGAAGTGCTGGAGCAGTTCGCCAAGGTCACCCTCGACAGCTTCGCCCGCTATGCGGCGGAGAAAGACCAGTGGACAGCCGACTCCGAACCGGTGCGCAAGATCGCCGCGCTGACCGGTTCCAACCCAGAAGACGTACCCGAGCTGCTGGCCGGTTCCGCCTTCCCGGATCGCCAGCAACAACTGGCCCTGCTCGGTGAGCGCACCGCTGGCGACATCGCCGCCACCGCCGCCTTCCTCAAGGAACAGGGCAAGGCCGACCGCGTGCTACCGGATTACTCGCCCTACGTCAGCAGCCAGTACATCAAACCCTGAACCCGCGCCTGCCTTGAAGAGAACCTGAACATGGCCCTACTCGAACTGGAGCACATCAGCGCACAGTACCCGGGCGCCGCCAACGCGGTATTGAGCGACCTGTCCTTCAACCTCGGCCCCGAGCAACTGCTGGTCGCCCTCGGCCCCTCCGGCAGCGGCAAGACCACCCTGCTCAACCTGATCGCCGGCTTCGTCTCTCCCAGCGCCGGGCGCATCAGCCTCGATGGCAAGCCCGTCGCGGGGCCTGGTGCCGAGCGTGGCGTGGTGTTTCAGGACGACGCCCTGCTGCCTTGGCAGAACGTGCTGGAGAACGTCGCCTTCGGCCTGCAGCTGGCCGGCGTGGGCCGTGCCGAGCGCGAGGCCAAGGCGCGCGAACTGCTCGCCCTGGTCGACCTGGCCGGCTTCGAGCAGCGCCACATCTGGGAACTCTCCGGCGGGCAGAAACAGCGCGTAGGCCTGGCCCGCGCACTCACCACAGACCCGCGCGTACTGCTGATGGACGAGCCCTTCGGCGCCCTCGACGCCTTCACCCGCGAGCAGATGCAGGAGCTGTTGCTGCAGGTCTGGCAGCGCACGCACAAGCCGGTGTTCCTGATCACCCATGACATCGAGGAAGCCGTGTTCCTCGCCACCGATCTGGTGCTGCTGGCGCCCAACCCCGGACGCATCGTCGAGCACCTGCGGCTGGACTTCGGCCGCCGCTACGCCGCAGGCGAAAGCGCCCGCGCGATCAAGTCCGACCGCGCCTTCATCGACACCCGCGAGCACGTGCTCGCCCAGGTCTTTGCCCAACGCCAGGGGAACCGAGCATGAGCAGCTACGAATATGTCTACGCCAAGACGCCCGAAGAACAGCGCACGGTGAAACCGCGTCGTGAACTGAGCCTGCTGACCATCAGCAGCCTGAGCATCGCCAGCCTGCTCTGGTTGTGGTGGGCGGCAACCAGCGCCGGGCTAATCGAGCCCCTGTTCCTGCCCAGCCCGCAAGCCGTGCTCACACGCGGCTGGCAACTGCTCGGCGAGGGCTACATGAACGCCAGCCTGTGGCAGCACCTGAGCGCCAGCCTCGGGCGCATCGGCCTCGGCCTGCTGGCTGCTGTGCTCACCGCCGTACCGCTGGGCATCGCCATCGGCCGCCACCGCATCGTGCGCGGCATCTTCGACCCGCTGATCGAGTTCTACCGGCCGATCCCGCCGCTGGCCTACCTGCCACTGATCGTCATCTGGTGCGGCATCGGCGAGCTATCCAAGGTACTGCTGATCTACCTGGCGATCTTCGCCCCGGTGGCTATCGCCACCGCCACCGGCGTGCGCAACGTCGACCCGACCAAACTGCGCGCCGCGCAATCGCTCGGCGCCACGCAGGCGCAGCTGATCCGCCACGTGATCCTGCCCAGCGCCCTGCCGGACATCCTCACCGGCATCCGCATCGGCCTTGGCGTGGGCTGGTCGACCCTGGTCGCCGCCGAGCTGATCGCTGCCACCGAAGGCCTGGGCTTCATGGTGCAGTCGGCGGCGCAGTTTCTGGTCACCGACGTGGTGATCCTCGGCATCCTCGTCATTGCCCTGATCGCCTTCGCCCTGGAGTTGGGCCTGCGCGCCCTGCAACGCAAACTGGTGCCATGGCACGGCCAGGCGCATTGAGAGAGCCCCCCGACATGACCTTGCATATCACCCCGCTCAGCCCGGCACTCGGCGCCCAGGTCAGCGGCATCGACCTGCGCCAGCCCCTCACTGCCAGCCTGCGCCAGCAAGTCGAAGACGCCCTGCTGCAGCATCAGGTGCTGTTCTTTCGCGATCAGCCCATCGAGCCACAACAACAGGCTGCACTCGCCGCCCAGTTCGGCGACCTGCACATCCACCCGCTCTACCCCAACGTGCCCGAGCAACCTGAAATCCTCGTGCTCGACACCGCCGAGACCGATGTGCGCGACAACGCCATCTGGCACACCGACGTCAGCTTTCTGCAAACCCCGGCCCTCGGCGCGGTACTCGCCGCCAAGCACCTGCCGCCATACGGCGGCGATACCCTCTGGGCCAGCAGCAGCGCCGCCTATGACGCCCTGTCGCAGCCGCTGAAGCAGTTGCTCGACGGCCTCACCGCCACCCACGACTTCACCCGCTCTTTCCCGCTGGAGCGCTTCGGCAGTACACCCGAAGCCCTGGCGCACTACCACGAAGTGCAACGCACCCACCCTCCCGTGGTGCACCCGGTGATCCGCACCCATCCGGTTACCGGGCGCAAGGGCCTGTTCGTCAACGACGGCTTCACCAACCGCATCAACGAACTGGAAGCGGCCGAAAGCGACGCCCTGCTGCGCTTTCTCTTCGCCCACGCCACCCGCCCGGAATTCACCATCCGCTGGCGCTGGCAGGAAAACGACGTGGCCTTCTGGGACAACCGCATCACCCAGCACTACGCCGTCGACGACTACCGTCCACAATGCCGGGTGATGCATCGCGCTACCATCCTGGGCGACAAACCCTATTGAGAGGTACCCCATGGCCGAACATGACGAAGAGTTCCTGCGCCGCGCGGCACAGGCCAAGAGCCGCATCGTGCAGATCGGCCCGCAGCAAGCGCGAGCACAAATTGCTGAAGGCGTAACCCTACTGGACGTTCGCAGTGATTCAGAATTTCACGAAGGGCATATAGACGGTGCACTCAACTTGAGCGCGGATGAGTTCGACAGCCGTATCGAAAACCTGCTACCGGACAAACAGTGATCTGGTCAAGTAATTTTGGACACCGGTTAAGGGTAAGCGTCCGGCCAATCCACCTCATGCAGAATCGTCATCTTGGGCCAGTCTGTTGAGGCCGCGTCCGGCTATGTAAGGTCTTTTTCGAAGTAAACGCGATTGAAGCCATCCTCCGTGCGCTCTGCTACTTTCACATAACCAAGCCTAGGATATATCGAGAGGTTGTCTGTCATCTTTGCATTGGTATGTAGACAAACGGCGTTCACACCACGCTGTCGGGCGGCATTTTCACAAAAGCTAATCAGCCTCTTTCCAACCCCACATCCGGCTGCGCTCGGAAGGACTGCCACATTCTCCAACAGGAAATACCCATCCTTGACATAAAACACAATAAAGCCTTGAAACCCGTTCTGGCCGTCCGTCGCAACATAGACCACTCCTGCCGCTATCTGCGCGACGAAATCGGCGATCATTGGGGCTGGCTTGCGCCCGATTACTGGCACATAACGAGCGTAGGCTTGTTCAGCGCAATTTCTAATATCGGGCTCATCACTTGCGTCGGCTAGCCGGATCATATTGCTTTCCTTAACGACTTTTATACTGCCAAGCTCCAGCCCACTGATGCGGCAGCAGTTGCTCAATTTCACTGGCCCGCTGAGTCGGCAGCCGCATCAGCACATCCTTGAGATAGGCATGTGGATCCTGCCCGTTCAAGCGTGCTGACTGGATCAAACTCATGATGGCCGCAGCCCGCTTACCGCTGCGCAGGGATCCCGCAAACAACCAGTTCGAGCGTCCGAGTGCCCACGGACGTATCTGGTTCTCGACCTGGTTGTTGTCGATGGGCACAGCCCCATCGTCCAGGTAACGCGTCAGCGCTACCCAGCGTTTCAGGCTGTAGTCGAGGGCTTTAGTTGTGGCTGATCCGTTGGGCACCAGGTCGCGCTGGGCCAACATCCATTCATGCAGCATTTTGCTGATCGGTATCGCCATTTCCTGACGTCTTCGCCAACGGTCTTCGTTGCTCATGTCCTGAGCCTGGCGTTCAATCTCGTACAAACCGCCAATTGAGTGCAGCGCCTGTTCGGCCAGCTGGCTTTTGTTAGCGACATGCAGGTCGAAAAACTTGCGGCGAGCATGACCGTCCCTCTTCGTAGCAGTCCTTTAGTATTAGCCCCTTGCATGAAAGCATCAAGGCAACTAACGGCGGACTGGCGTTGAGGTGTCCGCGTGAAGGCGTGCTCACGGACAGAGCATCGCTGGAGGCTCATGCAACGCTGCCACGCCGAGGGTTGAGCGCTTTTTACGAGTAGGGGTATTTCTGCGTGACCTTAATTTATCACCGCCCATAAAAAAATCCAGCCACCGCTAAGTGACTGGATTCTTTGGAGTTATTTGGTCGGGACGGAGTGATTCGAACACTCGACCCCTTGCACCCCATGCAAGTGCGCTACCGGGCTGCGCTACGCCCCGACTACATTCTCATAACCTCTGAGAACGATGAAGAATCTACCCTAACCTTTTGATAAATGGAAGCTTTTTTTCAAAAATTTCCATTCATCGGCCAAACTCACTTCTTCAACACCACCAGCACATCCTCCAACTCGACAATCATCTGCCGAATCAGCTGCTTGTACTGGCTTGACTCATCCTTCACCTCATCACTGGAGAGCCGCAACCGCGCCCCGCCAATGGTGAACCCCTGGTCATACAGCAGCGCGCGAATCTGGCGGATCATCAGCACGTCTTGGCGCTGATAATACCGCCGGTTGCCCCGCCGCTTCACAGGGTTGAGCTGAGGGAACTCCTGCTCCCAATACCGCAGCACGTGTGGCTTTACGGCACACAACTCGCTGACTTCACCAATGGTGAAGTAGCGTTTGCCCGGTATGGGGGGCAGTTCGTCGTTATGGCTTGGTTCCAGCATAGGCCTCAACCCGGGCCTTCAACTTCTGCCCTGGACGAAAGGTGACGACGCGCCGTGCAGTGATCGGGATCTCTTCCCCTGTTTTGGGGTTGCGGCCCGGCCGCTGGCGTTTGTCGCGAAGGTCGAAGTTGCCGAAACCGGACAACTTGACCTGCTCGTTCTCTTCAAGTGCGTGCCGAATTTCTTCAAAAAACAGCTCGACCAACTCCTTGGCCTCACGCTTGTTAAGCCCCAGCTCCTCGTACAGCCTTTCGGCCATCTCAGCTTTCGTCAGAGCACCCATGCCGTTATTTCCTTAACGTGGTGTTCAACCTTTGTTCAAGCGAGGTGAGGATATTGTGCAGGGTAGTATTCACCTCATCGTCGTTAAGAGTGCGCGATGGATGCTGCCAGGTCAAGCCGACGGCCAGGCTTTTTCTATCAGGATCAATACCTTTACCCTGGTAGACGTCAAACAGCCTGAGGTCTGTAAGCCATTCGCCTGCATTGTCACGAATTACTTCAAGCACGGCGCTGGCGGCGACGTCACGGCCGGCGATCAGGGCCAGGTCGCGACGGGTTTCCGGGAACTTGGAGAGCTCGCTGAATTTCGGCAGGCGGCCTTCGACCACATCACCCAATACCAGCTCGAAGACGAACACCGGGCGGTCCAGGCCCAGGGCCTTGGCGACTTCCGGGTGCAGGGCGCCGAGGTAACCGACTTCCTTGCCGTCGCGCTGGATGACAGCGGTCTGGCCTGGGTGCAGGGCGGGGTGTTTGCCGGCGGCGAAGGTGAAGTCGCTCAGGGCGCCCGAGTAGCCCAGCAAGGCTTCGACGTCTGCTTTTACATCGAAGAAGTCGATGCTGTCACGGCCGTTGGCCCAGCCTTCTGGCAGGCGGCTGCCGGTGACGACGCCGGCGATCATCGGCTGCTGCTTCAGGTCACCCAGCTGGCCGACGAAGCGCAGGCCGCTTTCGAACAGGCGCACGCGGTCTTGCTGGCGGTTGAGGTTGTGCTGCATGGCTTTGACCAGGCCTGGCCACAGCGAGGCGCGCATGGCGGCCATGTCGCTGGAGATAGGGTTGGCCAGCAGCAGCGGCTCTACACCAGGGGTGAACAGCTCGAACAGCTTCGGGTCGATGAAGCTGTAGGTGATGGCTTCCTGGTAGCCGCGGGCGACCAGCAGGCGGCGCAGGTTGGGCAACTCACCGCGGGTTTCGGGGTTGGCCTTGGGCGCCAGGCGCGCTTGCGGGTAACGCACTGGCAGGCTGTTGTAGCCGTACAGGCGGGCCAGCTCTTCGATCAGGTCGACTTCCAGGCTGATGTCGAAGCGGTGGCTTGGCACCTTGACGGTCCACTCCCCTGCCCCGCTGGCCGTGGTGGTCAGCTCCAGGGCGTTGAGCATCTGCTCGACCTGGGCGGCCTGCAACTCCATGCCGAGCATCTGGGTGATGCGTTCGGCGCGCAGGGTCACCGGGGCGACCTGCGGCAGGTGCTGTTCACTGACGGCTTCGATGATGGGGCCGGCTTCGCCGCCGACAATCTCCAGCACCAGCGCGGTGGCGCGCTCCATGGCTTCGCGGGCCAGTTGCGAGTCGACGCCGCGCTCGTAGCGGTGCGAGGCGTCGGTGTGCAGGCCGTATGAACGGGCCTTGCCAGCAACGGCGATCGGCTCGAAGAAGGCGCTTTCGAGGAACAGGTCGCGGGTTTTTTCGGTGTTGACGCCGCTGTGCTCGCCACCCATCACGCCGGCAATGGCCAGGGCACGGGTATGGTCGGCGATCACCAGGGTGTCGGCGCGCAGGGCGACTTCCTGGCCGTCGAGCAGCACGAGCTTCTCGCCCTCTTCGGCCATGCGTACGCGGATGCCGCCATTGATTTCGGCGAGGTCGAAGGCGTGCATCGGCTGGCCGAGTTCCAGCATCACGTAGTTGGTGATGTCGACAGCGGCGTCGATGCTGCGCACGTCGCTGCGGCGCAGGCGTTCAACCATCCACAGCGGCGTGGGCTTGCTGAGGTCGACGTTGCGGATGACGCGGCCCAGGTAGCGTGGGCAAACGGCTGGGGCACTGACCTCGACCGGGCGCACTTCGTCGTGGGCAGCCGGTACGGCCGGCACCACAGGGCGGGTGACCGGTACGTTGTACAGAGCACTGACGTCGCGGGCCAGGCCGGCCAGCGACAGGCAGTCACCGCGGTTGGGGGTCAGGCCGATCTCGATGCTGGCGTCGTCCAGGTTCAGGTACTGGCGAATGTCTTCGCCTACCGGGGCGTCGCCAGCCAGTTCGAGCAGACCGTCGTTTTCTTCGCTGATCTGCAGTTCTGCTGCCGAGCACAGCATGCCGAAAGATTCGACGCCGCGCAGCTTGGCCTTCTTGATCTTGAAGTCGCCCGGCAGTTCGGCACCGATCATGGCGAACGGGATCTTGATGCCGGCGCGCGCGTTGGGGGCGCCGCAGACGACCTGGAAGGTTTCCTGGCCGTTGCTGACCTGGCAGACGCGCAGTTTGTCGGCGTCGGGGTGTTGTTCGGTGGCGAGGATTTCGCCCACGACGATGCCGCTGAACTGGCCGGCAGCGGGGGTTACGCTGTCGACTTCAAGGCCGGCCATGGACAGGCGGGCGACCAGTTCATCACGGGAGACTTGCGGGTTTACCCAACCGCGCAGCCACTGTTCACTGAATTTCATGCTGTTCTCCTGAAAGTTGCGTCGATTGGGCCTAGCGGAATTGGGCTAAGAACCGCAGGTCGTTGTCGAAGAACAGACGCAAATCGTTGACGCCGTAGCGCAGCATGGCCAGGCGCTCGGCACCCATGCCGAAAGCGAAGCCCTGGAATTCTTCAGGGTCGATGCCGGACATGCGCAGCACGTTCGGGTGCACCATGCCGCAGCCCAGCACTTCCAGCCAGCCGGTTTGCTTGCACACGCGGCAGCCTTTGCCGGAACACATCACGCACTGGATGTCGACTTCGGCGGACGGCTCGGTGAAGGGGAAGAACGACGGGCGGAAGCGCACGGCCAGTTCTTTTTCGAAGAACACGCGCAGGAACTCTTCGATGGTGCCCTTGAGGTCGGCAAAGTTGATGTCGCGATCGATCAGCAGGCCTTCGACCTGGTGGAACATCGGCGAGTGGGTGATATCCGAGTCGCAGCGGTAAACGCGGCCCGGGCACACAATGCGGATGGGCGGCTGGGTGGACTCCATGGTCCGCACCTGCACCGGCGAGGTGTGGGTGCGCAGCAGCATGTTGGCATTGAAGTAGAAGGTGTCGTGCATCGCCCGGGCCGGGTGGTGGCCAGGGATGTTGAGCGCTTCGAAGTTGTGGTAGTCGTCTTCGACCTCGGGCCCTTCGGCGATGCCGTAGCCGATATGGGTGAAGAACTGCTCGATGCGTTCGAGGGTACGGGTGATCGGGTGCAGGCCACCGGTGGCCTGGCCACGGCCTGGCAGGGTCACATCAATGCATTCGGCGGCCAGGCGAGCGCTGAGCTCGGCTTCTTCAAAGGCTGCCTTGCGTGCGTTGAGCACTTCGGTGACGCGCTCTTTGGCGTCATTGATCAGCGCGCCAACTTTCGGGCGCTCTTCGGCTGGCAGGTTGCCCAGGGTCTTCATCACCTGGGTCAGTTCGCCTTTCTTGCCCAGATACTGAACCCGGATCTGTTCCAGGGCATTGATGTCTTCAGCGCGCTCCACGGCCTCAAGGGCTTGGGAGACCAGCGCGTCCAGGTTTTCCATGTACAGACTCCAGATACGAAAATAGGGGAAGAGCTTTGAAGGCTCTTCCCCTATCGATGACGTTTTACACCCGACAGCGCAGAGCGCTGCCGGATGATTGTCGTGGGTACTTAAGCCAGAACGGCTTTAGCTTTCTCGACAATTGCAGCAAACGCCGCTTTTTCGTTCACTGCCAGGTCAGCCAGAACCTTACGGTCGATTTCGATCGACGCCTTTTTCAGGCCAGCAATCAGACGGCTGTAAGACAGACCGTTGGTGCGGGCACCGGCGTTGATACGAGCGATCCACAGTGCGCGGAACTGACGCTTCTTCTGGCGACGGTCGCGGTAGGCGTATTGGCCTGCCTTGATGACTGCCTGCTTGGCTACGCGGAATACGCGCGAGCGTGCACCGTAGTAACCTTTAGCCAGTTTCAGAATTTTTTTGTGACGCTTACGAGCGATAACGCCGCGCTTTACACGAGCCATGAGTAACTTCCTCTATCTTTGACCAGAATTAACGAACGCGCAGCATGCGCGCGACTTTCGCGACGTCAGACGGGTGCAGCAAGCTGCTACCACGCAGTTGACGCTTACGCTTGGTCGACATTTTGGTCAGGATGTGGCTCTTGAAAGCGTGCTTGTGCTTGAAGCCGGTAGCGGTCTTCAGGAAGCGCTTCGCAGCACCGCTCTTGGTTTTCATTTTTGGCATGTTGGAACTCCGCATTCGATAAAATTACACATAATCATCAGGCCTGCCGTGCCCGGGAGATTACTTCTTTTTCTTGGGGGCGATGACCATCATCAGTTGGCGTCCTTCCATCTTCGGATGCTGTTCGACGGTGCCGTATTCGGCGAGGTCAGCTTCAACCCGCTTCAACAGCTCCATACCCAGCTCCTGGTGGGCCATCTCACGACCACGGAATCTCAGAGAGATCTTGGCCTTGTCCCCATCGGTAAGGAAACGTACCAGGTTGCGTAGTTTTACCTGGTAATCCCCATCCTCCGTCCCTGGACGAAACTTGATTTCTTTGATCTGGATCTGCTTCTGGTTTTTCTTGGCTTCGTTAGCCTGCTTCTTCTTTTCGAAGAGGTGCTTGCCGTAGTCCATGACCTTGCAGACAGGCGGTACCGCGTCTGCAGAGATTTCAACCAGGTCCAGCTTCGCTTCATCAGCGATACGCAGCGCTTCATCAATCGAGACGATGCCAACCTGCTCGCCGTCTGCGCCAATTAACCGAACCTCGCGGGCCGAGATATTCTCGTTGATCGGGGCCTTCGGTGCAGCACGTTTATCGTTTCTCATTTCACGCTTAATAGTCATTACTCCGATTCTTGGCGACCACGCCGGGAAACCGCATGTGTCAGAAGCTCAACGAACTGGGCGACGGGCATGGAGCCCAGGTCTGCACCTTCGCGAGTACGCACAGCGACGGTTTGCGTTTCGACTTCGCGGTCCCCTATAACCAAAAGGTACGGGACCTTGAGCAAAGTATGCTCGCGGATTTTAAAGCCGATCTTCTCATTTCTCAAGTCCGACTTGGCACGGAAACCGCTACCGTTCAGAGATTTCTCAACCTGAAGGGCGAAATCCGCCTGTTTGTCGGTGATGTTCATGATCACGGCCTGGGTCGGTGCCAGCCACGCCGGGAACACGCCGGCATAATGCTCGATGAGCATGCCGATGAAGCGCTCGAACGAGCCGAGGATGGCGCGGTGCAGCATCACCGGGCGCTTGCGCGCGTTATCTTCGGCGATGTAGCTGGCATCCAGGCGCTCTGGCAGGTTCGGGTCGTACTGCAGGGTACCACACTGCCAGTTACGGCCCAGGCAGTCGCGCAGGGTGAATTCGATTTTCGGGCCGTAGAAGGCACCTTCACCTGGCTGGTATTCCCACTCCAGGCCGGATTCGTTCAGGGCGTCGGCCAGTGCACCTTCGGCACGGTCCCAAAGCTCTTCGGAGCCCACGCGCTTGGCGGGACGGGTGGAGAGCTTCATGGCGACGTCGGTGAAACCGAAGTCCTTGTACACGTCCAGGGTCAGCTTGATGAAGTCGGCGGCTTCTTTCTTCACCTGGTCTTCGGTGCAGAAAATGTGCGCGTCGTCCTGCACGAAGCCACGCACGCGCATGATGCCGTGCAGCGCGCCGGACGGCTCGTTCCGGTGGCAGGCACCGAACTCGGCCAGGCGCAGCGGCAGGTCGCGGTACGACTTCAGGCCCTGGTTGAACACCTGCACATGGCACGGGCAGTTCATCGGTTTTACCGCGTAATCACGGCTTTCCGACGACGTGGTGAACATGTTCTCGGCGTAGTTGGACCAGTGGCCGGAACGCTCCCAGAGGATGCGGTCGACAACCTGCGGGGTCTTGATTTCCGAGTAGCCGTTTTCGCGCTGCACCTGGCGCATGTACTGCTCGAGCACCTGGTAGACGGTCCAGCCGTTGGCGTGCCAGAACACCATGCCCGGCGCTTCTTCCTGCAGGTGGAACAGGTCGAGCTGCTTGCCGATCTTGCGGTGGTCGCGTTTCTCGGCTTCTTCGATGCGCTGGATGTAGGCAGCCAGCTGCTTCTTGTCAGCCCAGGCGGTACCGTACACACGCTGCAGCTGCTCGTTCCTGGCATCGCCACGCCAGTAGGCGCCGGACAGCTTGGTCAGCTTGAATGCCTTGAGGAAGCGGGTATTGGGCACGTGCGGGCCACGGCACATGTCGACGTATTCTTCGTGGTAGTACAGGCCCATGGCCTGCTCGTCTGGCATGTCTTCGACCAGGCGCAGCTTGTAGTCTTCGCCACGGGCCTTGAACACGTCGATGACTTCGGCACGCGGGGTCATCTTCTTGATGACGTCGTAATCTTTTTCGATCAGCTGCTGCATGCGCTTTTCGATGGCGGCCAGGTCTTCAGGGGTGAAGGGGCGCTCGTAGGCGATGTCGTAATAGAAGCCTTCGTCGATGACCGGGCCGATGACCATCTTGGCGGTCGGGTACAGCTGTTTCACCGCGTGGCCGACCAGGTGGGCGCACGAGTGACGGATGATCTCCAGTCCCTCTTCATCTTTAGGGGTGATGATCTGCAGGGTGGCGTCGTGGGTGATCAGTTCGCAGGCATCGACCAGCTTGCCGTCGACTTTGCCGGCCACGGTGGCCTTGGCCAGGCCGGCACCGATCGAAGCGGCGACATCGGCTACGGATACCGCGTGATCAAACGCGCGTTGACTGCCATCGGGAAGAGTAATAGTGGGCATGGCGCCTCCTCTCCTAGTGGTGACCCCTACCAAAGGTCACGTGGGTTGGGATGAGCCAGTACAAGATCCGACCTGCCTTCCTTGAAGGAAGCCTGCCTCACAGTGGCAGAAGCCTTTCGGCTTGCCAGGGGGACCTGAGTGACTGGAAAGTAAAAGATAGCTGCACGCTGCACGTGTGTAGCTGCAAGCCGGGCATGCTAGCACGGGGGTTGCATGGCAGCGCAGAAATATTTGGAATTTACGCGGTAGCGGTGAACTTACACGGAAAATTTCCAATCAGACTTTGGGAAGCAACCTACTCTTGATGAGACCTTAACCCAAGGAGTGTCTGGTTATGCGAGTTCCGTCTCTTCTGGCCCTGGCGGCCGCTGGCGCCCTGCTGCTGCCCATGGCAGCCAACGCTGGCAACTTCCCTGCCGGCAAGGAGGGTGCCTACATGACGCAATGCAAGCAGGTGGCGCAAAGCCAAGGTGTCGACGCCGCAACTGCAGCCAAGCATTGCTCGTGCGGCGCGCAAGCCATCAAAGAAAATTTCACCGATAAGGAGATCGAAGACCTGGACAGTAAGGACGGCGTTGACGCCAAGCTGATGCAGAAGGCACAGACCATCGTGCAAGCGGCCTGCAAGCCGAAATGAGCCATGCGCGGAGGGCTTTCCGGGCTTTATTTGCCCTGGATCAGCATCCTGCGAAGGTAAAAGACGCTACAGGCGCAGAATTAGACTATTATGGTGTCCGTGCTCCGTAGCCTCGGCCACATTGCACCACTGAAAATTAAATGTTCTGGAGATTCACCCATGTCCAATCGCCAACAAGGCACCGTCAAATGGTTCAATGATGAGAAAGGCTACGGCTTCATCACCCCAGCAGGCGGCGGCGACGACCTGTTCGTTCACTTCAAAGCCATCGAATCCGACGGCTTCAAGAGCCTGAAAGAAGGCCAGACTGTTTCCTTCGTTGCCGAAAAAGGCCAGAAGGGTATGCAGGCTGCGCAGGTTCGTCCGGAGTAATTCGGATAGCTGTAAAAAAACCCGCCCTTGTGGCGGGTTTTTTTATGGGCTTTACCAAGGCAGCGCAAATTTGCCTGCGCAGGAGCGGCCCTGGGGGCGCATCAACCGCAGTTGACGCGGGTCACCTTGCCCTGCTCGTCCACATTCAGGTTCAGACGCTCGGAGCGGTACTCCAGGGTCACCACGTCATGCGGCTTGAGGATACGCGCCATCTGCGAACCACTGGCCTTGCGCGCCTGCTCAAGCAGGTCGGCACTGCCTTGCTTGCCAATGGCGAAATCGGCGCCGCTGGCCTCGCAGCGCCCGTCGTTGCCTGCAGGTGCAGCCGGGGCGCTGCCGCCGTCAGAGTTGCCACCAGTGCTGCAACCAGCCAGCACCGCAGCGACCAGCAAGGTTGCCAGGGAAGCACGGGTACGGAACATGAATCCTCCTAAATAGATATGGGAACTGTCTGTTCCGACAGTTCCACCCTGAATTCGTTGCAAAACCGCCCAAGTCTGCCTGAACTCACCGTGCGTGGCGAAAGGCAATCGTGACCGGATTTTGCACCACGCAGTTGGTTTGCTTGGGCAGGCTTTTTATTCTTAAGTCGAAGATCCATTGACGCAAAGTGATGATTTACTTTAAGAAGTGCAGGCACAGTGCCTGCTGCGAACGCCAGGGTCAGGTGTTCGCCCCTCCGCTACGGGCCCAAACGAGAGCCTTTCATGAGCCACCACAGCATCGACGCCGACATCAAGGTCAAATGGGCGGAGGGCCAGAGCGCCTACAGCCCCAGTACGCCAGAAGAGCTGGTATTGATCGCCCTGGACCTGCTGGTGCGCGACCTGGGCAGTGAGGCGGCGCGCAGCTTCATCGACCAGGTGTTCGAGCGCTATGCACCGCACGCCGCTATGGCAATCGAGCCAGGCGCGCGCTGAGCAGGTCGAAAAAGCCCTGGGCATCGCCCTCGCCCACCCACATTACATTGGCCGGCTGCTTGAGCACGCCGTACCAGTCGGCGACGGTCTGGCCGAAGCTCGGGCCCTCGCGGCTGTCGACACTCATGTGGATGCGCCGCCCGCTGAACAGCTCAGGCTTGAGCAGATAAGCAATGACGCTGGCGTCATGCACCGGGCCGCCGGGCATGCCGTACAGGTCCATGTCGTGCTTGATGTACGCATTGAGGATGTCTACCACACGCTTGCTGGCCGGGTTGTTCACGGCTGCCAGCTGCTTGAGTCGGGCGTCGCTGGTGAGCAGCTTGTGGGTGACGTCCAGCGGCAGGTAGGTCAGTGACACGCCGCTGGCCAGCACCACCTCGGCGGCGTGCGGGTCGGCGTAGAGGTTGAATTCTGCCACCGGGGTGATGTTGCCGCCGTTGAAATGGGCGCCGCCCATTACCACCACTTCCTTGATGCCTTTGGCGATGTCCGGGCGCTGGATCAGTGCCAGGGCCAGATTGGTCTGCGGGCCGAGCATGGCCACGGTGATGCTGTGGGGTTCGGCAGCGCCGAGGGTGTCGACCAGGTACTGCACGGCATTGCCTGGGGCCAGGGGCTGTTTCGGTTCATGCACCGGGACACCGGTCAGGCCCTCTTCGCCATGCACCTGGGCAGCGTAGATCGGCGTGCGCAGCAACGGGCGCCCTGCCCCGGCATACACCGGGATGTCTTCACGGCCGGCCCACTCGCGGGCCAGGCGGGCATTGCGCGACGTTTTGTCGAGCCGCACGTTGCCAGCGACGGTGGTGATAGCGCGAATGTTGAGCTCGTCCGGCGAAGCCATGGCCAGGAACAGCGCGACCACATCGTCGGCGCCGGGGTCGGTGTCGATGATCAGGTCGCGAGGTGCGGCCTGGAGCGTGGTGGTGGCAGCTGCGGCCATGAGGGCGAGTCCTTGTAGCAGGGGTTTGAGCATGGGGCACTCCTGTTGCCTTGTGGTGAAACGGTTGGGGCCGCTTTGCGGCCCATCGCCGGCAAGCCGGCTCCCACTTGGAATTGCGTCGGCTTTGGGCAAGCCGGTGACTTGCACAGGTAAAGCGCAGGCCTGAAGAACTGCGCGGTCGCGGTGGGAGCTAGAAGGTTACCCCGGCTATAAGGGCGATATTGCTGTAGGGCTGGCACTCGCCGGTACGCACCACGGCGCGGGCACTGCGCGACAACCCCTTGAATTGCTCATGGCTCAGCCATTCACGCTTGCCGAGCTTGCCGCGCAGGCGCTCGATCTCGACCAGGCCGGGCGGCACGACCTTCTGCATCTCTTCGGCCAGCACATGGCGCTCCACCTGCATCTCGCTGAGCACGGCGCGCAGCACGCTGGCGAAATCGGGAATGCCCGGTGTCAAGGCCAAGTCGATCAGCTCGACCCCAGGCGGCACGGGCAACCCGGCATCGCCGATCACCAGGATGTCGCCATGGCCCAGCCCGGCAATGGTGCGTGACAGGGCAATATTGAGCAGCGCGGTCTTTTTCATGGGGCCAGCTCCGCCAGGGTCGGGATCGAGGGCTGTGCCCCGGCGCGAGTGACGGACAGCGCCGCAGCGCGCTGGCCAAAGATGATCGCATCATCCTCCCCCAGGCCACGCACCAGCGCGGCTGCAAAACCGCCGACAAAAGTGTCGCCCGCTGCCGTGGTGTCCAGCGCTTTGACCTGCGGCGCAGGGAAGTGCCGGCTGCCGTCACGGCTGACGAACAACGCGCCCTGCGCGCCGAGGGTGACGATGACCTTGCCGGCCCCCATCTGCAGCAGGCGTTCGCCGGCGCGGCGGGCGCTGGCCACGTCGTCCACTGGCGCACCGGTCAGTGCCTCGGCCTCGCTTTCGTTGGGGATGAGGTAATCGATATGGGCCAGCCACTGGGCGGGCAACGGGCCGGTCGCCGGGGCGGGGTTGAGCATCACCGTCTTACCCAGCTCACGCCCCCTGGCCAGGGCCCAGGCCACCGTGTCGGCAGGCACTTCGAGCTGGCAGATGATCACCTCGGCAGCCTGCAGCAGTGCGTCGAACCGCTGCACGCTTGCCGGCGTCAGTTGGCCGTTGCCGCCGGGGATGATGACGATGCAGTTCTGGCTGGCGGCATCCACGGTAATCAGCGCCACGCCACTGGAGACGCCCGGGCACGCGCTCACTGCCTGGCAGTCGATGCCTTCCACTTCCAGGGCCTGGCGCAACTGCTGGCCGTAGGCGTCATCGCCGACGTTACCGACCATCGCCACGCTCGCGCCCAGGCGGGCTGCGGCCACCGCCTGATTGGCGCCCTTGCCGCCCGGTACGGTGAAAAAGCTTTCGCCGGCCACTGTTTCGCCTGCACGTGGCAGCCGCTCGGCGCGGGCTACCAGATCCATGTTGAGGCTACCGACCACCACTACCTTGGCACTCATGGGCATTCCTTAGCGGTAATCATTGAACAGATCCGGGCGCGGCCCGGTGGACTCACGCAGCACGATGCGCGGGGCGACGATGCGCTGCTCTGCGCCTTCGCGCCGCGGTGCGGCGATACGCGACAGCAACAGCGCCGCTGCACTTTCACCGAGCTCACGGATCGACTGGCCGACGGTGGTCAGCGGTGGGTACACATAGCGACTGAGCTCGATGTCGTCGAAGCCGATCACCGACAGCTCGCCCGGCACGCTGATATTGCGCTCGGCAGCCGCACGCAGCACGCCAAAGCCGATCATGTCGTTGCCGGCGAAAATCGCTGTGGGCCGCTGGCCATCGAGCAGTTGCGCGGCCGCCGCATGGCCACCGGGGCTGGTGAAGTCGCACTGCAGGATGTGCGCACCGTGCACGGCCACCTGCGCCTCGGCCATGGCACGGTGGAAGCCGGCCAGGCGCAGTTGGCTGACGCCGGTCGCGGCCGGGCCGCCGATATAGGCGATGTCGCGGTGGCCAAGCTCCAGCAGGTGCTGGGTGGCCAGGTACGCGCCCTGCTCGTGATCGATGCGCACCAGGTCGGCGTCGACGCCTTCCAACGCGCGGTCGACGATGACCATCGGGGTACGCACGCAGGCCAGGCTCTGCAGCAGGTCACTGTCCTCGCCCACCGAAGCCACCACCAGGCCGTCGATGCGCTTTTCCAGCAGCACGCGCAGGTAGCTGCGCTGCTTCTGTGGGTTGTCATCGGAGTTGCAAAGGATCACGCAATAGCCGTTTCGCTCGCAGGCATCTTCGATGCCGCGCGCCAGCTCGGCGAAATATGGGTTGACGCTGTTGGGCACCAGCAGCCCGATGGTGGCCGTGGTGCGCGCCTTGAGCGAGCGCGCCACGGCGCTGGGCACGTAGTCGAGCTCGACGATGGCCGCTTCGACCTTCATCCGCACCTGTTCGCTGACCGGGCGGGTCTTGTTCAGTACATGGGACACCGTGGTGTAGGAAATACCCGCGAGTGCCGCGACATCTTTGATGGTTGCCATGTTTTCAGTTCCGCCGGCCTGCTCGCCGGCTACGGTAGGTGTCGAGCACCACGGCGATGACGATGACCGCCCCGGTGATGATGCGTTTGGTGGGTTCTGAAGCGCCGATCTGTGCAAGGCCTGCGGCCAGCACCGAGATGATCAGCACGCCGAAGAACGTGCTGATCACCGAGCCGCGCCCGCCCATCAGGCTGGTGCCGCCGATCACAACAGCGGCGATCACCTGCAGCTCCAGGCCAGCCCCCGCATTGGGGTCGGCGGCCTCCAGACGGGAAATCTGGAACAGCGCGGCCAGCCCAGCCAGCAGGCCCATCAGGGCGAACACCAGCACCTTGTAGGGGCGCGGGTCGATGCCGGCCAGGCGCACGGCCTCTTCGTTGGTGCCGATGCCGATCAGGTGGCGGCCGAACACGGTCCGGGTCAGCACCAGCTGGGCGAGGACGATCACCAGCAAGGCAATGATGAAGGCCGGCGAGATACCGTAGGCGACGGGGTTGGAGAACCAGGCGTAGGCATCGCCGATGTAGGCGGTGCGCGAGTCGGTGAACTGGTAGGCCAGGCCGCGGGCCATTTCCAGCACGCCGAGCGAGACGATGAACGACGGTATGCGCCAGGCCACTGTGACCGCCCCGGTGACGCTGCCGGCCAGCGCGGCGACGGCCATGCCGAGCAAGGCGGCCGGCAGCACGCTCCACCCCCAGCCGAGGATGGCCACGCTGACGGCCGATGCCGCCAGCGCCAACACCGAGCCCACAGACAGGTCGATACCGCCGATGATCAGCACGAAGGTCATGCCCACGGCCAGCACCATCAGGTCAGGGATCTGGTTGGCCAGGGTGCTGAAGGTGGCGTATGACCAGAAGTGGCTGCTGAGCAACGAGAACAGCACGATCATCGCCAGCAAGGCGCCCGCCAGGCCCAGGTAGGTGCCGAGGCCGAAGTAGGTGCCGCTGCGGCGCACGGGGGCGCCGGCCTGTGTGTCGAGAGGTGTGGTTTTCATACATCCATCCTGGGCGCTGCGTCGTGCAGCAGGGCGTCACGTTTCTGGTAGCCGGCGAAAGCGGCGGCAAGGAGCTGGTCCTGGCTCCAGTGGTCGCGCTCGAAGGTGTCGATCAGGCGGCCGGCCGACAGCACTGCGATGCGGTCGCAGATCAGCATCAGCTCGCGCAGGTCGCTGGACACCACCACCAGGGCCTTGCCCTGGCGCGCCAGCTCGGCCAGCAAGCCATAGATATCGAACTTGGCCCCCACATCGATGCCGCGGGTGGGTTCATCGAACAGCAGCACCTGGCAGTCACGCTCCAGCCAGCGGCCGATCACCACCTTTTGCTGGTTGCCGCCGGACAGCTCGCCGACCACCTGGGCGGCATTGGCGCTGCGGATGCGCATGGCGGTGATCTGGCGTTCGGCCAGGGCCTTTTCGGCGTCGCCGTCGACCACCCCGGCGCGGGACAGCGCAGCGAGGTTGCCCAAAGCGATGTTGGCGCTGATCGATTGCGTCAGCAGCAGGCCTTCGCCTTTGCGGTCTTCAGTGATGAGCGCGATACCGGCCTCGACCGCTGCCTTGGGCGAATCGATGGTCACCGCCTTGAGCGGCTGGCCGATTTCAATGCTGCCGCTGTCGGCGCGGTCGGCGCCGAAGATCAGCCGCAGCAACTCGGTGCGGCCGGCACCTATCAGCCCGGAGATGCCGAAGATCTCCCCTGCCCTGACCTGCAGCGACACCTCTCGCACCTTGTCGCCGCGGCACAGCCGGTCGACCTTGAGCAACGGCGCGCCGATCTGGCGGCGGCCCAGGTCGATGTGTTCGCCCAGCTCGCGGCCGACCATCAGGTTGACCAGCTCGGCACTGCTGTAGCGCTGGATCGGCTCGTCGCACACCAGCTTGCCGTCGCGCAGCACCACGATGCGCTGGGCCACGCGCTGGAGCTCCTCCAGGCGGTGCGAGATGTAGACGATGGCCACGCCGCGCTGGCGCAGGCGCTCGATCTGGGTGAACAGCAGTTCCACCTCGCGGGCGGTGAGCATGGCGGTGGGTTCGTCGAAGATCAGCACATGGCAGTCGCCGATCAGGTTGCGTGCGATCTCCACCATCTGCTGGTGGCCGATGCCCAATTCGCCCACCGGGGTGTCCGGGTCGATGGCGTCCAGGCCGACCTGGGCCATGGCGGCCGTGGCCAACTGGCGCAGGCGCTTCTGGCTGATCCAGCCGAAGCGGCTGGGCAGGTTGTCGAGGAACAGGTTTTCGGCCACGGTCAGGGTCGGCAGCAGGTTGAGCTCTTGCATGACCATGCGCACGCCAAGGCGCTCGGCGGCGTTGCGGCTACCAGGTGCATAGGGCTGACCGCGGAAGGTCATGTGCCCGGTGGTGGGTGTTTCCAGCCCGCTGATGAGCTTGGACAGGGTGCTCTTGCCCGCGCCGTTCTCGCCGGTCAGGGCCAGCACTTCGCCGGCGCGCAGGGCCAGGCTGACGTCGCCCAGCACCGGTTGCGTGTAGCGCTTGCCCAGGCCGCTGGCAGCGAGCAGCACTTCATTGGCCGTTACAGGCATGGCCATGTCTCCTGGCCGTCAAGGCTTGGTGATGAGTTCGACCGGGGTCTGGATGACGTTGTCGGCGTCCACGTTCGGCTTCTGGCCTTTGAGCATCTGCAATGCCGCCTGGATGCCGTACACCGCCTGCTGGCTGGCCGCCTGGTCGAGGGTGGCGAGTACGCGGCCGTCCTCGAGCATGGGCTTGATGGCGTTGATGTTGTCGTAGCCCACCACTTGCACCTTGCCGGTCTTACCGGCCGCGCGCACGGCCGATACGGCGCCCAGGGCCATGCTGTCGTTACCGGCCAGCAGTGCCTTGAGGTCGGGATATTCGTTGAGCATCGCGGCGGCGACGTTGTTGCCTTTGTCGATTTCCCAGTTGCCCGATTGCACCGAGACGATCTTCATCTGCGCTGCTTCCATGGCATCCTTGAAGCCGGCGGTGCGCTGCTGGGCATTGGTGGTGGTCGGCACGCCTTCGATGATGCCGACCTGGTCACCGGCCTTGAGCTTCTCCTTGGCCAGGTAATCACCTACCAGGCGTGCGCCCTTGCGGTTGTCGGGGCCAACGAAAGGTACGCTGAGGTTCTTGCTCTTGAGTACGTCAGGGTCCAGGCGGTTGTCGATGTTGACCACAGTGATGCCGGCGTCCATGGCTTTCTTGATCACAGGCACCAAGGCTTTGGAGTCGGCCGGTGCGATTACCAGGGCGTTGGCGCCGGTGGCGATCATTTGTTCGACGATGCGGATCTGGTTGCTGGTGTCGGTCTCGTCCTTGATGCCATTGGCCACCAGGTCGAATTCGTTGGCGTGGTCTTTCTGGTAGGCCTTGGCGCCATCTTCCATGGTGCGGAAGAATTCGTTGGCCAGGGACTTCATCACCAGAGCGACCTTGGGTTTGTCTTCCGCATGGGCAGCGCCGAGTGGCAGGGCAAGCGACAGCGAGGAAATGACGGCGAGCGCCAGCAGACGACCGGGGAACGGCAGTTTCATGGGAGATGACTCCGAATCTTGTGGTTTTTATCGGATCGCAAACGTTTGCGTTGGCTAACTATGGAAACAGGACGCGGTTTTGTCAAATCCGTTTCGCTGGCAATGGCTGCGTTACTTATGCCGCAGATTATCTGGGATTTTTCCGATAAACCGAACAGCTTTTCCTATTTTTGTTCGGATTTCCGAACCAAGCGGCCCGCCTGCGGCGCCTTGAGGGTAATCCCGGCCCCCAGCCACCGCGGCGCGCAGCGAATTAAGGCGCCCAGACAAGGATGGTACGAAAACTGCCTTGCACCCTGTGCGACACAGCACAATCTCACTTAGGAAGAGAGAACAATAATTATGAATGCTGCACTGAAGTCCTTCGCACCCAGCGCCCTGGCGCTGCTGCTGATTCTGCCAACCACCGCTTCGGCCAAAGAAGCCCAAACCCAGCAGCAGCTGGCCAACGTGGTCATCCTCGCCACCGGCGGCACCATTGCCGGCGCCGGCGCCAGCGCTGCCAATAGCGCCACGTACCAGGCGGCCAAGCTGGGCATCGACAAGTTGATCGCCGGCGTGCCAGAGCTTGCCGACATTGCCAACGTGCGCGGCGAGCAAGTGATGCAGATCGCCTCCGAAAGCATCAGCAACGACGACCTGCTCAAGCTGGGCAAACGCGTCGCCGAACTTGCCGAAAGCAAGGACGTGGACGGCATCGTCATCACCCACGGCACCGACACCCTGGAAGAGACCGCCTACTTCCTCAACCTGGTAGAAAAAACCGACAAGCCGATCGTGGTGGTGGGCTCCATGCGCCCGGGCACGGCCATGTCGGCCGATGGCATGCTCAACCTGTACAACGCCGTAGCCGTGGCCAGCGACAAGCAGTCCCGAGGCAAGGGTGTACTGGTGACCATGAACGACGAGATCCAGTCCGGCCGCGATGTGAGCAAGGCGGTCAACATCAAGACCGAAGCCTTCAAGAGCGCCTGGGGCCCGATGGGCATGGTGGTGGAAGGCAAATCGTACTGGTTCCGCCTGCCGGCCAAGCGTCACACCGTCAACTCGGAATTCGACATCAAGCAGATCAGCAGCCTGCCGCAGGTCGACATCGCCTACGGCTACGGCAACGTGACCGACACGGCCTACAAGGCATTGGCACAGAACGGCGCAAAAGCCCTGATTCATGCCGGAACCGGCAACGGGTCGGTGTCCTCGCGGGTGGTGCCGGCACTGCAGGAGCTACGCAAGGAGGGTGTGCAGATCATCCGCTCGTCGCACGTCAACCAGGGCGGTTTCGTGCTGCGCAACGCCGAGCAGCCGGATGACAAGAACGATTGGGTTGTAGCCCACGACCTTAACCCGCAGAAGGCGCGGATCCTGGCGATGGTGGCAATGACCAAGACCCAGGACAGCAAAGAGCTGCAGCGGATTTTCTGGGAATACTGATCGCGGCATGACTGGGGCCGGTGGGCTGGCTTAGCCGGCCCTTCAACCGGCTTCATTCCCCATGTATCGGCCACCCGCGGTCCTCCGCTTTTTTACCTTACACGCAGTTGCGAAATACCCTACAGTGAAATACTGTATGCGCATACAGCAAAACAAGGAAAAGCCCCGTGGCCAGTACCGCCCCTGCAACGCCGAGCAGTTATGAACTGATGGGTACGCGCATCCAGAAGATCATCAACAGCCCCATCGCTCAACGTAGCCGCGCCGCCCTGATCTTCCGCCTGGAGCAGGAGTCGCCCGACGATTGGGAAACCCTGCTTGAGGAGATCGCCGAGAACGACAACGTCACCCTCGCCCACCGCGATGATGGCGGCGTGCAGATTTTCTGGACGGTGCCCAAGGACGACTGACTCGCACGGGCCTGGGCGATGCGAATCTGGGCCTAGGCCAGCGCCTGCAGGTAAGCGCTGGCCTGCTGATAACGAGCCAGCCGCCTCAGGTCGGCCGGGCCTGGGCGGGCGATGCGTGAAAGATCGCTGTTGTCGGCCAGGTCGGCCATTTTGACGGTACGCGCCAATGGGTCGCAGCCCAGGCGCACCACGAAGTCCTCGTAGCTTTCGCCATCACGCCGGCTCAAGGCCAGCAAAGCGGCCAGGATCTTGAGCGTGAAACCCTCGCGGGCCAGGTCGGAAAGCGTAAGCGGCGTGTCTTCGATCACATCGTGAAGCACAGCGACAATGCGCTGCTCGGGCGTGGACACCCGCATCATCACCCGCAAAGGGTGCAGGATATACGCCGCACCGCCTTTGTCGTATTGCCCTTCATGCGCCCTGGTGGCCACCAGGATGGCCCGCTCCAGTGTAGACATGAGGCCCTCCCCGCTTCAAACCGTCTCCCAAACAAGCATAGACCGGTCGGGTTACAGATGACAGGCGTCTGTTCCGGCGCTTTCACAGGCGGTGACAAGGGACTACTCGCCCCGGTACAGGCCAGGCAACTCGATGCATGGCAGCGGCTGGGCCAGTGCTCGCCGGCAAGCCGGCAGCCACCCAGGCCATGCTACGAAGGGCGCGGTACGCTGTTATCAGCGCTGCGCGCCGTGCTGGATGACAACCGAATCCGTACCCAGCTTGGCCATGACCTCCGCCTTGCGTGCCTCGGCTTCCTCTTTGGTGGGGAACGGCCCCAGCAGCACCACCGGCTTGCCATTGCGGTATTCGACCGAGGATGGGATGCCCTTCTCGATCAGGCGGGCGGTCATGTCGCTCAATGCCCCCATGTTGGCGCCCTGGATCACCTCGACATCCCAGCCTTGAGGGGCAGGCTGATCGGCAAGGGCCTCGGCGCGGCGCTGCAACTCAGCGCCCCCGCAGATTTCGCGAATACGCAGGTTGTTGCCATTGTCGTCGACGATGATGTCGTACTGGCCATCGTCACCCTTGATGGCGACGTAGCTACGGTAAGCTTCGTACTGCCCGGCATCGTCTTTGCCACGCACCTGCCCGCAAATGGTGCCCTTGGTGTCGATCCGCACGTTGCCGAACTTGGCGGTGCTGGGGTTGTGCAGGTGCTCGGCCACCTGTTTGTGCACACCTTCAACCTCATTCTCACAGCCCACCAGGGCCAGCACTGCCATTACCACTGCCAGTTTGCGCACGCGTGTATCTCCCGTTTCGAAGCGGCGAATTCTAGCATGGCGACCCCTGACCCGGACCGCGATCATACGTTACACCTTGCTACATACCGGCCATCTGCCAGAAACGCACAATGCAAAAAGGGCGATCCTTTCGGATCGCCCTTTCTGATGTTTGGTAGGCACAATTGGACTCGAACCAACGACCCCCACCATGTCAAGGTGGTGCTCTAACCAACTGAGCTATGTGCCTGTCGTGTGGTGCGCATATTAGTCACCGAATGCGTACCTGTAAAGCGTTTTTTTTCAAAAAAATCAAAAACTTTCAGCAGCCTGCCGGCCTGGGTGACGCGGCCGCCTATAAAAGCGAGACACAAAAAAGGCGACCCTTTCGGATCGCCTTCTCTGATGTTTGGTAGGCACAATTGGACTCGAACCAACGACCCCCACCATGTCAAGGTGGTGCTCTAACCAACTGAGCTATGTGCCTGTCGTGTGGTGCGCATTCTACGCATTCCAAAACCGCTGTCAACACTTTTTTTTGCGCTAACCTACTGAATCTTAACCTCTTTATAGAGAAGCGCCGACCAAGGAGCAGTAAAGGATTTTCAACGGACGACTAGCGGGTGTTTATTATTATTGATAGCATCGGTACATTCGTTAAAAATATAAAACACGAGGTTTCTCGAGCATGGCCAATACCCCCTACCCCCAGTCCTACTACGCCGCCTCGGCCAACCCGGTGCCGCCACGTCCGGCGCTGCAGGGTGAGGTGGAAACCGATGTGTGCATCATCGGTGCAGGCTATACCGGCCTGTCCAGCGCCCTGTTCCTGCTGGAGAACGGCTTCAAGGTGAGCATCGTCGAAGCGGCGAAGGTCGGCTTCGGTGCGTCGGGCCGTAACGGCGGCCAGATCGTCAACAGCTACAGCCGTGACATTGACGTCATCGAGCGCACGGTCGGCCCCAAGCAGGCGCAACTGCTGGGCCACATGGCCTTCGAGGGCGGGCGCATCATCCGTGAACGCGTAGCCAAGTACAACATCCAGTGCGACCTGAAGGACGGTGGCGTGTTCGCTGCGCTGACGTCCAAACAGATGGGCCACCTGGAATCGCAAAAGCGCCTGTGGGAACGCTTTGGCCACAATCAGCTGGAGCTGATGGACCAGAAGCGCATCCGTGAAGTGGTCGCCTGCGACAGCTATATCGGCGGCATGCTGGACATGAGCGGCGGCCACATCCACCCGCTGAACCTGGCCTTGGGCGAAGCTGCCGCCGTCGAGTCGCTGGGCGGCATCATCTATGAGCAGACCCCGGCCATCCGCATCGAGCGTGGCGCCAACCCGGTCGTGCACACCCCACAGGGCAAAGTGCGCGCCAAGTTCATCATCGTTGCCGGCAACGCTTACCTGGGCAACCTGGTGCCAGAACTGGCGGCCAAATCAATGCCTTGCGGTACTCAGGTGATCACCACCGAGCCCTTGGGCGAGGAACTGGCCCGCACCCTGCTGCCGCAGGACTACTGCGTCGAGGACTGCAACTACCTGCTCGACTACTACCGCCTGACCAGCGACAAGCGCCTGATCTTCGGCGGTGGCGTGGTCTACGGTGCACGCGACCCGGCCAACATCGAGGCGATCATCCGCCCGAAGATGCTCAAGGCCTTCCCGCAGCTCAAGAACGTCAAGATCGACTACGCCTGGACCGGCAACTTCCTGCTGACCCTGTCGCGTCTGCCACAGGTTGGCCGTATCGGCGACAACATCTATTACTCGCAGGGTTGCTCGGGCCACGGCGTCACCTACACCCACCTGGCGGGCAAGGTGCTGGCCGAGGCACTGCGTGGCCAGGCCGAGCGCTTCGACGCGTTCGCCGGCCTGCCGCACTACCCGTTCCCGGGCGGCCAGATGCTGCGCGTACCGTTCAGCGCCCTGGGAGCCTGGTACTACAGCCTGCGCGACCGCCTGGGCTTCTGATGCTGCTGCCATCACTGGCCTGATCGCCGGCTTAGCGAGGATCAGGCCAGGGTTGGTGGCTTACCTTTGCAGGCTGGCCACGGCTTGCTTGGCCGCCAGTTCCTGGCCCGCGCGGGCCAGTTCATCGGCAGCCTGCAGCCAGCGCTGCCGGTCCACCTGGGCCGGCAGTTGCCGCGGCGGCTGAACCAGTATCGCCCAGCTCCCCTCTTGCGCCCACGCCGACTTGAAATCGTCGAAGGCCATCATCTGCCGCCGGTGCATCCCCGCACGCAGCAGCACCCGCTGCTTGTAACGGTCAAAGCCGATCAGCACCGCATAGCGCGGCTCGCTCCACCACGCCGAACCTTCCTGAAAACGCACCAGCACCGGGTTGCCTGCAGCCACTTGGGTCAACAGAGCGTCCAGCTGTTTGTCCAGCGGGTACACGACCCTGCCGTAATCGCGCGCCACGCGGGGGATGCCGGTGCCCAGTGACTCGGCGCCCTGGGGCAGGTTCAGCGGCTTGTCCAGCAGCCCCGGGGTGATCGGCGCGCCCTGCTGCGAGAGCAACGCCGCCAGCGCCATGGCCCCACTGTGGTTGGCGTTGCCTCGGTAGAACGGCACGCTGCTGATCTCGACCCGCTGCGCAACGCCCTTGACGGCGGCCGGGGGCGTGCCGGCACAACCTGAGAGGCTGGCGGCCAGCAGGCAGGCCACTACCAGGCGGCGCGGCTCGAAAAACCGGGACTTGAAGGAAATTTGCACCATGGACACTCGCTTGTTCTGACGCCAGGCTGCCAACGCCCGGCCTTGGCCGACGATCATAGGATGCCAGTCGACGCGGGTATAGCCCGCTGCGGGCTTGGAACCAAACGAACCAAGCAATAGACCTTCGATAGATGGAACGTCACGCGGCGGGAGCTAGACTAAAGCAATATCTGGAGGGTGAGCCGAAAGCTGACCCAAGAGAAGGAGGTAGACATGAGCCTGACCATGGCAATCCTCATGCTGGTAGGTATGTGGCTTAGCGTCGCTGCTGCCATGCTCTGGGGTGTACTACGCATCGTGCGGCGTCATGCACAGCACCACCACCTGCCACCGCAGGTTCCGGCCAAGCAGCAGCCGATCAATCGGGCGCGCCGTCACGCACAGGCGCATTGATCTTCGCAATTACCCAAGCCCATCGCCGGCAAGCCGGCTTGTATGGACTGCCCCCGCAAGCTGGATACTGATCCAGCCTTGGGGGGCAGCCCAGGCTTTGCACTGGTTTCAACCGCAGCGCAGTACCTGTAGGAGCCGGCTTGCCGGCGATGGGCTGCGCAGCAGCCCTGATCACGCTAACTGACGGCCATTGGTCTGGAGCCCTCTTGTTTGCTCGCAAGCCCCGCGGGGCCCTCACGTCATGCCCCGCCCCTACACCACCTCTTCGAACGGCAACCCGACGTAGTTCTCGGCAATGTTCACCAGCCCCGCAGGCGAAGACAGGAAGTACTCACGGTCCGCCTCCTGCATCTTCTGCTCCCAGGCATCCTTGTGTTCACCAAAGTCATGCAGCAATTGGGTCATGAACCAACTGAAGCGCTCGCCTTTCCACACGCGGCGCAGGGCCAAGGGCGAGTACTGCTGCAGCAGGTCGGTACGCCCTTCGCGATAGACCTTGACCAGGATACGGTACAGATAATTCACGTCCGAAGCCGCCAGGTTGAGGCCCTTGGCCCCGGTGGGCGGGACGATATGGGCCGCGTCACCGACCAGGAACAGGTGCCCGTACTGCATCGGCTCGACCACCAGGCTGCGCAAGGGCGCAATGCTCTTTTCCAGCGCCGGGCCGGTGACCAGGCGCTCTGCCACATCTTCGGGCAAGCGGGCCTTGAGTTCGGTCCAGAAACGCTCGTCGGACCAGTCCTCCACGCGTTCATCCAGCGGCACTTGCAGGTAGTAGCGGCTGCGGGTCTGCGAACGCTGACTGCACAGCGAAAAACCACGCGGGTGATGGGCATAGATCAATTCGTGGTTCACGGGCGGCGTATCGGACAGCATCCCCAGCCAACCGAACGGATACACGCACTCATAATGCTTGAGCACACCTTCGGGGATGCTCTGGCGCGACACACCGTGGAAGCCGTCGCAGCCGGCGATGTAATCGCAGTCCAGGCGGTGGGTCTGGCCGTCCTTCTCGTAGGTAACGTAGGGCCGTTCGCCCTTGAGCTCGTGGGGCCGCACATTGCTGGCCGAATAGATGATCGGCGCACCACTGGCCTCGCGCGCCTGCATCAAGTCCCGCGTCACCTCGGTCTGGCCATAGACCATGACCGTCTTGCCTCCGGTCAGGCCCTTGAGGTCCAGCCGTTGCCGGCGGCCACCGACAAGCAACTCGACACCCTCGTGCACCAAGCCTTCACGGTCCATGCGCTCGGCAACACCTGCCTCACGCAGCAGGTCGACAGTCCCTTGCTCGAGCACGCCGGCACGGATGCGGCCAAGTACATAGTCAGGTGTCTGCCGCTCAAGAATGACCGTGTCGATTCCGGCCTTGTACAGCAGTTGACCCAGCAGTAGGCCAGACGGACCTGCACCGATGATTGCAACCTGAGTTTTCATTGTTGTTCTCTCGTGTTATTAGATTTCTACTTGCATTTTTACGGGCTGCGCAGGCGGATTAGCTGTGCTATCCGATGGGAAAACTGCACTTTTGTAAAAAGCGTTCGATTAACGGACAGGTCAGTTCTTGATGAAATCGTCACTCCCCGGCGTCCCGCTGTTTCAGCTGTATGGCGAAAACCAGGCATGGCCCGGCACGGACCTGCTGCATTGCGAGTCGATCCCGGCCCGCAGCCGCCTGCACCATTGGGAAATCAAACCGCACCAGCACGCCGAGCTGTTTCAGTTGCTGTATGTGCAACGTGGCCAGGCGCAGGTAGAGATCGAGGGCGTGCGCAGTGCCATTGGCGAAGCGGCAATCCAGGTGGTACCCCCGCTGACCGTGCACGGGTTTCGCTTCAGTGCCGATATCCAGGGGCATGTACTGACCTTCGGCACCGCGCTGGTAGCCAACCTTGAGCAGCGCCTGGGCGCACCGCTGGGGGTGCTGGCCAAGCCTGCCTGTTACCCGCTGGGCAAGGACCGCGTGCGCCTGCGCGGCCTGATCGACACACTGCAGCAGGAGTACCAGGGCCATGCCCCGGCACGCGCGCCCATGCTCGAAGCCCTGGTGACCGCGCTGATGGTGTGGATCAGCCGTCGCCAGCAATTGGGCCAGGCGCCCCGCAACCGAGACGAACGTGACCGTCAGTTGCTGGGGCAATACCTGCGCCTGGTCGAAGCGCACTACCGTGAGCACCTTTCGGTGGAGGACTTCGCCGCGCGGTTGAAGATCCCGAGCCTGCAGCTCAATCAGCTGTGCCGGGCCTTGAGCGGGCAGACCGCACTGCAACTGGTGCATCAGCGGCTGCTGCTGGAGGCACGGCGCAACCTGATCTACACGCGGATGAGCATCGGGCAGTTGTCGGACAGCCTGGGGTTCAGTGACCCGACCTACTTTGCGCGGTTCTTCAAGCGCTTGAGTGGGCAGACACCCAATGGTTACCGTCGCTCGGTCCAGCCCGATTGACTGCAAATGCCTCTACTGGACGGCCAAGAGCGACGCCTGCGCAACACCCTGCTTGACGTTTACGTCAACCTGCATTCAGGATACCGTCATACTCCACGCCGAGCCCACGCATGAGCACCCAGACCTACAGCATCTCCGACCTGTCCCGCGAGCTGGACATCACCACCCGCGCCATCCGTTTCTATGAGGAACAGGGCCTGCTCAGCCCGGAGCGTCGTGGCCTGGAGCGCATCTATTCGGCACGCGACAAAGTCAGCCTGAAGCTGATCCTGCGTGGCAAGCGCATCGGTTTTTCGCTGGCCGAATGCCGTGAACTGATCGAACTCTACGACCCCAGCAGCGGCAACCTCAAGCAACTCAACAGCATGCTGGCCAAGATCACCGAGCGCCGCGCCCAGCTTGAGCAACAGATGCTGGATATTCACCAGATGCAACTGGAGCTGGACACTGCCCAGGAACGTTGCGAACAGGCCCTGGCCGCAACCCTGAACAATAACGACAACCGTTGACCCGCCACAGGAACCCCACCATGCCTTTGCCCGAAAAAGTCCGCCTGGTCGAAGTCGGCCCCCGCGACGGCCTGCAGAACGAAGCCCAGCCCATCAGCGTTGCTGACAAGGTGCGCCTGGTCGACGACCTTACCGACGCCGGGCTGGCCTACATTGAGGTCGGCAGTTTCGTTTCGCCCAAGTGGGTGCCGCAGATGGCCGGCTCCGCCGACGTGTTCGCCGCTATCAAGCAACGCGAGGGTGTTACCTATGCGGCGCTGGCGCCCAACTTGCGGGGTTTCGAGGACGCCCTGGCGGCCGGGGTGAAGGAAGTGGCGGTGTTCGCCGCTGCCTCCGAGGCGTTTTCCCAGCGCAACATCAATTGCTCGATCAGCGAAAGCCTCAAACGTTTCGAGCCGATCATGCTGGCGGCGCGCAGCCACGGTGTGCGGGTGCGCGGTTACGTTTCCTGCGTGCTCGGCTGCCCATATGAAGGCAAGGTCAGTGCAGAACAGGTCGCCCCCGTGGCCAAAGCCCTGCATGAGATGGGCTGCTACGAAGTGTCCCTGGGTGACACCCTCGGCACTGGCACCGCAGGTGCTACCCGCAAACTGTTCGAAGTCGTCTCGGCGCACGTGCCGCGTGAGCAACTGGCCGGCCACTTCCACGATACCTACGGCCAGGCCCTGGCCAACGTGTATGCCAGCCTGCTCGAAGGTATCAGTGTGTTCGACAGCTCGGTGGCGGGCCTTGGGGGTTGCCCCTATGCCAAAGGTGCCACGGGCAATATCGCCAGCGAGGACGTGGTTTACCTGCTACAGGGGCTGGGGATTGAAACCGGCATTGACCTGGACCGCTTGATCGCTGCGGGGCAGCGGATCAGCGAGGTGCTGGGCCGGGCCAACGGCTCACGTGTGGCGCGAGCACGCAGCGCACAGTGATTCACACGGTCGTCACAAATGTGTGGGTGAGTGTTACCGCCCCCACAGGCCTCAGCAAAAAATCGGGTAACAGGGAAACAATTCGACAGAATTTCACGCCACCCGAATTGGGCGATTCAGCTCAAGCCATTGATTTACAACAGTTTTCAAAAGTTGGCACGGCGCCTGCTATATCTTTCGTACAACAACAACAAAAAATGCGACACCCAATAAAAACAACATGTACCGGCTCTGACATAACAAGAACAACACGGCAGAGGCGCAGCAAGCAGATTTTTTTGGAGTAGACACGCTTTTCAGGGGTTCGCCCCGCGGTCTGGCACAGAACAATAAAACTACCACAAGGTAGCGGCAGCCAGCATCGGATCCTCAGGATGAAAGCAGGTCAGCGCTCAAAAAAATACGTTTGCTCTTGACCCCGGTTGGGGGTCACTCGCAGCACCAAGGCAAGCCTACAAAAACAATAAAAGGTCGGCCTTCAATAATAAGAAAAGAGCAGGCAACAACGCTTTGAGGGGAGCTTCGGCTCCCCTCAGTGCTTCCTGACATCCTCCTCCTGCTGCTTCTCCTCGTCCTGCCCCTCCACCTTCTCCACCATTATCGGCATCGTGGCCAGTACCAGCAGTGAAAGCACTGTGCTGATCAGCGCCGTCGCCTCACGCCCCATGCCTGCAGCGGTACCGATGGCGGCCGTCATCCACAGGCCGGCAGCCGTGGTCAGGCCTTTGACGTGGCTGGTGTCGCGACCATTACCTTTGAGGATGGTGCCCGCACCGAGAAACCCGATACCGGCGACGATACCCTGGATCACCCGGCTCAAGGCCTGCTCGTCGGCACCGGCCATGCTTGGCGCCAGCACGAATAACGCGGCGCCCATCGACACCAACATATGTGTACGCACCCCAGCGGACTTGCCTTTGTGCTCACGCTCGAAGCCCAGAATGGCCCCCAGACTGGCGGCCATCAACAGGCGCAGGATGATACGGGTGACTTCACGCACTTGCGTGATATCGGCGAATTCGGCTTGTATGGTTTGCCAGATCACGTCCATGAAAAATTTCTCGCGGTCATGCTAGTGGCCGGCCCTGGCGCCGTTTCGCGGCTGAGTTCGCGCTCACAGCGCAGTCTTCAGAGCCGCGTACGGCAGGGCTCTTTGAGGGTGGACCGCCGCCGCCCCCACAAAGTGCCCCGCCCGGCGGTTTGATGCAGCAACCGTTGAGTGCCTGCGGTCACAGCTGTAACTGCAACCCGGAGGACTAGCCCATGCCCGTCGAAATCGAAGAAAGCACCCGCCGCTGCACCCTCATAGGCGAAGACCTGCGCATCGAAGGTGATGGCCCGGACATTGAGATCATTACCGATGAACAGTTGCGCATGTCCGTGGCACTGTTGGCAGGCCAGCGTGTGCCGATCACCGAAGCCGAAGCCGACGCGCTGACCGTAGCCGGCGCCGTGGACAGCCGAAAGCATTTGAAGGCGAGCGTTCCTGGCTCGGTAATCTAGAGTGGCTGAAGCACCGACCAGCAACTGATCCGGTTTTTGGTGCATGGCCTGAGCCTGTACTGAAAACCGCTTCGGGGCCATAGTGGGGGGTGACTTGCCTGTTCACCCTGCTGCCGAGCCTTCATGAAACGCTATGAACGATTCGCCGATGACATTGCCGAACTGATCCGCTCTGGCGTGCTCGGCCCCGGCCAGCGCGTGCCATCGGTGCGCTACGCCAGCCAGACACACGGCGTCAGCCCGTCGACCGTGTTCCAGGCTTATTACCTGCTCGAACGCCGCGGGCTGATCCGCGCTCGGCCGCGGTCAGGGTATTTCGTCACTGCCCATGCACCGCGTCACTTCTGCGAGCCACAGCCACTGGAGCCGCTGAGCGAATCGACTGACGTGGATGTCAGCGCCCTGGTGTTCTCGATACTCGAATCGATCAAGGACCCGAACACCGTGCCGTTCGGCTCAGCGTTCCCCAGCCCGGAACTGTTCCCGCTGCAGCGCCTGTCGCGCTCGCTGGCCAGCGCCAGCCGGGCCATGGACCCACGCATGGTGGTCACCGACCTGTCACCGGGCAACCCGCAACTGCGCCGGCAGATCGCCCTGCGCTACATGGTTGGCGGGATGATGCTGCCCATGGAGGAGTTACTGATCACCAACGGCGCGCTGGAAGCACTGAACCTGTGCCTGCAGGCGGTCACCGAGCCGGGTGACCTGGTGGCGGTCGAGGCACCGGCCTTCTACGCCTGCCTACAGGTGCTGGAACGGCTCAAGCTCAAGGCGGTGGAAATACCCGTGCAGCCACGCGAGGGCATGGACCTGGCCGCCCTCGCCCAGACCTTGGAAAAGCACCCGGTCAAAGCCGTGTGGTGCATGACCAACTTCCAGAACCCGGTGGGCGCGAGCATGCCCGAGGCGAAGAAACAGGCATTGGTAACATTGCTGCAGCGCCATCAGGTGCCGCTGATCGAGGACGATGTCTACGCCGAGCTGTATTACTCGCAACAGGCGCCCAAGCCTGCCAAGGCCTTCGACACTCAAGGCCTGGTCATGCACTGCGGCTCATTCGCCAAGAGCCTGGCGCCCGGTTACCGGATCGGCTGGGTAGCCGCAGGGCGCTTTGCCCAGAAGATCGAACGACTCAAGCTGATGACCTCACTGTGCGCCTCGATGCCGGCCCAGGCGGCCATTGCCGACTACCTGGAACACGGTGGGTATGATCGCCACTTGCGCAAACTGCGCTATGCCCTGGAAGGCCAGCAAGCCAACATGCTCGCCGCCATCTCGCGCTATTTTCCGGCGCAGACGCGAGTCAGCCAGCCTTCTGGCGGCTACTTTCTGTGGCTGGAACTGCCCGAACGGATAGACGCGCTGAAGCTGTTCCACATGGCCCTGGCCCAAGGCATCAGCATCGCGCCGGGGCCCATATTTTCGCCCACCCGCCGCTTTGGCAACTGCATCCGCCTGAACTACGGCACCCCGTGGAGCGACACCGCCGAGCGGGCCATGGCAACCCTAGGCCGCATCATCCGCTCGTTCTGACTGCAAAATGGGGATTCGGGCGTAACCTGGCAAAATTACGAGTAGGCGTAGCAGCGCCACAGCGTTAAAGTCTTCACCACGCACTGCTGCCGGACGCTGCCATGCCTGTGAACGAGATGCTTGCCCTGCGCGAAGAAATCGCCACCTTGCGCCAACGTATCACGCAGCTGGAAGCCGAACTGCAGCAGCATTCGCCGTTAGGCCTGGATGTTTACCGCTTTCTGTTCAATACCATGGACGAAGGCTTCTGCATCATCGAATTCATTGACGGCCCCCATGGCCCGCTGAGTGATTTCGTGCACGTGCTCGTCAACCCCGCCTATACCAAGCACGCCGGCATCGCGGACGCGACCGGCCAGAAAATGCGCGACATATTGCCTGATGAAGCCGACGCGTGGGTTGCCCGTTACGGTCCCGTGCTGCACACCGGTGCCCCCCAGCAATTCGAACAGGAACTACGAGCCAGCGGCCGCGTTCTGTCAGTAAGCTCTTTTCGTATCGAGCCGCCGGAGCGCCGGCAGGTTGCGGTGCTGTTCAAGGATGTGACCGAGCGGTGCAACAGCGAGCAGGCGCTTGCGCAGCTCAATGCACACCTGGAGCAACGGGCAAGCGAAGCCATGGCACAGCGCAGCCTGTTCGCAGAGCTTATCGACCAGAGCGCAGCCAACGTGCACGTGCTCGACAACGGCATGCACTGGCTGGCCGTCAATCGCAAGGCCAGAGAGGACTTTCGGTTCCTGTATGGCCATACACCGGTGGTTGGCGCTTACATGCCGTCGCTGATGGGTGACAATGCCGCAGATCGCGAGACGATCCTGCCCTTATGGCGACGGGCACTGCAGGGCGAGCAGTTCACCGAGATCGGTGCATTCGGCCAGCAACCAGACCAGCGCCATTATGAACTGCGCTTCAATGCCCTGCGTGACGCTGCTGGGGCCCCGGTGGGCGCTTACCTGTTCGCCTACGACATCAGCGACCGCGTGCAGGCGCAACAACGCCTTGCCAACGCAGAGCAGGCCCTGCGCCAGGCGCAAAAGATGGAGGCCGTCGGGCAACTCAGCGGCGGCATCGCACATGACTTCAACAATTTGCTCGGCAGCATCCTCAATACCCAGGAACTGATCCAGCTGCGCCTGCAGCAACAGCGCTATACCGAGCTGGACAATTTACTCGACATGTCCAACAGCACGGCCAAACGCGCCTCATCCCTGGTGCAACGGCTGCTGGCATTCTCGCGCCAACAAACCCTGCAACCCCGCGCCACGGAGGTGGCAGAGCTGCTAGGCGGCATGCAGGAGCTGCTACGCCGAACGATCGGCCCCTCCATTTCCCTGCACAGCCGGTTCGCTCCTGAACTATGGCCCACCTTCATCGACCCGCCACAGTTGGAAAGCGCCCTGCTCAACTTGTGCATCAATGCACGTGACGCGCTGCCTGACGGGGGTGTCATCAGCATCCATGGTGACAACGTGGCGCTGGACAATGATCAGGCACGCCCTTTGGGGTTACCCAGCGGCGACTACGTGCGCCTTAGCGTTGTCGACAACGGCTGCGGGATGAGCGAGGAAGTGATTGCACGTGCCTTCGACCCTTTTTTCTCCACCAAACCCATCGGCAAGGGCAGCGGCCTGGGGCTGTCGATGACCTATGGTTTCGTGCGCCAGTCCGGTGGGCAGTCACGCGTGCTTTCGCAACCCGGCATGGGCACACGTGTGGAATTGTACCTGCCGCGCCATCACCAGCAGCCCACGGCGCAGCCCCAGGCGCCCAAGGCCAGCGCTCTGGATCAACACCGTGCCAACGGGCAGCGCATCGTGCTGGTGGAAGACCAGCTCGCCCTGCGCGTGGTGATCAGCGAGGTACTGCAAGAGCAGGGTTACCGGGTCAGCGCCTTCGAGAATGGGCGTGGCGCCTTGGCACACTTGGAACACAGCGAACGGCCGGACCTGCTGATAAGCGACATCGGCCTGCCCGACGGCCCCAACGGTCGCCATGTGGCGGAGCACTACCGGCGGCAGCACCCCGACCTCAAAGTGCTGTTCATTACCGGCTATGACAACACTGCGGCGCTGGGAGGCGGCCCGCTACTCAAAGGCGCTCATGTGCTGGGCAAGCCGTTCGAGCTGGACGTGCTGGCCGAGTGCGTGCAGCAACTGCTGAGCGGTGGCGATTAGCGCCCGCCGCCAAGGTCGAGAAAGCTGCCAGTGGAATAGGACGCCTTGTCCGACAGCAACCAGAGAATGGCCTCGGCCACTTCTTCCGGGCGACCGCCACGCCCCATGGGCAAGCCAGGTTCCAGCTTGGCGACACGGTCGGGGTCGCCGGACAGGGCGTGGAAGTCGGTATGAATGTAGCCTGGGCGCACGCCATTGACCCGCACACCCTCACCTGCCACTTCCTTGGCCAAGCCAACGGTGAAGGTATCGAGGGCGCCTTTGGACGCGGCGTAGTCCACATACTCGTTGGGTGAGCCCAGGCGTGCCGCCCTTGATGACACATTGACGATGGCCCCACCTTGGCCACCGTGGCGGCGGGCCATGCGCAGCAAGGCGTGCTTGGCACAAAGCATCGGCCCGACGACATTGGTTTTCATCACCTTGAGCAGGCGGAACTCCGACATGTCTTCCACGCGGCTCTGCTGGCCGATGGTGCCCGCGTTGTTCACCAGTGCGGTGACGGGGCCGAGCGCTTCATCGACGCGGTGGAACAGCTGGATCACCTCGTCCTCGACACTGGCGTCTGCACGCACACAAATCGCCTGGGCGCCGAGTGCGCGGACCTGGGCAAGAATGGCGTGCGCGGCCTGGTCATCGGCGTGGTAGTTGATGCAGATGCGGTAACCCTCACGGGCAGCCTGCAGCGCGGTGGCGGCGCCGATGCCACGGCTGGCGCCGGTGATGACAATGACTTTCTCCATGGGCCTGCCAAATCACGTGGGAACATAGGTTCGACAATAGGGGAAAAGCCAGCCTCTTGGAATGACCCAGCACAACAGCTCAGGCAATTTCGCCCCGCGCTCAGGGCTCGACCCCTTCGACGATGATCACCTCAGCCTTGGCCACGCCGTGACGATGGCTGCACGCTTGTTGGTACAGCTCGGATCGATAGCAGGCCAGCGCCTGTTCGTAGGTCTGGAACTCGATCACCACGGTCCGCTGGGGCGTCGACCGCCCTTCCATCGCCTCGCTGCGCCCGCCCCGGGCCAGGAACCGTCCGCCGAATGCGGCAAAGGCGGCGGGCGCCCTTTGGGTGTACTGCTGATACTGCTCGGGGTCGGTCACGTCCACGTGGGCAATCCAATACGCTTTCATCCGCTACTCTCCTGATGCAAAACTATTTGTGTATGATGGTATACCATAATAATCACCCATTCACAGTGAGCGTTCAGCATGGCTTTCAACACGATCGAAGCACTCCTCGAGGACTACCGCCAAGGCAAGATGGTGCTGCTGGTGGACGACGAGGATCGGGAGAACGAGGGCGACCTGCTGATCGCCGCCGAGCGCTGTGACGCGCAGGCCATCAACTTCATGGCCCGCGAAGCGCGGGGCCTGATCTGCCTGACCCTGACCGACGAGCATTGTCAGCGCTTGGGGCTGGAGCAGATGGTACCGGCCAACGGCAGCGCGTTCAGCACCGCCTTCACCGTATCCATCGAGGCGGCCACGGGGGTGACCACGGGCATTTCTGCGGCTGACAGGGCGCGCACCGTGGCCGCAGCCATGGCCGCCGATGCCCGCCCGGCGGATCTGGTGCAGCCCGGCCACATCTTCCCATTGCGTGCCCGCGAAGGCGGTGTGCTGAACCGCGCCGGCCATACCGAGGCGGGTTGCGACCTGGCACGCCTGGCCGGTTTTGCCCCGGCTTCGGTGATCGTCGAGGTGCTAAATGATGACGGCACCATGGCCCGCCGACCGGACCTGGAAGTGTTCGCCGCCCGGCACGGCATCAAGATCGGCACCATCGCTGACCTGATCCACTATCGCCTGAGCACCGAGCAGACCATCAAGCGCATCGGTGAGCGCGAGTTGCCGACCGTGCACGGCACCTTCCGCCTGGTGACCTATGAAGACCGTATCGAAGGCGGTGTGCACATGGCCATGGTGATGGGCGATATCCGCCGCGAGCAGCCGACGTTGGTGCGCGTGCACGTCATCGACCCGTTGCGCGACCTGGTCGGTGCCGAGTATGCCGGGCCGGCGAACTGGACCTTGTGGGCTGCGCTGCAGAAGGTCGCGGAGGAAGGTGCCGGGGTGGTGGTGATCCTGGCCAACCATGAATCATCCCAGGCACTGCTCGAACGCATCCCGCAACTGACTCAGCCGCTGCGTCCGTACCAGCGGGGCCAGTCGAAGGTGTACTCGGAAGTCGGCACTGGCGCGCAGATTCTCCAGGACCTGGGCGTCGGCAAGCTCCGCCACCTGGGCCCCCCGCTCAAATACGCGGGCCTGGCGGGCTATGAGCTGGAAGTGGTCCAGAGCATCCCCTTCCCAGCCCAGAGCTGAAAGCTCCAAGCCGCAAGCCGCAAGCTGCAAGCTGCAAGCCGCAAGCTGCAAGCTGCAAGCTGCAAGCTGCAAGCAAAAGCAAAAGCAAAAGCAAAAGCAAAAGCCGATCTGCGGCACGACGCGATCCGCTTCTACTTGCAGCTTGCAGCTTGAAGCTTGGAGCTCAAAGAAGAGTGATGGCCGGTAGCCTCCCCCTCTTGCCAAAATCTTGGAATACCATAATATGATATCCCGTAGACCTTGAAATCGCAGGCCGCTACCTACACTTACCCAACGGCCACCGACACTTTGTTTTAGCTGCTCCCCGAATACTGTTGGCGGGCGCACTACCAGCCCCGCCTCGAATAACAAAAAGCAACGAGGGCGTAACCATGCTGTTGAGCAAACGTGTAACCGCAGTGCTGTCCGCCAGCCTGCTGACCCTGGCATGTCAGGCGACCCAGGCCGCTGACAGCCTCAACTTCGTCAGCTGGGGCGGTACCACCCAGGACGCCCAGAAAGAAGCATGGGCCGTACCTTTCAGCAAATCGACCAACATCAAAGTGGTACAGGACGGCCCGACCGACTACGGCAAGCTCAAAGCCATGGTCGAGAGCGGCAACGTGCAGTGGGACGTGGTCGACGTGGAAGCCGACTTCGCCCTGCGTGCCGCCAGTGAGGGCCTGCTCGAACCCCTCGATTTCACCACCATCGCGCGCGACAAGATCGACCCACGCTTCGTCTCCGACCATGGCGTCGGTTCGTTCTTCTTCTCGTTCGTGCTCGGCTACAACGAAGGCAAGCTCGGCGCCAACAAGCCGGTGGACTGGACCGCCCTGTTCGACACCAAGACCTACCCCGGCAAACGCGCCCTGTACAAGTGGCCGAGCCCCGGCGTACTGGAACTGGCCCTGCTGGCTGACGGCGTGCCGGCTGACAAGCTCTACCCGCTGGACCTGGACCGCGCCTTCAAGAAGCTCGACACCATCAAGAAAGACATCGTCTGGTGGGGCGGTGGGGCCCAGTCGCAGCAATTGCTGGCCTCCGGTGAAGCCTCGCTTGGCCAGTTCTGGAACGGCCGCGTCTACGCCCTGCAGCAAGATGGAGCGCCAGTGGGCGTGAGCTGGAAGCAGAACCTGGTCATGGCCGATTTCCTGGTCATCCCCAAGGGCGCCAAGAACAAGGACGCGGCCATGAAGTTCCTGGCCCAGGCCAGCAGCGCCGAAGGCCAGGCCGATTTCGCCAACAAGACCGCCTACGCGCCGGTGAACCTGGACAGCGTGGCCAAACTCGACAAAGACCTCGCGCAGAACCTGCCGACCGCCTACGCCCAGGACCAGGTAACCCTGGACTTCGCCTACTGGGCCAAGAACGGCCAGGCCATCGCCGCGCGCTGGAATGAGTGGTTGGTGAAATGAAAGTCGCCATCAACGCCCTGCAAAACGCGCAAGGTGCCCCCACGGGCGCCGGCGCCCCCGGGACGGCCCCGCGCCGCGTGAGCCTCGCCCAGCGCTGGAAAGGCAGCCGCAACCTGTTGCCTGCCCTGCTGTTCCTTGGCCTGTTCTTCTTCGCCCCGCTGATCGGCCTGTTGCTGCGTGGGGTGCTGGAGCCCGTACCGGGGCTGGGCAACTACGAGCAGCTGTTCGCCAACTCGGCGTATGCGCGGGTCTTGTTCAACACCTTTTCGGTTGCCGGCGTCGTCACCCTGATCAGCGTGTTGCTGGGCTTCCCGCTGGCCTGGGCAATCACCCTGGTGCCCAACGGCTGGGGCCGCTGGTTGCTGAACATCGTGCTGTTGTCGATGTGGACCAGCCTGTTGGCGCGCACTTACTCGTGGCTGGTGCTGCTGCAGGGGTCGGGGGTGATCAACAAGGCGTTGATGGCGCTGGGCATCATCGATGCCCCGCTGGAAATGGTGCACAACCTGACCGGCGTGGTGATCGGCATGAGCTACATCATGATCCCGTTCATCGTGCTGCCACTGCAGGCGACCATGCACGCCATCGACCCGATGGTGCTGCAGGCCGGCTCCATCTGCGGCGCAAGCCCCTGGACCAACTTCTGGAAGGTGTTCCTGCCGCTGTGCCGCTCGGGGCTGTTCTCCGGTGCGCTGATGGTGTTCGTCATGTCGCTGGGCTACTACGTCACCCCGGCCCTGCTGGGTGGCGCGCAGAACATGATGCTGCCCGAATTCATCATCCAGCAGGTGCAATCGTTCCTCAATTGGGGCCTGGCCAGCGCCGCCGCCGCACTGCTGGTGGTCATCACCCTGGTGCTCTTCTACCTGTACCTGAAGCTGCAACCGGAGTCCCCGGTCGGCAACGCGAGGTAAACCGCCATGCTTCTGTCTCCCAATGCCATGGGGCGCCCGCTGCGCACGGGCCTGTACCTGACCACCGGCGTGATTGCGGCCTTCCTGCTGCTGCCGGTCGTTTTCATCATCCTGCTGTCGTTCGGCTCTTCGCAATGGCTGGTATTCCCGCCACCAGGCTGGACCTTCAAATGGTATGCCCAGTTCTTCGCCAACCCTGAGTGGATGGACGCCGCCCTGGCCAGCTTCAAGGTCGCCGTGCTGACCACCATCGCCGCCGTGCTGCTGGGCCTGCCTACCGCATTCGCCCTGGTGCGTGGCCGCTTCCCTGGCCGCGAAATGCTCTATGGGCTGTTCACCATGCCGATGATCGTGCCGCTGGTGATCATTGCCGTGGCGGTGTATGCACTGTTCCTGAAGCTCGGCTACACCGGCACGCTGTTCGCCTTCGTGGTCAGCCATGTGATCGTCGCCCTGCCCTTCACCATCATTTCGATCATCAACTCGCTCAAGCTGTTCGACCAATCGATCGAGGACGCCGCGGTCATCTGCGGCGCCTCGCGCCTGCAGGCGATCTTCAAGGTGACCTTCCCGGCCATTCGCCCGGGGATGATCGCCGGCGGGCTGTTCGCCTTCCTGGTCTCGTGGGACGAGGTGGTACTGAGCGTGATGATGGCCAGCCCCGACCTGCAAACCTTGCCCGTCAAGATGTGGACCACCCTGCGCCAGGACCTGAGCCCGGTGATCGCCGTCGCCTCGACGCTGCTGATCGGCCTGTCGCTGTTGGTCATGGTCATTGCCGCCGCCTTGCGCCGGCGCACCGAAACGAACGCCTGAGCGCCCGGAGAAAACAACAATGAGTGCAGTGATCAAAGACAACGCGCACAACAAGACCCTGGTCAGCCTGCGCGGCCTGAACAAGCATTACGGTGACTTCACCGCCGTGGATAATCTGGACCTGGAAATCCAGGACGGCGAGTTCCTCACCTTCCTCGGCTCCAGCGGCTCGGGCAAGTCCACCACGCTGTCGATGCTGGCCGGGTTCGAGACGCCCAGCAGCGGCGAGATTCTGGTCGAGGGGCAGTCGCTGGTGAATGTGCCACCACACAAGCGCGACATCGGCATGGTGTTCCAGCGCTACTCGCTGTTCCCGCACCTGAATGTGCGTGACAACATCGCTTTCCCCTTGGCCATCCGCAAGCTCAGCGCTGGCGAAACCCAGAAGCGGGTCGATGCCATGCTCAAGCTGGTGCAACTCGAGGCGTTCGCCCATCGCAAGCCTTCGCAGATGTCGGGCGGCCAGCAACAGCGGGTGGCGATAGCCCGCGCCTTGGTATACGAACCTCGTATTCTGCTGATGGACGAGCCCCTGGGCGCACTGGACAAGAAACTGCGCGAAGACCTGCAGGATGAACTGCGCCAGCTGCACCGCAGGCTGGGCATCACCATCGTCTACGTCACCCACGACCAGGAAGAAGCCATGCGCCTGTCCCAGCGCATCGCCATCTTCAGCCACGGCAAGATCGTCGGGCTGGGCACCGGTTATGACCTCTACCAGAATCCACCCAACGCCTTTGTCGCGTCGTTCCTGGGCAATTCCAACTTCCTGCGCATCACGGCCACCAGCAACGGCGCTGGCAGCTTCGAAGGCCAGCCGGTGGCGATCCGCCTGACGCCTGGCCTGGCGGCGGGGCAAGATGCGTTGATCATGGTTCGCCCGGAAAAGGCCCTGGCACTCACCACCGAGCAAGCTGCACGCCAACCGTTGCCAGCGGGCTGGAACGAAGTGATTGCCAAGGTCGGCGAAGTGCTGTTCCTCGGCGAAAGCCAGACCTGCCATGTGATGACCCCGGGCGGGACCGAACTGACCGTGAAAGCCCTGTCGGCTGCGGGGATGTCCATGCAGCCTGGCGATACCGTAAAAGTCCGCTGGGCGGTTGCAGATGCCTGCATCTACACCCAATGGGCGCAAAGCGACCTGAGCAAGTCGGCCGGCGCGCACTGAGGGTCAGCGGTAGATGGATGATTGACGCGCATCGTGGCCAATGGTCACATGCGCGCCAGTTCCAGGTGCCCGGCGCTGACCCGCGGCGATGAGGCCTGCACCACCACTGCAAAAATCACTACCGTCCGCAGGTGAAAATGTTAGAAAATAACATTTCATTTGACACTCAGCCTGCCTGCGATACCTCCATGACAAGCTCCGCCGCCACCCCAACCCTGCTCACCCAGCGCCTGCAGAGCATCGATGCCCTGCGCGGTCTGGTGATCCTGTTCATGCTGCTCGACCACGTTCGCGAAACCTTCTTCCTGCACCACCAGGTCAGCGACCCGATGAGCATCGACACCACCGAACCGTCGCTGTTCTTCAGCCGCACCCTGGCCCACCTGTGCGCCCCAGTGTTCGTCCTGCTGACCGGCCTGTCGGCCTGGCTGTACGGCGAGAAGTATCAGGGCCGCAGCGATGTTTCGGCGTTCCTGTTCAAGCGCGGGCTGTTCCTGGTGGTGCTGGAGTTCACCCTGGTGAACTTCGCCTGGACCTTCCAGGTGCCCCCCAGTGTCATCTACCTGCAGGTGATCTGGGCCATCGGGGTAAGCATGATCGCCCTGTCGCTGCTGGTGTGGCTGCCACGCCCGGCGCTGATAGTGCTGGGCGCAGTGATCATCGCCGGCCACAACCTGCTCGACGGCCTGCACTTTGCCACCGAGTCGGCGCTGCATGTGCCGTGGGCGATCCTGCATGACCGTGGCTGGCTGGAACTTTCTGACAGCCTGCGCCTGCGCACCTCCTACCCGGTACTGCCGTGGATCGGCGTGATTGCCTTGGGCTATGGCCTGGGCCCATGGTTCGCCCGTGGCAGCGATGCCGGCCAGCGTCAGTACCGCCTGCTGCTGGCAGGGGTCATCGCCCTGCTCGGCTTCATGGTGCTGCGCATGCTCAATGGCTACGGCGAGGCGCCGTGGAGCGGCTACCCGACGCTTACCCAGACCGTGATGAGTTTCTTCAACATCACCAAATACCCGCCCTCGTTGCTGTTCCTGGCCCTGACCCTGGGCTGCGGCCTGCTGCTGCTGCGCGCCTTCGAACGTGCAGGGCAAACACGCTGGATCGGTGCCCTGGCGGTGTTCGGCGCGGCGCCGATGTTCTTCTACCTGCTGCACCTGTATGTGCTGAAACTGCTGTACCTGGCCAGCGTCGCCCTGTTCGGCCGCAATCACGGCGATTACTTCGGGCTCGACGGCATGGGCGCGGTGTGGCTGGGCGCTGTGCTGCTGGCCGTGGCGCTGTACCTGCCGGTGCACTGGTTTGCCAGACTCAAGGCGCGCCGCCGCGACATCACCTGGCTCAAGTACTTCTGATTCAGCGTTTTCACCGGCTGCCTGATGGTCTACCATGCGGGCCGCCGGTTTCCACCACGGAAACAATAGTCCACGGAAACAATAGGGAATCCCAAGCCGCCCAGGCGCGCCAAACGGAACTGCCCCCGCAACTGTAGGTGCCGAGCCCGCTCCATCGATGCCACTGGATCCGCTGATCCGGGAAGGCCGGAGCCGGGTGATGACGCACCAGTCAGGAGACCTGCCGGCTTACATCTACCAACCGGCGGGGTGTCCGGGATTGGCCATCAGAGTTGCCCCTGTCGCATGAGGGGCTCGGCGATGCCTGTCCGCGCGTTCCTTCCGTGAACTGTCCGATAGGAGATCGCCCCGCATGCTGTCCCGTTTCGCCACCCTGCTTGTCGGCCTGAGCCTCACGGGCGCGGCACAGGCCGCCGCCACGCATTATCCGCTGACCGTGGACAACTGCGGCATGCCGCAAACCTTCGCCCACGCCCCCGCACGCGCTGTGACCATCGGCCAGGCCGGCACCGAAATCCTCTACTTGCTGGGGTTGGGCGACAAACTGGCCGGCACATCGCTGTGGTTCAACAATGTGTTGCCCGAGTACAAGGCGCAGAATGACAAGGTGCCACGCCTGGCCGACAACGACCCAAGCTTCGAAGCGGTGGTGGGCAAGCGCCCCGAACTTGTGGCCGTACAGTTCGAATGGATGGTTGGCGCCCAGGGCGTGGTCGCGACCCGTGAGCAGTTCAACGAACTGAAGATTCCCACCTACCTGCTGCCCTCGGACTGCGAAGGCAAGGACAACCTGGTGGGGGCCGATGGCACGCGGCTGCAGGCGTTTCAGGTCCAGAGCATTTACAAGAGCGTCAGCCAGCTGGCAGAAATCTTCGACGTCCAGGACCGTGGCGCGGCACTGAACAGCGACCTCCAGGCACGCCTGGACGGCGCCAGGCAACAACTGGCCGGCAAAGACCTGAGCCAGACCTCTGCGCTGTTCTGGTTCTCCAGCGCCGACCTCGACATCGACCCCTACGTCGCGGGCCGCCAGGGCGTGGCAGACTTCATGCTGCGCACCCTGGGTGTGCGCAACGTGGTCGAGTCCACCGAAGAATGGCCCACGGTGGGTTGGGAAACCCTCGCCAAGGCCAACCCGACGTGGCTGATCATCGCCCGCATGGATCGCCGCCGCTTTCCGGCCGACGACTACCAGAAGAAGCTCGACTTCCTGCACAGCGACCCGGTAACCAAGCACATGGATGCCGTGAAAAACAACCGCATCATCATCCTCGACGCCGATGCCATGCAGGCCGGTATCCGCCTGTTCCGGGGCCTGCAAACCCTGTCGGCAGCCTTCGCCAGCGGTAAAGCGGCGCCGTGATGAAGCGTCTGTTGCCCTGCTCTGCACTGGCCCTGATGGCCCTGCTCGGCGCGTTGCTCGCCGGCACTGCCATCGGCGAGACCAACGTGTCACCCCGCGTGGTGTACCAGGTACTGGCCAACCAGCTGTGGCAGGCCGGTTACCCGGTCGACCCGATCGACGCCGGTATCGTCTGGAACTACCGCCTGACGCGCACGCTGGTCGCCGCCGCCTGCGGCGCAGGGCTGGCGACCTGTGGGGTGATCCTGCAGGCCCTGCTGCGCAACCCGCTCGCCGAACCCTACTTGCTGGGCCTGTCAGCCGGGGCATCGACCGGCGCCGTGCTGGTGGGCCTGCTGGGCCTGGGCAGCATTGCCCTGAGCATGTCCGGCGGCGCCTTCGTCGGCGCCGTCGCAGCCTTCGCACTGGTCCTGGTGCTGGCCCGCGCAGCTGGCCCGAGCAGCAACAACGCCCAAGTGATCCTGGCAGGGATTGCCGGCTCGCAACTGTTCAACGCCCTGACGGCGTTTCTGATCACCAAATCAGCCACCGCCGAGCAGGCTCGCGGCATCCTGTTCTGGCTGCTGGGCAACCTCAGTGGCGTGCGCTGGCCATCGGTATGGCTGGCCATGCCGGTGGCACTGTTCGGGCTGGTGGTGTGCCTGTGGCACCGGCGCACACTGGACGCCTTCACCTTCGGCGCTGATTCGGCGGCGTCGATGGGCATCGCGGTGCGGCGCAGCCAATTGCTGCTGATCAGCTGCGCGGCGCTGGTGACGGCGGTGATGGTGTCCATCGTCGGCGCCATCGGTTTTGTCGGGCTGGTCATCCCGCATGCCCTGCGCCTGTTGCTCGGCCCAGGCCACAGCCGCCTGCTGCCGGCCAGCGCCCTGGGCGGTGCGCTGTTCCTGATCGCCGCAGACATGCTTTCGCGCACGCTGATCCCGGGCCAGGTGATCCCGGTAGGGGTGGTCACAGCGCTGATCGGCGCACCGGTGTTTGCGCTGATCCTGGTCAGCCGCAGGGGGCGCGCATGACGGCCATGACACCGCCGAAAGTCGCTCCGCTCGCCTGCCAAGGCTTGGGTTTGCAACTGGCTGGCAACCCCGTGCTACGCGACATCAACCTGACGGTCGTCGCGGGTGAAACCCTTGGCATCGTCGGCCCGAATGGCTCCGGCAAATCGTCCCTGCTCAAATTGCTGGCCGGGCTGCGCACGCCGCATAGCGGCAGCGTGCAATTGCTCGGCGAGCCGCTTGCACGCCTGCCGCGTCGGCGCATCGCCCAGGCCTTGGCGCTGGTCGAGCAACAGGCCGACACCCTAGACGCCATCAGCGTGTTCGACGCCGTGGCGCTAGGGCGTACCCCATGGTTGTCCGCCCTGGCGCCGTTTTCCCAGGAGGATCGTACGATCGTCGAGCAGGCCCTGGCCGACCTCGATGCCTCGCACCTGCGTAGCCGTATCTGGGGTTCGCTGTCCGGTGGCGAACGCCAGCGCGTACACATCGCCCGCGCCCTGGCCCAGCGCCCACAGGTGCTGCTGCTCGATGAGCCGACCAACCACCTCGACATCCAGCATCAGCTGAGCCTGCTGCAACAGGTACAGGCGTTACCGGTCACCACCCTGGTGGCCCTGCACGACCTGAACCAGGCACTGACCTGCGACCGCGTGGCGGTGCTCGAACACGGCCGCCTGGTCGCCCTCGGCGATCCGCTTGAGGTGCTGACCCCCGAGCGTTTGCTGAGCACCTTCGGCGTACACGCCCGCTACCTCACCGACCCCTTCGACGGCGCGCGCATCCTGCGCTTTCGCGCCCCCTGAACCAGGAAGCTCCGGCATGCTGTTGCGCACTACCGTCCTGCTGCTCGCCAGCGCTGTGCTACCTCTCGCCGCGCTGGCCGAGGTGCACGAAGTGAAGATGCTCAACCGCGGGGCGGCAGGCTCGATGATCTACGAGCCCGACCACCTGCGTATCGCTCCGGGTGATACGGTACGTTTCGTGCCGACCCAGAGCGGCCACAACGCAGCCAGCCTGCCTGGGTTGCTACCGGAGGGCGCCGTGGCCTTCAAGAGCAAGCTGAACCAGCCCTTCGAGCAGACCTTCACGGTGCCAGGGGTGTACGGCATCCAGTGCATCCCGCACCTGGCGATGGCCATGGTGATGCTGATCCAGGTAGGCGATGCCCGCTTGACCGAATTGCCAGCGGCGTTGCCTGCCCGGGCACGCACGCGCCTGGCAGCTCAACTGCAGCAGCTGGAGGCCGGCCAATGACCGGTTCCTAAAGCGCCTGCCACTGCTCCATGTGCGTAGTCAGCCACACCGGGTCATCCTCTACGTCGACCACCACAAAGCCCTGGCGCTCCCAGAACCGGATCGCACCCGGCAGAAACGGATGGGTGTGCAGGTACAGGCAGTCGACACCTGCCTCGACCGCGTGCGTACGCAAGGCTTGGAACAACGCCGCGGCCAGGCCGTTGCGCCGGTAGCCGGGCAGCACGAACAGGCGCACGATTTCAACGACGCGTTTGCCGTCATAATCGAGCTGATGAAAGCGATGGTCGTAGGGCAGGTAGCCGATGGTGGCGATCAAGGTGCCGTTATCCCGGGCTTCCAGAAAATGCCCGTCGCCATCGAGGTAGGTCGCCTCGAAATCGGCCAGGTCTTTGGGCAGAGGTGAATGGGCGAGCATGGGGAAGAGCTCCCGGCGGGCCTTGTCGACGAAGGCTACGACTTCATCGATGGCGTCACGGCCGGGTGTTTGGAAAGTCCAGTCGGGCATGGGATCGAAGCGATGGCCTGGTAAAAGGTTCCCTACCCTACCGCATCGGACGGCCCAATGCATGGCCGGCCCGATCTCGCTATACTCCTCGCCCTAGAACGCGCCCAAGGCCAGCCCATGCCCCGCCTCTGCAAGTTGTTGCTGCCGCTGTTGTTTGCCGCTGCCCTCACCGCCTGCGACCAGAAACCGACCCGCGAAGAGCAGATCGTGGCCATGCTGCCGCTGCAGGAAGCCTACGAGCACAACATAGACCGCATGGCGTCGCTGCTCACCCGCACTCACCCGCAACTCGACGAAGAGACAATCCGCAGCGTGCTGCGCAAGCACCTCACGGTCGAGGACCAGCGCCAGGACCTGTTCAAGCTCTACAGCGAAAAGAACTTCAGCGACGCCGAGTTCGCCACCATCGTCCAGGTCACCCGCGACCCCGCCAAGGCCCAGGCCCTGGAGCAGACCGAGGACGGCCAGCGGCTGAGCGCCAAGCTTACCCGGCTGATGCGCGAGACCGCACGCGACGAGAAGGCCCAGGCGCTGGCACAGAAGCGCTTGCAGCAGGTGGAGGACGAGCTGAATGGGTTGTAACCGCGCAGTACTGTAGGCGCTGCGACCCTCTCACTGGGAGTGGCGCAGGCGCACAGCGAAGCTGACAGGCGTTCAATGGCGGCCACCCGTCGGTTGCACGGCACCTCCCACCCCGCCGGCCAGCCGAAGATTGGGTAATCACTTTACTGGAGATCACCATGAAACGGTTGACCCATCATGCGCTGCTGCTCGCCCTTTGCCTGGGCGCCGGCACATCCGCCGCCTTGGCGGCGACCGACATCAACGACAACGGTAACTCGCCCCCAGGCCCTGGCACGATGGCAGTCGACAAGGGTGGTGCGACGGGCGCGGGTGTGCCTGCCGATGCCACCGGCAGCGGAACGGGCAGCAACGACACCGACAACACTGGCGGAGATGGCACTACCAAAGGCGCGCAGAGCAGTGGATCCCAGGGCTCCGGTGGGGCTTCAGGCTCTGGCAGTGGTAGCGGCGGTAGTGGTAGCGGCGGTAGTGGTAGCGGCAGCAGTGGAAGCGGCGGTAGTAGTAGCGGCAGCAGTGGAAGCGGGTCAGGGAGCGGCGGCTGAGCAGGTCCCGCGGAGGCCGGGTTTATCGTGACCAGATGTAACGGTCGCTGTCATAAAACTGTCGTGTATTGGTCATAGGATTGACCCCAACCTGACATTTCTCTCTTCATGGATGAGCGTCCAATGCGTCGTGTGGTTTTCAATCAGAAAGGTGGCGTGGGCAAATCCAGCATCGCCTGCAACCTTGCCGCCGCCAGTGCAGCCGAAGGTTACCGCACGTTGCTGGTGGACCTCGACGCACAGGCCAACGCCACCTACTACCTCACTGGCCTGGCCAACGACGCCATCCCCGCCGGCATCGCCGACTTCTTTCGCCAGACGCTGTCGCCCGTCACCGCTGCGGGCAAGAAGCACCGCGTGGCAATCACCGAAACCCGTTACCGCAACCTGCACCTGGTGACCGCCAGCCCCGACCTCAGCGACTTGCAGAGCAAACTGCAGAGCAAGTTCAAGATCAACAAGCTGCGCAAGCTGCTGCTGGCGCTGAGCGAGGATTACGAACGGATCTATATCGACACCCCGCCTGCGCTCAATTTCTATACCCTCAGCGCCTTGGTGGCGGCTGAGCGCCTGTTGATCCCGTTCGACTGCGACAGCTTCTCGCGCCAGGCGCTGCACAGTGTCATGGCCCAGGTCGAGGAACTGCGCCTGGACCACAACCCCGCGCTGCACGTGGAAGGCGTGGTGGTCAACCAGTTCGCCGGCCGCACAGCATTGCATCAGACGTTGGTTGACCAACTGCGCAGCGAGGGCATGCCTGTGCTGCCGGTGTATTTGAGCAGCTCGATCAAGATGCGAGAGTCGCACCTGGCGTCGGTGCCGCTGGTACACCTGGCACCGCGGCACAAACTGGCGATGGAGTTCGTCGACCTGCTGGACGTGCTGGAGCGGGCGGCCTGAGCTGCAGCCGCCGCGGCAGGCTCAGGCCGATATCACCGAGCCGATGAAATTGGCCAGCTCGGCCGTTTGCGGTGCAGCGAACACTTCACGCGGGTTACCCACTTCATGCACCTTGCCATGGTGCATGAACACCAGCTTGTCGCCCACTTCGCGGGCAAAGCGCATCTCATGGGTGACCATGATCAAGGTCATGCCTTCGCTGGCCAGCTGGCGCACCACGCCCAACACCTCATTGACCAGCTCGGGGTCGAGCGCCGAGGTGATTTCGTCGCACAGCAGCACCCTGGGCGACATGGCCAACGCCCTCGCGATCGCCACCCGCTGTTGCTGGCCACCGGAAAGCCGATCAGGGTAGGCATCGAACTTCTCCGCCAGGCCTACCCGCGCCAGCATCTGTTCAGCCAATTGGCGCGCTTGAGCCCTGTTGGCCTTCTTCACCACCTGGGGCGCGAGCATCACGTTCTCGCCCACGCTCAGGTGCGGGAACAGGTTGAACTGCTGGAACACCATGCCCACCTTCTGCCGCAGGGAACGCAGGTCGGCGCGGCCGGCATCGAGGTACTCGCCGTCCACTTCGATCACGCCATCGCTGATCGACTCCAGGCCATTGAGGGTGCGCAACAAGGTACTTTTGCCCGAGCCGCTGCGGCCGATGATCGCGACCACCTCGCCCTCTTCGATGCTCAGGTCGACGCCCTTGAGCACATGGTTGTCACCGTAGTATTTGTGCAGCGCGGACACTCTAAGCAGGGGCATGCAGCCTCCTTTCCAGATAACGGGCGCTCAGCGAGAGCGGGTAACAGAGGATGAAGTAACCCAGCGCAACCAGGCCATAGACCATGAACGGCTCGAAGGTGGCGTTGGCCAGCATGCCGCCGGTCTTGGTCAACTCGGTGAAACCGATGATCGAGGTGACGGCAGTACCTTTGACCACCTGCACCGAAAAGCCCACGGTCGGCGCGACGGCGATGCGCAACGCCTGTGGCAGGATCACATGGCGCAGTTGCTCCATGCGGCTCATTGCCAGGCTACCGGACGCCTCCCACTGGCCGTTTGGAATGGACTCGACACAACCACGCCAGATCTCGGCAAGAAACGCACTGGTGAACAGGGTCAGGGCAATGGCTGCCGCCATCCAGGCAGACACATCCAGGCCGAACAAGGCAATGCCGAAAAACACCATGAACAGTTGCATCAGCAATGGTGTGCCTTGAAACAGCTCGATGTAACCGCGCGCCAGGCCACGCAGCCACGGCCATTGAGAAATGCGGGCGACCAGCACCAGCAGCCCGGCCAAGCCACCGCACAAGAACGCCACCAGCGACAACAGCAAGGTCCATTGCAGGCCGATCAGCAGGTTGCGCAGGATGTCCCAGAAGGTGAAGTCCATTAGCGTCTCCCCATCAGCAGACGTTGCCCCAGCCATGCCAGCAATTGGCGCAGAGCGATGGCCATGACCAGGTAGAGCACGGTGGTCAGCAGGTAGGTTTCGAATGCGCGGAAGTTGCGCGACTGGATGAAGTTGGCGGCGAACGACAGCTCCTCGGTGGCGATTTGCGAGCACACCGCCGAGCCGAGCATGACGATCACGATCTGGCTGGTCAGTGCCGGCCATACCTTGGCCAGGGCCGGCTGCAGCACCACATGCCGAAAGGCCTCGAAGCGGCTCATGGCCAAGGCCGCGGCAGCTTCCAGCTGGCCTTTGGGAATGGCCTGAATGCCCGCCCTGATGATCTCGGTGGAGTAGGCCCCCAGGTTGATCACCATGGCCAGCACCGCCGCCTGCCACTCGGTCAGGCGAATGCCCAGTGCCGGCAGGCCGAAGAAGATGAAGAACAGCTGGACGATGAAGGGTGTGTTGCGGATCAGTTCCACGTACAAGCCAAACAGCGTGTCGAAGGGCCGCACACGCCAGGCGCGTACACCCGCGCCGAGCACGCCGATGGCCACGCCCAGCAAGGTGCCGACCGCCGTAAGCTGCAGGGTGAACCAGGCGCCCTTGAGCAACAAGGGGGCCTGGGCCAGCACAGGGGCGAAGTCGAATTCATAGGCCATGGTGGCAGGCTCCGGGTACAGCTCAGAGGTCGGCCGGCAGCGGCTGCTTCAGCCATTTTTCGGCATTGCGATTAAGGCTGCCGTCAGCCTTGGCGGCTTCGAGCGTGGCGTTCACTCTGTCCAGCAGCGCCGGCTCGTTCTTGGCCAGCCCCACATAGACAGGCGAGTCCTTGAGCTTGACCTTGACCACAGGCACCTTGGCCGGGTTCTTCTGGGCAATGGCGGCCATTACCACGCTGCCGCTGGCGATCAGTTCGACCTGGCCGGAGAGGTAGGCGGCGATGGTCGAGTTGTTGTCTTCAAAGCGCTTGATCACCGCGCCCTTGGGCGCTACGGCGCTCAGTTCCATGTCCTCGATCGAGCCGCGGGTAACGCTGATGGTCTTGCCAGCGACAGCGTCGATACCGGCGATGTCCACCTCGGCCGGGCCGAACACGGCCAGGTAGAACGGTGCATAGGGCCGGGAGAAATCGATCACCGCCGCACGTTCCGGGTTCTTGCCGAGGCTGGAAATCACCAGGTCGACCTTGCCGGTGGTGAGGAACGGGATGCGGTTGGTGCTGTTTACCGGGGTCAGGGCCAGCTTCACACCCAGCTTGTCTGCCAGCAGTTGTGCCGTGTCGATGTCCAGGCCACGGGGTTTGAGGTCTGGCCCTACCGAGCCGAAGGGGGGGAAGTCCTGGGGCACTGCCACCTTGAGCACGCCACGGGCGCTGATGTCGGCCAGGGCATCAGCCTGGGCGGCTGGCAGCACGAGGGCGCTGCTGCAGAACAGGCTGGCCAGGAACAAGGTGCGGAATGTCTTCATGGTGTGGCCTCGCAGGTAACCAGGGAAAGTGTGCTGGCTGGCCAGTGCACGGGCCATGCCAAAAACCCTGCGGCCCCTGGTACAACGTGCTCAAGCCCTGTGCTGAACGGTCTTACTGGTCTGAACAGTTGCCTGGCCGTGCGCCTGAGCTGCCGTCGTCACGCCCCGCTTTTGTGCAAGGCCGCATTCGCCTGCTTCAGGGCGGAGCAATGCTTGCAAGCGGCTGTCAATGGCCGTAAAAAGCCAAGGTCATCGCCCTCCGACCGGTCTGAACAGTATGCTCGACACCCTACCCCGCGCCGTCCCCGAACAGGCCCTGCAAGGCATCCGCAAATTGATCGAAGACGGCGGCTATCAGCCCGGCGATGCGCTGCCCTCGCAGCGCGACCTTGCCGAGCAGCTGGGGGTCAGCAGGGCCTCTCTGCGAGAAGCGCTGTCCTCGCTCAGCGCGCTGGGCTTGGTGAGCGTGCAGCCGGGTAAAGGGGTGTTCGTGCAAGCGCCAACGCCTTCGGCATTTGCCTGGCCTTATGCCGAACAGGTTTCGGCGAGCGACACCTTCCAACTGCGCTACGCCTTGGAGGGTTTCGCCGCTGGGCAGGCGGCGCTGGCGCTCACCGCTGACGACATCGATCGCCTGGAGCTGAACGTGGAGGCGATGCATCAGGAGTTGCGCGCGGGCCGCTTCGAAGCCGCCGCACGGCTGGATTTCGCCTTCCACCAACAGTTGCTGCAAGCCTGCGGTAACCACGCCATGCTGCAGGTGATCACCGCCAGCCAGGAGATCTTCCTGGAAAGCCAGAAGCTGCCCTTCATCCGCCCGGAACGGGCGATGGAAACCTGGCAGGAACATCGCAAGATCCTGCGCGCCCTGGCCCGCCGCTCACAGGCGGCGGCGCAAAAAGCGATGCAGGAGCATATTCGCAACGCGGCTTCGCGCACCGGGGTGGTGTTCTCGGTTTAACCCCCGCTGACTGCCGAGGCTTGGCCACCCAAGGGTCTCACGCGGTCAAAACAGATATCTGGGCGTCGTCCTCGAAAAAGCGCCCTTTCGCTCACACCGGTTTACTGCCTGCAACAACAACGACGACGCGGCCAGACCGCCTCGCTAATCCGCCAGGCTGCCTTTGAAACCGGAGCGTATCCACATGTCCGCATCTCACGAGGTATCCCCCGCCACCCTGCGCCGGGTCATCGCCGCCTCGGCCATCGGCAACTTCGTCGAATGGTTCGACTTCGCCGTCTACGGCTTTCTCGCAACGATCATCGCCAGCCAGTTTTTCGCCAGTGGCGATGCCAGCGTGGCCTTGCTCAAGACCTTCGCCGTTTTCGCCGTGGCCTTCGCCTTGCGGCCACTGGGCGGGATCGTGTTCGGCGCACTGGGTGACCGGCTGGGACGCAAACGTATCTTGTCACTGACCATCCTGCTGATGGCCGGCTCCACCACACTGATCGGCCTGCTGCCGACCTACGCCAGCATCGGCCTTGCCGCGCCCGCGCTATTGACCCTTGCGCGCTGCCTGCAGGGGTTCTCGGCAGGCGGTGAGTATGCAGGTGCCTGTGCCTACCTGATGGAACACGCACCGCAAAACAAGCGGGCCTTCTATGGCAGCTTCGTGCCCGTGTCGACCTTCTCGGCCTTCGCCTGCGCGGCGGTGATCGCCTTCGGCCTTGAGGCGAGCCTGTCGGCCGAAGCGATGGCGGCCTGGGGCTGGCGCATACCGTTCCTGGTGGCTGCGCCGCTGGGCCTGGTGGGCCTGTACCTGCGCTGGCGCATGGAGGAAACTCCAGCGTTTCGCGAGGCCATCGCCCAAGGCAAGACCCATGAGCATTCGCCACTCAAGGACACGTTGCGTAACCATGGCCGGGCCATCCGCAACCTGGGTGCCTTCATCTCGCTCACTGCGTTGTCCTTCTATATGTTCACCACCTACTTCGCCACCTACCTGCAGATGGTCGGCAACCTGACACGCGCCCAGTCGCTGCTGGTGACCACGGTAGCGCTGGTGTTCGCCGCCATCGGTTGTCCGCTGGCCGGCGCGTTCTCCGACCGCGTCGGGCGGCGCAAGACCATTGGTTTCACCTGCCTGTGGGTGATGGTGTGTGTATTCCCGGCCTATTGGCTGGCCAGTTCCGGGTCAGTGCCCGCCGCGCTGCTGGGGGTCATCCTGTTGGCGGTAGGCGCACTGTCCAGTGGTGTGGTGACCGCCGCATTGCTGTCGGAGAGTTTCCCGACCCACACGCGCTACACCGCTTCGGCGATTACCTACAACGTGGCCTATACGCTGTTTGGCGGCACCGCACCGTTGGTGGCGACCTGGCTTATCGGGCAGACCGGTAGCAGCCTGGCACCGGCGTTCTATCTGGTGGCCATCGCGCTGGTGGCGCTGGTGGGCGGGTTGGCGTTGCCGGAAACATCGCGAATATCGTTGCATGAAGAGACCCCTGACGGTGAGGTGGGTCGCGGGGTTGCCAACAGCCTCTGAGATGTGGGGCTGCATTGCAGCCCCATAGCAGCGACAAGCATCGCTTTCAAGGGGCGCACCCGCGCTGAAAACGCCGTGTTCGGGGTTCGATAATCGCCCACTTTCCACGCTGCGACACTCAACCCAATTGACGAAACTAACCAGGTGGTACAAACATACGGGCATTCAACAACAACAAAGTGATGCCCGCCATGAAGCCCCTTATCCTCGTGCTCAACGGCCCCAACTTGAACATGCTGGGTACTCGCGAGCCTGCGCAGTACGGCCGTGAAACCCTTGCTGACCTGGCCCAGAGCTGCGCAGACACCGCGCAGGCCCACGGCCTGGAAATCGAATTCCGCCAGACCAACCACGAAGGCGATCTGATCGACTGGATCCACGCTGCCCGTGGTCGCTGCGCCGGTATCGTGATCAACCCCGGTGCCTGGACCCACACTTCGGTGGCCATCCGCGACGCGCTGGTCGCCAGCGAGGTGCCGGTGATCGAAGTGCACCTCTCCAACGTGCACAAGCGCGAGCCGTTCCGCCACCTGTCGTTCGTCTCCTCGATCGCGGTGGGTGTGATCTGCGGTTTGGGCAGCCACGGCTACCGCATGGCTCTGGCGCACTTCGCCGAAATGTTCCAGGAGCAGCCAGCATGACTCAGCCGGCCATCCTCGCCGGCCTGATCGGCCGTGGCATTCAGCTGTCGCGCACCCCTGCCCTGCATGAACATGAAGGCGATGCGCAGGACTTGCGCTACCTCTATCGCTTGATCGACGCAGACCAGCTGCAACTGCAAGACAGCGCCTTGGCGCAATTGCTCGAAGCGGCCCAGCACACCGGCTTCACTGGGCTCAATATCACCTACCCGTTCAAGCAGGCGATCCTGCCGCTGCTCGACGAGCTGTCCGACGAGGCCAGGGGTATCGGTGCGGTCAACACCGTGGTGCTCAAGGACGGCAAGCGTGTGGGCCATAACACCGACTGCCTGGGCTTCGCCGAAGGCTTGCGCCGCGGCTTGCCCGACGTCGCGCGCCGGCAGGTGGTGCAGATGGGTGCGGGCGGTGCTGGCTCGGCTGTGGCCCATGCGTTGCTGGGCGAAGGTGTCGAGCGGCTGGTGCTGTTCGAAGTGGATGCAGCGCGCGCCCAGGCGCTGGTCGACAACCTCAACGGCCATTTCGGCGCAGGCCGGGCCGTTGTGGGCACGGACCTGGCGGCCGAGATTGCCGAGGCGGACGGGCTGGTCAACACCACGCCGGTCGGCATGGCCAAACTGCCGGGCACACCGCTGCCGGTCGAGCTGCTGCATGCCCGGCTGTGGGTGGCGGAGATCATCTATTTCCCACTGGAAACCGAGCTGCTGCGTGCGGCACGGGCACTGGGCTGCCGCACCCTGGATGGCAGCAACATGGCCGTGTTCCAGGCGGTGAAAGCGTTCGAACTGTTCAGTGGCCGTCAGGCTAATGCCGAGCGCATGCAGGCGCATTTCGCCAGCTTCAGTTGAGCCCGTTACCGTCCCTTTCGCGGGTTTTAACCGCGAAATGGACGGTAAACACCTCAGTCTTTTTCATCCAGCAACGCCTTTATCAACGTCTCCTGCCCGTCGTAGTCACCTTCGCCAACGTGCACATGCCGCACCTGGCCCTGGCGATCGACGAAGTAGTGCGCCGGCCAGAACTGATTACCCCAGGCATTCCACACCCGATGTTCGTTGTCCACCGCCACCGGGTAGGCGATTTGAAGGCTGGCCACCTTGTTTTTCAACTGACCGACGTCATGCTCGTAGTCATACTCCGGCGTATGTACGCCCACCACGACCAGCCCCTGATCGGCGTAGCGCCGCGCCCAGTCGTTGACATGTGGCAGGCTACGCTGGCAGTTGATGCAGTCCCACGTCCAGAAGTCCACCAGCACTACCTTGCCCTTGAGTTGCGCGGCATCCAGCGCTGGCGAGTTGAGCCACTCACTGGCCCCCGACAGCGACGGCATGGCCCCGTAACTGCCGCGGGCCGCCAAGTGGCCGGCCAGCCCCAGGCCAAGGAGCGCCAAGGCCACACCGCCCACTTTCAGCAGCATGCGGCGCTCAGTTGTCATGGCAGCCACTCGTGGCATAGGTACGGTATTGCAGGCTTTGACGCTGGCCTTGGGAGTCGAGGTAGTCCATGCGGGTATTGACCAGGCCACAGGCATCGCTTTGGTCATCCTTCACCGACAGCACTTTGTGTATGTCCAGCCGGTCGCCATAGCGGTACTGCATGACGCTGGCATCCTCCATCGGCTGTGTGGTTGCCTGGGCAGCCAGGGCGCCGAGGCTGAGGACAGCGAACAGGTTGGCGCTGGCGAGGGTTTTCACGTTCATGGCATCTCTCCTGACAGCTTCTGAGGGTGGGGAGTGGTGCTCCCCGGTCAGAGCCATTTCACGCGTGCCAGGTATCAGGCATGTGTCGCCTGACCCTGCGCCCTGCCTCCTGCTGTATCTGTCGCACGGCCAGATACACTGCAATACAAACCTCTGCAGGCAAGCTCATACCTGCTCGGTACACTGCGCTCATTCCCCTTGCACAGGACCCCACCGATGGAACATGTCGATCACATCCTGATCGTCGACGACGACCGTGAAATCCGCGAACTGGTCGGCAATTACCTGAAGAAGAACGGCCTGCGCACCAGCATCGTCGCCGACGGCCGGCAGATGCGAGCTTTCCTGGAAGCCAACAGTGTCGACCTGATCGTGCTCGACATCATGATGCCGGGCGATGACGGCCTGCTGCTGTGCCGTGAGCTGCGCGCCGGCAAGCACCGCACTACGCCAGTGCTGATGCTGACCGCGCGCAACGACGAGACCGACCGCATCATCGGCCTGGAGATGGGCGCTGACGACTACCTGACCAAGCCATTCTCAGCCCGCGAATTACTGGCCCGCATCAACGCGGTGCTGCGCCGCACCCGCATGTTGCCGCCCAACCTGACCATCAGCGAAAGCGGCCGCCTGATCGGTTTCGGCCAGTGGCGCCTGGACACCACCGCGCGCCACCTGCTTGATAGCGCAGGCACGCTGGTGGCTCTCAGTGGCGCCGAATACCGCCTGTTGCGCGTGTTCCTCGACCATCCACAACGGGTGCTCAGCCGCGAACAGTTGCTCAACCTGACCCAAGGCCGCGAGGCCGATATCTTCGATCGCTCCATCGACCTGCTGGTCAGCCGCCTGCGCCAACGCCTGGGCGACGACGCGCGCGAACCCAGCTGCATCAAGACGGTGCGCAGCGAAGGTTATGTGTTCTCGCTGCCCGTGCAACTGCTCGAGTCGCCATCATGAAGTGGCCGCGCACCCTCGCCTCGCGCCTGGCGCTGATCTTCATCACCGGGCTGGTGCTGGCCTATGGGCTGTCGTTCAGCCTGCAGGCCTATGAGCGCTTTATCAGCAGCCGCTCGATGATGCTCAGCAACCTGGAACAGGACGTCGCCACGTCAGTGGCCATCCTTGACCGCCTTCCCGCTGCTGAACGCCCCGCCTGGCTGCCCCGCCTGGAGCGGCGCACCTACCGCTATCGGCTGGACACTGGCGTGACCGGCGCGGCGATGCCAAGCGATGACCCACCCATGGCTGCCGATTCGATCGTCAAGGCCATCGGCAGCCAGTATCGCCTGACCTTCCAGGAGATACCCGGCCCGAACGCCCACTTCCAGGCGCACCTGCGTCTGGCCGACGGCGCGCCGCTGACCATCGATGTCACCCCGGCAGCCGTGCCGATCGCCACATGGCTGCCGCTGGTGTTGCTCATACAGCTTGCCGTGCTGCTGTTCTGTACCTGGCTGGCCGTGCGCCTGGCCATCGGCCCGCTGACCCGCCTGGTCAAGGCGCTTGACGACCTCGACCCGGACAAGCCCGGCATGTTGCTGGACGAAAGCGGCCCGCGCGAAGTGAAATATGCCGCCGTCGCCTTCAACGCCTTGCAGGCGCGCATCGCTGCCTATCTCAAGGAGCGCATGCAGTTGCTGGCAGCGATTTCCCATGACCTGCAAACCCCGATCACACGCATGAAACTGCGGGTCGAGGTAATGGACGAGGGTGTGGAGAAGGACAAGTTATGGCATGACCTGGATGCCATGGAGCATTTGGTCCGCGAAGGCGTAGCCTACGCCCGCAGCATGGATATCAACACCGAGCCGCCCTGCCGCATCGACCTCGACGCGTTCCTCGACAGCGTGGTGTTCGATTACCAGGACAGCGGCGCGCAGGTCGAGCGCCATGGCACTACCGGCCGTTTGCTGGAAACGCGCCCGCATGCGCTGCGCAGGGTGTTGATCAACCTGCTTGACAATGCCCTGAAGTTCGCCGGCAAGGCTCAATTGGAGGTCAGCCATGAGCAGGGACGTATCCTGATCCGCGTGCTGGATGAAGGGCCTGGCATCCCCCAGCAAGCGCTCAGCGAAGTGCTCAAACCATTCTACCGGGTGGAAAGCTCGCGCAACCGCAGCACCGGCGGCACCGGCCTGGGCCTGGCAATCGCCCACCAACTGATCCAGGCCATGGGCGGGCAATTGGTCCTCAGCAACCGCCAGGGCGGCGGCCTGTGCGCACAGATCGAGCTGAAGTGAAACCCTGCAGGCCTTGACGCGGCGCTGCGCGCCTGACTGCAGGGGTGACATTGCCCTACACCTCATGTCACTCCTTTCTGATACACAACACAGCCTGCACCGACACACTGCCGGTACGTCGTACCGCCACACTCCCGGTCACACTTTGACACACCGGGAGATTTTTTCGATGAGAGCCATCGCCCTTCCCTCTGGCTGGGGGCTGTTCGCCGCCCAGGCCGGCCTGCTCATGACCGCCATCGCCCTCAGGCTCACCGCCAAACTGGCGCTTTACCAGCGCCGCAACGCCACCGCTCTTTCCTGACGGAGTAGCACAGCCCATGACCACGCTAAAACGCACCTCGAGCCCCCTGGACTGCCTCGCAGGCTGGGGAGCGGATTTGCCATTACGGCTGTTTCTGGCCTGGGAATTCTTCGAATCCGGCCTGGAAAAATTCAACGGCAGCAACTGGTTCGGCGATATACAGGGGCGCTTCCCCCTGCCCTTCAGCCTGCTGCCAGCGGAGTTGAACTGGCACCTGTCGATGTGGGCCGAACTGGTCCTGCCGTTGCTCCTGCTGCTAGGCCTTGGTACACGGCTGGCGGCGGCGGGGCTGGCATTGGTAACCGTGGTAGCGATCGTTGCGCTGCACTGGCCTGCACACTGGTCGGACCTGGCCGAACTGGCCAAGGGTTACGCCATCACCGATCTAGGCTTCGGGGCCTACAAGCTGCCTCTGATCTACCTGGTTGCATTGCTGCCCTTGCTGCTCAAAGGTGCCGGTAGGCTAAGCGTTGATCACTGGATCAAACGGCACATCGCGGCGCAGGCCAAGGCAACCTGAAATGCAAAGGGCCCGGACCGTAAAGCTCACGAGCCCTTTGTGTTTCGCCAAGCGTGATACGCGTGGCGGATATCAGTCTTCCAGTGGCTTGGGCGGTGCTGCCGGCTTGGCCGGTTTGGCGGGTTTGCTGTCCTTGGCCTTGGGCTCCGCTGCCGCAGCGACAGGCTCCGGTGCAGTCATGGCCTTTTCGCTGGCTGGCAACTCATCGACTGCTTTGATGATGGCCTTGGCGTCGATCTTTTCGTTTGTTTCGTCATCCTTGAGCATGTGGCGCTCACCATCCTTGCCAATCAGGATGACCTTGGTGCCCTTGCTGGCACCAAGCTTGAGCTCACGTATCAGCGCCATGGTGGTCTGCTGCTCAAGGTTCTTGTCGTCACGCTTGCCCATCATTCTGGCGACGCTGTAAACCACCAGGCCACGCTCCTTGAACGCGGCCTGAGTGGCAGGGTCTTTCAAGTCCCTGTTCAGCCCCTGCAAGGTCGGGTCGGCGGTACTGGGGGCAATGATCACCAATGGCCGTGCCTTGCCCAGTTCCTTGGCCAGCGGAGCGTCGCTGTCGGCGGCGAACAGGGGGCCGGTGACGGCGAGCAGGGTGGCGAGGGTCAGTGACCGGACGAGCATACGCATCTCCTTATTGTCTCGATAAACCAATGACTACAGATCACGGAGAAAAATCCGACCCGGAGCCTAAACCACTTCGAACATCAGAGGGCCAGGGAAAAGTAACTGGCGGTTTCCGATGAGGCGCGATGCCAGGATGGCAGAATTTTCGCAAACAGCCGATGCCCAGATTCAGCATAGCCCAAAGCCACTAACGGCAACCTTGCGCGCCCTGTTTCGCTCACCTGAGGGGGCGCTTAGCCGGCACTTAGAACAGCAACAGTTGGCGGTCGGTCAACGCTGCAAAGTCATCACCGACAAAGGGCAGGATGGCATCGGCCACAGGCTGTAGCTGGCGGCTGAGGTAGTGGTCGTAATCGATCGGCGACTGCAGGTTTTCCATGGGCTCTGGGCCGGCCGTGGTGATCACGTAACTGATCCAGCCGCCATTCTGGTATTGCCGGGCACGCCCAAGCCGGCTGTTGTACTCATCAGCCAGGCGTGCGGCGCGCACATGCGGCGGGACATTGCGCAGGTAGTCGGCCAACGGGCGACGCAGGCGTTTGCGGTAGATCAGCAGCTCATCCAGCTCACCTGCCAGGGTCTGCTGCACGAACCCGCGCACATAGTCACGATAGGGCTGCCCCCGGAAAATCCGCCCGTACAAGGCCTGCTGGAACTGCCGGGCCAAGGGCGACCAATCGGTGCGTACCGATTCCAGGCCTTTGTACACCATGTCTTCGCTGCCGTCGGCACGCTGAACCAGGCCGGCGTAGCGCTTCTTGCTGCCCTCGTCGGCGCCGCGGATGGTCGGCATCAGAAAGCGCCGATAATGGGTCTCGAACTGCAACTCCAGCGCGCTTTCCAGGCCCATGGTTTCACGCAGGTGCTGCCGCCACCACTGGTTGACCTCGGCCACCAGCGCGCGGCCGGTGCGCGCCGCAGCCTCTTCATCATGTGCACCCTTGAGCCAGACGAAGGTAGAGTCGGTGTCGCCGTAGATAACGTCGTAGCCGCGTGCCTCGATCAGCGCGCGTGTCTGGCGCATGATCTGGTGCCCGCGCATGGTGATCGAAGACGCCAGGCGCGGGTCGAAGAAGCGGCAACCGCTTGACCCAAGCACCCCGTAAAACGCATTCATGATGATCTTGAGTGCCTGCGATAGCGGTGCGTTGCCTTCACGCTTGGCCTCCTCCCTGCCCTGCCACACCCGCTCGACGATGGCGGGCAGGCAATGCCGGGTGCGCGAGAAACGCCCGCCGCGAAAGCCTTCGACGGCGTGCACGTCATCCGGCTGACGCAGGCCTTCGACCAGGCCCACCGGGTCGATCAGGAACGTCCGGATGATCGAGGGGTACAGGCTCTTGTAGTCGAGCACCAGCACCGAGTCATACAGCCCTGGGCGCGAGTCCATGACAAAACCGCCCGGGCTGGCCTCATCCGGGCGACTGCCCAGGTTGGGCGCGACGAAGCCCAGCCGATGCATGTGCGGGATGTACAGATGACAGAACGCTGCCACCGAGCCACCGCTGCGGTCCACCGCCAGCCCAGTCACCGACGAGCGCTCCAGCAGAAACTCCAACAGCCGGGTATGCGCAAAAATCCGCGTCACCAGTTCGCAATCCTTGAGGTTGTAACGCGCCAACGACGGCTTGTCCTCAGCAAACATGCGGTTGATCTCGTCCATGCGCTGGTAAGGCGTATCAATCGCCTTGCCTTCCCCCAGCAAGGTCTGCGCGACGTTTTCCAGGCTGAACGAAGGGAAGCTCCAGGTGGCCGAGCGCAGCGCTTCGATGCCATCGATCAGCAAGCGGCCGGGCGCATCTGCAAACACGTGGCCCCGGTTGGCGTGGGCGCGCACAGTCATGGGCGCACCGTTACGCCCCAGGTTCAACGGCACCTGCAGCAGCTTGGCGTGCTCATGCAACAGGCGCAGGTCGAACTGGACCAGGTTCCAGCCAATGATCGCATCCGGATCGTGCCTGGCCATCCACTGGTTCAGGCAGTCGAGCATGGCCGCCCGGTCGTTGCAGTAATGCAGGTCGAAATCCACGGCGTCGGGCTGGCCATTGGCAGGCCCAAGCATGAATACCTGCCGCTGCCCGCAGCCTTCCAGCGCGATGCTGTACAACTCGCCGCGCTCGCTGGTCTCGATGTCCAGCGACACCAGGCGTAGCGGCGGGCGAAAGTGCGCCAAGGGTTTGAGCTGGGCCTCGCAGATGACACCGTGGGCATCAGGCTGACCAGTGAATTGCACGGCGGCGGTGATGAAGCGCTCCATCAGGTAGCGCTCGGGCGGGCGAATATCCGCTTCGAACACCTCGACACCGGCACCGCGCAAGCGCTGCTCCAGTTGCATGAGTTGCCGGTGCTGACGGCAATACACGCCCAGCACCGGACGATGTTGGAAGTCCTGCAGGCGCAGGGGCCTGATTTCCACACCGGCCTCGCCCGCCAGCAACAGCCGCGCGTGTTCGACCTGCGATTGCAGGATGAACGCCACCGACTCCTGCGGGGCCAGACGCAACAGCCGCGGCCCCTGGTCGGTGGCCAGCCAGAACTCCACGCAGGTGCCTTGGGGCGTGTCATGCCAATGCCGGGTCAGGACAAAGCCCTGCTGCAACTCCACTGCGTTGTCCTCGGTGCTACGGATAGGTCGAATGGGAGGATTCTACCCGTGCGCGGGGTGGCTGTGCGGGCAATCAGCCATACAGGTAGTTGATATCCTTGTACGCCAACGGCGGCACCTGCCCCAGCAGAAAGTCACGCAGCTTGTGCATTTGCCGCGCCTTGGGGCTGGATTTGAGCCAAGTCATGTAATACCCGTCCCCGGTCGCCACGGCATGCTTGAACGGGGTGACCAGCCGCCCTGCGGTAAGGTCGGCACTGGCCAGCACCAGGTCGACCACGGAAATGCCCAGCCCCTGCTGGGCCGCAGAAATGCCCTGGTCGAGGGTGTCGAACACCTGGCCCTGATCGATGCTTATGTCCAGGGCATCCATGCGCGCCAGCCAGCGCCGCCAGTCGCGCCGGTCCGGTGAAGGGTGCAGCAGTTCGCACTGGCGCAGGTCACCCAGTGCCGGCTGCTCATGCGCCATATAGTCTGGGTGGCACACCGGGATCAGCCATTCGTCGAACAGCTTGAAACTCTCGATGTCGGCGGCGAACCGGCCGTTGGACAGGAGAAAGGCGCAGTCGTAAGGCTCGGAGTAGAAGTCCACCGTGTCGATGTCCATCCACACGCTCGACAATTGGACGCTGCAGCTGTCATCGACTTTCTTGAAGGCATCCAGCGCCCTCAGCAACCAGCGCACCGTCAGCGTCGAGGGCGCCTTCAAGCGCAGGCCGTAGCGGTCCTGACGCAGCAGTGCACAGGCGTTCTCGATGATCTTGAAGCCGACTTTGAGCTCCTGGGACAGCAGGCGCCCATGCTCGGTGAGGCTCAACTTGGGCCCACGTCGCTCGAACAGGTCGCAGCCGAACAGGCTTTCGAGGGTCTTTATGTGGTGGCTGACGGCGCCTTGGGTCAGGGCCAGCTCTTCGGCCGCGCGGGTGAACGACCCGTACCGTGAGGCCACCTCGAAGGCACGCAGCGCGTGCAAGGCCTGGATCCGTTCCGACATGATGCCCCCGAAGCATGAGTGAGACTAATGGCAGGTCATAGTACCACGCGTTTTACAACGCCAGGTACGCCCCAGAAAATGCAGGTAAACAACAAAGATAAGCCAATAACCTGCCTGCATGTGTCTTGAACGTTCTACTCATTAAACGCCTGGGGAAATCATGTTTACGGGTTATGGAAACTGCTATCGCCTGGACGCGCTAGAGCTGGCCGCTGAACATGTCCGGAACACGCAGCACTGGACGCACAAAACGATACAACATTTTCGCACCATCCTCGCCAACCCCGACTTTCCATGCCTGTTCGGGCGCAAGGCGGTGGCCGGTGAATCCTGCCACATCCTCTTCGCCCGCGCTGAACAGCTCGCCGATGACATCGCTCAAGGGCTGGCCGAATACGTGCGCACCATAGCACCGGTGCCGGTCAAGCAACGCATCGGCAGCCCGCTGGTGGTGTTTCTCGAAACGGCCGCCGACAGCAACCTGGCCGAACAGCAGGCGCTGGCCTGGAAGGTGCTGCGCGGGGTTCATGCCCGTGACCCGCACCCGTGGCCGCAAGCGATCCCAGCCGACCCCCACGACAGTGGCTGGTCGTTCTGCTACGCCGGCATGGCGCTGTTCATCAACATGAATTTTCCCGGCCACCATCAGATGAAAAGCCGCAACCTGGGCAATCACATCACCTTCGTCATCAACCCGCGGGAAAACTTCGACGAAGTGGCCAATGCCGCCACCGAGAGCGGCAAGCGCATCCGTGCACGCATCCGCGAACGCGTGCAGCGCTACAACGACGGCGTGATGCCCGACAGCCTGGGCTTCTTTGGCCAGGCCGACAACTTCGAATGGAAGCAATACCAACTGCAGGAAGCAGGCTCGCTCAACCCATCGCGCTGCCCCTTTCATGCCCACGTCCACGCAACACCAGACACCCAGATCGAGAACTGACCGTGAATACCGCACTGACCGCTACCTACGCCCTGACCGTACTGCTGCTGATCGCCACACCCGGCCCGGTCGTGGCATTGATCGTCAACACCGCCGCGGCCTCTGGCTCACGCAAGGCCATGTTCACCGCTGTCGGCACCAACTGGGCTTCCCTGGTGCTGATCGGCGCCGCGGCCTGGGTCATCCTCACCAGTGCAGCGATCGACAAGGCCTGGCTCAGTGGCATGAGCCTGCTCGGCTGCCTGTTCATTGGCTACATCGCCGTAGGCACCTTGCGCGAATGCCTGCAGGCGCCTGCCTGCGAGGCGCTTGAGCATCCGGCAAGAGCCGGGCGGGGCGGTTTGTGGCAAGGGTTCATGGTCGGTATTTCCAACCCCAAGGACATCATTTTCTTCATCGCCTTCTTCCCACAGTTCATCCAGATCACCGAATCGTTCGGCAAAAGCATGATGGTGCTGTCCCTGCTGTGGGTGGCCATCGACTTCGCCGTGCTCAGCCTTTACATCTTTGCCATCGGCAAGATCGCCTCGCAGCGTAGCAACCGGGTGATTTCGCTGGCCTCGGGGGTTGCCCTGTTGCTCATCGCAGTCGGTGGCCTGGCCTACAACATCAAGGAGCTGGCGGGCTGACGCCTCGGTGCGACGCCACGCCGGACAACAAGGAGCGCCCATGAACCCGTCCAGTAGCGCAACATTCGGCCCGGGCCTGCCTGCGCCACTGTCGCTCGACTACCAGCGTTTCCTGCAACTGGGCAGCCGCCGTGCCCCGCACACCCTGCATGTGCACGAAAGCGGCTACCGTTCCGGCACCATCAACACCGATGCGCTGGGTTTGCGCTACAGCCATTGCGCCGGCAAGCGATTTTCGGCCGGCGAATATGGCGGCACCGGCCGTGTCAATTTGCTCGTCGGCGGTTCGACCGCCTTGGGGATCGGTGCCAGTTCCGATGAGCATACGGTGGCCTCGCACCTGTCGATGCTCACCGGGGAGGTGTGGTTGAGCCTCGCTGGCTGTGGGCTCAATGCCAGCCAGGAACTGCTGCTGTTTCTCACCCACCAGCATCGCTTCAGCGAAATCGGCCACGTGGTGGTGCTCAGCGGCCTCAACACCTTGGCCCACGAGGGCCTGGGCGAAATGCTAGGCGGCCCGCACGCTGCGCTGCATGCCAAGGCCTATCAGAACTACCTGAACAGCTTCAACGAAGGCGCGCTACCTGCCAGCCCGGCACGCCGGGACTCGCTGTGGCAACGCCTTGGCCAGGCCCTGGCCCCGCGTCGGCAGGTGCCGCCCCCTGCCTGGCCATTATCCGCCCCACAGAAACGCCTGGCACACGCTGCCGACTGCATCGGGCGTACCTTGAGTCAATGGGAACGCTTGCTTGCCGACAGCCACGCCACCCTCACCTTCATTCTCCAACCGCTGCTGCCGTGGTGCCGTGAAACGCTGCCTGCCGGAGAGCGAGCCATGCTATCGGCACTGGAACAGCAACCGACCAACTTCGACCGGCTGCTCGAAGGCGCCTTCGACAGTCAGCTGCACATGGCCTTCTTCAGGCGCATCAAGAGCCAGGCGGATCCGGTGCCGTGTTACGACATGAACAGCATGCTGAGCAGCTCCCCTGCCTTCGGGGCCGAGCTGTTCATCGATCGCTTGCACCTGAACGATCTGGGCAACGATGCACTGGCCAAGGTCATCACCGCCAAACTGGGCCTGGCCCAGGAAAAACATGCCCAACGCAAGGTCGCCCCGGTCAAGCTCGTCTGACAAATGTGCGTTGCCCTTTCGGTAGCACCATCCGGTTGGCTAGAATAGGCCATCGTTCCGATACGCTTGAGGCGCACGTGTACTTGTGATGAACACCCGAGCCGACTACCAGTATCTTTCTGCTTATCCGGGCTGCGGTGCCAGTGGGGCCTGCCTGTGAGTGGTTTCGCCCGCGTGCCCGCACTGCTCATCTCGCTGATGCCGTTTGCCGCACAAGCGCTCGACGTGCGAATCGACCCGCATGCCGACTTGCTGTATCGCCAGGCCCTGCCACTGCTGGAGCAGGCCGATAATCCAGAGGATGACGGCAACACCCTGCGCACTGCCATTGGCGGCGACCCGGAACTCAAACGCCAGGGCCAGGCCATGGCCCGCACGCTGCCAACTGCGGTAGCCCTGCTTGAAAAGTCAGTGGAGCTCGGCCATCCCGTGGCCCAATACCGCCTGGCCCTGTACTACACGACCTACCTGCCTGCGGCGCAAATCCCTGATGCTGCCTGCCCGCTGCTCAAGGCCAGCCTGCAGCAGGGCTTTGCCCCGCCCGCTACGGCGATCGCCACCTGGTGCCCACCGTATAACGCCAGCCCCCGTTACCGCGAGGCGCTCGAAGCGATACCAGGCATGGCCACGCTGTATGCGCCCTACTACCCGCAACCGGCCACACGCCTGGCTTGCAGCCGCAGCCAGCCACAAGGTCTGGAAATGCAGTGGGGCCGCCAACGCGACTATCAGGCTGAGGTGTATCGGTTGCTGGGCGACCTGGACCCACAGCATCGCCGGGACTTGCTGCAAAAGGCGGTGGAGATCAATGGTTGCGCAGCAGCACAACGGCGGTTGACCAGCCAGCGTTGATCATTGCTACGGCAGTGGCAAACCAGCAAGATCGTTCAAGCCACCTGGCCCACCCTCTGGCATGCTGCGCTGCCGAACAACAGTGTTGCAGCCATCATGCAAAGCAGTCCGCCCATCGCTCGCCAAGCTTTTCTGCACGGCGCCATCGCCATTCTTCCGTTATCACTGGCCGTCGCGCCTTGGGGCCTGCTGGCTGGCTCGATGGCCATCGAGGCCAACCTCAGTGCCTGGGAGGGTCAGGGCCTGTCGGCGATCGTGTTCGCGGGCGCCGCGCAACTGGTGGCCATCGGCATGCTCAAGGGCGGCGCCAACCTGCTGTCGATCTTGCTGACCACCCTGCTGCTGACCTCGCAACATCTGCTTTACGGCTTGTCGATGCGCCCGGTGCTGTCGAACCAGCCGCTGCGCTGGCGCCTGGGCTTGGGTTTCCTGTTGACCGATGAGTTCTTCGCCTTGACCAGCCACTATGACCAACAGCAATTCAACCGCTGGTACGCGCTGGGAGTCGGCCTGACCTTCTATGTGGCCTGGAACCTGTTCACCCTGGCCGGGATCGTGCTGGGCCAGAACATCCCGCACCTGGACCAGCTGGGCCTGGATTTTTCCATTGTCGCCACCTTTGTCGCCCTGATCGCCCCACTGGTGCGCAACCTCGCCACGCTAGTGTGCGTGGCGGTGGCGCTGTTCTGTTCAGTGCTTTTCAGCTACTGGCATTGGGAAACCGCGCTGGTGGCCGCCGGCCTGCTGGGCATGGCTGCCGGTTTCGTCTGCCAGAAATTTTCCGGAGGCCGCGTATGATCTGGCTACTGATCTTCGCCATGGGCGCCGTCGTCTTCCTCAATCGCTACGCGTTCCTGGAGCCGCGCCTACCGCTGCGCCTGAGCTCCAATGCCCGGCAGTTTCTAGGCTTTGCCGTGCCGGGCATGCTCACCGCGATTTGCGGGCCAATCGTCTTCCTGCCCGGCCATCAGCTGGACTTGAGCCCGCTCAATCCCTACCTGCTGGGGGCTGTAGTGGCCATCGTGCTGGTGCTGTTGACCCGCAGTGTATTGCTGAGCATGCTGGTGAGCATGTTGATCTTCTTCCTGCTGCGCAGCTGGCTGACATGAGCACGCCCCTGCGCGAACAGACCCACCTTTGGCAGGCGCCCGCCCTGGGCGATGTCGAGATGTTGCATGCGCGCTACATTCAGCAACGCTTCGCCCCGCATGTTCACGAAGGTTATGTGTTCACCGTGATCGAGTCGGGTGCCCAGCGCTTCTGGCACCGCGGCAGCGAGCACCTGGCGCCGGTGGGCAGCATGGTGCTGATCAACCCGGACGAGCTGCATACCGGCGCTACCGCCCATGAGGCTGGCTGGCGCTACCGCGGGTTCTATCCGGACCATGAACGGGTGACCGGGGTGCTCGACGAGCTGGAACTGGGCCGCCACGGCATGCCCAGCTTCAAGGACAGCGTGATCCAGGACCCGGCCCTGGCCATCGCCTTCAGCAAGCTGCATCAGCTGTCCGAAGCCAGCGCCAGTGCCCTGCAGCAACAGACGGCCTGGCGCCAGGCGGTTCTGGCCCTGGTTCAACGACACGGGCAATGCGCTGAACCCGCGCCCCCTGGCCACGAACCACTGGCCGTAGCCCGCGCCCGCGAGCTGCTGGAGAGCCAACTGGCAGAGCCGCCATCGCTCGAAGCGCTGGCGGGCGCGGTCAATCTATCGCCGTTCCATTTCGCCCGGGTGTTCCGCCAAGCCACCGGCCTGCCGCCGCATGCCTGGCTCAAGCAACGGCGCCTGGCCCGCGCCCGGGAAATGCTCAAGCGCGGCCTGGCTGCGACCGACGTGGCTTTCAACCTGGGCTTCGCGGACCAGAGCCACCTCAGCCGGCAATTCAAGCAAGCCTTTGGCGTCACCCCAGGCGCCTATCGCACCGCCTGCCTGCACGGGTAACTGCTGCTACACTGACTAGGCTGAATTGGAGGTTCCTGCCATGTCCGAAAGAGAGCTCACCACCCTCATATCGTTGATGAACCAGCGCCAGGCCTGCCTGAGCAGTGCCTGCAAAGAGATCGCCGACTGGATCGACCGGCAGGGTGATGTGCCTGCCGCTGGCAAGATCCGCGCGAGTCTCAAGGCCCTGGAGGCCGACGAAGCCCAGGTCCGCAAGACCTTGACCTCGCTGACCCTGGAACGGCCCTTGCCACGTTTTCGTAGCTGAATGAAGTGGGGCCGCTTAGCGGCCCCGGGTCAATCAGTGCTTCATGTGCATGTGGTCGTGCCCGCCGCCCATCTCGGCGTTGAGCGCCCGTACCTCTGCCTGCACTTCCAAGGTTTCCTTGCCACCCTTGGCATCTTCCACGGTCAAGGTCAGCGGGACTTTGTCGCCTTCCTTCACCTGCTTCGTCAAACCCATCAACATCACGTGATAGCCATTGGGGTCCAGGCTCACCGGCTTGCCGGCGGGCAACTGCACGGCTTCGACCTGCTTCATGCCCATCACATCACCGTTCATGGTCATCTCGTGCACTTGCACAGTCTTGGCCACTGGCGATGCCACCCCTGTCAGCTTGCTGTCGCTGCTGGCAGTCAGGGTCATGAACGCACCGGTGGACTGCTGGTGCGGTACGCTGGCACGTACCCAGGCATCACTTACGGTGGTCTCGGCCAAAGCCGGCAGCGCCAGCCCCAGCAAGGCGATAGCGGCCAGGCCGCGCTTGAACGGGTGCAGTGAAACAGCCATTAGCAGATCTCCATCAGGGTGACCAGGTCTTCGGCGCATTCCTTGGCGTTCAGGGAATGGCCCAGGCTCAGGCGCAGGGTGCCACGCGTATCGTAGACGTAGCTGGTGGACGAATGAGAGATGGTGTACGTGTCACCGGCCGGGACTTTCTCGTAGAACACCTTGAACTCCTTGGCCACCTCGGCGATTTCCTCCGGCGTACCGGTAAGGGCCATGAACGAGGGGTCGAAGGCCTTGACGTAGGCGTCGAGCACCTCGGGGGTGTCGCGCTCAGGGTCCAGGGTGATGAACACCACCTGGAACAGCTCGCGGTCGCGGCCACGGAGCAGCTTGCGGATTTGCGCCGCGCGCGCCAGGGTGGTCGGGCAGACTGCCGGGCACTGGGTGAACCCGAAGAAGATCATCGGCATGCTGCCGTAGAAGCTCGACAGGGTGACGACGTTGCCCTTGGTATCCTTGAGGCGGAACTTGCGCCCCAGGATTTCGTTGCTCATGTTCTTGCCGTACTCGAACTCGAGCCCTCGGGCCGGGTTGCAGCCTGCCAGCAGGCCGAGCCCGAGAACGCCCATCCCGGCGACAACTGCGCGCCGGGTCAACAGATCATTCATGGAACCATCCTTTAAAGGGAAGGTGCCGACCCTCGGGACGGGCCGGCCGAAAAACCGGGGCATTCTGGCATGACACCCCAAGCGGTTCTACCCGACCAAGGCGGTGGTGGCTTGCAGCCCTTTAAACACGGGCTGCGGCCTGTTGTCGCAGGGGTTGAATCCGTAACAGTTTGTTGCTAGCAGGGTGTTGCCAACGCTGAACTACCGATCAGTAGTAGGCGTTTTCCTTCTGGGTGTGGTCAGTCACATCCCGCACGCCCTTGAGCTCTGGAATACGTTCGAGCAGGGTCCGCTCGATGCCGTCCTTGAGGGTTACGTCAGCCTGACCGCAGCCTTGGCAACCACCACCGAACTGCAGCACTGCAATGCCGTCGTCGACCACATCCACCAGGCTGACCTGGCCACCGTGGCTGGCCAGGCCCGGGTTGATCTCGGTCTGCAGGTAATAGTTGATACGCTCGTTGATCGGGCTGTCTTCGTTGACCATTGGCACTTTGGCGTTCGGCGCCTTGATGGTCAGCTGGCCGCCCATGCGGTCGGTGGCATAGTCGACCAGCGCGTCTTCCAGGAACGGCACGCTGACGGCATCCAGGTAGGCCGTGAAGCTCTTCAGGCCCACGGCGGTGTCGTCAGGCTTTTCTTCGCCTGGCTTGCAGTAGGCAATGCAGGTTTCGGCGTACTGGGTGCCCGGCTGGGTGATGAATACGCGGATGCCGATGCCAGGCGTGTTCTGCTTGGAAAGCAGATCGGCCAGGTAATCATGGGCGGCGTCGGTAATGGTTATAGCGCTCATGTAAGTTCCTCACAGACTTGCGGCCAAGTGTACGCCAACCTGGCCTTCGAACAAAGTCCTAGCATTTGACTCGGGAAAGAGCAAATGCCGGCGTTTGCTCCCGCGGCGCCGCCAGCCACGCCTGCATCCGCCGGTAAAGGCCCCGCTCCAGCCACTGGTAGCTGAACCACGACATTAGTCCAATGGACGGCACGCACAGGGCAAAGACCAGGTAGGGATTGAGGTGCAGGCGCTGGCTGGCGAACCAGCCCGCGTACAGTACCAGCACGTGGATCAGGTACACCGAGTACGAGCAGTCGCCCAATGCCTTGAGTACCCGATTGCCCTGGAAGTACGGCTCAAGCGCTACGAATGCCAGCACGATCAGTGCGCTGGGAAGGCCCCAATGCAAAAGGCGCTGGGAGGCGTCCAGGTGGTAGATCGCATAGACGGCCACCCCCAGCAATGCCAGCGGCAACCACAGCGCTTCACGCACCAGGCCGCGGCGGTACAGCACACCGATGCCGATACCGAGCAGAAATTCATAGATGATGCCGTTGTTGTAGAAGCGGCTGAGCACGCCAACGCGGCCCAGCACTTCGCTGACCAGCAGCAGCGCAGCGGTCACCAGCAGCAATTGGTGGCGCTTGCGGACCAGGAATGCCAGGCCGAACAGAAGGTAGAAGAACATCTCGAAGTTCAGCGTCCAGCCCACGTTCAACGTCGGGTACAGGCCGTAGCCACCCGGGTTCTCTGCCGGAATGAACAGCAACGACAGCAACAGGTGATGCCAGGTGAATGCCTGGTGCGGCATCCATTGGCTGAAGGCCAGCAGCACGAGCGCCATCAGCAGGGTGTAGAACCAATAGGCAGGGACGATCCGCAACGCGCGGTTGAGCAGAAACTGACGCGGCTCCACGGGTTTGTCGCGGGTCGAAAGGTAGATCACCAGCCCGCTGATGACGAAGAAGATGTCGACACCCACGGCGCCGCGGGCAGTGAGCAATTGGCCAACGGGGCCAGTGGCATGGAAGTCGAAAAAGATCTGCATGAAATGGTGGCAGACCACCACCCAGGCGGCGAACGCCCGCAGTGCCTGAAGCGAATACAGCATGGATCACCCTGCGATTGCCTTGGTGCATTGAGGCCACGTTGGGCTGCCTGGCAGCCCCGGACCGTCCAACCTTTCCGACCGCAGGTGTGCCGGAAAGGTCAGCGCAACCGATCAGAGGTTCTCGTAGCGGTTCATGTCCAGCACCCCGGCTTCCAACGGTTGGGTTTCCTTGATATAGGCGCTCAGGTCGTGGAAGTAACGCCAGAACTGCGGGTGGCTGCGGCGCACGCCCCAGCGCATGACGATACGTTCGAACCTGGCCGAATCATCGCGCGCATATTCCATGTCTTCGACGAACTCTGGCACATCTGCCGCCGGGATGTTGAAGATGAAGTTCGGGTAACTGCTGAGCACCCCGGGGTACAGGGTCAGGGTATCGAGCCCCGGCTGGTAGCGCGCGGCCTCGCCCAGCAGGAACGCGACATTGCTGTGGGCACGGTTGCGCAGCAGGCTGTAGACCTGGCGCTGACCGCCCTGCCCTTCGATGCGCAACATCGTGGCTTCCGGTAACTGATCGATCACCTTCAGGCCCGCGGCCGGGCGAGATACCAGGCGGCTGAGCGACTGCTCGACGTTACGGAATTCTTCGTTCATCTGCGGCCGCGAACAATAGGCACCCTGGCACCGGTTGATCGGGTCAGGTGCGGCATTCAGGCTGCCGGTGCGTTGCAGCAGCTTGAGGCCGAAGTCACGCTTGGGGTCGCGCGGGTCGAGCCTGATGCCGCTTGGCGTGTCGGTGTCGATGTCTTCATAGTCGAGCCACATCTTCACCTTGCCACCGTTCTGGTACCAGTCGCTGAGAATGGCACCACGCTCATCCGCCGGCATCAGGCGCAGGAAATTGACCTCGGCACCGTTGCGGATCAAGTCGAAATACAGCCGCGTCTGCAACTGGTGCGAGACATTGCCGAAGACATCGAAATTGACCGCCAACTGGTAATAGGTACGTTCGAACAGCGGGTAGTCGAACAGCCACAGGGTCAGCGGCACATCGCCGACCAGGCCCTTGGTCACTGACGCGCTGTCGAAGTGGCGGAAGATGCTGAGCAGCGCATTGTCGTTGCCGGCCCACAGGGTCGACCAGCCAGGCGCTGGCATTTCGGCGTAGGCCTGGCGACGCAGCTTTTCATACTCGTTGCGCTTGTCACGATAGGCATGCCACAGGTTGAGCACACTGCCCACGTCGTCGATCTGGCCCGGCATGGCGAGCAACGGTGTGGCCTGGCCACGGTACGCAGCATCGGTAATGTAGCGGTCGTGCGCCGGCTCCTGGAACAGCGCCCAGAAGTTATCGCGAATCACATCGGTAGCGATCTGCCCACGGCACACCGGCCCGCGAATGAAGGTGCGGACGAAGTATTCGGCGTTATCCAGCATGAACTGGTAGCGCGCCACCGCCGGGATCGCCTCGAAGGTCTCGAACGGGTTGGCGCGGTGGCGCGGCCCATAGCCCGGCAGCGCACTGGCGTGCCAGTCACCGGCATAGAACAGCTGCTTCACGCGCTTGAGCTTTTGCGGCCCCATCGGGTAAGTGATGTGGGTCTTGTGCACGATCACGCCCTGCACTGGAATCAACCGGTAATAGAAGTCGGTACCCGGCGGATCGTTGGGGCGGCGCGTGGCAATCACGTCGACCGGCTGGCCGCTGGGCGTGCGCGAACGCACCCACTGGAAGAAGTGGCCCTGCTCGCCACCGACGAAATGGATGTGCGCCAGGAACAGGTGCTCGTACAGCCAGCGCCCCACCAAGGCCTCGGTAGAGCCTGGTCGATTGAGCAGTTCTTCCCAGTCGGCGATCTGTTTTGCCTCGGCCGCGCTGGGTTGAATGGGCTGATACTCGACCGGCGCACCTGCCGCCAGCCACGCTTGCAGGGTCTGGTATTGCTTGTCGGTCAGGCCGGTGACAGCCAATGGCATACCCTCTTTGGGGTGGGCGCCGGCGTAGGCATCGAACTCATGGGGCAATGGGCACATGTTGTTGCGCTCAAGCCCCAGGACGATGTCGTCGGGCAGCTTGGCGTTGGGGGTAAGCGGGGCCTTGTGCCCCAGCTCCAGCATGCGGGCCATCAACGCAGCCTGGCTACCCTGGCTGTCGAGCACCGAATAGAAGCCCTTCTTGCGCCACTGCTCTTCGCTGTGCGCGTCGTAGAAAAGCCGCGTGGTCGGGACTGCCTTGCTCCTTTCACCCTGGTACACCGGTACCTTGGTTGCACCGCGCACAGCCCCTTCCGGGCTCTCCAGCTTCAACTGGCAAGCAGCGTCGTTACAGGCATGGCAGGCCACGCACTTCTCGGTGAAAATCGGTTGAATATCCCGGGTGTAGGAAATTACCGCGCTCGATTGGGGGGCTTGTGCGAGCGCGACACTGCTGAGCAGCAGCGCGAGAGCGCCGACAAGAAAACGATGCACCATGTGCCGAAAGTCCTGGGTTCTAGTAAAGCCATCACGTTTTTGCCGTGTCGGGCGTGGGTGCTTCATGGCGCAACATGAACGAAATTCATGCGAATGGCCGGTGCGCCTAAAAACCGCGCAGCTTTGTTATGATTCCGCACCTTCTGATATTTGCCCGACCAGGTAGTTCCTATGTCCGACCGCAGCGCTCGTCTCCAAGCACTCCAGCACGCACTCAATGAGCGCATCCTGATCCTCGACGGCGGCATGGGTACTATGATCCAGAGTTACCGCCTCGAGGAACACGACTATCGTGGCACGCGCTTCGCCGATTGGCCAAGCGATGTTAAAGGTAACAACGACCTGCTGCTGCTCAGCCGCCCCGATGTCATCGCTGCCATCGAGAAGGCGTACCTGGACGCCGGCGCCGATATTCTGGAAACCAACACCTTCAACGCCACGCAGATTTCCCAGGCCGACTACGGCATGGAGTCGCTGGTCTACGAGCTGAACGTCGAGGGCGCGCGCATCGCCCGCCAGGTGGCGGATGCCAAGACCCTGGAAACGCCCGACAAACCGCGTTTCGTTGCCGGCGTGCTCGGCCCCACCAGCCGCACCTGCTCGATTTCCCCAGACGTCAACGACCCCGGCTACCGCAATGTCACCTTCGACGAACTGGTGGAGAACTACATCGAGGCCACCCGCGGCCTGATCGAGGGTGGCGCCGACCTGATCCTGATCGAGACCATCTTCGACACGCTCAACGCCAAGGCGGCGATCTTCGCCGTGCAGCAGGTGTTCGAAGATGACGGCATCGAACTGCCGATCATGATCTCCGGCACCATCACCGATGCCTCGGGCCGCACCCTGTCCGGCCAGACCACCGAAGCGTTCTGGAACTCGGTACGCCATGCCAAGCCGATTTCCGTTGGCCTGAACTGCGCACTGGGCGCGAAGGACCTGCGCCCTTACCTCGAAGAGCTGTCGACCAAAGCCGACACCCACGTGTCTGCCCACCCCAATGCCGGCCTGCCGAACGCCTTCGGCGAGTACGACGAAACCCCGGCCGAGATGGCTGCGGTAGTCGAGGAGTTCGCAGCCAGCGGGTTCCTCAACATCATCGGCGGTTGCTGCGGTACCACGCCCGGGCACATCCAGGCCATCGCCGAGGCCGTGGGCAAATACAAACCACGCCAGATTCCGCAGATCGCCAAGGCCTGCCGGCTGTCGGGCCTGGAGCCGTTCACCATCGATCGCCAGTCGCTGTTCGTCAACGTCGGTGAGCGCACCAACATCACCGGCTCCGCCAAGTTCGCCCGGCTGATCCGCGAAGATAATTACACCGAAGCGCTGGAAGTCGCCCTGCAGCAGGTAGAGGCCGGTGCTCAGGTGATCGACATCAACATGGACGAAGGGATGCTCGACTCCCAGGCTGCCATGGTCCGTTTCCTCAACATGATTGCAGGCGAGCCAGACATCTCTCGCGTGCCGATCATGATCGACTCGTCCAAATGGGAGGTGATCGAAGCGGGCCTCAAATGCATCCAGGGCAAAGGCATCGTCAACTCGATCTCCATGAAAGAGGGCGTCGAGCAGTTCAAGCATCACGCTCGCCTGTGCAAACGCTACGGCGCGGCCGTGGTGGTGATGGCCTTCGACGAGGTCGGCCAGGCCGACACCGCCGCCCGCAAGAAGGAAATCTGCCAGCGCAGCTACGATATCCTGGTCAATGAAGTCGGCTTCCCGCCGGAAGACATCATTTTCGACCCCAATATCTTCGCCGTCGCTACCGGCATCGAAGAGCACAACAACTATGCCGTGGATTTCATCGAGGCCTGCGCCTACATTCGTGACCACCTGCCCTATGCGTTGAGCTCGGGCGGCGTGTCCAACGTGTCGTTCTCGTTCCGCGGCAACAACCCGGTGCGCGAGGCGATCCATTCGGTGTTCCTGTTCCACGCCATCCGCAACGGCCTGACGATGGGTATCGTCAACGCTGGCCAGCTGGAGATCTATGACGAGATCCCGGCCGAGCTGCGCGAGCGGGTCGAGGACGTGGTGCTCAACCGCACGCCTGAAGGTACCGATGCGCTGCTGGCCATCGCCGATGATTACAAAGGCGGGGGTGCCACCAAGGAAGTCGAAAACGAGGCCTGGCGCTCACTGCCGGTAGGCAAGCGCCTGGAACATGCGCTGGTCAAAGGCATCACCGCACACATCGTCGAAGACACCGAGGAGTGCCGCCAGCAATGTGCGCGCCCGATCGAAGTCATCGAAGGGCCGCTGATGAGCGGCATGAACGTGGTTGGCGACCTGTTCGGTGCGGGCAAGATGTTCCTGCCCCAGGTGGTCAAGTCGGCGCGGGTGATGAAGCAGGCCGTGGCCCACCTGATCCCGTTCATCGAGGCCGAAAAAGGTGACAAGCCCGAAGCCAAGGGCAAGATTCTCATGGCGACGGTCAAGGGCGACGTGCACGACATCGGCAAGAACATCGTCGGCGTGGTCCTGGGCTGCAACGGCTATGACATCGTCGACCTCGGCGTGATGGTACCGGCAGAGAAGATCCTGCAGACCGCCCGCGACGAGAAGTGCGACATCATCGGTTTGTCCGGCCTGATCACGCCGTCACTGGACGAGATGGTTCACGTTGCCCGCGAAATGCAGCGCCAGGGCTTCGAGCTGCCGTTGATGATCGGCGGCGCCACCACGTCCAAGGCCCACACGGCGGTCAAGATCGAGCCCAAGTACAGCAACGATGCAGTGGTCTATGTGACCGACGCCTCCCGCGCAGTGGGTGTGGCCACCCAGTTGCTGTCCAAGGAGCTCAAGCCTGACTTCGTTGAAAAAACCCGCCTGGACTATGTCGACGTGCGTGAGCGCACTGCCAACCGCAGTGCCCGCACCGAGCGCCTGAGCTATGCGCAGGCAGTGGCGGCCAAGCCGAAGTACGACTGGGCCGCTTATCAGCCGGCCGCCCCTGCCTTCACAGGCGTCAAGGTGCTGGACAACATCGACCTGCGCACCCTGACCGAGTACATCGACTGGACGCCGTTCTTCATTTCCTGGGACCTGGCCGGCAAGTTCCCACGCATCCTCACCGATGAAGTGGTGGGTGAAGCGGCGACCTCGCTGTACAACGATGCCCGCGGGATGCTCGACAAACTGATCGACGAAAAGCTGATCAGCGCGCGCGCCGTGTTCGGTTTCTGGCCTGCCAACCAGGTTGCCGATGACGATATTCAGGTCTACGGCGACAATGGTCAGACCCTCGCCACGTTGCACCACCTGCGCCAGCAGACCATCAAGCCCGATGGCAAGCCGAATTTCTCCCTGGCCGACTTCGTCGCGCCAAAGGACAGCGGCGTCACCGACTACATGGGGGGCTTCATCACCACCGCCGGCATTGGTGCCGAGGAAGTGGCGAAGGCTTACCAGGACAAGGGCGACGACTACAGCTCGATCATGGTCAAGGCCCTCGCCGACCGCCTGGCCGAGGCGTGCGCCGAGTGGCTGCACGAGCAGGTGCGTAAAGAGCACTGGGGTTATGCGCGTGACGAACACCTGGACAACGAAGCACTGATCAAGGAACAGTACCGCGGCATCCGTCCTGCCCCAGGCTACCCGGCCTGCCCGGACCATACCGAAAAAGCCACGCTGTTCCGCCTGCTCGATGGCACGGCCATCGGTGAAACCGGCCCCAGCGGCGTGTTCCTTACCGAGCACTTCGCCATGTTCCCGGCCGCCGCGGTCAGCGGTTGGTACTTCGCTCACCCACAGGCGCAGTACTTTGCCGTGGGCAAGGTCGACAAAGACCAGATCGACAGCTACAGCGCACGCAAGGGCCAGGATGTCAGCGTCAGCGAGCGCTGGCTGGCACCGAACCTGGGCTACGACAACTGACCTGTGCGGGGCCGCTTTGCGGCCCCATCTTCCATCTACACTGTCCCTGATTGCCTCTTGAATTGCGGAGCCAACATGGACGATTCCAGCCAAGGCAAACCCCCTACCTTCTGGCAGATGCTGCACAGCATCCTCGCCGCCGCGCTGGGTGTGCAGAGCGGTAAAAACCGCGCGCGCGACTTCACCCATGGCAAGGCCAGCCATTTCATCGCGCTCGGCGCACTGTTCACCTTGGTGTTCATCCTGGTCCTGATCGGCCTGGTACAACTGGCGCTGCACCTGACCGCCCGCTGAAACGCAACCCGCCCGCGCAATTCCCTTGCGCGGGCGGCTCAGGTTGCATCATGGTCTGGAGCCAGGGCTATTGGTGGCTGACCCAGTACACGGCAGTGACCACCACCAGGACGATCAGGCAGAGGATCGCCCAGGCATCGACGCTGCTGTCAGCTTTGCGGGCCTTGGTTGTATTTCCCATTGCATTGCCTCTTGTAGTGGTTATGGGAATGCACTTCACAACCAGCAGTTAAGACGAGCAATGCCCTTCTCTCAAGCAGGGTTTTTCAGTAGTCGACAGGTGACGTCAGGAAGGGGTAACGGTAGGCAGGCGGGCGCCCTTCGGCGCTGAAGCGCTGAAAGTCCACACCAAAGTCGTCCTGCTCCGCCAGTTTGAGCCAGCGTTTGGCCTTGAGCGGATCGACCGACTGCAACACAGGCAGCACATGGTCGCGCTTTGCGTCCCGAGCGATATCCACACCATGGGCATCGTCATGCAGCATGACCATGGCCCAGCCGCCAAGACTGAAATGCCCACCCATCAACACCCCCAGGCGCCCATCGATGCGCGCGCGCAAGGCCTCGGGGGAACTGTTGATGGCGCTGAACACCACATCTCGTCCAGGCTTGCGCCCCGCAGCTTCGAACGCGCGCATGGCGCCGAACGCCATTTCGTCGTTGGCCGACCACACCAACTGGGTGTCCGGGTAGCGCTGCAACAACTGCTGCGCCTGTTCAAAGGCGCGCTGCCGGTCCCAGCCGCCGTAGACCACCTGCCGCAGGCGCACCTGAGGGAAGTCGGCCAGGGCGCGGCGCATGCCTTGTTCACGCAACTGCGAGGCGGGCGTGGTCTTGATCCCGGCGAACGCTACCAGGTCCACAGGCGTGTTACTGCGCGGCAGCAAGGCGACCATCTGGTGCAGCATCTGGTAGCCGGCCTGCTCGTCATTGGCCGTCAAGGTTCCCAATAAAGCGCCGTACTTTGTGGGCTGAGCTTCAATGCTGTCCGCTTGACTGGCAGTCAGCCCGTTGCTGACCATCAACAGCTTGACCCCGCTACCTTGCGCCAAGCGGATGATTTGCGGCGCAACGTATCGCTCGTTGACCAGCACCAGGTATTCCGGGCGCTGCGGTCCGTTGAGCACAGCCCGCGCCTGGTCAAGTGCGCGCTCGGCATTGCGCGCGCTGTATTGCACCTGCAGCGTCATGCCCAAGTCGTCGGCGGCCGCCTGCATGAAGCGCGAGTAGCTGGCCCAGAACGTCTCACCGGGCAGCCCCGGGTTGAGGAACACCACCGAAGCGGCCTGAGCGCTGGCTGCCAGCGGCAGGCTCAGGCACAAGCTGTAGCACAATGCCTTGAGCATGCGGTTACATCCTTACCAACAAACCCACGAGTATAAACCTGCGGCACTGAGTGACGGACAAATGCCAGTCAATCTCACTTAGTTCGTTTGGTTCTTTTCATATGCAAAAACATCACTTTAGCGCATAAACGCAACCTGATATCGTTTCCCCGCTCCGAACCGGAGTGCGCGGCCGTGCGCGCGAATAGCTGCATGCAGCCTGAGACAGGACTTTTATGTACGTATACGACGAGTACGATCAGCGGATCATCGAGGACCGCGTCAAGCAGTTCCGTGATCAGACCCGCCGCTACCTGGCCGGTGAGCTGAGCGAAGAAGAATTCCGCCCTCTGCGCCTGCAGAACGGCCTCTATATCCAGCGTTTCGCCCCGATGCTGCGCGTCGCCGTGCCCTACGGCCAGCTGAACGCCCGCCAGGTCCGCACCCTGGCCAAGATCGCCCGCGATTACGACAAGGGCTACGCCCATATCTCCACCCGCCAGAACGTGCAGTTCAACTGGCCGGCACTTGAAGATATTCCAGACATCCTTGCCGAACTGGCCACCGTGCAGATGCACGCGATCCAGACCAGCGGCAACTGCCTGCGCAACACCACCACCGACCAATTCGCCGGTGTGGCCGCAGACGAAGTCATCGACCCGCGCCCCTGGTGTGAAATCGTTCGCCAGTGGACCACCTTCCACCCAGAGTTCGCCTACCTGCCGCGCAAGTTCAAGATCGCCATCAACGGCTCCAAGGAAGACCGCGCCGCGATCGAAGTGCACGACATCGGCCTGGAACCGGTGCGCAACGCTGCCGGTGAGCTGGGCTTCCGTGTGCTGGTCGGTGGTGGCCTGGGCCGCACCCCGGTGGTCGGTTCGTTCATCAATGAATTCCTGCCGTGGCAGGACCTGATCAGCTACCTGGACGCCATCCTGCGCGTGTACAACCGTTACGGCCGCCGTGACAACAAGTACAAGGCGCGGATCAAGATTTTGGTCAAGGCCCTGACCCCAGAAGTGTTTGCCGAGAAGGTCGAGGCCGAAATGGCCCACCTGCGTGGCGGCAGCACGACCCTGACCGAAGAAGAAGTGCAGCGTGTTTCGCGCCACTTCATCGACCCGGACTACCTGGCCCTGGACAACGTCGACTACAGCGCCCAGGACGCCGAGAACCCAGGCTTCGCCCGCTGGCGCTCGCGCAACACCCGTGCCCACAAGCGCCCTGGTTACGTGGCCGTGACCCTGTCGCTCAAGCCCACCGGCGTCGCCCCGGGTGACCTCACCGACAAACAGCTGGACGCCGTGGCGGACCTGGCAGAGCGCTACAGCTTCGGCTTCCTGCGCACCTCGCACGAGCAGAACATCATTCTTGCCGACGTCGAGCAGCGTCAGCTGCATGCCCTGTGGCTGGAGCTGCGCGAAGGTGGTTTCGCCACGCCGAACATCGGCCTGCTGACCGACATCATCTGCTGCCCGGGCGGGGACTACTGCTCGCTGGCCAACGCCAAGTCGATCCCGATCGCTGAATCCATCCAGCGCCGCTTCGACGACCTGGACTACCTGTTCGACATCGGCGAGATCGACCTGAATATCTCCGGTTGCATGAACGCCTGCGGCCACCACCACGTCGGGCACATCGGTATCCTTGGCGTGGACAAGAAGGGCGAGGAGTTCTACCAGGTGTCCCTGGGTGGCAACGCCGCACGTGACGCGAGCCTGGGCAAGATCCTCGGCCCGTCCTTCGCCCAGGATGACATGGCCGACGTGATCGAGAAGCTGATCGCCGTGTACGTTGAACAACGTACCGAGGAAGAGCGTTTCATCGACACCTACCAGCGTATCGGCATCGACCCCTTCAAGGAACGCGTCTATGCAGCGAATCATTAAGAACAACCAGATCGTCGACGAAACCTGGCACCTGCTGCCCAAGGAAACCACGATCGACGAGCTGACCAACTGCGACGACTACATCGTCCCCCTGCAACTGTGGCGTGACCATGCCCACCTGCTCAAGGCCCGCGACGGTGGCCTGGGCGTGTGGCTGGACAGCGATGAACAAGCGGAAGAGATCGGCGACGACGTGCAGCACTTTCAGGTCATCGCCCTGAACTTCCCGGCCTTCACCGACGGGCGCAACTATTCCAATGCGCGCCTGTTGCGTGACCGCTACCAGTTCAAGGGCGAGCTGCGCGCCATAGGCGACGTGCTCCGTGACCAACTGTTCTACATGGCCCGCTGCGGTTTCGATGCCTTCGCCATCCGTGCCGACAAGAACCCGGAAGATGCCCTGCAGGGGCTGAAGGACTTCTCGGTGACCTACCAGGCCGCCACCGACGAGCCGCTGCCGCTGTTCCGCCGCCGTTGATCGTCACTCGGCATGGCCACCGCAGGGTGGCCGTGCCTGCCTGCCCCAGCAAAGGTGTTTACCGCACCTGATTCACGAGCCAGCCGATGATTCGTGATTTCAGCGCAAAAGACCTTGGCATTGCCCCGTCTTAATCAACGCCTGCAAAACCTCCACACTGCTCCCCATTCGAACGACTTGGGCACCCGGGCACCTAAGCTCTGGCTCAACCCCAATCACTCAGCAGGAGCAGCCCCATGAGCATTCCATCCTTCGGCCTTGGCACCTACCGCCTCACCGGCCAGGCCGTCATCGATTCGGTCAAGTCAGCCCTGGCGCTGGGCTATCGGGCCATCGACACAGCGCAGATCTACAAGAACGAAGCCGACGTCGGCCAGGCCATTGCCGAAAGCGGCGTAGCGCGCAGCGAGCTGTTCATCACCACCAAGATCTGGGTCGACAACTATGCTGCAGACCGGCTGGTCCCCAGCTTGCGCGAAAGCCTGGCCAAACTGCGCACCGACTACGTCGACCTGCTGCTGATCCACTGGCCAGCCCCAGGGAATGGCATCGAACTGGCCGAGTACATGAGCGCCTTGGCCGACGCCAAGAAACTCGGCCTGACCCGTCAGATCGGCGTGTCCAACTTCAACATCGAACTCACCCGCCAAGCCATCGACGTGGTCGGCCAAGGTGAAATCGCCACCAACCAGGTCGAGCTCAGCCCCTACCTGCAAAACGCCAAGCTGGCTGCCTACCTCAAGGACCAGGGCATCACCGTCACCTCGTACATGACCCTGGCCTACGGCAAAGTGCTCAAGGACCCAGTGCTGGCCGAGATCGCCAGCAAGCACAAGGCCACCGTCGCCCAGGTGGCCCTGGCCTGGGCCATGCAGCTGGGTTACGCAGTGATCCCCTCCTCCACCAAGCGCGAGAACCTGGCCAGCAACCTGCTCGCCTGCAGCCTGAAACTGGATGCCGAGGACATGGCGCGCATTGCCTCGCTCGAGCGCAATGGCCGTGAAGTCAGCCCGGATAGCCTGGCGCCCGCCTGGGACTGATGAACCCTGCAGGTCGGCACCGGCCCGTTCCCGGCCGGTGCGACTGCTCATTGACCTTTCAATCGGAGCTCCTGATGAGCACGCTTTCCCCAAAACGGGTTCTGTTTGCCCTGGCGATCGGCGCCTTCGGCATCGGCACTACCGAATTCACCCCGATGGGCCTGCTGCCGGTGATCGCCCAAGGCGTCGAAGTCAGTATCCCCAGCGCGGGCATGCTGATCACCGCCTATGCCATCGGCGTAATGGTCGGCGCACCGATCATGACCCTGCTGTTCAGCCGCTTTGGCAAACGCGCCGCACTGATGGCGCTGATGGCCATCTTCACCCTCGGCAACCTGCTCTCGGCACTCTCGCCGGACTACTACACCCTGCTCGCGTCGCGGCTGGTCACCAGCCTCAACCATGGTGCTTTCTTCGGCCTGGGCGCGGTCGTGGCCGCCAGCGTGGTGCCCAAGGACAAACAGGCCAGTGCCGTGGCGACCATGTTCATGGGCCTGACCATCGCCAATATCGGCGGTGTGCCTGCGGCGACCTGGGTCGGCCAGCAAGTCGGCTGGCGCATGGCCTTTGCCGGTACTGCAGTGCTCGGCCTGCTGGCGATGGCCGCCCTGTGGTACGCGCTGCCCAAAGGTGAGCGTGGCAGCGTGCCCCACGTGCGCAAAGAGCTGGCGGTCATCGCCCGCCCCAGCGTGCTGCTGGCGATGGCGACCACGGTGCTTGGCGCCGGCGCCATGTTCACCCTGTACACCTACGTAGCACCGGTACTGGCGGCGCTGACGGGCGCTTCAGACAGCTTCATCACGCTGGGCCTGGTGCTGATCGGTGTCGGCTTCACCTTGGGTAACAGCCTGGGTGGGCGCCTGGCCGACTGGTCACTGGATGGCGCTGCGCGCATTTTCCTCGCCACCCTGGCGCTGATCATGTTGCTGATGCCGCTGGTACTGGGCAGCCACATCGGCGCCGCCATCGCACTGCTGGTCTGGGGCGTGTTCACCTTCGCCGTGGTGCCGCCCTTGCAGATGCGCGTCATGACTGCCGCCATAGAGGCACCAGGGCTGGCATCATCGATAAACGTCGGCGCCTTCAACCTTGGCAATGCCGTTGGCGCGGCCTTGGGTGGTGCGGTGATCAGCCTGGACCTGGGTTATGCAGCAGTGCCCATGGCGGGCGGCGTGCTGGCGGCGGTGGCCCTGGTACTGGTCTGGCTGGGCGGGCGCGGCAAGGCTGCAGACAAGGCCCTGGGCGCTGCGATTTAGCGCACTGGCGGGGCCCTGCATTGTTCCACCGGGCGCAATTATGAAGTGCCCGTCGCAGCCATTCCCCACCCTGCAGCGGGGGCAGTACTCTCCTCTACGCCAACCACCGCCAAGGAGTTACCCATGTCCCGCCCTCCGTTGCCGCCGTTTACCCGCGAAAGCGCCATCGAAAAGGTCCGCCTGGCCGAGGATGGCTGGAACAGCCGTGACGCCGCCAAGGTATCGTTGGCCTACACCCCCGATACCGTGTGGCGTAACCGCGTCGAGTTCCCCCGCGGGCGTGCCGAGGTTCAGGCCCTTCTGACCCGCAAGTGGAACCATGAACTGGAGTACCGGCTGATCAAGGAGCTGTGGGCATTCACCGACAACCGCATTGCGGTGCGCTATGCCTACGAGTACCGCGACGACAGCGGCCAGTGGTTCCGCGCCTATGGCAACGAAAACTGGGAGTTCGCCGCCGATGGCCTGATGCACAACCGCCATTCGAGCATCAACGAGCAGCCCATTGCCGAAGCGGACCGCAAGTTCCACTGGCCCCTGGGGCGCCGCCCGGACGACCATCCGGGGCTCAGCGAACTAGGGCTCTGACCACCCGGCCGGGAGCCTGACTGCGGCCGCAAGGCCAGACAGAACACGCAGGCCCCGGCCAAATCGCGCAGGCTTTTGCGTGCAGCCTTGATATGTAACATTCAGTTTCATATTGCCCACGGAGAGTGGCCACACCACATACCCCTCCGAGGCCTCTGCCGTGCTGCAACGTCTGTTCTGCTCCCTGTCCATGCTCACACTCGCAATCTCCGCCGCCCATGCCGCCGATGCGCTCGATACGCCGCGCCTGGCTGGCATTGACAACTTCCGCGACATCGCCGGCACCACATCGGCGTACGGCACAAGTCATGATGGGGTGATGCGCAGCGGCGTGTTCTATCGCACCAATGCCCTGACCCCCACTGCCGCTGACCTTGCCGTGCTCAACGGCCTTGGCATCAGCGATGTATACGACTTGCGCACCCCAAGCGAAATCGCCGCCACGCCCGACACCCTGCCCGCCGGCGCCAGCTACACCAACATCGACATCATCGGCAGCACCACCTCGGGCGCGGACATCACCAACATGTCGTTCACCAGCGCTGCCCAGGCACGCGCCATGATGCAAGAGACCAACCGCGCCTTCGTCAGCGATGCCGGCATGCGTGGGCAATTCTCGGTGCTGTTCAACGAGCTGGCCAGTGCCGACGGCGCCGCCTTGTTCCACTGTACCGCGGGCAAGGACCGTACAGGCTGGACCGCCGCCGTGCTGCTGAGCATCGCAGGCGTAGACGACGCGACGATCATGGACAACTACCTCGCCACCAACGACTACACCGCCGCCCGCGTGGCGGCCACACTGGCAGCCATGCCGGCCAGCATGGCCGAAATCTACGCCCCGCTGCTGGGCGTCGAGGCCAGCTACCTGCAGGCCGGCCTGGATGAGGTGACTGCCGCATACGGCAGCATGGACAACTACCTCAAGCAAGGCCTGGGGCTTACCCAGGAAACGATCTATGTGCTGCGCGGCAAAATGGTGCGCTATGGCACGTTACCCGGTGAAGCTGGCATGCTCGGTAACGCCGCGGCGGGCGCGCAACTGCTGCGCCAACTGCAGGACACGTCGCTGTCAGGCACCTACAGCGCCTACAACTATTACCTGCAATCGGCCATCGATGCCGGCACGCTGGGCGGCGTGGAGTCCACCGTGGGTGGGCAGGTGCATGCCGATGCGGCCAGCTACCTGCTGCGCCTGGGCGCCCTGATCGACCGCGCCGCCGCGCCCTTCGCCGACGGTACCGACCTGAAGGTTGGCCAGTCGCGCCTGTGGAGCAGCGCCTTGGCCGGTTACCTGGGCACCGACGGCTCCTCCAGTGTCGCCAGCAGCAACGAACACAGCCAAGGCCTGATGATCGGCATGACCCAACGTTTCTCCGAGCAGCTCAGCGGCCACGCAGGTTTCGGCTACAGCAGCGGTAACGTTGGCGGCGCAGGTGGCGAGGTTGATACGGACCTGACTTTCCTGAGCCTGGGCGCCCGCTTCGCGCCGGGCGGCCTGGAACAGGGCCTGTTCATCGACACCGATGCCAGCGCCGGCTACCTCGACTATTCCAGCAAGCGCGACCTCACAGGCGGCCTGGGCACGGCCAAAGGCGACAGCCACGGTACCCTGGCCGGTGCCAGCCTGGCCGTGGGCTATCGCCTGAACACCAACCACGTGGTGCTGGAGCCGAGCCTGGGTGTACGCATCAGTCACGTGGACGTGGCCGGGTTTAGCGAAAAAGGCAGCGAATTGGCGCTAGAGGTGGACGACTTGCAGCAGACCCGCCGTAGCGCGATGGCCAGACTCGAGGCGTCCTTCATGCCGTTCAGCATGGGCCGTTGGCAGTGGGTGCCCGGCGTGCAAGTGGGCTATGAGCATGCGCTGGGCGACCACGAGGTCGAAAGCGAGGGCCACTTGCTGGGGCTGGATATCGAGCAGCGCGCCGCCTTCGACAATCGTGACCAGTTCAACGCTGGCGTGAGCCTGATGGCCAACCTTGGCGCGCTGAGTATTGGCGCCGATCTAGCGGCGTTGGGCGGCGGTGACAGCCATGGGGCCAGTGGCAGCCTGAAAGCCAGCTACGCGTTCTGACAGTTGCCGGGGCTGCCGCGTGGCCCCCACGGCTGCACACCCCGATTCTCGAGGGTGTGCCTACTGGCCAAGATGCCGGCCCCTTCAATGGCGGTCATGTCGAACAGCTACTGCCAAAAATGCCAGTTTCTGTTCTCGCTTGCTGCGATTACGCTTTGCTGCGCAACGTTCCCATTCCCACAAGGACAGTGCCCATGGAAAAGCGAGCAATCATCACGCTGGTAGTCGGCTTGGCCAGTGCAACGCCTCACGCACCAGCAGCTGAACTGCCAGGACGCATCGCGGCCATCGAACATCACACGGCGGCGTGTTTCGCCCCTGGAACCCCCGTCAACTGTGAAGTGTCGGCAGTGGTTGAAAGCAATGGAAAACTGCTCTTGGCCAACGACAAACGCTTGCCCGCCCCAGGCGGGCCAGCCCTGTTCACCCTTGACATCGAGCAGGGCAAAATCAGTGGTGAGCCTACCGTGCTGCCTGGGAAGGCATTAAGAGAAGCCGATAAATACGAGGCACTGACCAAGACGCTGGATGGCCGCTACATGATCGCCAGCACCGCCTTCAACAAAGCCGGCACCGACGAAGATCCGAGCAGCGACATTCTCAACACGATCCTGTACTGGCCCGTGGACGACCCTGAGGCGGCAAAGCCCCTGTCGCCCACATCGCGCAGCGGGGTCACAAGCTCGATTTCACTGCGCGAACAGATCGAGAAGGCGATTGGCGCGTCTTACTATCAAATCGAAGCAATCACCATGGCGCCGAGCGAGCCGGCGAAGGCAAAGACGGCAGACGGCCAACTGATCATCGGCATTCGCAGGCACGGAAACGACAAAACTGACGCGCATTTCGGCTTCACACTCATCTCAGCGCATGTGAAGTTCAAAGAGGGAACCTTGGCGCTTGTGGAAGCGTTCAAATCCGTCCAGAACTTCAACGTCCAAGCCCAGGGCCACACAGTCGGGCTGTCCGGCATCGAGTATGACCGGTTCAACAAAGACAGGCTTTATGCGGTTACCAGCTACGAGGAAAAATCCGTGGATGCTGCTAACAAGCCAATTACCAAGATAGGCGGGTTTCTATGGGTCGTACCGTTTGCAGCGGGTAAGCCTGGCACGCCGCAACTGGTGACCCGCGAAGACGGCTCCACACTGAGGTTCAGCAACAAGCCAGAAGGTGTCGAGGTGCTGGATGCACACCAGATAATCGTCGTTCACGACGATGACCGGGTTGAGGTGCAAACCTCCGAGGCGGGCATCGAACGGGGCGCCAATGAGTTCGCCTACAGCAAGATCAGGTTCCCCTGAGCGCATCCATTGCAAGCAGCGCGTGATCTGATTCGCAGCACGGCCCACTGCCGCAGGTCATGGGTCATGCCTGCGCCTGACCTGTGCCGGAGGCAAACCAAACGCCGCTTTGAAATACTGGGCAAACCGCCCCGCATTGGTGAAGCCGAAGCGTAACGCCACCTGCTCCACCGACGTACCCTGCTCGCTTGCCAGCACCTGACGCGCCTGCTCCAGCCGCACCTGCCGCTGATACCCGACTATCGAAGTGCCCGCAAACCGTCGAAAGCCCTCCTGTAACGCCCGCACGCTGACATTGGCCAAGCTAGCCAACTCGCTGCTACTGCTCAGGCTCGCGGGATGTTCACGGATATAGGCCATGGCCAGTTTCACATGGCGCGGCGCTGGCAATGGAGCCGGCCTGTGCAGCGCTTCGCGGTAATTGTGCGGCCAGGCTTGCAGCAGTGCGTCGACCAGCATTTCCTGCAACCGCAGCGGCATCAGCAGGCCGGTATTGATCAATTGATCGAACTCAGTCCCCGTGGCCAGTTCGAGCAAGGCACGGATGCCCTGGAAGCCTGGCGCGGCAAGGTCCACTACCGGCGCGAAACGTATCGGGGCCGCCAAGGGCCGCTCCAGCAGTGCCGACAGCCGCTCGGCAAATACGCCCCGGCGAATCGACATGCCACACTGGGCATGATCATCGGCGATGCGGACCGAGCGTATCTCGAGCTTGTCGACAGCGAGCCCGACCTGCGCGCCGCCGATTGACTCGTCGCGATGGTCGAAGATGATCTTGCCTGCAGTAGGCAGTACAAAGGTGATTTCGTCCTGCGGGCTGGGCAGGACGATGCGAAAGTCACCCTGGTAATGCAGGCGCCTTACGCTCATGCCCTCGAAGCGGCCATACACCCCGCCGATGGAAATACCCTCGCCCAGTGGCGGTACGTCGGCATACAGGTTGCCATAGAGCTGCGTGAACAAGGCGCCGAAATCATCGCTGTGCATGTCGGCGCAACGGAGCAGGAAGGGCTTGCGAGGCGTGGCGGGGTGCACCTGATGGCTTTCCTTTTGCCGCGGGACGGGACCGGCACGCTAGCAGGCATTCGTGACACAGGCATGACACCCGAAGCCCCGGCAATCCGCAGAATCCGGACTATGCTTGAACCAGCCCGGTAGCAGGAGCAACCCAGCCAGCAGCTATGGACGATTGCATCGGTGTCGGCGCTTTTCATTCATGTGCACGGGCGAGCCACAGCCCGACTTGTCCACTGGCCACTGCACCCTGCACATCTCTACCCACTCGAAAAACATTGACCCAGAGCGGTGCAGCGAGTGTCCAACACTGATAGAACGATAGCGGCGCGCAATTGCAAGAGGGGGGCAACGGCCTATGAACTTAACAAGGCTCAATCGCATTAACTCCAATCGGCCGCCGCAAACGATATTAATTATCATTACTAAAACTACAATCTGTTACCACGCACAAGAAACATAATTGACAAAACCAGGCCGAATCCCCGAATTTCAAGGCTTTCAGCCAGTTACGAGCATGTTTTGTTCTTAATCCTACGAATAAATTTGCGACAGAAATTTTACTTGCAACAGGTTTACCCATAAAATCAGCGCGATTGATTCAGCTGCGACATTTGGTCACTGCACCTGCGACACCACGTCGCCGCTCTACTTATTTCAGACTGCAGAGCTGGGTCTCTGTATAAGGATTTCTAGCATGTCCGATTCGGCAGGACTCATCGCCCACAACTGGGGCTTTGCCATCTTCCTCCTGGGTGTCGTCGGCCTGTGCGCCTTCATGCTCGGCCTGTCCAGCCTGCTCGGTAGCAAGGCCTGGGGCCGCGCCAAGAACGAACCCTTCGAATCCGGCATGCTGCCCGTGGGCAGCGCCCGCCTGCGTCTTTCCGCCAAATTCTATCTGGTCGCGATGCTGTTCGTGATCTTCGATATCGAAGCCCTCTTCCTCTTTGCATGGTCTGTGTCCGTCCGCGAAAGCGGCTGGACCGGATTCGTCGAAGCGCTCGTTTTCATAGCAATTCTGTTGGCAGGTCTTGTCTACCTTTGGCGCGTCGGGGCACTTGATTGGGCTCCCGAAGGTCGCCGCAAGCGGCAAGCGAAGCTGAAACAATGAGGCTTTGGCAATGCAATACAATCTCACCAGAATCGATCCGGATGCGCCCAATGAGCAGTACCCGGTCGGCGAGCGGGAAACCGTTACCGACCAACTGCTAGAGGACCAGGTCCACAAGAACATCTACATGGGGAAACTCGAAGATGTGCTGCGTGGCGCGGTCAACTGGGGTCGCAAGAACTCCCTCTGGCCGTACAACTTCGGCCTGTCCTGCTGCTACGTGGAAATGACCACGGCCTTCACGGCGCCCCACGACATCGCCCGCTTCGGCGCCGAAGTCATCCGGGCCTCGCCGCGTCAGGCCGACTTCATGGTCATCGCCGGTACCTGCTTCATCAAGATGGCGCCGATCATCCAGCGCCTGTATGAGCAGATGCTCGAACCCAAATGGGTCATTTCCATGGGGTCGTGCGCCAACTCCGGTGGCATGTACGACATCTACTCGGTCGTTCAGGGGGTCGACAAGTTCCTCCCCGTGGACGTCTACGTGCCTGGCTGCCCGCCACGCCCTGAGGCTTTCCTGCAAGGCTTGATGCTGTTGCAGGAGTCGATCGGCCAAGAACGACGCCCGCTTTCCTGGGTTGTTGGTGATCAAGGTATTTACCGTGCCGAGATGCCAGCCCAGAAAGACCTGCGTCGTGAGCAGCGCATTGCAGTAACCAACCTGCGCAGCCCCGACGAAGTCTGATCCAGCGACCTGCCGCCCGCTCCCCCTGGAGCCGGCGGCCTGGCTTCATTCTTAACGTTGACCCAAAGCGACCGAGACCATGACAGCGGACAACGCTATTTATATTCCGCCCTACAAGGCAGACGACCAGGATGTGGTCGTCGAACTGCACAACCGTTTTGGCGCCGAAGCATTCGTCGCCCAGGAAACCCGCACCGGCATGCCCGTGCTGTGGGTCAAGCGCGCCCAGCTCAAAGAGGTGCTCAGCTTCCTGCGCGGCGTTTCCAAGCCTTACAGCATGCTGTACGACCTGCACGGCGTGGACGAACGCCTGCGGACCCAGCGCCGTGGCCTGCCTGCCGCCGATTTCAGCGTGTTCTACCACCTGTTGTCGGTCGAGCGTAACAGCGACGTGATGATCAAGGTGTCGCTCAGCGAAGGCGACCTGAACCTGCCGACCGTGACCGGCATCTGGCCGAACGCCAACTGGTACGAGCGCGAAGTCTGGGACATGTTCGGCATCGACTTTGCCGGCCACCCGCACCTGAGCCGCATCATGATGCCGCCGACCTGGGAAGGCCACCCGCTGCGCAAGGACTACCCGGCCCGCGCCACCGAGTTCGACCCCTACAGCCTGACCCTGGCCAAGCAGCAGCTTGAAGAGGAATCGGCACGTTTCAACCCGGAAGCCTGGGGCATGAAGCGTCAGGGCGCCAACGAGGACTACATGTTCCTCAACCTCGGCCCCAACCACCCTTCGGCGCACGGTGCGTTTCGTATCGTGCTGCAGCTGGACGGCGAAGAGATCGTCGACTGCGTACCGGACATCGGCTACCACCACCGTGGTGCCGAGAAAATGGCCGAGCGCCAGTCCTGGCACAGCTTCATCCCCTACACCGACCGTATCGACTACCTCGGCGGGGTGATGAACAACCTGCCGTACGTATTGGCGGTAGAAAAGCTGGCCGGTATCCAGGTGCCGCAGAAGGTCGACGTGATTCGCATCATGCTCGCCGAGTTCTTCCGCATCACCAGCCACCTGCTGTTCCTGGGTACTTACATCCAGGACGTCGGCGCCATGACGCCGGTGTTCTTCACCTTCACCGACCGTCAGCGCGCCTACACCGTAATCGAAGCGATCACCGGTTTCCGCCTGCACCCGGCCTGGTACCGCATCGGCGGCGTCGCTCACGACCTGCCACGTGGCTGGGACAAGCTGGTCAAGGACTTCGTCGAGTGGCTGCCCAAGCGCCTGGACGAATACACCAAGGCCGCGCTGCAAAACAGCATCCTCAAGGGCCGCACCATCGGCGTTGCTGCCTACAACACCAAAGAGGCGCTGGAATGGGGCACCACCGGTGCCGGCCTGCGCGCCACCGGCTGCGACTTCGACCTGCGCAAAGCGCGCCCCTACTCCGGCTACGAGAACTTCGAGTTCGAAGTGCCGCTGGCCCACAACGGCGATGCCTACGATCGCTGCATGGTCCGTGTCGAGGAGATGCGCCAGAGTATCCGCATCATCGACCAGTGCCTGCGCAACATGCCGGAAGGCCCGTACAAGGCGGATCACCCGCTGACCACGCCGCCGCCGAAAGAGCGCACCCTGCAGCACATCGAAACCTTGATCACGCACTTCCTGCAAGTCTCGTGGGGCCCGGTCATGCCGGCCAACGAGTCGTTCCAGATGATCGAAGCGACCAAGGGCATCAACAGTTACTACCTGACGAGCGATGGCGGCACCATGAGCTACCGCACCCGGATCCGTACCCCGAGCTACCCGCACCTGCAGCAGATCCCTTCGGTGATCAAAGGCAGCATGGTCGCCGACCTCATTGCGTACCTGGGCAGTATCGACTTCGTTATGGCTGACGTGGACCGCTAAGCATGAACAGCACGCTTATCCAGACAGACCGTTTCGCCCTGAGCGAAACCGAGCGCTCGGCCATCGAGCACGAAATGCACCACTACGAGGACCCGCGTGCGGCGTCCATCGAAGCCTTGAAGATCGTCCAGAAGGCGCGCGGCTGGGTGCCGGACGGCGCCATCTACGCCATCGGTGAGGTGCTGGGCATCCCGGCCAGCGACGTCGAGGGTGTGGCCACTTTCTACAGCCAGATTTTCCGCCAGCCTGTGGGCCGCCACATCATTCGTGTGTGCGACAGCATGGTCTGCTATATCGGCGGCCACGAGTCGGTGGTCAGCCAGATCCAGAGCGAACTGGGCATCGGCCTTGGCCAGACCACTGCGGACGGGCGTTTCACCCTGCTGCCGGTCTGCTGCCTGGGCAACTGCGACAAGGCCCCGGCGCTGATGATCGATGACGATACCTTTGGCGACGTGCAGCCTGCTGGCGTTTCCAAGCTGCTGGAGGGCTACGTATGACCATCACTTCCTTCGGCCCGGCCAACCGCATCGCGCGCTCGGCCGAAACTCACCCGCTGACCTGGCGCCTGCGTGACGACGGCGAGCCGGTGTGGCTCGACGAGTACCAGGCCAAGAACGGCTACGCTGCCGCCCGCAAGGCGCTGGCAGAAATGTCCGCCGACGACATCGTGCAGAGCGTCAAGGACTCCGGCCTCAAGGGCCGCGGCGGCGCGGGCTTCCCGACTGGCGTGAAGTGGGGCCTGATGCCCAAAGACGAATCCATGAACATCCGCTACCTGCTGTGCAACGCGGATGAAATGGAGCCCAACACCTGGAAGGACCGCATGCTGATGGAGCAACAGCCCCATCTGCTGGTCGAGGGCATGCTGATCAGCGCCCGCGCCCTGAAGGCCTACCGCGGCTACATCTTCTTGCGTGGCGAGTACACCACCGCGGCGAAGAACCTCAACCGCGCCATCGATGAAGCCAAGGCTGCCGGCCTGCTGGGCAAGAACATCCTTGGCTCGGGCTTCGACTTCGAGCTGTTCGTGCACACCGGCGCCGGGCGCTACATCTGCGGTGAAGAAACCGCACTGATCAACTCGCTGGAAGGCCGCCGCGCCAACCCGCGCTCCAAGCCGCCCTTCCCTGCCGCCGTAGGCGTGTGGGGCAAGCCGACGTGCGTGAACAACGTCGAGACCCTGTGCAACGTGCCGGCCATCGTCGCCAACGGCAACGACTGGTACAAGTCGCTGGCCCGCGAAGGCAGCGAGGACCACGGCACCAAGCTGATGGGCTTCTCCGGCAAGGTGAAGAACCCGGGGCTTTGGGAGTTGCCGTTCGGCGTCACCGCCCGCGAGCTGTTCGAAGACTACGCCGGCGGTATGCGCGACGGCTTCAAGCTCAAGTGCTGGCAGCCAGGCGGCGCCGGTACCGGCTTCCTGCTGCCCGAGCACCTCGACGCGCAGATGTACGCCGGCGGCATCGCCAAGGTTGGCACCCGCATGGGTACGGGCCTGGCCATGGCGGTCGACGACAGCGTCAACATGGTTTCGCTGCTGCGCAACATGGAAGAGTTCTTCGCCCGCGAATCGTGCGGCTGGTGCACACCTTGCCGGGACGGCCTGCCGTGGAGCGTGAAGATGCTGCGTTCCCTGGAAAACGGCCAGGGCCGCGCCGAAGACATCGAGACCCTGCTGGGTCTGGTCAACTTCCTCGGCCCAGGCCGTACCTTCTGCGCTCACGCACCCGGTGCCGTCGAGCCGCTTGGCAGTGCCATCAAATACTTCCGCTCGGAGTTCGAGGCCGGTGTGGCGCCTGAAAGCGCTGGCACCCTGCGCCCGAACCTGGCCAAGCCTATTCAGGCCGGGCCGATTGTAGTCGGCGCATAAAAAGATAGAACGCGGGTGGTCCGTGCCACCCGCCAGCCTGCAGGCCGGCCCGAACGATTCGCGGCGGGCCGCAGGCTCACAGATTTCCATTAGCCACGCCCGCTCACGCGGGCCAACGAAGAACTTTGAACAATGGCCACTATCCACGTAGACGGCAAAGCGCTCGAAGTCAACGGTGCAGACAACCTGTTACAGGCGTGTCTGTCGCTCGGCCTCGACATCCCCTATTTCTGCTGGCACCCGGCGCTTGGAAGCGTTGGTGCCTGTCGGCAGTGTGCGGTCAAGCAGTACACCGACGAGAACGACACCCGTGGTCGTATCGTCATGTCCTGCATGACCCCTGCCTCCGACGGCACCTGGATTTCCATCGACGATGACGAATCCAAGGCGTTCCGCGCCAGCGTCGTCGAATGGCTGATGACCAACCACCCGCACGACTGCCCAGTGTGCGAGGAAGGCGGCCACTGCCACCTGCAGGACATGACGGTAATGACCGGCCACAACGAGCGCCGCTACCGTTTCACCAAGCGAACCCACCAGAACCAGGACCTCGGCCCGTTCATCGCTCACGAGATGAACCGCTGCATCGCCTGCTACCGCTGCGTGCGCTACTACAAGGACTACGCCGGCGGCACCGACCTGGGTGTCTATGGCGCCCACGACAACGTGTACTTCGGCCGCGTCGAAGACGGCGTACTGGAAAGCGAGTTCTCCGGCAACCTGACCGAGGTCTGCCCGACCGGTGTGTTCACCGACAAGACGCACTCCGAGCGCTACAACCGCAAGTGGGACATGCAGTTCGCCCCAAGCATCTGCCACGGCTGCTCCAGCGGCTGCAACATCAGCCCGGGCGAGCGTTACGGCGAACTGCGCCGGATCGAAAACCGTTTCAACGGCTCGGTCAACCAGTACTTCCTGTGCGACCGCGGCCGCTTCGGTTATGGCTACGTCAACCGCACCGACCGCCCACGCCAGCCACGCCTGGCCGATGGCACCAAGCTGGGCCTGGACGCTGCGCTGGACAAGGCTGCCGACCTGCTGCGCGGCCGGACCATCGTGGGTATCGGCTCGCCCCGCGCCAGCCTGGAAAGCAACTACGGCCTGCGTGAACTGGTCGGTGCCGATTACTTCTATTCGGGTATGGAAGCCGGTGAGCTGGCTCGCGTACGCCTGGCCCTGAACGTGCTCAATAGCAGCCCGCTGCCAGTGCCGACCCTGCGCGACATCGAAGACCACGACGCTGTGTTCGTGCTCGGCGAAGACCTGACCCAGACCGCTGCCCGTGTCGCCCTGGCCGTACGTCAAGCCACCAAGGGCAAGGCCGAAGCCATGGCCGAGGCCATGAAAGTGCAGCCCTGGCTGGACGCTGCGGTGAAGAACATCGGCCAGCACGCGCTGTATCCGCTGTTCATCGCCAGCCTGGCCGAAACCAAACTGGACGACGTTGCCGAAGAATGCGTGCACGCCGCCCCTGCCGACCTTGCGCGTATCGGCTTCGCCGTGGCCCACGCCATCGATCCGAGCGCCCCGGCCGTAGCAGGCCTGGACGACGAAGCCAAGGCCCTGGCCGAGCGCATCGCCGGCGCCCTGGTAGCGGCCAAACGCCCGCTGGTGGTTGCCGGTACTTCGCTGGCCGACCCTGCACTGATCGAGGCAGCTGCGAACATCGCCAAAGCCCTGAAGCTGCGCGAGAAAAACGGCTCGCTGAGCCTGGTCGTACCTGAGGCCAACAGCCTTGGCCTGGCCATGCTCGGCGGCGAGTCCGTCGATGCCGCGCTGGATGCGGTCATCAGCGGCAAGGCCGACGCCATCGTGGTGCTGGAAAACGACCTGTACACCCGCGTACCGGCCGCCAAGGTCGATGCTGCCCTGGCAGCGGCAAAGGTCGTGATCGTCGCCGACCACTCCCACACCGCCACCCTGGAGCGCGCCCACCTGGTGCTGCCGGCGGCCTCGTTCGCCGAAGGCGACGGTACCCTGGTCAGCCAGGAAGGCCGTGCCCAGCGCTTCTTCCAGGTGTTCGACCCGCAGTACCTGGACAGCAGCATCCTGGTGCACGAAGGCTGGCGCTGGATGCACGCCCTGCGTGCCACGCTGCTGAACAAGCCCGTCGACTGGACCCAGCTGGACCACGTCACCAGCGCCTGCGCCGAGGCCGCCCCGCAACTGGCCGGCATCGTCAACGCAGCACCTTCTGCGGCATTCCGCATCAAGGGCATGAAGCTGGCCCGTGAGCCGCTGCGCTACTCCGGACGCACCGCGATGCGCGCCAACATCAGCGTGCACGAACCTCGTACCCCGCAGGACAAGGACACCGCGTTCGCCTACTCCATGGAAGGTTACTCGGGCTCTGCCGAACCGCGCCAGCAGGTGCCGTTCGCCTGGTCGCCGGGCTGGAACTCGCCGCAAGCCTGGAACAAGTTCCAGGACGAGGTAGGTGGCCACCTGCGTGCCGGTGACCCGGGCGTGCGCCTGATCGAATCGCACGGTGATCGCCTGTCCTGGTTCGATACCGTTCCGGGCGCCTTCAACCCGGCCCGTGGCACCTGGACCGCAGTACCGTTCTTCCACCTGTTCGGCAGCGAAGAAAGCTCTTCCCGCGCTGCGCCGGTTCAGGAGCGCATCCCTGCCGCTTATGTGGCGCTGGCCAAGTCCGAGGCCGACCGCCTGGGCGTCAACGAAGGCGCGCTGCTGAGCCTGAACGTGGGCGGTGTGGCCCTGCGCCTGCCGCTGCGCATCAATGAAGAACTGGGCGCTGGCCTGGTCGCGCTGCCCAAAGGCCTGGCCGGCATCCCGCCGGCCATCTTCGGTGCACCCGTCGAAGGTCTGCAGGAGGCAGCACAATGAGCTGGTTCACCCCCGAAGTGATCGATGTGATCATCCAGGTCGTCAAGGCTATCGTCGTGCTGCTGGCCGTCGTGGTCTGCGGCGCCCTGCTCAGCTTCGTCGAGCGCCGCCTGCTGGGCTGGTGGCAGGACCGCTACGGTCCTAACCGTGTCGGCCCGTTCGGCATGTTCCAGATCGCCGCCGACATGCTGAAGATGTTCTTCAAGGAAGACTGGAACCCGCCCTTCGTCGACAAGATGATCTTCACCCTGGCGCCGGTCGTGGCCATGAGCGCCCTGCTGATCGGCTTCTCGATCATCCCGATCACCCCAGGTTGGGGCGTTGCCGACCTGAACATCGGCCTGCTGTTCTTCTTCGCCATGGCCGGCCTGTCGGTGTACGCGGTGCTGTTCGCCGGCTGGTCGTCGAACAACAAGTACGCCCTGCTGGGCAGCTTGCGTGCCTCGGCCCAGACCGTGTCGTACGAAGTGTTCCTGGGCTTGGCGCTGATGGGCGTGGTGGTGCAGGTGGGCTCGTTCAACATGCGTGACATCGTTGAATACCAGGCCCAGAACCTGTGGTTCATCATTCCGCAGTTCTTCGGCTTCTGCACGTTCTTCATCGCCGGCGTCGCCGTGACCCACCGTCACCCGTTCGACCAGCCAGAAGCCGAGCAAGAACTGGCCGACGGCTACCACATCGAGTATGCCGGCATGAAATGGGGCATGTTCTTCGTCGGTGAGTACATCGGCATCATCCTCATCTCGGCGCTGCTGGTGACCCTGTTCTTCGGTGGCTGGCACGGCCCGTTCGGCATCCTGCCGCAAGTGCCGTTCCTGTGGTTCGCGCTGAAAACCGCGTTCTTCATCATGCTGTTCATCCTGCTGCGCGCTTCGATCCCGCGCCCACGCTATGACCAGGTGATGGACTTCAGCTGGAAGTTCTGCCTGCCGCTGACCCTGATCAATTTGCTGGTGACCGCTGCGATCGTGCTTTACAACACGCCAGCCGTCGCGGCCCAGTGAGGATTTGACCCATGTTCAAGTATATCGGCGACATCGTTAAGGGCACCGGCACTCAGCTGCGCAGCCTGGCAATGGTGTTCTCCCACGGGTTCCGCAAGCGCGACACCCTGCAGTACCCCGAAGAACCCGTGTACCTGCCACCACGCTATCGTGGCCGCATCGTCCTGACCCGCGACCCCGACGGCGAGGAGCGCTGCGTGGCGTGCAACCTCTGCGCGGTGGCCTGCCCGGTCGGCTGCATTTCGCTGCAGAAGGCCGAGACCGAGGACGGGCGCTGGTACCCGGAGTTCTTCCGCATCAACTTCTCGCGCTGCATTTTCTGCGGCCTGTGCGAGGAAGCGTGCCCGACCACCGCGATCCAGCTGACTCCGGATTTCGAAATGGCCGAGTTCAAGCGTCAGGACCTGGTGTACGAGAAAGAAGATCTTCTGATCTCCGGCCCCGGCAAGAACCCTGACTACAACTTCTACCGTGTTGCGGGTATGGCGATCGCTGGCAAGCCGAAAGGCTCTGCACAGAACGAAGCCGAGCCGATCAACGTGAAGAGCTTGCTCCCATAAGGACAGAAAGATGGAATTCGCTTTCTACTTCGCATCCGGGATCGCCGTGGTCTCCACCCTTCGGGTGGTGACCGGTACCAACCCCGTGCACGCCCTGCTCTACCTGATCATTTCGCTGATTTCCGTGGCAATGATCTTCTTCTCTCTGGGTGCGCCGTTCGCAGGCGCCCTGGAAGTGATCGCCTACGCCGGCGCCATCATGGTGCTGTTCGTCTTCGTGGTGATGATGCTCAACCTCGGGCCGGCCTCGGTCGCCCAGGAGCGCGGCTGGCTCAAGCCCGGTATCTGGGCAGGGCCGGTGATACTTGGCACCCTGCTGCTGCTGGAACTGCTGTACGTGCTGTTCGTCACCCCGAGCGGCGCCGGCATCAGCGGCACCACCGTGGGCCCGAAAGAAGTGGGCATCAGCCTGTTCGGCCCGTACCTGCTGGTGGTCGAACTGGCCTCGATGCTGCTGCTCGCGGCAGCCGTCACCGCCTTCCACCTGGGCCGCAACGAGGCGAAGGAGTAAATCATGGGTGCTATCCCTCTCGAGCATGGGCTGGCGGTCGCCGGCATCCTGTTCTGCTTAGGTCTGGTTGGCCTGATGGTCCGCCGCAACATCCTCTTCGTGCTCATGAGCCTGGAAGTCATGATGAACGCCTCTGCCCTGGCGTTCGTCGTCGCCGGTGCCCGTTGGGTCCAGCCCGACGGCCAGGTGATGTTCATTCTGGTGATCAGCCTGGCAGCCGCCGAGGCCAGTATCGGCCTGGCGATCCTGCTGCAGCTGTATCGCCGCTTCCACACTCTCGACATCGATGCTGCCAGTGAGATGCGCGGATGAACCTTCTCTTCCTGACTTTCGTCTTCCCCCTGATCGGCTTCTTGCTGCTGTCGTTCTCGCGCGGGCGGTTCTCGGAGAACCTGTCTGCCCTGATCGGCGTCGGCTCGGTCGGCCTCTCGGCCGCCGTGGCGGCCTACGTCATCTGGCAATTCAATGTCGCCCCGCCTGAAGGCGGCGCGTACAGCCAGCTGCTGTGGCAGTGGATGTCGGTGGACGGCTTCGCGCCGAACTTCACCCTGTACCTGGACGGCCTGTCGGTCACCATGCTCGGCGTGGTCACTGGCGTCGGCTTCCTGATTCACCTGTTCGCGTCCTGGTACATGCGTGGCGAAGCCGGTTACTCGCGCTTCTTCTCCTACACCAACCTGTTCATCGCCAGCATGCTGTTCCTGATCCTGGGCGATAACCTGCTGTTCATCTACTTCGGCTGGGAAGGCGTGGGCCTGTGCTCGTACCTGTTGATCGGTTTCTACTACAGCAACCGCAACAACGGTAACGCGGCACTCAAGGCCTTCATCGTCACCCGTATCGGCGACGTGTTCATGGCCATCGGCCTGTTCATCCTGTTCGCCCAGCTGGGCACCCTGAACGTGCAGGAACTGCTGGTGCTGGCACCACAGAAATTCCAGGCTGGCGACACCTGGATGGTGCTGGCCACGCTGATGCTGCTCGGTGGTGCGGTGGGTAAATCGGCACAGCTGCCCCTGCAGACCTGGCTGGCCGACGCGATGGCAGGCCCTACCCCGGTTTCGGCACTGATCCACGCCGCCACCATGGTGACCGCAGGCGTGTACCTGATCGCCCGCACCAACGGCCTGTTCCTGCTGGCGCCGGACATCCTGCACCTTGTAGGTGTGGTCGGTGGCGTGACCCTGGTACTGGCAGGCTTCGCTGCGCTGGTGCAGACCGACATCAAGCGTATCCTCGCCTACTCGACCATGAGCCAGATCGGCTACATGTTCCTGGCGCTGGGCGTGGGTGCCTGGGACGCGGCAATCTTCCACCTGATGACCCACGCCTTCTTCAAGGCCCTGCTGTTCCTTGCCTCGGGTGCGGTGATCGTTGCCTGCCACCACGAGCAGAACATCTTCAAGATGGGCGGCCTGTGGAAGAAACTGCCGCTGGCCTACGCCAGCTTCGTGGTCGGTGGTGCCGCCCTGGCCGCCCTGCCGATCCTGACCGTCGGCTTCTACTCCAAGGACGAGATCCTCTGGGAAGCCTTCGCCAGCGGCAATACCGGCCTGCTGTACGCCGGCCTGGTCGGTGCGTTCATGACCTCGCTGTACACCTTCCGCCTGATCTTCATCGCCTTCCATGGCGAAGCCAAGACCGAGGCCCACGCCGGCCACGGCATCAGCCACTGGCTGCCGCTGGGCGTGCTGATCGTGCTGTCGACCTTCGTTGGCGCCTGGATCCATCCGCCGCTGGCAGGCGTGCTGCCTGAAAGCGCAGGCCATGCCGGCGGTGAAGCCAAGCACTCGCTGGAGATCGCCTCGGGCGCCATCGCCATCGCCGGTATCCTGCTGTCGGCCCTGCTGTTCCTGGGCAAGCGCCGCTTCGTCAGCGCCGTCGCCAACAGCAGCATCGGCCGGGTCCTGTCGGCCTGGTGGTTCGCGGCCTGGGGCTTCGACTGGATCTACGACAAGCTCTTCGTCAAACCTTATCTGCTGATCAGCCACATCCTGCGCAAGGACCCGGTTGACCGCAGCATCGGCCTGATCCCCCGCATGGCGCGTGGCGGCCACGTCGCCATGAGCAAGACCGAGACCGGTCAGCTGCGCTGGTACACCGCCTCGATCGCCGTTGGCGCCGTGCTGGTACTCGGTGCGGTGGTAGTGGCTGCGGTATGACTATGAATCTTGCGACTTTGCCAAAGGAAACCAACCCGTCATGATTTTGCCTTGGCTGATCCTGATCCCTTTCATCGGCGGCTTCCTGTGCTGGCTGGGTGAGCGCTTCGGCTCCACCCTGCCGCGCTGGATCGCGCTGCTGACCATGTCCCTGCTGCTCGGCATCGGCCTGTGGCTGTGGGGCACCGGCGACTACACCCTGGCGCCTGCACCGGGCGCCGAACCTGCCTGGGCACTCGAATACAAGGTCGAGTGGATCAAGCGCTTCGGCATCAGCATCCACCTGGCCCTCGATGGCCTGTCGCTGCTGATGATCCTGCTCACCGGCCTGCTCGGTGTGCTCTCGGTACTGTGCTCCTGGAAAGAGATCCAGCGCCACGTCGGCTTCTTCCACCTCAACCTGATGTGGATCCTCGGCGGCGTGGTCGGTGTGTTCCTGGCACTGGACCTGTTCCTGTTCTTCTTCTTCTGGGAAATGATGCTGGTGCCGATGTATTTCCTCATCGCGCTCTGGGGTCACAGCTCGGCAGACGGCAAGAAGACGCGGATCTACGCCGCCACCAAGTTCTTCATCTTCACCCAGGCCAGCGGCCTGATCATGCTGGTGGCGATCCTTGGCCTGGTGCTTGTCAACTACAACACCACCGGCGTGCTGACCTTCAACTACAGCGACTTGCTCAAGGCCGAACTGCCGGCGGGCGTCGAGTACCTGCTGATGTTGGGCTTCTTCATCGCCTTCGCGGTAAAGCTGCCGGTGGTGCCGTTCCACTCCTGGCTGCCTGATGCACACGCCCAGGCACCGACCGCAGGCTCCGTGGACCTGGCGGGCATCTTGCTGAAGACAGCCGCCTACGGCCTGCTGCGCTTCGCCCTGCCGCTGTTCCCCAACGCTTCGGCCGAGTTTGCACCGATCGCCATGACCCTGGGCCTGATCGGCATCTTCTACGGTGCCTTCCTGGCCTTCGCGCAGACCGACATCAAGCGCCTGATCGCCTTCTCCAGCGTTTCGCACATGGGCTTCGTGCTGATCGGTATCTACTCCGGCAGCCAGCAGGCCCTGCAAGGCGCGGTGATCCAGATGCTGGCCCACGGCCTGTCGGCTGCCGCGCTGTTCATCCTGTCCGGCCAGCTGTACGAGCGCCTGCATACCCGTGACATGCGCCAGATGGGTGGCCTGTGGCACCGCATCGCCTACCTGCCCGCCATCAGCCTGTTCTTCGCCGCTGCATCGCTGGGCCTGCCAGGCACCGGCAACTTCGTTGGCGAGTTCCTGATCCTGATCGGCAGCTTCGCCAGCGTGCCGTGGATCACCGTGATCGCCACCACCGGCCTGGTCTTCGGCTCGGTCTACTCGCTGATCATGATCCACCGTGCCTACTTCGGCCCAAGCAAGAGCGACACCGTGCTGGCCGGCATGGACGGCCGCGAGCTGATCATGGTGCTGGGCCTGGCGGTGCTGCTGATCGTGCTTGGTGTGTACCCGCAGCCGTTCCTCGACACTTCTGCCGCCACCATGAGCGGTGTGCAGCAGTGGCTTGGCTCCGCTTTCACTCAACTCGCTTCGGCCCGGTAAGAGCGCTATGGAATTCACCACTCAACACTTCATCGCATTGGCGCCGATGCTGATCACCACCATCACCACAGTGGTGGTGATGCTGGCGATCGCCTGGAAGCGCAACCACTCGCAGACCTTCCTGCTGTCCACCGTGGGCCTGAACCTGGCCCTGCTGTCGATCCTGCCGGCGCTGAAGGTCGCGCCGCTGGCGGTGACCTCGCTGGTCACCATTGACAAGTTCGCCTGCCTGTACATGGCGATCGTTCTGGTGGCCACGCTGGCCTGCGTCACACTGGCTCACGCCTATCTGGGTGAAGGCGCCAAGGGTTTCCCGGGCAACCGTGAAGAACTCTACCTGCTGCTGCTGATGTCGGCCCTCGGTGGCCTGGTGCTGGTCAGCGCCAACCACCTGGCCGGCCTGTTCATCGGCCTGGAGCTGCTGTCGGTGCCGGTCTACGGCCTGGTGGCGTATGCCTTCTTCAACAAGCGTTCGCTGGAAGCCGGTATCAAGTACATGGTGCTGTCGGCCGCAGGCTCGGCCTTCCTGCTGTTCGGCATGGCCCTGCTGTATGCCGATGCCGGCAGCCTGAGCTTCGACCAGATCGGCAAAGCCCTGGCCGCCACCAGCATGCCAAGCCTGCTGGCGCAACTGGGCCTGGGCATGATGCTGGTCGGCCTGGCCTTCAAGCTGTCGCTGGTACCCTTCCACCTGTGGACCCCGGACGTGTACGAAGGCGCCCCGGCACCGGTCGCCGCGTTCCTGGCCACCGCGAGCAAGGTCGCGGTGTTCGCTGTGGTGGTACGCCTGTTCATGCTCTCCCCTGCTGCCAGCAGCGGCGTGCTGAGCACCGTGCTGGCGGTGATTGCGGTCGCCTCGATCCTGGTCGGTAACCTGCTGGCGCTGACCCAGAGCAACCTCAAGCGTCTGCTCGGTTACTCGTCCATCGCCCACTTCGGCTACCTGCTCATCGCCCTGATCGCCAGCAAGGGCCTGGCCATGGAAGCGATGGGCGTGTACCTGGTCACCTACGTGATCACCAGCCTGGGTGCCTTCGGTGTCATCACCCTGATGTCCTCGCCTTACGGCGGCCGTGATGCCGATGCGCTGTACGAGTACCGCGGCCTGTTCTGGCGCCGCCCGTACCTGACCGCAGTGCTGACCGTGATGATGCTGTCGCTGGCCGGTATCCCGCTGACCGCGGGCTTCATCGGCAAGTTCTACATCATCGCCACTGGCGTCGAGTCGCACCTGTGGTGGCTGGTCGGTGCCCTGGTGGTCGGTAGCGCCATCGGCGTTTACTACTACCTGCGCGTGATGGTCACCCTGTACCTGGTCGAGCCGAACCTGCGCCGCCACGATGCGCCGCTGAAGTGGGAACAGCGCACTGGCGGCGTGATGCTGCTGGCGATCGCCATTCTCGCCTTCGTCCTGGGCGTATACCCGCAGCCATTGCTGGACATGGTCCAGCAGGCTGGCCTGCAACTGATCGGCTGATCAACCCGGCAATACCAAACACCCCGCTTATGCGGGGTGTTTTTTTATCTGCGCTGCATGCCGTGCCGGCTACGCTAACCTTCCGTTTGCCTGCCTGGCGCAACATCTTCACTGCGGCGCAGTGCCGTCCTGCGTACATCACTGCTGGCCGATGGCAAGTACACATCCGGATTAGGCATCCCACTGGGTGACAGTTCATGGGTCATTTCGAACTCGGCCCTCACCGACCAGCCACAGGCCTCTGTGGTGCATTGCAAATAGGCCACTCTGAGGAAAATGTGGCGCCCTTCGCTGGTGCGTATGCGCATCCGGCTATGGCAATGGGGGCAGACCAACTTGTAAGTACTCACGGTAGATACCTGTAAAGGCCGAGCGATGGCATAGGCTGTAAGGTTGATCGTCCATTTGTGTCAGTATTGCCTACGGTATAAGAAGGGATTTTCATCAAACTGCTGTTCATGCCGATAATGTTCCTCATTTTGCAGGGTTATTATTCATAACGAGTAGTTTAAGCCTAGGGAATGTCATTAAACCAGCTATGGATATCTGTTATGAGTAGCCGCTTTTTCGCCTCGGTGCTGACTCGCCTCAAGCAAATTACCCAGTCCGAAAGCGACGCCCAACTGGCCCGAGCGCTGGGTGTAAGCCCACAGACGCTGAGCAGTTGGAAGGTACGGGACAGCATCCCATACTCATTATGCGTAGATATTGCCCGGCAGCATGCTTGCTCGCTGGACTGGCTGCTGATGGGTGAGCGCGGGCGTACCTTGCACACCGCGGAAGGCTGGGAAGATGACATGCTCGAACGCTTGCGCAGCCTGTCATGCGCCGACCGCGAGGCCACGCTGCTGTACATCAAGGACAAGCAGCGCATCCAGGCGTTGGAGAAGAAACTGGATGCACTCGCCTACCGCCTGCCGGATACCTCCGAGGGTTAACCGCGACGGCGCCAACGCTGGACGATTTCTCGAAGGTCCACCGATTCGAGCCATACCATGACCTTGAGGCTGATCGGCACCACCACGACCGCCGCCACGAAAGCAGCCATGCCGCGGGAAAGCATGGGGGCCAAGCCTTGCAACAGCGGTTCGAACAGGTAACCCACGCCAACGCTGAGCAGGGCCAGCAAGGCTTGCTTGCCCATCGTAAGCCGCTTGCGCGAAACGATGACTAGCCGATCCCGCACCGCGCTGACCAGCAAAGCGCCCAACACTGCACCGAAAAGCACCCGCCCATCGCGCTCGAGCCACGGTACGACGCTGGACAAAGCGCCTTCAATCAATGCGACTTCATTCATGAGTGCCTCACTGCTCTGCGAGCATGCCGTAGCGAATGGCCTTGATCACGGCGGCGACGCGAGTGGTTACATCGAATTTGCGCAGGATATTGCCCACATGGAAATTCACCGTCGATTCCTGGCACTGCAGGATCTGACCGATTTCCCACGAACTCTTGCCATAGGCACACCACAGCAATACCTGCTGCTCTCGCGGGGTCAGGCGAATAGGCGTATCCACTTGGCTACCTTCGCTCTGTCGCGTATTGGCTTTCATCACCGAACTCCAAACAATCATGGCCAGTTCACGTCAGCTATGGGACTGACGCGGTAGGACTCCACCATACGAATCGCAAAACACCCGTGCCATTCATACGCTTTGTAAACCGCCGTCCTACACACTCGTCCTCAATGGCTGCTTTCAATTAACTGAAACTCTCCGTGCTCTGCGCGGCGTTTCGCTCGTCACAACGCCGTTGCCTACCCTTTTCACCTGGAGTTGTACGATGCGCCCCGTGTTGCCCCCCTCGCCCTGCATTGGCCTTGCGGCCCTTTTCGCTGTCGCCCAGCACGTGTCTGCCGCACCTGCGGTCGAGCTGGGTGAGGTGCTGATCAGTGACGAAGCACACAGCGAACTGGAAGACGCCCGCGAGCGTCTGCAGGCAGTGCCTGGCGCCAGCAACCTGGTGGACATGCAGCGCGTGGGGCAAGGACGGGTGGCCAGCAACCAGGACGTGCTGGCCTACCAGCCGGGGGTGTTCGCCCAGTCGGCCGGTAACGATGGCATCAAGCTGTCCATCCGCGGCTCAGGCATCAACCGTGCACCCGGGGCACACGGTTCAGGGGTGTACACGCTGTTCGACGGCCTGCCGCTGACTGGCCCGGGCGGTACCCCTTACGAGCTGTTCGAGCCGCTGTGGCTGAGCCGCGCCGACGTGTTGCGAGGGGCGAACGGCTTCGATCAGGGCGCGCTGGCGCTGGGCGGCGCAATCAACTACGTAACGCATACCGGCTACGATGCCGCACCGTTGCAGGTGCGCTACGAGGCCGGCAGCCGTGGCTATCAGCACAGGCACATCAGCTCTGGTCAGGTTTTGGGCAACCTCGACTATTACGTAGCACTCACCGACTCGGAATACGACGGCTACCAGGCGCACAGCAGCGGCAGTGCCAAAGGCATCGCAGCCAACGTTGGTTATCGGTTCAACCCCAACCTGGAGACGCGCTTCTACCTGCGCTACCGGGAAACCGAGAACGACCTGGCCGGGCGCCTGACCAAGGACCAGATCAAGCACCACCCTCGTGCCGCCAACGCCGCCTACCTGGCGCGTGACGACAGCCGGCCGCAACCGGGCAGCACCTGGGTGGCCAACAAGACCACCTTCTACCTCGAGGACGATGCCCGTGTGGAGGCCGGGCTGGTGTACCACGACTTCCCCATGGACCTGCGTGAAGGCCCGATGCGCCTGAAGGTCGCCTATACCGATGTCAGCGGCACGCTGAACTACATACGCCGCGACACCCTGCTGGGCCACCAGAGCAACACCACCGTGGGCTGGCGAACCACCAAGCACCTACCCAACAGCGGCGCATCGCAGTTCGCCCGCAGCACGGGCGACAACTTCGGCGCACGCAGCCGCGATTTCAGCTACCAGGGGTCGGATACCGTCCTGCACGTCGGCAACGATCTGGAGCTGATCCCTGACCTGTGGCTGACCACTGGCCTGGCGATGATCTACACACGCCGTGAAAGTGCGGTCACCTATCCGCAGGATGGCGGCAAGGTGAGCCAACATGACTGGGACTATGCACCGCGCTTGGGCCTGCGCTATGACATCGACCCGCAGTTGCAGGTGTACGGCAACCTGAGCCGGTCCGTGGAGCCACCCCACCCATGGTCACTGATCTGGAGCTCCACGGTCGCCACGCAGCCGATCGAACTGCAAAACCAGACCGCCACCACGCTGGAGCTGGGCGCGCGCGGCGATTCGGCGCTGGGCCGCTGGGACCTGGCCTGGTACTACTCGCAAGTGCGCCATGAACTGTTGGCCGTCGAAATCGAGGCGGGGCTCCCGGCCAAGGAGGTCAATGCCAGCGCCACGGTGCACCAAGGCGTGGAGGCCGGCCTGGACAGCACCCTCTGGGAGCACCCTGGCACGGGTAAGCTCAGTTTGCGCCAGGCCTACACGTTCAGCGATTTCCACTACCGGGACGACGATACCTTCGGCGACAACCGCCTGCCTGGGATTCCCATGCATTACTACCAGGCCGAACTGCGCTACGACTGGCCAAGCGGCTTCTATGCCGGGGTCAACACGCAGATGGCGTCCAAGGTGCAAGTCGATTACGCCAACAGTTACCACGCCGATGCCTATGCACTGCTCGGTGCGCGGCTGGGCTGGGACTCGCCGAAACAGGACTGGCAGACCTGGCTTGACCTGCGCAACCTGACCAACGAACGCTATGCGGCGACAGTCACGCCGGGGTACGACGATGCCGGGCAGGACATTGCCCGGTCGACGCCTGGGGAAGGGTTTGGCGTCTATGCCGGGGTTTCATACAGTTTCCGTTGAGGCCGGCATGGGCTGCGCGGCAGCCCCCTATTGAGGCAACTGCACCTGCGGTTTGGTCGCGGCGAAAATCCCCCAACTGGAAATGAAGAGCGCCGCGATCAGCGGCCCGATCACGAACCCGTTGAGGCCGAATACGGCCAGCCCACCCAAGGTGGACACCAGAATCAGGTAGTCGGGCATCCGCGTATCCTTGCCCACCAGGATCGGCCGCAACAGGTTGTCCACCAGGCCAATCACCAGCACGCCGAAGGCGGTCAGGATCACCCCCTGCAAGATCGCCCCGGTCAACAGGAAATACGCCGCCACCGGTGCCCAGATGATCCCCGCGCCCACTGCCGGCAGCAGTGACAGAAACGCCATCAGCACCGCCCAGACCAGTGCGCTCGGTATATCCAGTACCCAGAAGATGAAACCGCCCAGGGCGCCCTGGGTGATCGCCACCAGCACATTGCCCTTGACCGTGGCGCGCACCACACGGTTGAACTTCAACTGCAGGCGGCGCTTCTGGTGCTCTGGCAGCGGTACGGCCAGGCGTACCCGCCGCGCCACCTCTGCGCCCTCACGCAGAAAGAAGAACAGCAGGTAGAGCATGATGCCGAAGCTGATCAGAAACTCGAAGGTACCCTGGCCAAAACTGAAGGCCTGAGTGGCCAGTATCTCGCTGCCCTGGGTGGCCCATTTGGTGATTTTGTCGCGCAACCCTTCCAGGTTGCCCATGCCCATGCTGTCCAGGCTGTGCTGCAAGAAAGGCGGCAGCATGTTCATGCCGCGCTCGACATAGCCGGCGATATCCAGCTCCCCGCTCTCGATACGCTGGTAAAGGGTAGCGCCCTCCTGCACCAGCAAGGCGCTGGTGACGATCACTGGCAAGATGGCTACCAACAGGCAAATCAGCAAGGCGGTCGCCGCCGTCAGGTTACGTCGCCTGCCGAAGCGGATCAGCAGGTTCCGCTGCAGTGGCGCGAACAGGATGCCGAGGATCACCGCCCAGAAGATGGCGCCATAGTACGGCAGCAGGATCCAGCCGAAGGCAATGGTCACCAGCGCCAGCAATACTGCCAGGGCCTTGTTCTGCAAAGCGGTTTGGTTCATGGCGGTTCCTCGTGAGTGCTGGACGTTAGTGCACACTACCCGGGCAAAAGTGCCACCCCGGTGTTGATTCAAATCAATTCATCCGCCGCATGCGGGCCTTACCATCCGTGCCTTTTGTCCCGGTGCACATATGAACGCTCCTGCCAAGCCTGAATTGCTGGCCCCTGCCGGCACCCTCAAGACCCTGCGCTATGCATTCGCCTATGGCGCCGACGCGGTCTACGCCGGCCAGCCACGCTACAGCCTGCGGGTGCGCAACAACGAATTCGACCATGCCAACCTGGCGCTGGGCATCCAGGAGGCTCATGCACGGGGCAAGCGCTTTTACGTGGTGGTCAACATCGCGCCGCACAACGCCAAGCTCAAGACCTTTCTCAAGGACCTGGCGCCCGTGATCGACATGGCGCCCGATGCACTGATCATGTCCGATCCCGGCCTGATCATGTTGGTGCGCCAGCACTTCCCGCAGATAGCTGTACACCTCTCAGTACAGGCCAATACGGTCAACTGGGCCAGCGTGCAGTTCTGGCAACGCCTGGGCTTGAGCCGGGTGATCCTGTCGCGGGAACTGTCACTCGAAGAAATCGGCGAAATCCGCCAGCACGTGCCGGACATGGAACTGGAAGTGTTTGTCCACGGCGCCCTGTGCATGGCCTATTCTGGCCGCTGCCTGCTGTCGGGCTACCTCAACAAGCGCGATGCCAACCAGGGCACATGCACCAACGCCTGCCGCTGGAAGTACAACGCCACCCCAGCTACTGAAAACGCGGCCGGCGACATCGTGCGCGAGGTCGAGCCGACATTGGGCCTGGGCGCACCGACCGATCAGGTGTTCCTGCTGCACGAAAGCAACCGCCCCGGTACCGAGATGCCCGCCTTCGAAGATGAACATGGCACGTACATCATGAATGCCAAGGACCTGCGCGCCATCCAGCACGTCGAGCGGCTGGCGGCCATGGGCGTGCACTCCCTGAAGATCGAAGGCCGCACCAAGTCGCACTTCTACTGCGCCCGTACCGTGCAGTCGTACCGCCAGGCCATAGACGATGCCGCCGCCGGGCGCCCGTTCGACAGAGCCCTGATGGATAACCTCGAATCGCTGGCCCAACGGGGCTACACCGAAGGTTTCCTGCGTCGCCATGTGCATGACGAATACCAGAACTACCAGCGGGGCAATTCGCTGTCCGAGCGCCAGCAGTTCGTCGGCGAACTGACCGGTGCCCGGGTGGACGGCCGTGCCGAAGTCAAGGTGAAGAACCGCTTCGCAGTAGGCGATCACCTGGAGCTGATGACCCCGCGCGGCAATTATCATTTCGACCTGCACAACCTGTACGGCCGCCAGCAGCAGGCCATCGACGTGGCGCCCGGGGACGGCCATGTGGTCTACCTGCCGATCCCGGAGCAGGTAGCGCTGGAATACGGCTTGCTGATGCGCGACCTGTGCCAGGACGAACTGGCTGACAAAAATGTAATGTCCGGTTCAGCCAGCTGACAGCTGCTGGTGAGGATCATGCCAGCGTACATCGCGCCTGAAAGCCGCCTGCGCTATCCTGCAGCTCATTTGCATGGCGGGCCGGCGCCTGCCTGACCACAGGAGTCGTTTGACCATGCTGCATAAACACCTGATCGCGCTCGGCCTGCTGGCCATCACCGGGCTGGCCCAGGCTGGCGAAACCATCGACGTCTACCGCGACCCCAACTGCGGTTGCTGCAAGGCCTGGATCAGCCACCTCCGTGACAACGGCTTCACCGTCAACGACCATGTCGAGCCGAACATGAGTGCCGTGAAGCAGCGGCTGGGCGTGGCGCCGCGGCTGGCTTCGTGCCACACCGGGGTGATCGACGGCAAGTTCGTCGAAGGCCATGTCCCGGCCGAGCAGGTGCGCCTGCTGGCCAAGCGCAACGACCTCATCGGCCTGGCCGTGCCCGGCATGCCGGTGGGCTCGCCAGGCATGGAAATGGGGGATCGCAAGGACGCCTATCAGGTCATCGGGGTAACCCGCGATGGCCAGGACAGCGTTGTCGCCAACTACTGATGCTGAGCCTCTGGGCGCTGTTTCTCAGCGCTTTTGGCGCCGCCACCCTGCTGCCGCGGCAGTCGGAGGCGGTGCTGGTGGGCCTGCTGCTGCGCCAACCTGGCGCCTGGCTGACCCTGTTGCTGGTCGCCACCCTGGGCAACGTGCTGGGCTCGGTGGTCAACTGGCTGCTGGGGCGGGCCATCGAACACTTGCGCGACAAGCGCTGGTTCCCGTTCAGCGCCCGCCAACTGGAACGTGCCCAGCAGCGCTACCAGCGCTGGGGGCAATGGTCATTGCTGCTGAGCTGGATGCCGGTGATCGGCGACCCGTTGACGCTGATTGCCGGGATCATGCGTGAGCCGTTCTGGCGTTTCCTACTCCTGGTAACCCTGGCCAAGGGCGGGCGTTACCTGGTCTTAGCGGTGATTACCCTGGGTTGGTTTCATGCCTGGTAACACCTTTAACGTTTAAGGTGCCTTTACGGCTGTTACAGTCGCCAATTCCTACATGGTCCTACACGGAGTGCCCCCATGCTACGCGCAACCGCCCTGGCCCTGGCCTGCCTCATCGGCGCCCCTGCCATCGCCGCCGAATCCCCCACTTACGGCAAGCAGCTCGAAGGCTTCAGCTACCCCCACCCCCTCAAGCATTTCGACTTCCAGTCCCAGGGGCAGAGCCTGCAGATGGGCTACATGGACGTGCCTGCCAAAGGCCAGGCCAACGGCCGCAGCGTGGTGCTGATGCATGGCAAGAATTTCTGCGCCGCCACCTGGGAAACCACCATCGATGCCTTGAGCCAGGCGGGTTACCGGGTCATCGCGCCCGACCAGGTCGGCTTCTGCACTTCAAGCAAGCCAGGCTATTACCAATACAGCTTCCAGCAGCTGGCCAGCAACACCCATGCCCTGCTGGAGCACCTGGGCGTCAAGCAAGCGATCATCCTCGGCCATTCCACCGGCGGCATGCTCGCCACCCGTTACGCCTTGATGTACCCGCAACAGGTCGAGCGCCTGGCCATGGTCAACCCGATCGGCCTGGAAGACTGGAAAGCCCTCGGCGTGCCCTACCGCACGGTCGACCAGTGGTATGCCCGCGAGCTCAAGCTCGATGCCGACGGCGTGCGTGAATACGAGCGCAAGACCTATTACGCCGGGCGCTGGAAACCTGAGTACGAGCGTTGGGTGCAGATGCTGGCGGGGCTGAACAAGGGCCCTGGGCATGAAGCCGTGGCGTGGAACTCGGCGCTGATCTACGACATGATCTTCACCCAACCGGTGTACCACGAGTTCAAAGACTTGAAGATGCCGACCCTGCTGCTGATCGGCGACCAGGACACCACGGCCATTGGCAGCGACATCGCACCGCCCGAGGTCAAGGCGCGGCTGGGCAAGTACAAAGAGCTGGGGCCGCACGTGGCCAAGCTGATTCCCCAAGGCGAGCTGGTGACCTTCGAGGGCATGGGGCACGCACCGCAGATCGAGGAGCCACGGCGCTTCAACACCACCCTGATCGACTGGCTTGGGCGCTGAAGCGTTAGCAGGGGCGCTATGCGCCCCTGTGGGCCGGCGAGCGGTGCCGGTCAACCCCTGCCGCTTTTCAGCCGGCTGAACGCTCGCGTCAGTTCACGGTTGAACGCCTTGCCGTTGTCGTTCTTGCCATACAACCGTGCCCTCACCTGCGCCGGCGGATAAGTGCCAGGCGCGTTGCGGATCTGCGGGTCCACCAACCCGTCCGCCGCCGTGATCGCGTTGGCGTAATGGATGGTATCGGTAATCGGCGCAATCACCTCTGGCCGCATCAGGTAGTCCAGCAGCTTCCAGGCTGCCTGGGGATGCGGGGCATCCTTGGGCACCACCAATGCATCCAGCCAGATCAGCGTGCCCTCCTGCGGGATGCTGTACGCCAGGTTGAACGCCTTGCCCGCCTGCTGCGCCTGGGCCTGGGCGATCGCCACGTTGCCGTTCCACGACATCGCCACGCAGGTTTCGCCGTTGGCCAGGTCATTGATATTGCGGTCGTTGTCGAAGTAGCGGATATACGGCCGAATTTTTCGCAGTTGCAGTTCTGCAGCTTTCAGGTCCTCCAGGCGCTGCTGATTGATGTCCAGGCCCATGTAGCGCATCACCGCGGCGAACACCTCGTTGGGGTCGTTGAGCAGGCTGACCCCACAGTCGGCGAATTTGGCCACCACGTGCGGGTCGAACAGCATGGCCCAGCTGCCTACCGGCGCGTCAGCCATGCGCGCCGTCACAGCCTGCTGCTGGTAACCCACGCCGGTGGTACCCCAGGCGTAGGTCCCGGCATAACGGTTGCCAGGGTCGTACATCGCCATGTGCTGGCGAAACTCCTCACCGATACCCGCCAGGTGCGGTAGCTGCGCCTTGTCCAAAGGCTGCAGCGCACCGCTGGCTATCGCCCGGCTCAGGTGCTGGCCGGCACTGAGCACCACGTCGTAGCCACTGCCGCCGGTGAGCAACTTGGTCTCTGCGGTTTCCAGCGAGTCGAAGTGGTCGGCAACCACACGGATGCCGGTTTCCTTCTCGAAGTTGGTCAGCGTGTCCGGGGCAAGGTATTCGCCCCAGATATACAGGTTGACGGTTGGCTGCTCTGCGTCGGCCGCCTGGGCCGCCGACACCGCGCAGCCCAGCGCGAGCGCAGCCGCCAGCAGGGTCGGTTTCATCAGCGACGGCCTCCGGCATATTGCGGCATGGTGATGCAGGCGACATTACCGCCACCTAGCAGGATTTCCCGCGAGTTCTCAATGCCAATGATGCGGTGGCCAGGGAACAACTCGGCCAGGGTGGCTTGAGCAACACTGTCATTGCGGTCACCGAACAGCGGCACGACGATGGCCGTGTTGCCGGCGTAGTAGTTGATATACGACGCACAGATCTGCGTGCCGGCCTTGCGCACGTGAGTGCCTTCGACCTGGTCCAGGCCGGCAGCTTCCTCGGCCGTCCACTGCAGCACCTCGGGCTGGGGCAGTTTGTGAACCTTCAACTCCCGCCCGCGGGCATCGCGGGTACTGCGCAGTATGTCGTACGCCTCCTGGTAGATCTCCCACTGCGGGTCGTTCCGGTTGTCGGTCCACTGCAGCACCACTTCACCCGGCCGCACGAAACACGCCAGGTCGTCGACATGGCCATCGGTTTCGTCGAACTTGCAACCGCGCGGCAACCAGATCACCTGGTCGGCGCCCAGGTAGTCCTCAAGCCGGCGCGTGACCTCCTCCTTGCCCAGGTGGGCATTGCGGTTACGGTTGAGCAGGCACTGCTCAGTGGTCAGCAGGCTGCCCTGGCCGTCGCTCTGAATTCCGCCAAGTTCGGCAATCAACGGCGCGCGATAGCGGTCCAAACCTTCGATTTCGAGCATTTTCTGGGCGATCTGGTCGTCCTTGTCCCACGGGTAATAAAGACCGCCGTCCAAGCCACCGTACGCATTGAATTCAAAGTCCACGCCGCGCACTTGGCCGCTGTTGTCGTTGACCACGAAGCACGCGCCACTGTCTCGGAACCAGGTGTCGTTGCAAGTCATCTCCACCACCCGCACCTGCGCCGGCAGCAGGCGCCGCGCATTGGCGTACTGGGCAGCGGACGCGCAAACCGTGACCGGTTCACTGGACGCAATGGCGCTGACGATTTCGACCCAGACCTTCTGTGCCGGCTTGGCGCCATTGCGCCACACATCTGGCCGCTCGGGCCAACCGAGCCAGCAGCCTGCCTTGGGCTCGAATTCGCCAGGCAAGCGGAAACCATCGGCCTTGGGCGTGGTGGTGAGCGAACGTGCCATGGGTCAACCTCGTGTCGGTGAGTGATGACTGCACGCTACGCTGGCTGGCCTGACGCTTCCAACGATGAAAACTCAGCGATAGCTGAATTCAATTCAGCTATCACCCAACTGTTCGATGAACCATTCGATGAAGTGCGCCACTGCAGCCCGTTCCAGGCGCAAGCGCTCGCACACCAGTGCGTATTGCCCTTGCGCGGTGACGCTGGCACTGAAAGGCCGCACCAACCTGCCGCTCTGCAGGTCGGCCTGGCAGGTCAGGTTGTCCCCCATGGCCACGCCCTGCCCCAGCAGCGCCGCCTCCAGTGCCAGCGCCGCATGCGGGAAGTAGAGCTGGCGCGTGGGCAGGGCATCGTCGGCATGGGTAGCCAGCCAGGTGGTCCAGGTCCGGCCGTCCTGGTCGTCGTGCAACAGGCAATGGCGCACCAAGTCGCGTGGGCGTTTGAGGCCGCCCTGGTTGAACAGGCCAGGGCTGCACACCGGAAAGAACTGCAACAGCGGCAAGGGCCTGACGAAGTGGGTACTGGCGTCGAGTGTGCTGGTGCCATAGGTGATGGCCAGGTCGACATCCAAGGCCGGGGCCCCTGCGGCGATCGGCTGCTCGAGCAGGTGCAGGGTGATGTGCGGGTAACGGCCGCTGAAGTCGGCGAGCCGCGCCACCAGCCATTTCTGTGCAAGCTCGGCAGTCACCGCCACCCGTAGCACCGCCTGCGATGCCGGGTCGCGCAGCTCGTCACAGGCCTTGCCGATCAGCTCGAAGGCCTGCTGCAGGTGATGCAACAGCCGCTCGGCCTCGGCGCTGGGCCGCACCTGGCGGCCAACGCGTTCGAACAAAGTGACCCCAAGCTGTTCCTCGAGCTGGCGGATCTGGTGGCTGACCGCACTGTCAGTCACACACAGTTCGGCGGCGGCGCGGCCGAAGTGGCCGTGGCGGGCAGCGCACTCGAAGGTACGCAGGGCAGTCAGGGAAGGCAGGCGGCGCATAGGTAGTCCTGGCAGGTGCGTGGGCTTCTGTAGGGCCACCCGATCATAGCGCCAACGTGACTCGACTGGCGCGATGAAAATCAACTGCTAAATTTTCATGAAAATAATCATAAAAAATTTCACGAGGCCAAGGCATGTTCAAGCAATCCGCCCAGCACGTCGCCAGTTACTACGCACGCACCTACCCCGCCAGCATCCCCTTGCGCCCTACCTTACAAGGCCGGCACGACACCGATGTGATCCTCATCGGTGCCGGCTTCAGCGGCCTGCACACGGCCCTGCGCCTGGCTTTGGCCGGCAAGCGTGTGACGCTGCTGGAAGCCAGCAGGGTGGCCTGGGCCGCCTCCGGGCGCAACGGTGGCCAGGCGCTGCTGGGCTGGTCATGCGACATGCCGCCGATCGAGAAAGCCTTGGGTGTGGAACGCAGCCAACGCCTGTGGGCCAGCATGTGCTGGGCTGCCGACGAACTGCGTGAACTGCCGCAGCGTCACGGCTTCGATATCGATTACCGGGCCGGCAGCCTCTGGACATCGGTGCTGCCACGCCGGGTGAAACGGCTGGAACAGGCCCTGCTCGATGCCGAACAGAAATGGGGCTACGACGCCCTGCGCCTGATCGGTCGTGACGAGTTGCCCGAGTGGATCGATAGCCCGCGCTACCAGGCTGCGCTGTATGACGCCCGGGGCGCGCACCTCAACCCGCTGAAACTGGCCCAAGGCCTGGCCAGCGCGATCGAGGCTGCCGGCGGGCAGATTTTCGAGCAAAGCCAGGTACTCGACTACCAGCGCAACGCCAATGGCTATATCGCCCGCACTGGCCACGGCCACGTGCACGGCGATGTGCTGGTGCTGGCCTGCAACGCCTACATCGACCGCCTTGACCGCAACCTGTCGCGCCGGCTTCTACCGGTCGGCTCCTATCAAGTGGCCACCGCGCCACTGGAGGCGGATTTCGCCCGGTCGCTGTTGCCACGCAACAGTTGCGTGATCGACAACCAGTTCGTACCCGACTACTTCCGGCTCACGCCTGACCACCGTTTGCTGTTCGGCGGCGGCTGCACCTACCTGGGCGGTATTCCCAAGGACGTGGCCAGCGCCACCCGCCCCTACCTTGAGCGTGTGTTCCCACAACTGGCGGGCGTTGCCATCGACTATGCCTGGGGCGGGCATATCGACTGCAGCATCCAGCGCACCCCGGACATCGGCCGTGACGGCCAGCGCTACTGGCTGCAGGGCTTTTCCGGCCATGGCGTGCTGCCGACCCTGGCCGCGGCGCGCGCGGTCAGCGACGCGATCCTGGGCGACGACGACCTGCTGGCGTTGTACCAAGGCATCGACAATGGCCGCTTCCCGGGCGGCGACCTGTTGGCTGCCCCGCTGGAGGCTGCAGCCAAGGCCTGGTACCGGATGCGCGACCATGTCTGAAGACGCCCAGGGCCTGGCCCTGCTGATTCGTGGCCTGCGCAAGCACCGCGGGCTGACCCTTGGCGAGCTGGCGATCAAGGTCAAGCGCTCGCTGGGCTTTCTGTCCCAGGTCGAGCGCGGCCTGTCGCAGCCGACCGTGGCCGACCTCACGGCGATCAGCGAAGCGCTGCACGTACCCACCACCTATTTCTACCAGGCCAGCCAGCCGCGCGAACTCGACTGGGTCACCCGCCCCGGCGAACGGCGCACGATCTACTACGCCGAGGGCATCAGCGACGTGCTGGTCTCGCCAACCCTCAACGGCCGCTTTGCCATGCTTGAAAGCCACCTGGCGCCCGGTGCCAGCAGTGGTGAGGGGCACCTGGACGACAGCGCCGAGCAAGGCGGGTTCGTTCTCGAAGGCGCGCTGACCCTGTGGCTGGATGGCCACCCGGACGCCGTCACACTCGGCCCCAACGACAGCTTTCAGCTCCCCCCGCACAGCCACTTCCGCTACGCCAACCTGACCGACCAGGCGACCCGCGTCCTCTGGGTATTCCGATGAGAGCACAGCATGACAACGACAACGACAACGACAGGCTTTGCCGATCTGCTCAGTGAAGTACGTGCCTTCCGCACCCGTTACCCCGAGGTGCGCCATGTCGACCTGCTGAGCCTGGACATCCCCGGGCATTTCTACGGCAAGCGCTACCCCATCGACATGCTCGAAAAGGTTGCCGCTGGCAGCCCGTTGAAACTGCCGCAGAACTGCGTGCTGTTGGGCGTGCAAGGCGGGCTGTTCCCCATTGGCGACTATTGCTTCAGCGACGGCGACCCGGACGCCCCGCGGCGCCTGGTGCCCGGCACACTCAAACCGGTGAGCTGGGAGCGCGAACCGCTGGGCCAGCTGCTGATCAGCTCCGACGGCACCGCCGCGCCAATCGAGTTCGAGCCCAGGGAGGTGCTCGCCCGGGTACTGCAGCGCCTGGAGCGGCGCGGCATTCGCCCGGTCGTGGCATTCGAGCTGGAATTTTACCTGTTCGACCGGGCACTCAAGCAGGGGCTACCGCAGTTCCCGCGGGACCCGTTCAGCGATGACGCGGACGACCAGCCCAACATGCACATCGAACGGCTGTCGCGGTTCAGCGACGTGCTGCGCGACATGGTCGCAACCGCCAACGCGCAAGGGATCGACGCCAACGTCATCACCGCCGAACTCGGCCCCGGCCAGTTCGAAATCAACTTCGGCCATTGCGATGACGGCCTGCGTGCCGCCGACTGGGCCGCCCTGTTCTGCCGCAGTACCCGCGGCGTGGCGCTCAAGCACGGGCTACGTGCCTCGTTCATGAGCAAGCCCTACCTGCAGGCGCCCGGCAGCGGCATGCACGTGCATGTCAGCCTGTACGACAAGGCCGGCAACAACCTGCTGGCGGCTGACCAGCAGCGCCCGCTGCGCCATGCAGTGGCCGGATGCCTGGCCTTGCTGCCGCACTGCATGCCGATATTCGCCGCCAACCACAATGCGTTTCGCCGTTATGGGGCCATGGTCAATGCCGCCAGCCGTGCCAGCTGGGGCTTTGAAGACCGTGACGCATGCATCCGCATCCCCGAGTCGGATGCGTGCAATGTGCGTATCGAGCACCGCCTGGCGGGGGCGGATGCCAACCCGTACCTGGTGCTGGCGGCCATCTTGTGCGGCATGGAGCATGGGCTGAATGCCGCGCAGGAGCCGATTGCGCCGCTCAATGACGATCGCGCCAGCGGGGTCGACTTCCCCAAGGACATGCTCGGCGCCGTCGCAGCCATGCGTGGGCACCCGGCTGTGAATGAAGGGTTGGGGGAAGCGTTCGTGATGGTGTATTGCGAGAACAAGCGCCAGGACCACCTGGCGTTCATGCAGGAGGTGAGTGCCCGGGAGTACCGGTGGTTTCTTTGAGGCAGATACTGGCCACATCGTCGGCAAGCCGGCTCACGTAAGGTGAGCCCGCTGAATTCGCGGTGCCTGGCACCGGCTGCGCCGGCGATGAGGCCGGTACTGACAAGACAGAAAACTCTCCTATTCTGAATAGCTCACTTGGCAATCCCCCTGCACTGAGGAGACTCGACCATGAGCTACGTGACCACGAAGGATGGCGTTCAGATCTTCTACAAGGACTGGGGCCCGCGCGATGCGCAGGTCATCCACTTCCACCACGGCTGGCCGCTCAGTGCGGACGACTGGGACGCGCAGCTGTTGTTCTTCCTTGGCCAAGGCTTCCGTGTCGTCGCCCACGACCGCCGCGGCCACGGCCGCTCCAGCCAGGTATGGGACGGCCATGACATGGACCACTACGCCGATGACGTGGCCGCCGTGGTCGAGCATCTGGGGATCCAGGGTGCGGTGCATGTCGGCCACTCCACCGGAGGCGGCGAAGTGGTACGGTACATGGCCCGCCACCCAGGCGACAAGGTGGCCAAAGCGGTGCTGATCGCCGCCGTGCCGCCGTTGATGGTGCAAACCCCGGACAACCCAGGAGGCTTGCCCAAATCAGTGTTCGACGGGTTCCAGGCACAGGTGGCAGGTAACCGAGCCCAGTTCTACCGCGATGTGCCGAGCGGACCGTTCTACGGTTACAACCGGCCAGGCGCCGAGCCTGCCGAAGGGGTCATTGCCAATTGGTGGCGCCAAGGCATGATCGGCAGCGCCAAAGCGCACTACGACGGGATCGTAGCGTTTTCCCAGACTGACTTCACCGAAGACCTGAAGAAGATCCAGCAGCCAGTGCTGGTGATGCATGGTGACGATGACCAGATCGTTCCCTATGAAAACTCAGGCCCACTGTCGGCCAAGCTGCTGCCCAATGGCACGTTGAAAACCTACAAGGGCTTCCCGCATGGCATGCCGACGACCCACGCCGATGTGATCAATGCGGATTTGCTGGCCTTCATCCGAAGCTGACGCCATCGTCCGCGCTGGCCTCATCGCTGGCAAGGCGGCTTTCACAGGACCATCGCCGGCCTTGGCCACTGTGCAGAACCTATGAGGGCGGGCTTGCCAAGTGAATGAGGCCGGCACTGGCAACCCACCCCGCCCGGGATTACCATGTTGCCCCCTCTAGCGCGGCATTTTGCCGCCCCCTGCCTGCCAGACACCCATGCCCTTCGAACTCACCGTAGAACCGCTCACCTTACTGATCCTCGCCCTGGTCGCCTTCGTCGCCGGTTTCATCGACGCCATCGCCGGCGGAGGTGGCCTGCTCACCACCCCGGCACTGCTCACCGCTGGCATGCCGCCGCACCTGGTGCTGGGCACCAACAAGCTGAGCTCGACGTTCGGCTCGGCTACCGCGGGTTTCACCTACTACAAACGCAAGCTCTTCCACCCGGCGCAATGGCGCCCGGCCTTGCTCGCCACCCTGGTCGGCGCGCTGATCGGCGCGGTCATTGCCCACTATATGCCGGCCGAATGGCTGAACAAGATGCTGCCGGTAGTCGTCTTCGCCTGCGGCCTCTACCTGCTGTTCGGGGGTACGCCCAAAGCGCCGCTGGATGCCGATGCGCCGATCAAGAAGAAGTGGCAATTCCCGCAGGGCTTCACCCTGGGCTTCTACGATGGTGTGGCCGGCCCCGGCACCGGTGCTTTCTGGACCGTGAGCACCCTGCTGCTCTACCCCATTGACCTGGTCCGTGCCAGCGGCGTGGCGCGCAGCATGAACTTCGTCAGCAACATCGCGGCGTTGACGGTGTTCGTCATTTCCGGGCAGGTGGATTACATCGTCGGCCTGTGCATGGGCCTGTCGGTGATGGTCGGCGCGTTCTTCGGCGCACGCACGGCGATCAGCGGCGGCAGCAAGTTCATCCGCCCGGTATTCATCACCGTGGTCCTGGCGCTGACCGCACGCCTGGCCTGGCAGCACTGGTTCGGCCAGGCCTGACGCAGGGCCTGGGTCGGCGCCTTGCTGGCCCCATTCGAGCGCAGCGACAGCGCTTGCATAGCGGGCCAGCCCCTGCAGCAACTGCGCGAACCGGTGAGCCATCATGCCCCCCTCCGAGGGCCGCAACCAGGTGCTGCTGATTTCCAGCTGAATGGTGGGCACACCCCGGGTGCAAGCAAATCGGGTAATGGTCTGATGCGTCTGGGCGCTGAAGTAGTTATCCGAAAAGTTGCCGATGCCTTCCTGCTGAAGGCTGTCGAGCAGGGCCGGCAACAATGAAGCATCACCCAGCAGAGACCTGCCATTGAGCGTGCCAATGTCGATATCGTAGGGCCTGAAGTCATGACTGCCATGAATATCCAGGACCACCATCGGCCTCTGGCGGTCAATCAGTTCAGCCAGCGTTTCCTTGAATTCATTGTCATCGTAATAGTTCGGGTCGGACGGCGAGCGGTACTGGGTGTAAAGCACCGTTGCCGAAGCGAGCCGATTGAGCATGTGTGCCAGGGCAGCCGTCCCGCCACCGTCGGAAATGCGAAACCGGCCTTCACGAAAGGACTCGGTGGCATGGGCGGCAGTCACGATGACATGCCCGCTGCCTTGGAGCGTGACGATGGGCGACTCACCCTGAGGCGCCTCGACACTTGCCTGTGCGCTGATGCGCTTTTCGATACCGATAGCCTCATGGACCATCGCCGTATCTACCAGGGCGCGCCCGATCGAACTATTACGCAACGTCTCCTGTTCATGCTCGCGGACGGTGGGTTTCATAAGGCTTCCTGCGCCAACAGTGGCATCGATCCGTCAAGTACCACTGAATGCTAAGCGGGCGCAGTGAAGTCTGAAACTGACAAAAATACCAGGTCAGGCATACCCCCTGGCACTACCCCAAGCGCCCTCAACGAGGCAGGACGGGCTCAGGCAAGCCCAATCGCCGGGCCACATACAGATCGATCAGGTACCGGGCGATGGAGCGCCCGGCCGGCAGTGGTGGCAGGTCGTGCACGTTGAACCACCTGGCGTCTTCGATCTCGTCCGGCTGCATGACGATCTCGCCACCGGCATACTCGGCGTGGAAGCCGAGCATCATCGAGTGCGGAAACGGCCAGCACTGGCTGCCGACGTACTGGATGTTGCTGACCTCGACCGCCACCTCTTCACGCACTTCCCGCACCAGGCAATCCTCGGCCGATTCGCCCGGTTCGGCAAAGCCTGCGAGGGTGCTGTAGACGCCGGTGACGAAGCGCGGCGACCGGGCCAGCAGGATCTCGTCGCCACGGGTCACCAGCACGATCATGCTCGGCGAGATGCGTGGATAGCTGCGCAGGTCGCAAGGCTGGCAGTACATCGCCCGCTCCCAGCGGATCTGCGTCATCGGTTGGCCGCAACTGCCACAGAACCGGTGTTCGCGCGCCCAGGTGCCGATCTGCGCGGCGTAGCCAAGCACCTTGTAAAGATCGAAATCGCCTTCGAGCATGAACGCCCGCAGGCCGCGCCAGCCGCAACCGGGCACCTCGGCAGCGCTGCGCAGTTCCAGCAAGAATACCGGCTCGCCGTCGAAATGGCCGATACCGTGCTCGGCCAGCACATCCAGGTCCTGCCGCTTGAGCCAGTCGCGGGGGAACAGCGCGCCATTGGCGTCCACCAGAAACCCTTCCGGGCTGCGGGCGACAGCCCAGCCACCGGTGATCTGCGGGTCGAGTACTGCGCTAGTCCAGCGTGCTGACATGTCGGGGTTCCTTTACTGCGTCCCCCGGCCCGGTCAGTCGGCGAACGTCGGTTTCTGTTTGCTCATATGGGCCGCCACAGCCACGCGCAAGTCTTCGGACTGCAGCATGGCAGCGTTCCAGGTGGCGATGTACTCCAGGCCATCGTCGATGCGATGGTCACGCATGTAGCTGAGCATCTCCTTGGTGCCCGCCACAGCGATCGGTGATTTTGCGGCAATCTCGCGGGCAATGGCAAAGACCCCGTCGAGCAACGCAGCCTGATCATCATAGACCCGGTTGACCAGGCCGATGCGCAGCGCCTCGTCGGCCGCAACATTACGCCCGGTGAAGGCCAGTTCACGCATGATGCCGTCGCCGATGATGCGTGGCAAACGTTGCAGGGTGCCGACATCTGCGGCCATGCCCATGTCGATCTCCTTGATCGAAAACTGCGCGTCCGCGCTGCAATAGCGCATGTCGCAGGCCGACACCAGGTCGATGGCACCGCCAATGCAGTAGCCCTGGATGGCCGCCAGCACCGGCTTGCGGCAGTTGTCCACGGCATTGAAGGAGGCCTGCAGGCGCAGGATGGTACGGCGCAGCAGGCGCGCATTACGGCCAACGTCCTTGCCCATCTGGCCGGCCAGCGAGGCCAGCATCATCAAGTCGATACCCGAAGAAAAATGCTTGCCCGCGCCGCTGATGACCACGGCGCGCACTGCATCGGTGTCGTCGATCCACTGGAAGATATCGACGATCTCTTCCCAGAAGGCAGCATTCATGGCGTTGATCTTTTCAGGGCGATTGATCTGCACATGGGCGATGTTGTCGGTCAGTTCGACCTTGAATGCGCTGTACTCGGTCACGGGCTGCTCTCCTGCGGGGGAAAAGGTTAACGGCACGGATGGTAACCCAGCCCGGTTGCCGTACTTGTGCCAAAACCGGGACTTGCCGAGGGGTTGCCCGGGCCACGCCGTCATAGCTTTGCCCGGCACGAAAAAAGCGTACAACTTTTGCCCCTCACACGCATCGAAACACAGGTAAGCTCTTCATCCCTTCCCAAGAGGTTTGCCATGGCGATGCGTACAGCCCTGATTGTTTCCTGCATGACACTGGCCCTGGCCGGCTGCGCCGGTTCGAGCGATGAGCATCGCGCGCCACCGACCACCCAGCAGGTCGACCTGCAGCGCTACCAAGGCACCTGGTACGAGCAAGCGCGCTTGCCGATGTTCTTCCAACGCAACTGCGTGCAGTCCGAAGCCAACTATGGCTTGCGCGAAGACGGTCGTATCGATGTGACCAACCGTTGCAAGGAAAAGGACGGCCAGTGGAACGAGGCCAAAGGCATCGCCGAAGCCCAGCAGCCGGGCAAGACCGACAAGCTGTGGGTCACCTTCGACAACTGGTTCAGCCGCCTGGCGCCAGGTTTGACCAAGGGCGAATACTGGGTGCTGTACCACGACAAGGACTACCGCGTAGCACTGGTCGGGCACCCCAACCGCGAGTACCTGTGGCTGTTGTCGCGTACCCCAGTGATCAACGACCAGACCCGTGAGCAGATGCTGGCCATTGCCAAGAAACAGGGCTACGACACCAGCGAGCTGATCTGGCGGCAGGGCGATGATGCAGTAACCCCCTGATTCATCGATGCCCCGATTCAATCGGGCTTTGGTGAGTGCCCACTCAGACTTGGAGTCAGTCATTGGACCTGCTGTTTCTGGGCACCTCGGCCGGGGTGCCCACCAAAGCGCGTAATGTCAGCGCCACTGCCGTGATCGAAGCCAGCGGCAGCCACTGGTACCTGGTCGATTGCGGCGAAGGTACACAGCATCAACTGCTGCACACGCCGTTGTCGGTCCGCGACCTGCGCGCCATCTTCATCACCCATGTGCACGGCGACCATTGCTTCGGCCTGCCAGGCCTGCTGGCCAGCGCGGGCATGAGCGGGCGCACGGCACCGCTGGACCTGGTGCTGCCGGCAGCCTTGCACGACTGGGTGCGCCTGAGCCTGGCCGCCAGCGATACCTTCCTGCCGTTCGAACTGCGTTTGCTCGCGGTCGAGCAACGGGATCAATGGCGCAGCGATACCCTGGCGGTCAGCAGCGTACAGCTCTCGCACCGGGTGCCCAGCGTGGCTTTCGTGTTCACCGAGTTGAACCCCGAACCGCGCCTTGACGTGCAGCGCCTGGATGCCGAAGGTATCCCCCGCGGCCCGCTGTGGGGCGAGCTTGCCAAGGGCCAGACGGTCGAGCACGCGGGGCGAGTGCTGCATGGCCGCGACTACCTGCGCGCCTCGCGCCCGGCACGGCGGGTGATCGTCTGCGGCGACAACGACACCCCCGACCTGTTGGCCGAAGCGGCGAAAGACGTTGACGTGCTGGTGCACGAAGCGACATTCACCCAACCGGTCATCGAGCGCACAGGGGTCAGCTTCGGCCACAGCAGCGCGGCCGCCGTGGCGCGCTTTGCCGAAACGGCCGGCGTGCGCAACCTGGTGCTCACACATTTCAGTGCCCGCTATCAGGCAGACCCGCGGCGCAGCCCGTGCATCGACCAGGTCAGGGAAGAGGCGCAGGCCCATTACAGCGGCAACCTGACTCTGGCCCAGGACCTGCAGCGTTACCACATCGGGCGCGATGGGTGCCTGGGTCGGGTCACGGACGTTTAGCCAATCACACCGGCACCACGCTTCACTAACCAACAATTCCAGCGAGTGAAAGCGTTATTTTTTCTTTAACGAAAATGGAATATTCGCTTTCGCCGACGCTGCGCCACACCAAGGTGGCCAGCAGCAGCCGAGAGGCGTTGGCCTGAAGGCCGCTGAGTGACCCTCCAGCGGCTGCCTCGCCGGTTAGCCGGCGAGGCAGCCCGTTTCAAGGCATCACGCCGCCAGCCGCCCGCTGGCGATCGCCTCCGACGCCGCCAGCATGGCGCGCAGCAATACCGCGCAGCCCGCTGCCAGGTCTTGCGGGGTGGCGTTCTCGATTTCGTTATGGCTGATGCCGTTTTCACACGGCACGAAGATCATCCCCGCCGGCCCCAACTCGGCCAGGAAGATCGCGTCATGCCCCGCCCCACTGACGATGTCCATGTGCGGCAAGCCCAGTGTCCGCGCCGAGTCACGCACGGCATCGACGCAACTGCGGTCGAAGTACAGGGCCGGAAAGTCGGCCGTGGGGGTCAATTCATGGCTCAGCCCATGCTTGGCACAGGTGGTCTCAATCACAGCGCGCACGTCAGCGATCATCGAGTCCAGCCGCTGGGCTTCGAGGTGACGAAAGTCCAGGGTCATGCGCACTTCGCCCGGGATCACGTTGCGAGAACCGGGGTAGGCCTGCAGGCAACCAACCGTGCCACAGGCATGCGGCTGATGGCCCAGCGCGGCCCGGTTGACCGCTTCTACCACCGCCGCAGCGCCGACCAGTGCATCCTTGCGCAGGTGCATCGGCGTAGGGCCGGCATGGGCTTCAACGCCACGCAAGGTCAGGTCGAACCACTTCTGCCCCAGCGCGCCAAGCACCACACCGATGGTCTTGCCCTGGTCCTCAAGAATAGGCCCCTGCTCGATATGGGCTTCGAAATACGCGCCGACCGGGTGGCCAAGCACTGCACGCTGGCCGGCGTAGCCGATGGCGGTCAACGCCTCGCCCATGCTCACGCCCTGGGCATCACGCTTGGCCAAGGTTTCCTCCAGGGTGAATTTGCCGGCAAACACCCCCGAGCCCATCATGCAGGGCGCAAAGCGCGAGCCTTCCTCGTTGGTCCAGACCACCACCTCCATCGTGGCTTCAGTCTCGATGCCCAGGTCATTGAGGGTACGGATCACCTCAAGACCCGCCATCACCCCAAAGCAGCCATCGAACTTGCCACCGGTGGGCTGAGTATCGATATGGCTGCCGGTCATCACCGGTGGCAGCTTGGGATTGCGCCCTGGCCGGCGGGCAAAGATATTGCCGACGGCATCGACACTGACGCTGCAACCGGCAGCCTCGCACCACTCGACGAACAGGTCGCGGGCCTGGCGGTCGAGGTCGGTCAGCGCCAGGCGGCAGACACCGCCCTTGGGTGTGGCACCGAGGCGGGCGAGGTCCATCAGCGATTGCCACAGGCGCTCACTGTTCACATGCTGTTCAGTCGATTGCAGGGCTTGTTGGGCTGGGGTCATGGGTTAGGTCTCCTCAGGCGTTTTTGTTGTCTGCATTGATCACAGGCTGCACTGGCCCGCGCACCGCCAGGCCGCCCAGGGCGTAGTACAGCACCCCGCCAAGCAGCGACCCGGTGAACCAGCCATAGTCGTAGAACCAACTGAAACTGCTGTTACCAATGGCCATCACGGTCAGAGCCACAGGCAATGCAAAGGCGGCGAAGCCTGCCCAGTTCCAGGCCGGGTAGATGTCATCACGGTACAGGCCGGCCAGATCCAGCTTCTGCCGACGGATCAGGAAGTAGTCCACCACCATGATCCCGGCAATCGGCCCCAGCAGGCTGGAGTACCCCAGCAGCCAGTTGGAATAGACGCTCTCCAGGCTGATGTCGGAAACGATCCAGCCAAGTTTTTTCAGCAACTCGTGGCTCATCAGTGCCAGGCCGATGAAGCCTGTCAGCCACACGGCGCGGCTGCGCCCGATCAGGCGCGGGGCAATGTTCTGGAAGTCGTTGGTCGGTGAGACGATGTTGGCCGCGGTGTTGGTCGACAGCGTCGCGATCACGATCAGCGCCATGGCCAGTGCCACCCAGCCCGGGCTCTGGATCTTGCCGATCAGGCTGACCGGGTCGGAGACCGTTTCACCTACCAGCGAGGCCGAGGCGGCGGTCATCACCACGCCCAGGGAGGCGAACAGGAACATGGTCAACGGCAGGCCAAAGATCTGCCCGAGAATCTGGTCTTTCTGGCTCTTGGCGTAGCGGCTGAAATCCGGAATGTTCAGCGACAACGTGGCCCAGAAGCCGACCATCGCGGTAAGCCCGGCACAGAAATAACTCACCACGCTCGCCCCTTCCGGACGCTTGGGCGGCTGGGCCAGCAGCTCGGCCATCGACATGTGCGGCAACGCCCAGAACAGCAGGCCAAAGCCGACTGCCACCAACAATGGCGCGGACAGGGTTTCGAGCCATTTGATCGATTCTGCACCGCGCAACACCACCCACAGGTTGAGGGCCCAGAACACCATGAAGCCGATCACTTCACCGGTGCCACCCAACGCTTTCCAGTCATCGAAGATCGAGCCCAGGAACAGGTGAATGGCCAAGCCGCCGAACATCGTCTGGATGCCGAACCAGCCACAGGCAACCACCGCGCGTATCAGGCAGGGTACGTTGGAGCCGAAGATACCGAACGATGAACGCAGCAACACAGGAAAGGGAATGCCGTACTGGGTGCCGGGGAAGGCGTTGAGGGTGAGCGGGATCAGCACGATGAGGTTGGCCAGCAGGATCGCCAGCAACGCCTCGCCCACGCTGAGGCCAAAGTAGGCCGTGAGCACGCCGCCCAGGGTGTAAGTGGGCACGCAGATGGACATGCCCACCCACAGTGCGGTGATGTGCCATTTGTTCCAGGTGCGCTGATGCACCTTTGTGGGCGCGATGTCGTGGTTGTAGCGCGGGCTGTCGAGCACGTCACTGCCTGCGGACAGCTCGAACAGGCCATCCTGCTCGATCACTTGCGATCTGCTCTGTTGCATGGGGCCTTCTCCAGATTTTTCTAATTGTCTGCTCATCGGGCTAACGCGATGGCCGGAGGACATACACCACCAGTACTGCTCCTGCGGTCCGGCCTGGCGGTTGTGGCCGTACTCAAAATACGTGCCGGGCCGGCTTTCGCCTGCCCGGCCGGCCGCCGCCGAGCGCAGGTAATCAACTGATCTGCAAGGCATTGATCTACGTCAGGCGACGGCGCGGTCATGTCATCGCCTTTCACGTTCAGCGCCTGGGACCGGCCCTGGCCCCTGCAACAGGTTTCAAACTGGTGCAGCCTGGTTTTTCAGTGGCGCGCCCTGCGCCTCCCAGCCAGGTTTCAAGCAGCTGATTTTGCATGGAAAATCTTGACCAATTTGGCTTGTTGTCAAGTGCGTCAAAATGGTGAAAGGCCTCACCATTTTGGTGATCTTTTTGATTAATCCTTTAAAATCAGTCACTTATGTAAGTAAAAAACCCATTAAATATTTTCTTGAACAATCCACAATCAGCATCTAAATTCCATTCTTGTCAGGTCTGACAGGATTGAAATTCATCCTCCAGCCACTGGCGCATAACAATCGAAGAACCGGCAAAGACCGGTCAGCCTGCGAGGAAGACGGCATGTCCCTGTTGATCCGTGGCGCCACCGTGGTCACCCACGAAGAGAGTTACCCCACTGATGTCCTGTGTGTCGATGGCCAGATCTGCGCCATTGGCAAAGACCTACAAGCGCCTACCGACTGCGAGATCCTCGACGGCAGCGGCCGGTACCTGATGCCCGGCGGCATCGACCCGCACACCCACATGCAGTTGCCCTTCATGGGCACAGTGGCCAGCGAGGACTTCTTCAGCGGGACTGCCGCAGGGCTGGCCGGCGGCACCACCTCGATCATCGACTTCGTCATCCCCAACCCGCAGCAATCGCTGCTGGAGGCCTTCCACACCTGGCGCGGCTGGGCGCAAAAGAGCGCGTCCGATTACGGCTTTCACGTTGCCATCACCTGGTGGAGCGAGCAGGTCGCCGAAGAAATGGGCGAGCTGGTCACCCAACATGGCGTGAACAGCTTCAAGCACTTCATGGCCTACAAGAATGCGATCATGGCCGCCGACGACACCCTGGTCGCCAGCTTCGAGCGTTGCCTGCAACTGGGCGCGGTACCCACCGTGCACGCCGAGAACGGCGAGCTGGTCTACCACCTGCAGCAAAAGCTCCTTGCCCAAGGGCTGACCGGCCCCGAGGCGCACCCGCTGTCGCGCCCTTCGCAAGTCGAAGGCGAGGCTGCCAGCCGCGCCATCCGCATCGCCGAAACCATTGGTACGCCGTTGTACGTGGTACACATCTCCAGCCGTGAAGCGCTGGACGAAATCACCTATGCCCGGGCCAAGGGCCAGCCGGTCTACGGTGAAGTACTGCCCGGGCACCTGCTGATCGACGACAGCGTCTACCGTGACCCGGACTGGGCCACCGCCGCTGGGTATGTGATGAGCCCGCCCTTCCGCCCGCGCGAGCATCAGGACGCCCTGTGGCGCGGCCTGCAGTCAGGCAACCTGCACACCACCGCCACCGACCATTGCTGCTTCTGCGCCGAGCAGAAAGCCATGGGGCGCAACGACTTCAGCCGCATCCCCAACGGCACGGCCGGCATCGAAGACCGTATGGCGGTGTTGTGGGACGCGGGCGTCAACAGTGGGCGGCTGTCGATGCATGAATTCGTCGCGCTGACCTCCACCAACACCGCGAAGATCTTCAACCTGTTCCCGCGCAAGGGCGCCATCCGCGTCGGCGCCGATGCCGACCTGGTGCTGTGGGACCCACAGGGCACGCGCACCCTCTCCGCGCAGACCCACCACCAGCGTGTCGACTTCAACATCTTCGAAGGCCGCACCGTGCGCGGTATCCCCAGCCACACCATCAGCCAGGGCCGCGTGGTCTGGGCCGATGGCGACCTGCGCGCCGAACCTGGCGCGGGTCGTTACGTGGAGCGCCCGGCGTACCCCTCGGTCTACGAGGTGCTGGGCCGCCGCGCCGAGCAGCAGCGCCCGATACCTGTGCAGCGCTGAAACTGTCGGGGCTGCTGCGCAGCCCCTGGCCGGCAAGCCAGCCCCCCCACGCTCCCAGGTACCTCACTGTACCTGTGGGAGCCGGCTGGCCGGCGATTGGGGCGCATGGCGCCCCACCCCAAGCCCTATAAAAAAGAGAGGCTACAACCGTGATCGACGCCCTGAACCACTTGCCGCGCCCCCGCGCCGGTGCCGACCAACTGGCCGAGCAATTCAGCGACCTCGCGCCGCCCCTCACCACCCGCCAGGCCGCAGTGGAAAGCGCCCGCTGCCTGTATTGCTACGACGCGCCCTGTGTCAACGCATGCCCGAGCGAAATCGACATTCCCTCGTTCATCCACCGCATCAGCGACGAGAACCTGCAAGGTGCCGCCGAGCGCATCCTGTCGGCCAACATCCTGGGCGGCAGCTGCGCCCGCGTGTGCCCCACCGAGATTCTTTGCCAGCAGGCCTGCGTGCGCAACAATGCCCAGGAATGTGCACCGGTACTGATCGGCCAACTGCAGCGTTATGCCTTGGACAACGCCGGCTTCACCGAGCACCCGTTCAAACGTTCGCCAGCCACCGGCAAGCGCATCGCCGTGGTCGGCGCAGGCCCCGCCGGGCTGTCGTGTGCACATCGCCTGGCCATGCATGGCCATGAGGTGGTGGTGTTCGAGGCCAGCGACAAGGCGGGCGGCCTGAACGAGTACGGCATCGCCCGCTACAAGCTGGTGGACGATTATGCCCAGCGCGAAGTGGAATTCCTGCTCGGCATCGGCGGCATCGAAATGCGCCACGGCCAACGCCTGGGCGGCAACCTGAGCCTGACAGAGCTGCGTGAGCAATACGATGCGGTATTCCTTGGGCTTGGTCTCGCCGCCGTACGCCAGCTCGGCCTGCCTGGTGAAGAGGCGCCCGGCATGCTCGCGGCCACCGATTACATCCGTGAGCTGCGCCAGGCGGATGATCTTTCGCAACTGCCGTTGGCAGAGCGTTGCCTGGTGATCGGCGCAGGCAACACCGCCATCGACATGGCCGTGCAAATGAGCCGCCTGGGTGCTCGCGACGTCAACCTGGTCTACCGGCGCGGTTACGCCGACATGGGCGCCACCGGCCACGAGCAGGACATCGCCAAGGCCAATCAGGTGCGCCTGCACACCTGGGCCCGCCCCGACGCCGTACTGCTGGACGACGACAACCGCGTGCGGGGCATGCGCTTCGCCCGCACCGAACTGGCCGAGGGCCGCCTGCGTGACACCGGTGAAACCTTCGAGCTGGCCGCCGACGCCATCTTCAAAGCCATCGGCCAAGGTTTCGACGAACACAGCCTCAACGACCCGCTGGCCGCGCAGCTGGCCCGCGACGGCGAGCGCATCCGCGTCGACGAGGGTATGCGCACCAGCCTGCCGGGCGTCTACGCCGGTGGCGACTGCACCGCTCTGGGCCAGGACCTCACCGTCCAGGCCGTGCAACACGGCAAGCTGGCCGCCGAAGCCATCCATGCCCAACTCATGCTCAATGTGGAGGCTGCATAAATGGCCGACTTGTCTATCGCATTCGCCGGCATCAAGGCGCCCAACCCCTTCTGGCTGGCCTCCGCGCCGCCGACCGACAAAGCCTACAACGTGGTTCGCGCCTTCGAGGCCGGCTGGGGTGGCGTGGTCTGGAAGACCCTGGGCGAGGACCCGGCAGCGGTCAACGTGTCGTCGCGCTACTCGGCGCATTACGGTGCCAACCGGCTGGTGCAGGGCATCAACAACATCGAGCTGATCACCGACCGCTCCCTGGAAATCAACCTGCGCGAAATCACCCAGGTCAAGAAGGACTGGCCCGACCGGGCGCTGATCGTCTCGCTGATGGTGCCGTGCGTCGAAGAATCCTGGAAGTTCATCCTGCCGCTGGTGGAAGCCACCGGTGCCGACGGTATCGAACTGAACTTCGGCTGCCCGCATGGCATGCCCGAACGCGGCATGGGCGCGGCGGTCGGCCAGGTGCCGGAGTATGTGGAAATGGTCACCCGCTGGTGCAAGACGCACTGCACATTGCCGGTGATCGTCAAGCTCACGCCCAACATCACCGATATCCGCCAGTCGGCGCGTGCAGCGCATCGCGGTGGCGCCGATGCGGTGTCGCTGATCAACACCATCAACTCCATCACCAGCGTCGACCTGGACCGCATGGTCGCCCACCCGATCGTTGGGGACCAGAGCACCCACGGTGGCTACTGCGGCTCGGCGGTCAAACCCATCGCCCTGAACATGGTCGCCGAGATCGCCCGCGACCCGCAAACCCGCGGGCTACCGATCTGTGGCATCGGCGGTATCGGCAACTGGCGGGATGCGGCCGAGTTCATCGCCCTGGGCAGTGGCGCGGTGCAGGTGTGCACGGCGGCGATGCTGCACGGTTTTCGTATCGTCGAAGACATGAAGGACGGTTTGGCACGCTGGATGGACCAGCACGGGCACCAGAGCCTGGAAGCCTTCCGCGGCCAGGCCGTGGCGCACACCACCGACTGGAAGTACCTGGACATCAACTACAAATCGGTGGCGCACATCGACCAGGATGCCTGCATCGGCTGCGGGCGCTGCCATATCGCTTGCGAGGACACTTCGCACCAGGCCATCGCCAGTACGCTCAAAGCTGACGGGACCCACGCCTACAGCGTGATCGAAGACGAATGCGTGGGCTGCAACCTGTGCCAGATCACCTGCCCGGTGGAACACTGCATCGACATGGTCGCGCAGGACACCGGCAAGCCGTACCTGAACTGGACCCAGGACCCGCGCAACCCCTACCGTGAAGCGAGCTGACCCGTGTGAATTGCTGGGGCCGCCTTGCTAGCCTTCGCGACGCAAGGCCGCCTCTGCAATGAACCGCGATGCACCGTAGGCGCGGCCGTAACTCAACAGCCGCCGCCGCCATCAAGGCTCCAGCCCGATACCCCGCAAAATCACACGCGTCACCGTCTGGATCGCACTCTCGAACGCCAGGTCCGACAACGGTTCACCGCCATTGAGCACCGCCACCTGGTAACCGAAGTCGGCGTAGTGTTGGGTCGAAGCCCAGATCATGTACAGCAGTGCCGAAGGCTCCACCGGCAGGATGCGCCCCTCCTCGACCCAGCGGCGAATCTTGTCGACCTTCAGCTTGGCCCAGGGCACAAGGCTGTCATCCAGGCTCACCCCAAGCAGCGGCGCGCCATGCAGCATCTCTTCGGCCCAGATCTTCGAGCCCAGCGGCCGTGAGCGAGAATGGCCCATCTTGGCGCGAATGTAACTGGTCAACACCACCCGTGGGTCGTCGAAGTTTTCGAAACACAGTGCGTCCTGCTTCCACACATCCAGCAGGTCCTGCAGCACTGCGCGGAACAGTTCGTCCTTGGTGCTGAAGTAGTAATGCAGGTTGGAGCGCGGCAGCTCGGCCTGTTCGGCGATATCACCCATGGACGTTGCGCCGTAGCCTTTCTCGGCGAACACCTTTTCTGCGGCCACGAGGATTTTATCGATGTTGCGACGGCGAATTTCGATCTTGTGGTTGGCCATCAGACTCGCGATGCCCTCAATGCCAGCTCATGGCGACGAACGCTCATGCGTATTCCTTGTCGTTTACTCTTGGCCCTAGTCTACTCCGGTCATTTCGCCGAAGACGAGCAACTTGCCCAGACCAGTACACTGCCTTCAACCGCACCGGGCCCGATCCCTTGCCGGGCACTGCGCCCGGTGCAGGTTGAGCGCAGTGTTGATGATGCCGATGTGGCTGAATGCCTGGGGGAAATTGCCCAGCATGCGCGCGCCTGCCGGGTCGTACTGCTCAGCCAGCAGGCCCACATCATTGCACAGCCCGGTCAGCTTCTCGTACAGCGCCTGCGCCTCGCTCTGGCGCCCCAACAGCACATACACATCGGCCAACCAGAACGAACAGACCAGGAATGTCCCTTCCCCCGGCGTCAGGCCGTCACTGCAGCGGTCACTGTCATAGCGCATCAGCAAACCGTTTTTCAGCAGGCGCTGCTCGATCTGTTCGAGCGTGCGCAGAAAGCGCTCATCCTGCGCCGGCAGGAACCCGGTCAGGGCGATCTGCAGCAGGCTGGCATCCATCTCGCTGGAGCCATAGGCCTGGACGAAATGCTGGCCTTTGGCATCGAGCCCCTGCTCACACACCTCACGGCGGATGTCATCGGCCACCTGCCGGTAATACTGCCCGCGCTCACTGCCCTCCTCGGTGGTCTCAGCCATCCCCGCGGCGCGGTCGAATGCGACCCAGGCCATGACCTTGGAATGCACGAAGTGCTGCCTGCCACCACGCACCTCCCAGATGCCTTCGTCCGGTTCACGCCAGATGCGCTCCAGGTAAGGCATGATCAGGCGAGAAATCGCCGCACTGCGTGGGTGCCGGGGCAAACCACCCTTGATCGCCTGGGCCATGGCGTCGGCGACCTCGCCGTAGATATCCAGCTGCCGCTGCTGAGCGGCTGCGTTGCCCACCCGCACCGGCTGTGAGTGCTCATACCCGGCCAGCCACGGCAAGGTGTATTCCTGCAGGTCTCGCTCGCCCGCCAGGCCGTACATGATCTGCATCTGCTCGGGGTTGCCGGCCACCGAACGCAGCAACCACTCACGCCAAGCCTGCGCTTCGTCGAAGTAGCCCAGGTTCATGAACGCCAGCAGGGTCATGGTGGCATCGCGCAGCCAGCAGAAGCGATAGTCCCAGTTGCGTTCACGGCCAATGCTTTCGGGCAGCGACGTGGTGACGGCTGCGACGATGCCGCCAGTAGGCGAATAGGTCATGGCCTTGAGGGTAAGCAGTGAACGGCGCACGCTCGCGCTGTAAGCGCCAACCTCGGGGCAGCGGGCGGCAAAGGCCTGCCACTGGCTGACTGTATGTTCCAGGGCGTGCTCGAGGTCGCAGTCAGGTTGCACCGGCAGGTGCGAAGGTTGATGGCGCAGGCTGAACACCTGGCGCTGGCCGGCGCTCACCCGAAAGCGCGCGACCGTGTGGTGGTCACGGGCATGCGAGGGCACCGTGCTGCACAGGATCAGCCGGTCGGGGCCGGCGACGGCGCTCAGGGTCAACGGGTCGAGCTTTTCCACCCAGGGTACGCTGCGTCCGTAGTCGAAGCGCAGCACCAGGTCCATCTCAAAGTTGATCTCGCCGGCGATGCCCTCGACGATGCGTACCACCGAGTTGACGTCCTCCAGCGGCATGAATTCGAGCACGCGGGCGCGGCCATTGGCCGTGACCCAGGTGGTTTCCAGCACCAGGGTGTCTTCCTGGTATGCCCGGCTGGTACGTTCGACCGGATCGCTGGGCGCCAGGCGCCAGCGACCGTTCTCTTCGTTGCCCAGCAGCGCGGCGAACACCGCGGGGGCATCGAAGCGCGGCAGGCACAGCCAGTCGATGGAGCCGTCACGGCTGACCAGGGCGGCGCTGCGGCAGTTGCCGAGCAGCGCATAGTCTTCGATGTGGGCGGGCATTGAATCTCCTCTATGAGCTGTCTGGCCCGCCAGGCGGGCCGCGTGTCACCCCAACCGGTGCCACTCGCGCTTGTCACGGGCCAGCAACTCGTTGCCAGCCTCTGGTCCATCCTCACCCGCCGGGTACTCATGCACCTCGCCGTCCTGCGCCCAGGCATCGAGAAATGGCTGCACCGCGCGCCAGCCGTTCTCGATGTTGTCGGCACGCTGGAACAAGGTCTGGTCACCGGTCAGGCAGTCGTAGATCAAGGTCTCGTACCCCGTGGCCGGGGTCATCTTGAAGAAGTCCTTGTAGGCGAACCCCAGCTCGACGTTCTCCATGACCAGTTCCGGCCCTGGGCGCTTGGCCTGCAGGTCGAACCACATGCCTTCGTTGGGCTGGATCTGGATCTTCAGGTAGTTGGGCTTGGGCCGCTCCAGCTCCGACTCTCGAAACTGCGCATAGGGCGCCGGCTTGAAGCAGATGGCGATTTCGGTGTCGCGCACGCTCATCCGTTTGCCGGTACGCAGGTAGAACGGCACGCCAGCCCACCGCCAGTTGTCGATCATCACCTTCAGGGCCACGTAGGTCTCGGTCTGGCTGTCGGCCGCCACCCGGTCTTCCTGGCGATACCCGGCCAGGCGCTTGCGGCCCTGCTTGCCGGCGGTGTACTGGCCGCGCACGGAGTTCTTCAGCGCCATCTTCGCCGACCAGGGACGGATAGCGCCGATCACCTTGGCTTTTTCGCCGCGCACGGCATCGGCACCGAAGGCTGCAGGCGGCTCCATGGCAACCATCGCCAGCAACTGGAACAGGTGGTTGGGGACCATGTCGCGCAAAGCACCGGTCTGGTCATAGAACGCACCGCGCGTCTCGACCCCCACCGTTTCAGCGGCGGTGATCTGCACATGGTCGATGTAGTGGTTGTTCCAGAACGACTCGAACAGGCCATTGGAAAAACGGCTGACCAGGATGTTCTGCACCGTCTCCTTGCCCAGATAATGGTCGATGCGGTAGATCTGCCGCTCGCTCATCACCTTGAGCAGGCATGCGTTGAGCGCCTCGGCACTGGCCAGGTCGGTGCCGAAGGGCTTCTCCACCACGACCCGGCGATAGCCCCCGGCAGACTCGTCAAGCAAGCCGGCCTCACCCAGGCGCTGGGCAACCTCGGGGAAAAAGCGTGGCGAGGTGGCCAGGTAGAAGATGGCGTTGCCATGGCTGGTCTTGTCGATGCGCTTGGCCAGCGCGGTATAGGTGGCAGGGTCCAGAAAATCGCCGGTCTGGTAGTCCAGGCGCTTGGCCAGGCGGGCCCAAAGCTTTTCGTCCAGGCCCTTGCCCGCGCCCTCGCCGCCTTTGTCGGCGCGCTCACGCATGAACGCGTGCAGCCGCTCGGCAAATTCATCGGCGGTGGCTGGGTTGTGGTCCACACCCACGATGCGCAGGTTGCGGTCGAGCAGGCCGTCCCGGCCCAGGTTATAAAGCGCCGGCATCAGCAGGCGCTTGACCAGGTCACCGTTGGCACCGAACAGGAACAGGGTACAAGGGCCAGCTGCAGGAATGGTCTGTCGGGTCATTGGCCTTTCTTCTCGACGTGGCCACCGAAGCCCAGGCGCATGGCCGAGAGGACCTTGTCGCCGTAGGTGCCTTGCTGCTGGCGTGAGCGGAACCGGGCGAACAATGCGCTGGACAGGACCGGCACCGGCACGGCCTGCTCCACGGCTGCATCGATCGTCCAGCGGCCCTCGCCACTGTCCGATACCGAGCCGCTGAACTGCGTCAGCTGCGGGTCGGCCACCAGGGCGTCGGCGGTGAGGTCCAGCAGCCAGGAGGTGACCACGCTGCCACGGCGCCATACCTCGGCGATTTCGGCGACGTTCAAGTCGAAGCGCTGTTCTGGCGGCAGTTCATCGCCGCCTTTGCTGCGCAGCAGGTCAAAGCCTTCAGCGTAGGCCTGCATCAACCCGTATTCGATGCCGTTGTGCACCATTTTCACATAGTGGCCAGCGCCGGGCGGGCCTGCATGGATGTAGCCATGTTCGGCGCGGCCGTGCTCCCCTTCGCGCCCCTGGGTGCGCGGAATGTCGCCAACGCCCGGTGCCAGCGCCTTGAACAGAGGCTCCAGGCGCTCGAACACGTCCTTCTCACCGCCGATCATCATGCAGTAGCCACGGTCCAGGCCCCAGACACCGCCGGAGGTGCCGACGTCCAGGTAATGCAGCCCACGCTTGGCCAGCTCGGCGGCGCGGCGCATGTCGTCCTTGTAGAAGGTGTTGCCGCCGTCGATGATCGCATCGCCCGGCTCCAGCAGCTCGGCCAGTTGTGCAATGGTCTGCTCGGTCGGTTCGCCCGCCGGCAGCATCACCCATACCGCGCGTGGCGCCTTCAGCTTCTGCACCAGCGCGCCAAGGTCGTGGGCACCTTGGGCGCCCTCGCCTTCCAGCCCGGTTACCGCCTCACGGTTACGGTCGTGCACGACCGTGCGGTGTCCGGCGCGCATCAGCCGCCTTGCAATATTGCCGCCCATGCGGCCCAGCCCGACGATTCCCAGTTGCATGAGCCGATGCTCCCCTTGAAAAAATGAATGACAACACAGTCCAGCGTTTCAGATTAGTCCAGCACACCGCCCGAGGGTTCAGCGACGAACGGCGAGACAACGTTAAACAAAAAAGTTCCAATGAGCAGTGAAAGAATTCAGAATGCCCGCCGCGTGAAGCGACTACGCTTTTATTGTCACCAGCCAAAACCGCGAGGTGTTTACATGGGTACCTTGATGCCTGCCACTCCAACCCAGACCCTCTATGTATCTGTGCGCCGTGATGAACTGCGTAAATTGAAGGACGAACGCGACCAGCTTCGCCAGCAGGTCGCCCGCTTGCACATGCAATTGGAGCAGGCCCGCTCCGGCGACGACAAGGCCATCGGCCTCTGATCGGCTATCCCTCCAGTGGGGGCCAAAGCGCTCCCACCGCCTCACCCCGCACGCCCGAAGTACGGAAACTTCCTAACACCGGCCCTGACCGCACCTGACATCCAGCCGGGTGCTGCAGCACGCATGATGCGCCTCGAGCGCCCCATTCCGGGGCCTGCTATGCACGAGGACTGATTGTATGCGCGGTTTTCCCATCTGGCTGCCGCTCGCTACGCTGGGCTTCATCGGCGCGCCGGCATTCGCCAATGCCCAAGGCGAATGTCATGTTGGTCATGTTGCCCGGCATGACGAGATACTAGGGCTGTTCGAGCAATGGAACGCGCGCCTGCAAAGTGGCGATCCGGGCCAGGTTGCAGCGCTTTACATGGACGGGGCCCTGCTTTTACCGACACTCTCGGCCAGCCCACGGCTGACTCGGCAGGCCCACATGAACTACTTCCGTGGCTTCCTTGCCGACCGCCCCGTCGGCACCTTGGATGAAACCCATGTGTTCGCCGGTTGCGGCGAAGCAACCCTGGCCGGCCTCTACACCTTCCGCTTCGCCAGCACGGGCAAGGCGGTACCGGCACGCTTCACCTTCAATTACCGGCGCATCGACGGCGAGTGGCTGATTACTCATCACCACTCCTCTGTGCTACCCACTCAATGAGCCAAGTCACCCGCCGGGACTCACCCACGGCTTGATCCATTCAAAATGGCCTCCTCGCGAGTAAATCCGCTGCACGCAGACATCGTGGCAGTGCCACGCACGGATACACTCGCTAAGGGGCCATTTTTCGCACCATAATGGTGCACTTAGAGCATTGCGCTACAAAATGGCGCCCCTCGAAAACACCCCCGCCCAACCTTGGCACGCCGTCGTTCGACGGCAGTATCACTCGCCAACGTTTGCGTCTATCTCGCGTCATAACGAAAGTGACCAGTGGGTCACCCTTTTTACTTCCGGTCTCCTACACTCAGCTTTCGGCCCGCGATTTGCTCAAGGAAGAGGCGACATCAAAAAAGTCGAACTTTTACAAAAGGCGGCGGGTCAGGAACTTTAAGCAGGCCAAGGCAATGGGACCCCCTTCGCTGCAGCCGCTCACTCCTTCCAGACCAGACGCCTTCGGCCGGAATGCCGATCGCGACGTGCGCGCGCACGACCATGGGGCAAGGATGCAGTACCTGGATACAAAGCAGAGATAACCAGCACGAAATAAAGCAAACGGGTGCCAGCACCCGGCCACACCATAGGGACGGAGAGAAGTATGATCAGTGCCGCTGTCGAACCTCACGTAGAGTCATTCAAACCGGAAAACCGCGAACCGATCACCCCGGATTTCGCCACGACAGTCAAGGCACCCGGCGCTCAGCGCCAGCACAACCCTAACAAACGCAAGATCCTGTTCGTCACCTCCGAAATTGCCGACCTGATCAAGACCGGCGGTTTGGGCGACGTTTCGGCGGCACTGCCGCGAGCATTGGCCCATCTGCACGATGTTCGTGTGCTGATCCCTGGCTACACCCAGGTGGTCGAAAGCGACAACCCCATTCATATCGTCGGCGAACTGGGCGGCCATGCTGCTCTGCCGCCGTGCAAGATCGGCCGTATGGACATGGCTGACGGCCTGGTCATCTACGTGCTGATCTGCCCCGAGCTGTACCAGCGCGACGGCACACCCTATGGTGCCAACAATGGTCGCGACTGGCCCGACAACCACATCCGCTTCGCCCGCCTTGGCCTTGCCGCGGCCGAGATCGCCGCCGGTGAAGGCAAGATCCACTGGACGCCCGAAGTGGTGCACGCCCATGACTGGCCTGCAGGGCTGGCCCCGGCCTACATGCACTGGCGCGGCCTGAGCACCCCGACCCTGTTCACCATCCACAACCTGGCTTACCAGGGCGTGTACAGCCGCGCCTGCAGCCCGGAGCTGGCGATCCCCGACCATGCCATGCAGCAGGAAGGCATGGAGTTCTACGGCAAGCTGTCCTTCCTCAAGGCCGGCCTGGCTTACTCCAGCCACATCACCACTGTCAGTGCCACCTACGCCCGCGAGATCACCACCCCAGAATTCGGCTGCGGCTTGGACGGATTCCTTGCCAGCAAGGCTCAACAAGGCCTTCTCGGCGGCATCCCCAATGGCATCGACGAAAGCTGGGACTCGGCCACCGACAAGCACCTGCAGCACAACTTCAGTATCAACGACTGGGATGGCAAGGCGCGCAATGCCGAGGAAGTCCGCCGCCTGTTCGAACTCGACCCAAGCGAAGGGCCGCTGTTCGCCGTGGTCTCGCGGCTGGTGTTCCAGAAAGGCCTGGACCTGACCCTGGGCGTGGCCGACTACATCGTCGAACAGGGCGGGCAGATTGCAATCATCGGCCGTGGCGAGCCGGAAGAAGAGCAAGCCATGCGTGAACTGGCCCTGCGTCACCCCGGCCGCATCGGTGTGCGCATCGGCTTCAACGAAACCGATGCGCGGCGCATGTTCGCCGGCAGCGACTTCCTGTTGATGCCGTCACGCTACGAGCCCTGCGGCTTGAGCCAGATGTATGCGCAGCGTTTCGGCTCATTGCCCGTGGCGCGCAACACCGGAGGGCTGGCCGACACCATCGAAAATGGCGTGACTGGTTTCCTGTTCGATGAGTCGACCGTGGAGAGTTACCGCGAAGCGCTAAGCCGCGCCTTCTATGTGTTCGACAAAAAGAACCTGCTCAACGCCATGCGCTGCCTGTCGATGACTCAACCGTTCAACTGGTGCCAGGCGGTCGAACCCTACGCCCGCCTCTACGAGGACCTGGTGAAACAGGCACAGCTGAGCCACTACTGAGCGGGGAGTCGAAGATGCACAGGCATGGCGCACAAATGCTGGACGCCACGTCGGCGCGCTTCGCCCTATGGGCGCCGGATGCGCGCAGCGTGAGCTTGGAACTGGAGCAGCAGCCGCCGATCGAGCTGCTGCCCGACGCAAACGGCTGGTTTACGGGGGTTGCCCCGTGCCAGGCCGGTGACCGTTACCACTACCGCATCGACGGCGAGCTGCAGGTGGCCGATCCGGCCTCGCGCTACCAGCCCGAGGGCGTACAGGGCCCAAGCCAGGTGGTGGATACCCAGGCCTATGCCTGGCAGCATCCCTGGCAAGGCCGCCCTTGGCACGAAGCGGTCATTCAGGAACTGCATGTGGGGGTGCTCGAAGGTTTCTCGGGTGTCAGCCGTTACCTGCCTCGCCTGGCCGAGCTGGGCATCACTGCCGTTGAGCTGATGCCCCTCGGGCAGTTCCCTGGCGAGCGCAACTGGGGCTACGACGGCGTGCTGCCATACGCGCCGCAGCACAGCTATGGCAGCCCTGAGCAATTGTGCGCGCTGGTCGATGACGCCCACGGCCAGGGCCTGATGGTGGTGGTGGATGTGGTCTATAACCACTTCGGCCCGGACGGCAACTACCTGCACCAGTACGCTAGCCCGTTCTTCCGTGAAGACCGGCAGACGCCCTGGGGCGCAGCCATCGACTTCCGCCGGCCAGAGGTGCGTGAGTTCTTCATCCAGAACGCCCTGATGTGGCTGTGCGACTACCGCTGTGACGGCCTGCGCCTGGATGCCGTGCATGCCATCGACCAGCCCGACTTCCTCATCGAACTGGCGCAACGGGTACGCGCGGCGGTGGAGCCTGGCCGGCAGGTGTGGCTGATGCTGGAGAATGAGCACAACCAGGCGTTCTTGCTGGAACAGGGCTTCGACGCCCAATGGAACGACGATGGCCACAATGCCCTGCATGTGTTGCTCACGGGCGAAACCGAAGGGTACTACGCCGACTACCAGCAACAACCGATCGAAAAGCTGGCCCGCTGCCTGTCCGAAGGCTTCGTGTTCCAGGGCCAGGCCAACCGCCATGGCCAACCCCGCGGCGAACCCAGTGGCCACCTTGAGCCCAGTTCGTTCGTCATGTTCCTACAAAACCACGACCAGATCGGCAACCGCGCCCTGGGCGAACGCCTGACCCGCCTGTGCCCGGCCCCTGCCCTGCGCGCCGCGACGGGCCTGCTGCTGCTGGCGCCGATGATCCCGCTGCTGTTCATGGGTGACGAAGATGGCAGTTGCCGGCCATTTCTGTTCTTCACCGACTTCCATGACGAACTGGCTGATGCCGTGCGCGAAGGGCGGCGTGGCGAATTCGCCCACTTCACCGCCTTTGCCGACCCCGCGCAACGCGAGCGCATCCCGGACCCCAATGCCGAGCAGACATTCCAAGCCTCAAGGCCGCAGCGTGAGGAAGTCATCGCCGGCTGGCACGGCCTTTATCAGCAACTGCTGGAACTGCGCCGGCGCCATGTCATACCGCACCTGCCTGGCAGCCGTGCGCTGGGCGCCGAGGTACTGGGTGAGAAGGCACTTACCGCACGCTGGCGCCTGGGCAATGGCGACACCCTGCGCATCGACCTGAACCTGGCCTCCACGCCACAACCGGTCGACCTGCCTCCTGCCGAGCACCGCCTGTTCGACAGTAGCGACACCACGCACCCCGACACCGCACTGTCTGCGTACAGCTGCGTGGTCAGCCTGCTTGCACCTGGCCAGGAGCGCCCATGAGTGACACTGCATTACACCGCCTGGCCGCCCGCGTAGGGCTAGCCCGCGACTGGATCGACGCCAACGACAGGCCGCAACAGGTTAGCGACGACGTGCTGCGCAAGGTCCTCGAGGCGCTTGGCCACCCCGCCAGTGACGAAAGCGCCATCCAGGATAGCCTGCACGCCGTGGACGTCGCCCAAGACAGCGAACACTTACCGCCGCTGTTGACCGCCGACCTGGGCCGGCCACTGGAATTGGCACGTTACTTCAGCGCAGGCAGCGCCGCCCGCTGCACCCTGGAAGACCACAGCCAGCTCGCGCTTACCCTCGACAGCCAGGCACAACTGCCTGGCGAACTGCCCTTGGGCTATCACCAAGTGGACATCGATGGCCGCACGTTCACAGTGGCTGTGGCACCGCTGCGTTGTCACAGCCTGGAGGACGCTGTCGACCAACCGCCACCGCGCTGCTGGGGCATTGCAGCGCAGCTCTACAGCCTGCGCCGCCCAGGTGATGGCGGCTACGGCGACTGCCTGGCCTTGGAGCAACTGGCGCGCAGCGCCGCGGAACGGGGTGCCGACGCCCTCGCCATCAGCCCGATCCACGCCCTGTCAGCGCACGACCAGCAGCACTACAGCCCCTACTCCCCCTCCAGCCGCCTGCTGCTCAACCCCCTGTATGCCAGCCCTGCTGCCGTGCTCGGTGAACGTGCCGTGCGCATGGCAGTGGAGGCCTGCGGCCTGGAGCAAACCCTGGAAGACCTCGAGCAGAGCCCGCTGGTCGACTGGCCACGCGCTGCCGGCGCCCGACTGCGCCTGCTCGACGCCCTGTACCAGAATTTCAGCCAGGCCGAGCACCCTCTGCGCAAGGACTTCGAGAGCTTCCGCGAGGCCGCTGGCCAGGCGCTGGAGCACCACTGCCGCTTCGAAGTGCTGCAGGCACGAGCCGTGGACGACGGCCTGGGCGCCGATTGGCGCAACTGGCCGAGCGCCTGGCACGACCCCTATCACCCGGAAGTGGAGGCCTTCGCCAGCGCCTATCCAGCCAAGGTCGAGTTCCATGCCTTCTGCCAGTGGCTGACCGAGCGCAGCCTGCAGCGTGCCCAGGAGGCCGCCCGAAGCAACGGTATGGCGGTCGGCCTGATCGCCGACCTGGCGGTGGGCGCCGACGGTGCCGGCAGCCAGGCCTGGAGCCGCCAGGACGAGCTGCTGGCCGACCTGAATGTGGGTGCTCCTCCGGACATCCTCAACCGCAGCGGCCAGGACTGGGGCATCTGCGCCTTCTCGCCCGAAGGCCTCAAACGCAATGGCTACCGCGCCTTCATCGAAATGCTGCGGGCCAACCTGGCCCACGCCGGCGGCTTGCGCATCGACCATGTGATGGGGCTGCGCCGCCTGTGGCTGATCCCCCGTGGCTGCAAGCCCAACGAAGGGGCCTACCTGCATTATCCGCTGGAAGACCTGCTGCGTCTGCTGGCCCTTGAGTCGGTGCGGCACCAGGCAATCGTCCTGGGTGAAGACCTGGGCACGGTACCTGAAGGCCTGCGCGAACAGCTGGCGGACAAGGCCGTGCTGGGCATGCGCGTGCTGCCTTTCGAGCAGGCCCAGCCGGGCCACTTCACGCCGATCCTCGACTGGCCAGACAAAGCCCTGGCCACCACCGGCACCCATGACCTGGCGCCGCTGGCCGGCTGGCTGCAAAACCGTGACATCGACTGGAGCCAGCGCCTGCAACTGATCGATGACGCCACCGAGCTGCACTGGCGTCAGGCGCGACAGAAAGAGCGTGACGGCCTGCGCCGCACGCTTGAAGCCAATTATGGCCCACTAAAGGATAACGACCACTTGATCGATGCTGCCATCCGTTACGTTGGTCACACCCGCGCACCGCTGGTGCTGATCCCGCTCGAAGACCTGCTCGGCAGTGAAGAGCAACCCAACTTCCCCGGCACGACCGAAGGCCACCCCAACTGGCGCCGACGATTCGCGCTGCCGGTGCGCGAACTGCTCGACGACGAAGATGCCGCACGCCGCCTGGAGCTGTTGGCCCAGGCCCGCGAGCAAGCCTGGGAGCGTGATCAATGAAGCCGTTGTCCGCCACCCTGCGCCTGCAGTTTCACAGCGATTTCACCCTCGACCACGCACTGCCGCTGGTGCCCTACTTTGCCCAATTGGGCATCACCCACCTGTACGCCTCGCCCATCCTCAAGGCCCGCGCCGGTTCACGCCACGGCTACGATGTGGTCGACCCGACCCAAGTCAACCCAGAGCTCGGCGGCGAGGCTGCGCTGCAGCGGCTGGTGGCCGCCTTGCGCCAGCACGGCATGGGGCTGATCCTGGATACCGTGTCCAATCACATGGCCGTCGGCGGCGCGGACAACCCGTGGTGGCAGAGCCTGCTGGCGTGGGGCCGGCGTAGCCCCTACGCCGAGTTCTTCGATATCCAGTGGCACTCCAGCGACCCACTGCTGGCCGGCCAGCTGTTGTTGCCCTTTTTGGGCTGCGACTATGGCGCCGCGCTGAAAAATGGCGAAATTCCACTGGAATTCGACGCGCACACTGGCGTGCTGCAGGTGGCCCATTACGAGCACCGCTTCCCGATCTGCCCGGTCGACTATGGCTGGATTCTTTCGCTGAGCCCCGAGCCTGCCCTGCAGCGGCTGGCCGAACACTTCACCGCACTGAGCGATGCCGCCGACCCGCTGGCAGCCGCGTTGCCGGTGCAGGCCGAACTGGCCCGCCTGGTGCGCGAGGGCGCTGACCTGCAGTCTGCACTGCTGGCCTTCGACAGCCGCACCGAGAGCGGCCTGCAGCGCCTGCACCTGCTCCTTGAACGGCAAACCTACCGGCTGGCCAGCTGGCGCACTGCCGCCGACGACATCAACTGGCGACGGTTCTTCGACATCAACGAGCTGGGCGGTTTGCGCGTAGAGCGCTCGGTGGTGTTCGAGGCGACCCATGCCAAGCTGTTCGAGCTGATCGAGCGCGGCCTGGTCGACGGCCTGCGTATCGATCATATCGACGGCCTGGCCGACCCTCGCGGCTACTGCCGCAAGCTACGCCGGCGGGTCGATGGTCTGCTGGCCAAGCGCCCCCTCGATGCAGCGCTCGAGCATTTCCCGACCTACGTCGAGAAAATCCTTGGCAGCGAAGAACACCTGCACCGGGATTGGCTCACCGACGGCACCACCGGCTACGAGTTCATGAACCAGGTCTCGCTGCTGCAGCACGACCCCGCAGGCGAAGCCCCGTTGACCGAACTGTGGGCCACTGTCAGCGAGCGCCCGGACTTCGAGGAGGAAGTACGCCAGGCTCGGCATCTGGTGCTCAATGCCAGCCTGGCCGGCGACTGTGAGTCGGTGGCCCAGGCGCTGCTGCAAGTTGCGCGCAATGACCTGATGACCCGCGACCTGACCCTTGGGGCGATACGCCGCGCCTTGCAAGCTCTGGTCGCCCACTACCCGGTGTACCGCACGTACTTCAACGCCTGCGGCCGCCCGGCCGAAGACGAGAAATTCTTCCAGCAGGCCCTGGCCAATGCCCGCCAGGACCTCAGCGAAGCGGACTGGCCATTGCTCGAGCAGCTTGAGCAGTGGCTCGGCGGCCAGGGGTGGCGCAGGCTGCCTCCTGGCCGGCAGCGCAAACACCTGCGCCATGCCTGCGTGCGCTTTCAGCAGCTCACCGCGCCCAGCGCCGCCAAGGCCGTGGAAGACACCACCTTCTACCGCTCGGCGCGTCTGCTGTCGCGCAACGATGTAGGCTTCGAGGCCGAGCGTTTCAGTGCCGGCCCCGAACACTTTCACAACGAGGCCCAGCGCCGCCTGCGCGACTTCCCCGACAACCTGCTGGCCACCGCCACCCATGACCACAAACGCGGCGAAGACACCCGCGCGCGGCTGGCGGTGCTCAGTGAGCGCGGCCCTTGGTTCGCCAGCCGCGTGGAGCATTGGCGCGAGCTGGCTGCACCGCTGCGTGAACAGCTGGAAGACGGCATTGCGCCAAGCCCGGGCGACGAGCTACTGCTGCTGCAGACGCTGCTGGGCAGTTGGCCCCTGGACCTTGACCTGCACGACGATAACGCCCTGCAGCACTATGCCGGGCGCATCCGCCAATGGCAGCAGAAGGCGCTGCGCGAAGCCAAGCTGCGCAGCAGCTGGAACGCCCCTAACGAGGCGTACGAGGCCGCCTGCGCGGCCTACGTCGATGGCCTGCTGCTCGGCCGCGAGAACCAGCAATTGCGCCAGTCCCTGGCCGACGCCGCACACTTGATCGCCACCCCCGGCGCTCTGAATGGCCTGGTCCAGGCGCTGCTGCGCAGCACCGTACCCGGCGTGCCGGACCTTTATCAGGGCAATGAGTACTGGGATTTCAGCCTGGTAGACCCCGACAACCGCCGCCCGGTGGACTACGCTAAAAGGCGCTGCACGCTTGAGGACGCCCTGCCGGTGACCGAGCTGCTGGCGCACTGGCGCGACGGCCGCATCAAGCAGGCGCTGCTGGCACGGCTGCTGGATTGTCGGCAGGCCCACGCCGAACTGTTCCGTCGTGGTGCCTACCTGCCGCTGACCGTGCAGGGGCGCCATGCCGACAAGGTGCTGGCCTTCGCCCGGCTGGGTGAGGACCACCGCGCCATCGTCATTGCCCCGCGCTTGGCCAGCGGCCTGTTGGGCGGCGCTTCAACACCGTTGATCCCAGCACAGAACTGGGACGACACCCGGGTGATATTGCCGTTTGCCTTGTCGCCTGCCAACTCGATGGGACTTTTCCCTAGCGCGGTGGTCAGCCCTTCAAAGGAGCTGATGTTGAGCGCCGTACTATCGGAATTTCCGGTCAATGTGTTGATACAACAATCTTGAGCATCAGGAGCGTCATGATGAGTGTCGATGAAAAACGTATTCGCGAATTTGCCTACCAGATCTGGGAGTCTGAGGGTAAGCCTGTAGGCGAGGAACAACGCCACTGGGACATGGCCCGCAAGCTGGCCGAAGCCGAGGCGTTGGCGCCCAAGGCTGCGCCGCGCAAGAAGGCTGCCGCCAAGCCCAAGGTTGCAGCGCAGCCCAAAGCGCCCGCGGAACCCAAGGCAGCGGCGCTGCCCGGGGTGAAACCGGCCGCTGCGAAAAAGCCCAAGACAGCGAAGAAGCCGGCTGCTGGCTGAGCCAGCCCCGGCCCTATCGCCGGCAAGCCGGCTCCCACAGCGTTCTCCAACACCCTGGGATTGCTGTGAGCGCCGGCTTGCCGGCGAAAGGGCCGCACCTCAAGCACCATCCGCCCCCTCCCTACGGCTATCCGAGAACTGCCATGAGCCCCCGCATTCCCAAGAAAACCCGCTCCATAGCACCGTCCCGCCTGCGCGAAGGCATGCCGTTCCCGCTCGGCGCCACCTGGGATGGGCTGGGCGTCAACTTCGCCCTGTTCTCAGCCAACGCCACCAAGGTCGAGCTGTGCCTGTTCGATTCCACGGGGGAGCAGGAGCTCGAGCGCATCGAGCTGCCGGAGTACACCGATGAGATCTACCACGGCTATCTGCCTGACGCCCACCCCGGCCTGGTGTACGGCTACAGAGTCTATGGCCCCTACGAGCCAGAGAACGGCCACCGTTTCAATCCTAACAAACTGCTGATCGACCCGTACGCCAAGCAACTGGTCGGCAGCCTGAAATGGTCCGAGGCACTGTTTGGCTACACCATCGGCCACCCCGACGGTGACCTGTCGTTCGACGAGCGCGACAGCGCGCCCTTCGTACCCAAATGCAAAGTCATCGACCCGGCCTTCACCTGGGGCCGCGATCAGCGCGTACAAATTCCGTGGGAACGCACCATCATCTACGAAGCACATGCCCGCGGTATCAGCATGCGCCACCCCGGCGTGCCGGAGAAGCTGCGCGGCACGTTCGCCGGCCTTGCCAATGACGAGTTGCTCAAGCACATCAAGGACCTAGGCGTTTCAAGCATCGAGCTGCTGCCGATCCACGCCTTCGTCAATGACCAGCATCTGCTGGACAAAGGCCTGAACAATTACTGGGGCTACAACAGCATCGCCTTCTTCGCACCGCACCCGCGCTACCTGGCCAGTGGCAAGATCGCCGAGTTCAAGGAAATGGTCGCGCACCTGCACGACGCCGGCCTCGAAGTGATCCTCGATGTGGTCTACAACCACACCGCCGAGGGCAACGAGCGCGGCCCGACGCTGTCCATGCGCGGCATCGACAACGCCTCGTACTACCGGCTGATGCCCGATGACAAACGTTACTACATCAACGATTCGGGCACCGGCAACACCCTGGACCTCAGCCACCCCTGCGTGCTGCAACTGGTGACCGACTCGCTGCGCTACTGGGCTGGCGAAATGCACGTGGACGGTTTCCGCTTTGACCTGGCCACCATCCTGGGCCGCTACCACGACGGCTACAGCGAACGCCACGGCTTCCTCGTGGCCTGCCGCCAGGACCCGATGCTCAGCCAGGTCAAGCTGATCGCCGAGCCATGGGACTGTGGCCCAGGGGGCTATCAGGTGGGCAACTTCGCACCGGGCTGGGCGGAGTGGAACGACCGCTTCCGTGACACCGTGCGCGCCTTCTGGAAAGGCGACGAAGGCCAGTTGGCCGACTTCGCTTCGCGCATGACCGCCTCTGGCGACATGTTCAACAATCGCGGCCGGCGCCCTTATGCCTCGGTCAACTTCGTCACCGCCCACGACGGTTTCACCCTGCGCGACCTGGTGTCGTACAACGGCAAACACAACGAAGACAACGACGAGAACAACCAGGACGGCACCGACAACAACCTGTCGTGGAACTGTGGCGCGGAAGGCCCCACCGACGACCCTGAAATCAATGCCCTGCGCATGCGCCAGATGCGCAACTTCTTCGCCACCCTCCTGCTGGCCCAGGGCACCCCGATGATCGTCGCTGGCGACGAGTTCAGCCGCACCCAGCACGGCAACAACAATGCCTACTGCCAGGACAGCGAGATCGGTTGGGTCAACTGGGACCTGGACGATGAAGGCAAAAGCCTGCTGGCTTTCGTCAAACGCCTGACTCGCCTGCGCCTGGCCTACCCGGTGCTGCGCCGCTCACGTTTTCTGGTCGGCGACTACAACGAGGCGATCGGGGTCAAGGACGTGACCTGGCTGGCGCCTGACGGCAACGAGATGACCGTGGAGCAGTGGGAAGACCCCCATGGCCGCTGCCTGGGCATGCTGATCGACGGCCGTGCCCAGGTCAGTGGCATCGCCCGCCCGGGTTCGGAGGCCACGGTACTGCTGATCGTCAACAGTCACCACGATGTGGTGCCTTTCTTGCTGCCGACGGTACCGGACGGTGACTACTGGAGCTGCCTGGTGGACACCGACCGGCCGGACTTGCGCAAGGGCCAGCATTTGCCGTTCGAGAGCACGTTCCAGGTCCAGGGGCGCTCGATGCTGCTGATGGTGCTGCAGCGCGAGGAGGACTGACCCGGCGTTGGCTAACCGGCCCTGAACCGAACGGATCTCAGGGCCGGCTGTGCCACCTTGGACGCACTGCCCAGACCGGGCGTAACAGCGGCGTTTGCAATGATTCGGCATAGCCAGGGTGGATGAAATAGCGAACGCCGCTATGCCAGTGATGTTTTCGCTAGAAATCATGACGTTAACGCCACGCACCCGCCCTTCCCGCCCTTTTAACACTTTCTTGACGCAACCCCTTACCTCTCCTTAGCTAAAGATTATCTAGTCGTAAAAAAATTGCGCCGGGCCGTGAGCTCGCGCCTTCGTGCGTGCTTGAGAAAGCTGGCGTACTGGTTTGGGTCGCCCTGTGTTTTGCCGTACAGCTCGTGACAACAGGCCAGGTTCTTGGGCTGTACAACAAAAAAACATAGGAGATCCGCCATGAAATACACCTCGAACCCGTTGCGCTTCGACCGTATTTTCTACGCGGTTTCCACGTCGATGCTTCTGGCAACCCCGGTGGAAACCTTCGCCTTCGAAGTGCTGGACGATCCCGGTTCACCTCTGTTTCTGCAGCAGCCAGCAATGGCGCAACTGTCGCTGGACCCGGTCAGCGCCAGCGGCCTGAGCCTGGGCACGCTGACGGCCTTCAGCAACAAGATGGCTGAACGCCATGGCCCGCTGGCGCCCGACCTGATTGCCAGCCAATGGGCGCAGTTCTTCCCGGGCACTGCCCGCCCGGGCGCCCAGGCCCCGGAACAGCTGGAAGCACCCAGCCAGCAACTGACCATTGGCCCGGACCTGTTCGTGCGTGAAACCAGCGGCGGCAACGTGCACCGCGCGGGGATATTCGTGGGGCACAACAACCTGCAGAGCAGCATGAAGGGCAGCCGGGTACTGCTCGGTGACAAGCAGCGCAACGCCGTCAACCTCAGCGGCGAAAGCCTGGGGGTGTACTGGAGCATGACCCATGACCGGGGCTGGCACGTGGACGCTGTCGCCATGGGCTCACGCATCGATGTGCTGGGCCGGGGCGAGACTGGGCAGCGGGTGAACGACAGCGGCCATGCGATGACCTTTTCCGTGGAGGGTGGTTACCCGATCCGCCTCAGTGGCAGTTGGGTGATCGAGCCACAGGCACAGTTGATCAACCAGCAGTTCTTCCCGGGCAATCAGGTGCAGGAAGAGACGCTGCAGGCGTTCGATAGCCAGCCTACCTGGAGCGGCCGCGTCGGTGCCAAGTTGTCCGGGCGCTACGAAGTGCGGGGCATGCCCGTCGAGCCCTATGTGCGCACCAACGTCTGGTATGACTTCAGCGATGCCGACGAGGTCAAGCTGGACCAGGTCGACAAAATATCCGGCTCGCGCAATTCGACCACGGTGGAACTGGGGTTGGGCCTGGTGGCGCGGGTGACACCTTCCATGGCGTTTTTCGTCAGTGCCGATTACAGCAGCAATGTGGATGACAATGATCTGAACGGTTTGATCGGCAGCCTCGGGGTCAGGATGCGCTGGTGATCAGTGTGGCCTTTTCGCGGGGCAAGCCCGCGAAAAGGCCGACTCAAGCCAGCTATCAGACAGGCTTGAGCACCAGTACACCCAGCGGCGGCAGGTTCAGGGCCAGCGACAGCGGTTGCCCGTGGCTGGCGATCTCGTCACTCTCCACCGCACCCAGGTTGCCCACATTAGACCCGGCATACAGCTCGGCATCGCTGTTGAGCAGCTCTTGCCAACGCTCACCGCACGGCACGCCAATCCGGTAGCCCTCGCGCGGTACCGGGGTGAAGTTGGCCACCACCAGCAATGGCTCGCCATTGCTGCTCCAGCGCAGCCAGGCATACACGCAGTTTTGTGCATCATCACCGATGAGCCACTGGAACCCCTGCGGCTGGCAATCCTGCTCGTGCAATGCCGGCAACTCACGGTACAGCCGGTTCAGGTCACCCACCAGGCGTTGCACGCCCTGGTGCTCTGGGTATTGCAGCAGGTACCAGTCCAACTGGTGGTCATGGTTCCATTCGCGCCATTGGCCGAACTCACAGCCCATGAACAACAGCTTCTTGCCCGGGTGAGTCCACATGAAGGCCAGGTAGGCGCGCAGGTTGGCGAACTTCTGCCAACGATCGCCGGGCATCTTGTCGATCAGCGAATGCTTGCCGTGCACCACTTCGTCGTGGGAGATCGGCAGGATGAAATGCTCGGAATAGGCGTAGATCAGGCCGAAGCTCATCTCATTGTGGTGATAGCTGCGGTGCACCGGGTCGTTCTGGATGTAGTGCAAGGTGTCATGCATCCAGCCCATATTCCACTTATAGGCGAAGCCCAAGCCACCTTGCTGGGTGGGTTGGCTGACACCCGGCCAGGCGGTGGATTCTTCGGCGATGATCAGTGCGCCCGGGGCCTCATGGGCGGCTACACCGTTGAGGTGGCGGATGAAATCGATGGCCTCCAGGTTCTCGCGCCCACCATGGCGGTTGGGCACCCACTCGCCGGCCTTGCGCGAATAGTCGCGGTACAGCATCGAGGCCACCGCATCGACCCGCAGGCCATCGATGTGGAAGTGCTTGAGCCAGTGCAGTGCCGAAGCCAGCATGAAACCGCGCACTTCATTGCGGCCCAGGTTGTAGATCAAGGTGTTCCAGTCCTGGTGGAAGCCCTCCAGAGGGTTGTCGTACTCATAAAGGGCCGTGCCGTCGAAGCGCGCCAGGCCATGCTCGTCCGTGGGGAAATGCGCCGGCACCCAATCGAGGATCACACCGATGCCACCTTGGTGGCAGGCGTCGATGAATGCCGCAAAATCTTCTGGCGTGCCGTAGCGCGAAGTCGGGGCGAACATCGACAAGGGCTGGTAGCCCCAGGAGCCACCGAACGGGTGCTCCATGATGGGCAGCAGCTCGATGTGGGTGAAGTTGAGCTTCTGCACGTAGGGCACAAGGCGCTCGGCCAGTTCGCGCCAATTGTAGAAGCGCGACACCTCACCCAGGTCGTCGAGCTCGCACTGCCAGGAGCCTGGGTGCAATTCGTAGATCGACAGCGGGGCACTGTAGGCATGGCGCTGGGCGCGGTGCTCCATCCACTCGTGGTCTTGCCAGTCATGGCTGAGTTCGCCGGCCACCTTCGAGGCAGTGCTGGGCGGCAGCTCAGTGGCGCGGGCAAGCGGGTCGGCCTTCAGCGGCAGCACGCCCTCCTTGCCCAGCACCTCGAATTTGTAGGTTTCGCCGACGCCCAGGCGCGGCACGAACAGCTCCCACACCCCGGCACCGTGCCGTAGGCGCATCGGGTGGCGACGGCCGTCCCAATTGTTGAAGTCGCCCACCACCGACACGCGCCGGGCGTTGGGCGCCCAGACCGAAAAGCACACGCCAGCGACGCCGTCGACCTGCGTCGGCTGTGCGCCAAAGCGCCCCGACAGGTCGCGGTGGTTGCCCTCGGCAAACAGGTGCAGGTCCATGTCTCCCAGCTGCGGGCCAAAGCTGTACGGGTCTTCGGTCACCTGCTCGCCACCGGCCCAGCCGATCTGCAGCAGGTAGGGCTGTGCATCATCCAGGTGCGCGGTGAACAGCCCGGGCAGGCTGCCCTGCTGCATTTCGCCCAGCACCCGCCCGTCATCACGGCTCAACACCCGGGCGCTCAGCGCAGTTGGCAGATAGGCGCGGACCCACAGCCCGCCCGCGCCATCGCCATGGGGGCCAAGTACTGCAAAAGGATCGGCGTGCTCGGCGCGGGCAAGGGCATCGAGCTCCCGCTGCCGAAGGCCACCGTTATCACGCGTGGTTGCATTCATCTATGACTCTCCCCAGGTACTGATCAATCCATGCAAGCCATGCAAAGGCACGGCCAGCCAACTTGGCCGGTTCTCGGCTTCATAAGTAATCTCGTAGGCGGCCTTTTCCAGGCAGAACAGTTCCAGTGCGGCGCGCTCGCCCTCGGCGTGCTGCCAGGCGTGAGGCATGGCGGCGGTGGCCAGGCCGTAGGCTTCGACGAAGGCGTGGCGCGACTGGTGCAGGTACTGCCGGGCGACCCGCTGACGAGCCTGCCGTGCGGCCTCGGACACGTCTACCGCCGAGGCGCTGCGCAGGATCATCGCAGCAGCATAGTCGAAGGATCGCAAAACGCCGCTGACATCCTTGTAAGGGCTGTGTTTGGCCCGGCGCTCGTCCAGCGGGCGCGACGGCTCACCTTCGAAATCGATGAGGTAGGCATCCCCTTGCACCACCAGTACCTGGCCCAGGTGCAGGTCACCGTGAACACGCATCAGCAGGCCGCCTTCGGCCTGCCTTGCCAAGGTAGCGATGTGCTGGGCAAGGCCTTCACGGCGCTGTTGCAGGTCGTCGACCAACGCCTGGCTATCGCCGTCCAGGCTGTCGCGGTGCTGAGCCAGCAAGTCCAGGGCATGGCACAGCTCGCGGCTGATCTGTTGGGCCCAGCGCTCGCTGTCTTCGCCATCGCTGCTGCGCGGCCGGAAGGCGGGGTCATCGCTCGTGGCGGCCAGCAGCAGGTGCATCTCGCCCAGGCGCTGGCCAAGCAAGGCAGCAAAACCGTTGAGCTCAGCCAGTGCGTCGGTATGCGCGTCGCCCTCTTTACTGGACGGTTCCATCTCGTCGCGGATGGCCCGCTCCAGGGTGTTCTGGGTCCAGGCCCAGGCGTCGCCCTGGTTGCTCAGGTAACCCTGGGCGATCATCAGCAGGTGCGGTGCCTGGCGCTCGTCCACGCGGCTGACCCAGGCCAGCAGCGGCGAGATGTTGGTGAACCCGGCGGCGGTGAGGTAAGCGCTCATTTCCAGCTCCGGGTGAACCCCCGGATTGACCCGGCGGATCAGCTTGAGCACCACACGGTCGCCCACCACCACAGAGCTGTTGGACTGCTCGGCGCTCAGGTAGCGCACCGCGCTGTCTTCATCGAGGCCCAGGCCGGCCAACGCTTCGGTACAGTGGAAACGCAGCTCGCCCTGGCCATTGCCACAGGGCAGGCGCAGGCCGTCCTGGCAGGCGCGCAGCACCGCACGGATGAAGGGCTCGAGCACGAAGGCATCGGTGATCAGGCCCACCTGACGGCCACGGCGTACCCGCGACAGCGCCAGTTGCTGGGGCAAGGCGCTGTTGATCTGGTCTTCAGGCAGCAGCCCGAACGGCAACTGGTAACGGTTACGCTGGCCATCGCCCAACACTTCGATTTCGCTCAGCAGCACCGGCGTGGTGGCGGTGCCCAAACGCACGCCGTAACACAGGCGCACCTGATCGACAGGCCCTTCCTTGCCGGCAAACCAACGCCGTTTGGGCAGGTATTGCGGCAGGATCGCGTCTTGCAATGTGTCGCTCGAAGGCGCTTCGAGCAGCTCTTCCATACGTTTGCGCAGCACTAGCGTAGTCAATTCTGGCAACCCCTCGGTAGCTTGCACATGCCAGCTGGGCATGCGGTCGTGCGATGCCAGCAAGAACCAGTAGAAAGCATAAGGAGGCAACGTCAGCAGGAACGGCAGCTGGCCGATCGGCGGGAAGGCGCTGCCGCCGAGCATCTCTACAGGCACCTTGTCGGCGTACTGGGACAATTCAAGTTCTGCGGCCTGGGCCGCACGCGACACATTGGCAACACACAGAATGACTTCGCTGTTGCCCTCGGCATCGGTGTACTCGCGGATGTACGCCAGAATGCGGCGGTTGCTCGGGGTGAGCGTGCGCAAGGTGCCGCGGCCGAAGGCTTTCTGCTGGTTGCGCACCGCCAGCAGGCGGCGGTTCCAGTTGAGCAGCGAATGCGGGTCGTGGGACTGTGCCTCGACGTTGACCGTCTGGTAGCCGTACAGCGGGTCCATGATCGGCGGCAGTACCAGGCGCTGCGGGTCGGCCTTGGAGAAACCGCCATTGCGGTCCGGCGACCACTGCATGGGGGTACGCACACCGTCGCGGTCGCCCAGGTAGATGTTGTCACCCATGCCCAGTTCGTCGCCGTAGTACAGGGTCGGTGTGCCGGGCATCGACAGCAGCAGGCTGGTGAGCAGTTCGATGCGCCGGCGGTCACGTTGCAGCAACGGCGCCAGGCGACGGCGGATACCCAGGTTGATGCGCGCGCGGCGGTCTTGCGCGTAGTAGTTCCACAGGTAGTCGCGCTCACGATCGGTGACCATCTCCAGGGTCAGCTCATCGTGGTTGCGCAGGAAGATCGCCCATTGGCAATCGGCCGGGATCTCTGGCGTCTGGCGCAGGATGTCGGTGATTGGGAAGCGGTCTTCCATGGCCAGGGCCATGTACATGCGCGGCATCAGTGGGAAGTGAAACGCCATGTGGCACTCGTCGCCGTCACCTTCGCCAAAGTACGGGCGCGTGTCCTCGGGCCACTGGTTGGCCTCGGCAAGCAGCATGCGGTCGGGGTAATTGGCATCGATTTCGGCACGAATCGACTTGAGCACCTTGTGGGTCTCGGGCAGGTTCTCGTTGTTGGTGCCATCGCGCTCGATAAGGTAGGGAATCGCGTCCAGGCGCAACCCGTCGACACCCAGGTCGAGCCAGAAGCGCATCACCCCGATCACCGCCTTGAGCACTTGCGGGTTGTCGAAATTCAGGTCCGGCTGGTGCGAGTAGAAGCGGTGCCAGAAGTACTGGCCGGCCACAGGGTCCCACGTCCAGTTGGACTTCTCGGTGTCGAGGAAGATGATCCGCGTACCGTCGTATTTCTGGTCGTCGTCCGACCACACGTAGAAGTCGCGGGCCTTGCTGCCACGCTTGGCATGGCGTGCGCGCTGGAACCACGGGTGCTGGTCGCTGGTGTGATTGATGACCAGCTCGGTAATCACCCGTAGCCCGCGCTTGTGCGCCTCGGCGATGAACCGCCTGGCATCGGCCATGCTGCCGTAGTCGGGATGCACAGCTTTGTATTCAGCGATGTCGTACCCGTCGTCGCGCCGTGGCGAGGGGTAGAACGGCAACAACCAGAGCGTATTGACGCCCAGCTCGGCGATGTAGTCGAGCTTGCTGATCAGGCCGGCGAAGTCACCGATGCCGTCGTTGTTGGCATCGAAGAACGACTTGATATGCAACTGGTAGATCACGGCGTCCTTGTACCACAACGGGTCGTCGAGGAAGGCTGCCGGGCGGGAACGCTTGGCCATGTGCGACTCCTTTCAATTGCAGGTTCAGCGCCGACCAAGCGGCTTAGCGGGCCTTCTCGATGCGCCAGATACCGAACGGCTGATGCCAGGGCTCGATACGCATCCATTGGGTCTTGCCATGCCAGGTCCAGCGGTGGCCGTTCATCAGGTCTTCGCCCAGGGTGTCGGCGTCATCGTCCAGCCCCAGTTCCCACAGCGGCAATTCGAAGCTGGCCTCCTGAGCGTTGTGCGGGTCGAGGCTGACCGCTATCAGGATGTAGTTGTCGCGCTCCGGCGTGCGCTTGGCGAAGTACAGGATGTTGTCGTTCCAACAGTTGAAGAACGCCACACCCAGGTGCGTCTGCAGGGCACGGTTCTGCCGGCGGATGCGATTGAGTTGAGCAATTTCGGCAATGATGTTGCCGGGCTGGGTGAAGTCGCGGGGGCGGATCTCGTACTTCTCCGAGTCCAGGTATTCTTCCTTGCCCGGCAGAGGGGTGCCTTCGCACAGCTCGAAGCCCGAGTACATGCCCCACAGCCCCGAGCCCATGGTCGCCAGGGCGGCGCGGATCAAAAAGCCGGCACGCCCGCTGGTGTGCAGGAAGAACGGGTTGATGTCCGGCGTGTTGACGAAGAAGTTGGGCCGGTAGCACAGGCTCCAGGGCGGCTGATTGAGCTGCTCGAAATACTCGCGCAGCTCCTGCTTGGTGTTGCGCCAGGTGAAATAGGTGTAACTCTGGGCATACCCGACCTTGCCCAGGCGCGCCATCATCGCAGGCTTGGTGAACGCCTCGGCGAGGAAGATCACGTCCGGATACTGGCTGCGCACATTGGCGATCAACCATTGCCAGAATGGCAGCGGTTTGGTGTGCGGGTTGTCGACGCGGAAGGTTCTCACCCCCTCCTCCACCCAGCCCACCACCACATCACGCAGGGCAAGCCACAGCGATGGCACGGCGTCAGCGGCGTAGAAGTCCACGTTGACGATGTCCTGGTACTTCTTCGGTGGGTTCTCGGCATAACGGATGGTGCCGTCGGGGCGCCAGCTGAACCAGCCGGGATGTTCCTTGAGCCACGGGTGGTCCTGGGAGCACTGGATGGCGAAGTCCAGGGCGATCTCCAGCCCGTGCTCGGCGGCGGCGGCCACCAGGCGGCGGAAGTCCTCTCGGGTGCCCAGCTGCGGGTGAATGGCATCGTGCCCGCCTTCGGGGCTGCCGATGGCGTAGGGGCTGCCCGGGTCGTTGGGCTCAGCCTTCAAGGCGTTATTGCGGCCCTTGCGGTGCTGCTTGCCGATCGGATGGATGGGCGGGAAATACAGCACGTCAAAGCCCATGTCGCGAATCATCGGCAAACGCGCGTGCACATCGTTGAAGGTGCCGTGGCGCTCGGGGCTGTCGGTGATCGAGCGGGGGAACAACTCGTACCAGCTGGCGAACTGCGCAGCCGGGCGGTCGACATCCACCGGGAACTCACGGCTGCCGGTGAGGTAGCTGCGGTGCTCGGCCTCGCTCATCAGGCGCGACGCCTGCTCCCCCAGCAGCAGCGCCACCTGGTCCGCCTGTGCCAGCGTGGGCAGCTGCGCCTGCAACGCCTCGATCTCCTCGCGCAACTCGCCTTCGCTGCGCTCTGCGCCTTTGCCAAGCAGCAAGCGACCTTCTTCCAGCTCCAGCTTGACCTCGACGCCCGCGTGGAACTTCTTCTCAAGGTCGTGGCAATAGGTGGCGAACGGGTCGACCCAGGCCTCGATGCTGAAAAGGTGGGGGCCCAGGTCAGTGGGTGTGAACTCGGCCAACCAGAGGTCGTTGCCTGGCGAATGCATCGGCACGCAGTGCCATCGCCGGCTATTGGCCTGCCGCCAGTTGAGCATCACGGCCAGGCGATCGTGGCCGTCGCTGTACACCTTGCTGCTGACCGCCACCGGCTGGCCGCTGATGGCCTTGGTGGCAAACGCGCCACCGTCGAGTGCGGGCTGGGTATCCTCGATCACGATGCGCGGCGCCAGCAGCGCCTGGGACAGGCTGATGGCCTGGTCGGGGTGATCGTTCGCCATCGGTACGCTTGCGAAGGGCTCGTTGCGCGACATCGGTCCTGGCTCCCTGTTGGCATTGGCGGTAAGGGTTCAGAGCCATCGTCCACGCAGGGGGTTCAAAAAAATTGAGCAAAACGGCGCAGCCACACATCAAAGCCTGCACCACCCTCTCATTCACCCTGCGAGGTCAGGCCATGAACATTCCCATTCCACCAGAGACACCCGACCCCAATATCGACGACCCGAGCCTGCCGCCGCCCGTGCCGGAAGAGGCCCCGGACGAGACGCCGGTCAAGCCGACCGAACCGCCGACTGTCGGCGACCCGCCGAGCCAGGAGCCACCGGTGAAGGCTTAAAGGATAGACGAGGGAAAGCGATGCACGTGCAATGGTGCTGCCCGCCCTATCACGGGCGCGGCCAGCACTATTGCTCCATCACTGCGCCTTTTCGGCTGAAAGCGTGGCCGCGCTGATTTCGCGCATCCTGAACTTCTGTACCTTGCCGGTCACCGTCATTGGAAACGCGTCGACGAAGCAAAAGTGCCGCGGCACCTTGTAGTGGGCGATGCGTGCCTTGCACCAGCCCTGCAGTTGTTCAGCCGTTGCGCTATGGCCGGGATGCAACTTGATCCAGGCCACCACTTCTTCGCCATACCTATCGCACGGGATGCCGATCACCTGGGCGTCAGCCACTGCGGGGTGGGTATAGAGGAACTCCTCAAGCTCGCGCGGATAAATATTTTCGCCACCGCGAATGATCATGTCCTTGTTGCGCCCGACGATGCGCACATGGCCGTCTTGATCCATGACTGCCAGGTCGCCCGAGTGCATCCACCCTGCAGGATCTATGGCATCGGCCGTGGCCTGCGGGTTGCCCCAGTAACCCAGCATCACGCTGTAACCCCGTGTGCACAATTCGCCGATTTCCCCCCTGGGCACGGTGCAGCCATCGGCATCCACCAGTTTGGTTTCCAGGTGAGGCTGGGTGCGGCCAACCGTGGTCACGCGCAATTCCAGATCATCGTCGGGGCCGGTCTGCAGAGACACCGGGCTGGTTTCGGTCATGCCATAGGCAATTTGCACCTGGGCCATGTGCAGCTGTTCGATGACCCGGCGCATGACCTCGATCGGGCAGGTGGCCCCAGCCATGATGCCGCTGCGCAGGGTCGAAAGGTCCAGCTGCTGGCGCGACGGGTGGTCGAGCATGGCGATGAACATGGTCGGCACGCCATAGAGGATGCTGGCGCGCTCCTCGGCCACCGCACGCAAGGTGAGTTCGGCATCGAAGGCGTCGCTGGGGTAGATCATCGTGCTGCCATGGGTGATGCAACCGAGGTTGGCCATGACCATGCCGAAGCAGTGGTACAGCGGCACCGGGATCACCATACGGTCGGCAGGGGTCAAGCCCAGGCTTTCCCCGACCATGAAGCCGTTGTTCAGGATGTTGTAATGGCTGAGCGTGGCCCCTTTGGGAGCACCGGTGGTGCCGGAGGTGTACTGGATGTTCACCGCCTGGTCGAACTGCAGCCCGCGCTGGCGCGCCTGATAAGCCTCAGGGGCCGTCTGCGCTGCCCGCCCTGGCAGCGCAGGCCATGGCAGAAAGCCCGGTGGCGGGTTGCCGGCCAGGCTTATCACCCCGCGCAGCTCGGGCAGGCGCTCGCTGGCCAGGTCACCGGGCGCCACCAGCGCCAGTTCCGGCAGCAGCTGCCGAACCATGGCGTGATAGTCAGAGGTCTTGAAGGCATCGGCGCACACCAGCCAGCGGCAGCCAGACTGACGCAGCACATACTCCAGCTCGCCCACCCGGTAGGCCGGGTTGATGTTGACCAGAATCGCGCCGACCTTGGCGCTGGCCAGTTGCAAGATGCACCACTGGGCGCAGTTGGGAGACCAGATGCCGATCCGGTCGCCCCGGTCCAGCCCCAGGGCCATCAACGCCCGGGCATGGACATCGACCTGCTCGGCCAACTGCTGCCAGGTGAAACGCAGGCCTTGGTGGCGCACCACCAAGGCTTCGCCATCGGCGTAACGGGCCACGGTCGCATCGAAGGCCTGGCCAATGGTCTGGGTCAGCAAGGCTGGGTTCTGACGACCTTGGGTGTAGCTGGTTTGACTCATGGGTGTCCCTTCTTGTGGTTGTTCTGGGCACGGCTCAAGCAGCGACAATTACTGTGGCGCAGATTTACGTTTACGTAAAGGTGACGAACGGATTGACAGTCCCGAGGGGCAGGTTTACGTTAACGTAAAGGTGAAAACGACACAGCGCTGATTGCCAATGGCTGACGCTTGGTGAGCTACGGTGTTTCCTAATTTCAAGAACAAGAAGGTGCCCCATGCATTACCCCTCCCTGAACTTCGCCCTGGGCGAAACCATCGACATGCTCCGTGACCAGGTGCGTACCTTCGTTGCCGCCGAGCTGGCGCCACGCGCCGCACAGATCGACCAAGACAACCTGTTCCCCGCCGACATGTGGCGCAAGTTTGGCGACATGGGCCTGCTTGGCATCACAGTGCCGGAAGAATACGGCGGCGCCGGCCTGGGCTACCTGGCCCACGTGGTTTCGATGGAAGAAATCAGCCGTGGCTCGGCTTCTGTAGCGCTGTCCTACGGCGCCCACTCCAACCTCTGTGTCAACCAGATCAACCGCAACGGCAGCCACGCGCAGAAGCAGAAGTACCTGCCCAAACTGATCAGCGGTGAACACATCGGCGCGCTGGCCATGAGCGAGCCGAATGCCGGTTCCGACGTGGTGTCGATGAAACTGCGCGCCGAGAAGCGCGGCGACCGCTACGTGCTCAACGGCAGCAAGACCTGGATCACCAACGGCCCGGATGCCAACACCTACGTGATCTACGCCAAGACCGACCTGGACAAGGGCGCGCACGGCATCACGGCTTTCATCGTCGAGCGCGACTGGCAAGGCTTCAGTCGCAGCAACAAGTTCGACAAGCTGGGCATGCGTGGCTCCAACACCTGCGAGCTGTTCTTCGATGACGTCGAGGTACCGGAAGAAAACATCCTCGGCCAGCTCAACGGCGGCGTGCGCGTGCTGATGAGCGGCCTGGACTACGAGCGCGTGGTGCTCTCCGGCGGCCCCACCGGCATCATGCAAAGCTGCATGGACCTGGTGGTGCCCTACATTCACGACCGCAAGCAGTTCGGCCAGAGCATCGGCGAGTTCCAGTTGATCCAGGGCAAGATCGCCGACATGTACACCCAGCTCAACGCCAGCCGCGCCTACCTGTACGCCGTGGCCCAGGCCTGCGACCGTGGCGAGACCACCCGCAAGGACGCCGCCGGGGTCATCCTCTACACCGCGGAGCGGGCCACGCAGATGGCCCTGGAAGCGATCCAGATTCTCGGTGGCAACGGCTACATCAATGAATTCCCGGCGGGCCGCTTGCTGCGTGATGCCAAGCTGTACGAGATCGGCGCCGGCACCAGTGAAATCCGCCGGATGCTGATCGGCCGCGAACTGTTCAACGAAACCCGCTGAACACGAGGGACGGGCACACATGGCTACCTTGCACACCCAGATCAACCCGCGTTCGGCGCAATTCGCCGACAACAGCGCGGCCATGCTCGAACAGGTCCAGGCCCTGCGCGGCCTGCTCACCCACATTGCACAAGGCGGCGGGCCCAAGGCCCAGGAGCGGCATACCTCCCGTGGCAAGCTGCTGCCGCGTGAGCGCATCGACCGCCTGCTGGACCCCGGCTCGCCCTTCCTTGAAATCGGCCAGTTGGCCGCCCACGAGGTGTACGGTGAAGATGTGCCTGCAGCCGGCGTGATCGCGGGCATCGGCCGCGTCGAGGGCGTGGAATGCATGATCGTGGCCAACGATGCCACGGTTAAAGGCGGCTCGTATTACCCGCTGACGGTGAAGAAACACCTGCGCGCGCAGACCATCGCCTTGCAGAACCGCCTGCCCTGCATCTACCTGGTGGATTCCGGCGGCGCCAACCTGCCGCGTCAGGATGAGGTGTTTCCAGACCGTGAACATTTTGGGCGGATCTTCTTCAACCAGGCCAACATGAGCGCCCAGGGCATCCCGCAGATCGCCGTGGTCATGGGGTCGTGCACGGCAGGTGGGGCCTATGTGCCGGCCATGGCCGACGAGGCGATCATGGTCCGCCAGCAGGCGACCATCTTCCTGGCAGGCCCGCCCCTGGTGAAAGCCGCTACGGGCGAGGTGGTCAGCGCCGAAGACCTCGGCGGTGCCGATGTGCACTGCCGCACCAGCGGCGTGGCCGACCACTATGCCGACAATGATGAACATGCCCTGGCGTTGGCCCGGCGCAGCGTGGCCAACCTCAACTGGCACAAGCTCGGCAAACTGCAACGCCAGGCGCCGGCTGCGCCGCTGTATGCCGCCCAGGAGCTGTACGGCGTGGTGCCGGCCTACGCCAAGCAACCGTTCGATGTGCGCGAGGTGATCGCGCGCCTGGTCGACGGGTCGGTTTTCGATGAGTTCAAAGCGCTGTTCGGCACCACGCTGGTGTGCGGCTTCGCCCACCTGCACGGGTACCCGGTGGCGATCCTGGCCAACAACGGCATCCTGTTCGCCGAAGCCGCGCAAAAGGGCGCGCACTTCATCGAACTGGCCTGCCAACGCGGCATCCCACTGCTCTTTTTGCAGAACATCACCGGCTTCATGGTCGGCAAGAAGTACGAAGAAGGCGGCATCGCCAAGCACGGCGCCAAGCTGGTCACCGCGGTGGCCTGCGCCCAGGTGCCGAAGTTCACGGTGATCATCGGTGGCAGCTTCGGCGCTGGCAACTACGGCATGTGTGGCCGCGCCTACGATCCGCGCTTTTTGTGGATGTGGCCCAATGCGCGGATTGGCGTGATGGGGGCCGAACAAGCCGCCGGGGTGCTGGCCCAGGTCAAGCGCGAGCAAAGCGAACGCAGCGGCCAGGCCTTCAGCGCCGAGGATGAGGCCAGGCTCAAGCAGCCGATTCTCGACCAGTACGAACACCAGGGTCACCCCTACTACTCCAGCGCCCGGCTTTGGGACGATGGCGTCATCGACCCGGCGCAGACCCGCGACGTGCTTGGCCTGGCGTTGTCCGCCGCGCTGAACGCACCGATCGAACAGAGCCGCTTCGGCATTTTCCGGATGTGACCCATGAGCGATTTCAGCACCCTCGAAGTGATCCGCGACCCGCGCGGCTTCGCCACCCTGTGGCTAAACCGGGCGGACAAGAACAACGCATTCAATGCACAGATGATTCGCGAACTGATCGTCGCCCTTGGCCAACTGGCCGACGACGCCAGCCTGCGCTTCATGCTGCTGCGCGGCCGTGGCCGGCATTTCAGCGCCGGCGCAGACCTGGCGTGGATGCAGCAATCGGCACAGCTGGACTTCAACACCAACCTGGATGACGCCCGTGAACTGGGCGAACTGATGTACGCCCTGCATCGCCTGAAGGTTCCCACCCTTGCCGTGGTGCAGGGCGCGGCTTTTGGCGGCGCCTTGGGGTTGATCAGTTGCTGCGACATGGCCATCGGCGCCGAGGATGCCCAGCTGTGCTTGTCGGAAGTGCGTATCGGCCTGGCCCCGGCGGTGATCAGCCCGTTCGTGGTCAAGGCCATCGGTGAGCGCAGCGCCCGCCGTTATGCCCTGACCGCCGAACGTTTCAGCGGCGTACGGGCCCGGGAGTTGGGTCTGCTGGCAGAGGTGTACCCGGCCGATGAGCTGGAAGTGCAGGTCCAGGCCTGGGTGGACAACCTCCTGCAAAACAGCCCGCAAGCACTGCGCGCCACCAAGGACTTGCTGCGCGAAGTCGACGACGGTGAGCTCAGCCCTGCCCTGCGCCGCTACTGCGAAAACGCCATTGCCCGGATCCGGGTCAGCGCCGAAGGCCAGGAGGGCCTGCGCGCCTTCCTGGAAAAACGTCGCCCCGCCTGGCAAACCGAGCCCGACAAGGAGCTGCGCCCATGAGCCGCACGCCATTGACCACCCTGCTGGTCGCCAACCGTGGCGAAATCGCCTGCCGGGTGATGCGTACCGCCAAAGCCATGGGCCTGACCACCGTGGCGGTGCACAGTGCCACCGACCGCGACGCCCGCCACAGCCGCGAAGCGGATATCCGTGTCGAGCTGGGGGGCAGCAAGGCCGCTGACAGCTACCTGGTGATCGACAAACTGCTCGCTGCGGCCAAAGCCAGCGGCGCTCAGGCCATTCACCCGGGGTATGGTTTTCTGTCCGAAAACGCAGGGTTTGCTCGTGCCATCGAGGACGCCGGGCTGATCTTCCTTGGCCCACCGGCCAGCGCCATCGATGCCATGGGCAGCAAATCAGCGGCCAAGGCACTCATGGAAGCGGCCGGCGTACCGCTGGTGCCGGGTTACCACGGCGACGCCCAGGACCTGGAAACCTTCCGCGCCGCTGCCGAGCGCATCGGCTACCCGGTGTTGCTCAAGGCCAGCGCCGGGGGGGGCGGCAAGGGCATGAAAGTGGTCGAGGAAGAAAGCCAGCTGGCCGACGCCCTCGCCTCGGCCCAGCGTGAAGCGCAGTCGTCGTTCGGCGACGCGCGCATGCTGGTGGAAAAGTACGTGCTCAAGCCCCGCCACGTGGAGATCCAGGTGTTCGCCGATCAGCACGGCAACTGCCTGTACCTGAATGAGCGCGACTGCTCGATCCAGCGCCGCCATCAGAAGGTGGTCGAGGAAGCACCGGCGCCGGGGCTTTCCCCTCAGTTGCGGCAAGCCATGGGCGAAGCGGCGGTGCGCGCCGCCCAGGCCATCGGTTATGTCGGTGCCGGCACCGTTGAGTTTCTGCTCGATGCCCGTGGCGAGTTCTTCTTCATGGAGATGAATACCCGCCTGCAGGTCGAGCACCCGGTGACCGAAGCCATCACCGGCCTGGACCTGGTGGCCTGGCAGATCCGCGTCGCCTGTGGCGAGCCACTGCCGATTACCCAGGCCCAGGTGCCGCTGATCGGCCATGCCATCGAAGTGCGCCTCTACGCCGAAGACCCGGCCAACGACTTCCTGCCGGCCACCGGCACCCTGACGCTGTACCGCGAGTCGGCACCTGGCGAAGGTCGCCGGGTGGACAGCGGGGTAAGCGAGGGGGACGAGGTCTCATCTTTCTATGACCCTATGCTGGGCAAGCTGATCGCCTGGGGCGAAAACCGCGAACAGGCCCGCCTGCGCTTGCTGGCGATGCTGGACGAGTTCGCCATCGGTGGGTTGAAGACCAACATTGCCTTCCTGCGTCGTATCCTCGCCCACCCCGCATTCGCGGCGGCCGAGCTGGATACAGGGTTTATTCCACGCCATCAGGACGTACTGCTGCCGGCGCCGCAGCCGTTGCCCGCAGGCTTCTGGCAAGCCGCAGGTGAAGCCTGGCTGCGGGGCCAGGCGCCCCGCGAGCGTGACGACGACAGCGGCTCGCCGTGGGCTGAGCGCTCAGGGTTGCGCCTTGGCCTGCCGGCGCATAGCAGCTTGCACCTGCGCAGTGGCGGTGAGCGCCAGGCGATTGTGCTCGAGCACGGTGCCGTCTCGGCCTGGCGGCTGGACGGCGAACAGCTCGGGCATGATGAAGGCGGCGTGCGCCGGCGATATCTGGCAGTGCGCCGAGGTGGCACGCTGTACCTGCGCTGGGAGGGTGAAATGCATGCCATCGAGGCCTTCGACCCGATCGCCGAGGCCGAAGCCAGCCACAGCCATCACGGCGGCCTGGGTGCGCCCATGAATGGCAGCATCGTGCGGGTGCTGGTGGAGCCTGGCCAGGCGGTGGAAGCAGGCACTGCGCTGGTGGTGCTGGAGGCGATGAAAATGGAGCACAGCATTCGCGCTCCGCATGGCGGGACGGTGAAGGCGTTGTTCTGCCAGGAAGGGGATATGGTCAGCGAAGGGACAGTGCTGGTCGAACTGGTGGAGTGATGCAAGCAAGGGCCGCTTCGCGGCCCAATCGCCGGCAAGCCGGCTCCCACCGCGTGGACTGCCCCCAAGAAGTTGGACACCAATCCAACCCTTGGGGGATCTATGGGTAAGTACACCGAGCAATTCAAGCTCACAGCGATTACAGCTTATCTGGATGGCAGCAACGGTTTCCGAAAGGTGGCTAAACACTTCGGTATCGATTTCAGTCTGCTTCGACGCTGGGTGGCCAGTTATCAGGCCAATAA